>QPGA01000001.1:0-79114 GCA_003332265.1 Candidatus Accumulibacter meliphilus
CCCGCGATGAAGACGGCGACGGCTTCCACGAGGTTCACGTCAACACCATCGAGGGCTTCTGGTCCTTGCTGCGCTCCTGGCTGCGGCCTCACCGCGGGATCTCCCAGGAAAGTCTTCCTCTCTACCTCGGCTTCTTCGAGTTCGTTCACAACGCCAAAAATCGCGGAAAGCGACTTCTCGAATCCCTCTTGGGGTTGCTCCTCAGCTAACAACCCGAAACACATAATGAGCCAAAATGGTTACAAAAAGCCAAGAGATGAAATGAGCTTCAATGCCAACGTTATCAGTATCCGGGAGCTAGGATTCGTAGGCAATGAATCGACCCAGGCGCGGTGAGGGTTTCTCAGCCATGGCTCTGGCCAAGTTCCGGACGCTGCGCATGTGGTCTCGCGTTCAGCGAGCGCGATGGGCCAAGGCCCTGCTGCACCGTCTTCGCGTGAGACTTCGGGCGGGCAAGGGACGGCCTCCGAGTGGCGAGCTAGTCGACGACCTTAACGCTGGCGCCGGCAAGACGCTGTGCGTCGGCAACCGCAAGAACGGCAAGCTGCTTCACATTTATGAGAAGGGAAGGCCACCAGAAAGCAAAAAGGCCAATCCGAAGGTGTGGCGATCCTCTTCGGCGGGTCAATCTTCGCGTGTCGGCATTGTCACAGGCTGGTCTATGCTTGCCAGCGCGAAGATGCTAACTATAGAGCGCTGCGGCGGTCGGACAGGATCCGGGATCGACTGGGCTGGCCTGCGGGCATTGCGAATCCCGACGGCGGCAAACCCAAGGGCATGCACTGGCGTACCTTCGAGCGATTGACTGCAGAACACGATACCTTTGTCCAGGTATCGCTGGCGGCAACGATTCGGCGGTTCGGGCTGAGGATGTGAACGGCGAGCTGAATCTGTTTCGCAAAATCGCCTTCCGCGTGCAAAGCTCATGCCAGTGGGGTGGATACGCTTGGTCCGTTGTCGTCCGCCGTGTAAAGTTCGCAACCTGTGCCATATGGCATCAATGCTCTGAAAAGACCGCTCATGGCCCTCAAGAAGTCCGACCTCTATTCCTCCCTCTGGGCCTCGTGCGATCAACTGCGCGGCGGCATGGATGCCAGCCAGTACAAGGACTACGTCCTGTTCATGCTGTTCATCAAGTACATCACCGACAAGTACGGCGACAGCGACGCATTCGCTCCCCCGGTGACCATCCCCACGGGGGCAAGCTTCAGGGACATGATCGCGCTCAAGGGCAAGAGCGACATCGGCGACAGGATCAACAAACAGATCATTGCGCCACTGGTCGACGCCAACGCCCGTTTGGCGAAAAGCGACTTCCCCGACTTCAACGACCCCAACAAGCTTGGTGAGGGCCAGGCGATGGTCGATCGCCTGAGCAACCTGATCGGCATCTTCCAGAAGCCAGAACTCGACTTCTCGCAGAATCGCGCCGAGCACGACGACATTCTTGGCGACGCCTACGAATACCTGATGCGCCACTTCGCCACCGAGAGCGGCAAGAGCAAGGGCCAGTTCTACACTCCCGCCGAGGTCAGCCGCATCATCGCCAAGGTGATCGGCATCGCGCCGAACAACACCAAGGCGTCCACCACCGCCTACGACCCGACCTGCGGATCGGGTTCGCTGCTCCTCAAGGTGGCCGCCCAGGCGGGCAAGCACATCACGCTCGAAGGGCAGGAGAAGGACGTGACCACCGCCGGCCTTGCGCGCATGAACATGATCCTGCACGACTTCCCGACGGCCAACATCCTCTCCGGAAACACCCTGGCCGCGCCCAAGTTCAAGGAGGGCGAGCAGCTTCGCAGCTACGACTACGTGGTCGCCAATCCGCCTTTCTCGGACAAGACCTGGACCATCGGCCTGACGCCGTCGAATGATCCCTACCAGCGCTTCGCCTGGGGCGAGCCGCCGGCCAAGCAAGGCGACTATGCCTATCTGCTGCACATCGTCCGATCGATGAAGGCTGCGGGCAAAGGCGCCTGCATCCTGCCGCACGGCGTACTTTTTCGCGGCAACGCCGAGGCCACGATCCGCAAGCAGCTCGTCCGCTCGGGCATTCTCAAAGGCATCATCGGCCTGCCCGCCAACCTCTTCTTCGGGACCGGCATCCCGGCCTGCATCCTGGTGCTGGACAAGGAGAACGCCGCCGGCCGCAAGGGCGTGTTCATGATCGATGCCGCGAAAGGCTTCATCAAGGACGGCAACAAGAACCGCCTGCGCGAGCAGGACATCCACCGCATCGTCGACACCTTCACCAGACAGGCCGATGTCCCTCGCTACGCCCGCATGGTGCCGCTGGCCGAAATCGTCGACGCCAAGAACGACTTCAACCTCAATCTGCCGCGCTACATCGACAGCGGCGAAGCCGAGGACCTGCAGGACATCGACGCGCACCTCAATGGCGGTATCCCCGAGCGCGATCTCGACGCCTTCGCCGACTACTGGCAGGTGCTGCCCGGCGTGCGCGCCACCCTGTTCGAGTCGGCCGGCCGCCCCGGCTACGCTCGCCTCAAGCTGCCTCTGGCCGAGGTCAAGCCGGCCATCTTCGGCCACGCAGAATTCACCGCCTTCAACCAGACCGCGACCCGCCGCTTTGCCGACTGGCGCGCTGCCGTCGGCTCGCAGCTCACCGGCTTCGCCAAGGATGGCCACCCCAAGGCGCTCATCGAGAGCCTCGCCGAGGCGCTGCTCGCCACCTTCAAAGAGGTCCCGCTGCTCGACGCCTACGACATCTACCAGCACCTGATGGACTACTGGGCTGAGACCATGCAGGACGACGCCTATCTGATTTCCGCCGACGGCTGGGTGGCGAAAGCCGTCCGCATCATGGAGAGCGACAAAAAGGGCAAGGCCAGGGACAAGGGCTGGGCCTGCGAGCTGATCCCGAAATCACTCATCGTCGCCCGCTACTTCGCCAGGGAACAGGCGGGCATAGCCGCCAGGCAGGTCGAACTGGAAGCGGCCAGCGCCAGCCTTGCCGAACTGGAGGAGGAGCACGGCGGCGAGGAGGCTGTGTTCGCCGGCTTCGAGAGCATCACTGCCGCCACGGTGAAGGAGCGCATCCGCGAAATCGGTGGCGACCCGGACGGGGCCGCCGAGTTGGCGGTCTTGACGCAGTGGCTAGGCTTGAGCAACGACATAACGGCGCTGAAGAAGCAGGTTCGTGAAGCTGACGCCGCACTGGACTCGCTGGCCTACGACAAGTACCCCAAGCTCACCGAGGCCGAGATCAAGACGCTGGTCGTGGACGAGAAGTGGATGGCGCGGCTGTCAGCCGCCGTGCAGGGCGAGCTGGATCGCGTCTCACAGACGCTCACCGGGCGCATCCGCGAGCTGGCCGAGCGCTACGCCACGCCGCTGCCGCAGCTTACCGACGAGGTGGCGACGCTCGCGGCCCGCGTGGAGGAACACCTCAAGAAGATGGGGGCGGTGTGGAAGTGACGCCCGGATACAAACAGACAGAACTAGGCGTCATCCCTGAAGAATGGGGCGTAAAGCCGCTCAAGGATATTTCGCCGCGGCAATCTGTTGGTCTAGTAATTAATCCATCGACCTACTTCGACAAAGCCGGAACTGTCCCCATGTTGGTGGGTTCGGATGTCAGTGAAAACTCGATCAACTGGGAATCAGCCAAGCGGATCACCACAGCCAGCAATCACAGACTTCCAGCTTCCAGGCTATGTGCGGCAGATCTGGTCATGGTTCGTGTCGGTGAACCCGGAACTACTGCGGTGATTCCAAAAGAATTTGACGGGTGCAATTGTGCTTCGATGATGATTATTCGAAAGCATCCTTCTTTCGATTCTGAATGGCTTTGTTTCGCCATGAACTCACCGTTGGGGCGAGCCCGTGTTGCATGCGTGCAATACGGCACAGCACAAAAGCAGTTCAACATCAGCGATGCGGTCGATTTCCTTTACCCAGTCCCGCTCCTCCCCGAACAACGCGCCATCGCGGCGGCGTTGAGCGATGTGGATGCGCTGCTGGGCGGGCTGGAGCGGCTCATTGCCAAGAAGCGCGACCTCAAACAGACCGCCATGCAGCAACTCCTCACCGGCCAAACCCGCCTGCCGGGTTTTAGCGGGGAGTGGGACGTGAAGACGCTCTTTGATTTGGCGGAGCGAAAAAAGGAACTGTTCGATGACGGTGATTGGATTGAGTCCGAGCACATAGCGACAGAGGGTGTCCGGTTGATACAGACCGGAAACATCGGGGTTGGCTGCTTCGTCGAAAAGGAAGTAAGGAAGTTCATCTACGAGGAATCGTTTACGTCGCTTCGTTGCAAGCAGCTGAAGACGGGGGATCTGCTTGTTTGTCGATTGGCTGACCCCGCCGGTCGTGCCTGTGTGCTGCCGGATATCGGTGAAGAGCGAATCGTCACATCTGTTGACGTCACGATCTTTCGCCCGCCAATCGGAATGGCAGATCGTGTCTATCTCGCAAATGTTTTTTCAACTCCGGAATGGTTCCGGGCCGTGAGCGACCGAAGCGGCGGCACTACGCATAAACGCATTTCACGCGGCGCACTCGGGAGAGTTTCGCTCAAGCTTCCACCACTCCCCGAACAAACCGCCATCGCCGCCGTCCTCTCCGACATGGACGCCGAGCTGTCCGCCCTCGAAGCCCGCCGCGACAAGACCCGTGCCCTCAAGCAGGCGATGATGCAGGAGTTGCTCACCGGCAGGACGCGGCTGGTCTGAGCGCGTCGAGCCCGCAGGGTGGCCCGACCGTCGCCGGGCGGCGGCGGTGCCGTTTCTGGATCTGGACAGACCCTCGCCGTCAACATCCGTCGGCTCGTCATCAAAGATAATTTTCGAAAAGGTATGAGCTAAGAGCCTGTTGTTATGGTAATAATTGCAGTCGATTAGAGATAACTTTTCAGCCGTCCCACAAAGAGCCCGATGCCTGCCTTTGTTCATCACGATTTGACTCTCCTCAACCCGGCGTTCGATTCGCCGCTGGTGGATGTGTTGACCGAGCTGGAGCATCTGCGCCGCCTGCAACTTCGGGGCACGACGCCGGCACCGATCTTCTTTCAGCTCAAGCACATTTTTCACATGCTCGAAAGCCTGGGGTCGGCGCGCATCGAGGGCAACCACACTACTCTGGCCGATTACGTGGAAAGCAAGCTAGGAGGTGCCCGCCAGCCGCCGTCTGATCAGCTGCGGGAAATGGAGAACATCGAGTCGGCGATGACTTACGTCGAGGAAAGCATTCAACCCGGCGATCGCCTGAGCGAACATTTCATCCGCGAACTGCACGCCATCACCGTCGGCGAGCTGGAGCGCGAGGGCGACGCCACGCCGGGGGCGTATCGGCAGCACCCGGTGCGCATTGCGCAGTCTGAGCACCTGCCGCCTGAATTCATCCAGGTACCGGAATACATGCAGGCGCTGGCGGCGTTCATCAACGAGAATCACCCGCCGAAATATGACCTGATCAAGGTGGCGCTGGCGCACCATCGTTTCGGCTGGATACACCCGTTTGGCAACGGCAATGGCCGGGTCGTACGCCTGCTGACCTATGCCTTGCTGATCAAGTACGGTTTCAACGTCAAGGCCGGCGGGCGGGTACTGAACCCCACTGCGGTTTTCTGCAATGATCGCGACCGCTATTACGCCATGCTGTCCAGCGCCGATAGCGGCACGCCGGGCGGTCTGGAAACGTGGTGCGTCTATGTGTTGCAGGGCATTCTGGACGAACTGCGCAAAGTGGATCGGCTGACCGATTTTGGTTACCTGAGCGACAAGGTGCTTGCGCCCGCCATTGCCTACGCGCGCGAACGGGAGTTGATCACGGCCAGCGAAGAGCGTGTTTTGCACATAGGCGCCAGGAGCGGCATCGCCAAGGCGGCCGATTTGGCGGTAGCGATGCCGGGCATGTCATTGCCACAGCGAACCTACCAGATCAGGAAGCTGGTCGAGCGCAAGATGTTGTTGCCGATCAAGGAAGGGGCGCGACAATACACCTTGGGGTTCAGCAACAGCTATCTGATGCGCGGGATCGTTCGTGCCTTGTCCGCCGAAGGCTTCATTCCGTCGACGCTTAACCGGGCGGACTAGTCGATGCCTGAAATTCCCCGCTCAGAACGTAAGACGCAAAACCGCGTGATAGACCTGTTTACCGACAGGACACTCGCCGATTCCCTCGGCTACCGTTACCTCGGCGAATGGAACAAGCGCGAGAACAATCGCCCAATCGAAACCGCGCTGCTGCGCGACAGGCTCGCCGCGCGGGGCTATTCGGCCGCTCATATCTCGGCGGCCCTGCAGAAGCTGGAGACCGCTGCCGATGCGACCGGCATCACGCTCTATCAGGCCAACCTGCGCACCTATCAGTTGCTGCGCTATGGCGTGCCGGTGCAGATCGCCGCCGGCAGGGCGCATGAGACGGTGCATCTGATCGACTGGGCCAATCCCGAGCAGAACGACTTTGGCCTCGCCGAGGAAGTGACGCTCAAGGGCGGCTACGAGCGGCGGCCGGACATCGTGCTCTACATCAACGGCATCGCCATCGCGGTGATCGAACTCAAGCGCAGCTCGGTGGAGGTGGCCGACGGGGTGCGGCAACTGATCACCAACCAGGAAGAGATTTTTAACAAGGGCTTCTTCACGACCGTGCAGTTGCTGCTGGCGGGCAGTGACGCACAGGGATTGCGCTACGGCACCACCGGCACGCCCGAGCAGTTTTTCGTGGAATGGAAGGACGAGGAAAAGGTCGGCGCTGGCGGGACTGCGCTACCCGAGGCAGGTGCCTTGCTCGACCGGCCGCTGGCGCAACTGTGCAACAAGGCCCGGCTGCTCGACTTGATACGCCACTTCATCATCTTCGATGCCGGCCAGAAGAAAGTGCCGCGCCCGCATCAGTATGCCGGGGTGAAGGCGGCACAGGAGCGAATGGCCAGGCGCGAGGGCGGTGTCATCTGGCACACCCAGGGCAGCGGCAAGAGCATCCTCATGGTGCTGATTGCCAAGTGGCTGCTGGAGCACGACCCCGAGGCACGCATTCTCGTCATCACCGACCGCGACGAGCTAGACAAGCAGATCGTCGGCGTGATGAGGAATGCCGGGGTGATCGGCGACAGCTCGCCTTCACTGCGCATTAGCTCGCGGGCCGAGTTCGTCGACAAGCTGGCGGCGACCACGCCGCGCCTGCTGTGCGCTCTGATCCACAAGTTCGATGTGGCCGACCTGAGAGGGCCGGCGCCGAAGGTGGCAGGCCGCTTCTATGTGTTTGTCGATGAGTGCCACCGCAGCCAGGGCGGTGACATGAACCGGCAGATGAAGCGCTGGCTGGAAAGCGCGATCTTCATCGGCTTCACCGGCACGCCGCTGCTGCGCAAGGACAGGCTGCTGACGCGGGATGTGTTCGGCAGCTACATCCACACCTACAAGTTCCACCAGGCGGTGGCTGACAAGGTGGTGCTCGACCTCAAGTACGAGGCGCGCGACGTGCCGGAGCGGCTGACTTCGCAGAAAAAGATCGACGAGTGGTTCGAGCAGAAGACCAAGAACCTGAACAATTTCCAGAAGGCGCTGGTGCGCAAACGCTGGGCAACGATGGAGGAACTGATGAGCGCGGCGGGACGCAAGCGCGAGATCATTGCCGACATCATCGGCGACTTTGCCCTCAAGCCGCGCCTGAACAACGACCGCGGCACGGCGATCCTGGTGGCCGCCTCGATCCATGACGCCTGCCACTACTTCCGCCTGTTCCAGAACACGAGCTTCGGCACCTACTGCGGAATCATCACTTCTTTCGAGCCGAACGCCAACGCGATTTCCAGGGAGCCGGCGAACAGCGACGAGCGCTACAAGTTCGACACCTACACCCGGCACGTTCTCAAGAGCGGCCAGACGACCAGGCAATACGAGGACGAGGCGAAGCGCCGTTTCATCGAGGAACCGGCGAACCTGAAGCTGCTGATTGTCGTGAGCAAGCTGCTGACCGGCTTCGACGCGCCGAGTTGTAGCTACATCTACCTCGACAACGAACTGCGCGACCACAACCTGTTCCAGGCCATCTGCCGCACCAACCGGCTCGACGGCGATGACAAGGATTACGGCCACATCGTCGATTACAAGAAGCTTTTCGGCGACGTGCAGCAGGCCATCGCGGTGTACAACTCCGACGAGCTGGACATCGAACAGGGAAACGGTGGCAACAACAACGTGCATCTCAAGAACTGGCTGGAAGAAGGCAGGAAGCAGCTCGACGACGCCCGCCAGGCACTGAGCTACCTTTGCGAGCCGGTGGCACTGCCGCGCGAGGTGGAGCAGTTCCTGCGTTATTTCTGCGGCGATGCCGCCAATCCCAATGCGCTGAACGAAACGGAGGTGCTGCGCGTTTCCTTCTACAAGGCGGTGGCGCTTTTTGCGCGGGCCTTTGCCGACCTCGCGCAGGATTTGACTGAGGCAGGCTATTCCGACGCCGAGGCGGCGACGCTGCAAAAGGACGTCGCGTTCCACGCCGAGATTCGCGCAGCCATCAAGAGGCACTCCGGCGAGGAACTGGACATCAAGCCCTTCGAGGCCGACATGCGCCACCTGATCAACACATACATCCAGGCCGATCCGGCGGTCGAACTGGGTGAACTGGGCGAGATGTCGCTGACCGAACTGATCATCGAGACCGGCATCCACGATGCCATCGCCAGGACGCTGAACGCGAAGGGCAAACTCTCGAAGAACGCCATCGCCGAGGGGATCATCAACAACGTCCGCAAGACGATCATCCGCGAGCAGCTCACCGACCCGAGGTTCTACGCGCAGATGTCCAAGCTGCTCGATGATCTGATCAAGCAGAGTCGGGTGGATACGGCGGCCTATGAGGAATTCCTGCGCCAGGCCGAGGAGTTGGTGAAGCGGCTGGCCGCCAGGCAGCCGGAGGCGGGTATTCCTGCGGCGCTGCACGGCAAGACCGAGGCGATCGTGATCTACAACAATCTGCCGGAGATCCTCGCGGCGGCGGGCAATGCCCGTTTCACTGCGGCGGAACCGCAGGCCGAGTACGCCGGCGAGCGCCTGACATTGGCGCTGGAAATCGATCGCACCCTGCGCGAAAAGGCGCCGGCCGGCTGGAAGGGTGATCAGGCACGGGAGGCGCAGGTACTGAACGCACTATTCCCCTTGCTGGGCCGAAACCGCGAGGCGACGCTGGCGCTGTTCGAGCTGGTGAAGAATCAGCCGGGCTATCAATGACCGAGGTCATCCGGCTCGGCGACATCGACATCGCCGTGACGCGCAAGTCGGTCAAGAACGTCCATCTCTCCGTGCATCCGCCGGCAGGGAGCGTCACGCTGGTAGCCCCGACCGGCACACGACTGGAAGTGGCCCGAGCCTATGCCATCTCCAAGCTGGGCTGGATTCGTGACCAGCAGGCGAAGCTGCTGGCACAGGCGCGAGAGACCCCACGCCAGTTTGTCGAGCGGGAAAGCCATTACCTCTGGGGACGGCGCTACCTGTTGTCCATTGTCGAGAAGGACGCCAAGCCAAGCGTGAGCCTGGATCATCGCCGGATCATGCTCAGCGTGCGCCCGGGCAGCGGGCTGGCAAAGCGGGAAGAGGTAATGCTGGAATGGTCTCGCTCATTGCTTCATGAAGCCGTACCTGCCCTCATCAGTAAATGGGAGCAGATCCTTGGTGTGAAGGCTTCCGGCTATTTTCTGCAGCGCATGAAGACGAAGTGGGGTAGCTGTAACCACAGGGCGGGAAGCATTCGGCTGAATTCCGAGCTGGTGAAAAAGCCCAAGGACTTGCTTGAATACGTCGTCGTGCATGAAATGCTGCATCTGGTCGAGCCGACGCATAGCGAGCGCTTCGTCATGCTGCTCGACCAGCATTTCCCGACCTGGCGGGAAGCCCGCGCTGAGCTGAATGAACTGCCGTTGGCCGCGGAGACCTGGAGCGATAGCGCTGGCCGGCGTTAAGTCCTTGGCACGAGAGGGGGCGCAGGCGCGATGGTGGCGGGCCGATGTCTTCCGAAGCCGCGGCCGCATCGGAGCAGCGGGTGACGATCGCCTGAATTACCGCCTAAGGGGGCTCGCGATGGTCGCCTGCCTGGGAAGCTGCCCCACCGCGCTGGCCTTGCTGACGTGGCTCAGGATTGCCTGGCATATTCGCCGACTGGTACCCAAACTTGTACCCCAGGAGTCCACAAAGCAAAAAGGCCAATCCGAAGATTGGCCTTTCTGTTTGAATCCATTGGTGCGCCCGGAGCGATTCGAACGCCCGACCCCTTGGTTCGTAGCCAAGTACTCTATCCAACTGAGCTACGGGCGCCTTGCCTTGCTGAAGCGGCGAATTATACAGAGGCGATCGGCCGCGCTCAAGCACTATCTGGCCAATTTCTGTGTGTGCTGCCGTTTTTCCCGCCGCGTTCTGCGCTTGCCTTGCGGCGGGGCCGAATGGCGTTAATGTGAAAGTCGCGTATGCGACTCACGAACCTCCCTTCTCCCCCTGCGGGAGAAGGGCCGGGAGAAGAGGGGGACGGTCATGACTTTCATCATTCGGGGTATCTCGACTGTCATGACCGTTAGCGGGCTTACTGATCCAGCGCGCGCCCGACGATCTCGCGTACATCTGAGGACAGGCCGTCGACCGAGCGCAGCTTTTCGAGGGCGAAGCTGGCTTGTTGCTGGCGCGGCTGGTCGAACTTCCGCCAGCGATCGAAGCGGCGTGCCAGGCGTGCGGCGACCTGCGGGTTGAGGCGATCGAGCTCGCCGATCTGCGCGGCGAGGAACAGGTAGCCGCCGCCGTCGGCGGCGTGAAAACGGACATGATTGTTGCCGAAAGTGTTGAGCAGCGCGTAGACCTTGTTTGGATTGCGCAGATCGAAGGCCGGGTGATCGAGCAGCTCTCTGACTACCGCCAGAGTGTCGGGAAGGCGGCTCGCCGCCTGTACCGACAGCCATTTGTCGACCACCAGCGCTTCGTCTTTCCAGCGTTCGTAGAAGCTGGCCAGTGCCTGCACACGTTCCGGGCAGTCGTCCTGGGCCAGGGTTGCCAGCGCCGCAAACTGGTCGGTCATGTTGTTGGCCGACTCGAACTGGCGCATGGCCAGGGCGCGCGACTCGTCGCTGTTCAGCTCGCCCAGATAGCTCAGGCAGAGGTTGCGCAGCGCGCGCCGTCCGGCGGCTGCTGGCGTCGCCTGGTAAGGGCCGCTGGTGGCGTGCGTTTCGTAGACTTGCAGCAGCGTGCTGCCGAGTTGTTCGGCGACGAAACGGCGCAGGCCATTGCGCGCTTCGTGCAGGGCGCTCGGGTCGACCAGGGCCATCTCTTCGGCAAGCGTCGCTTCGCCGGGCAGGGTCAGGGCTTCGGCGGCGAAAGCGGGATCGGCTGCGGCATGTTCGAGAAGCCGTGCGGCGGCTTCGACGAAGGTTTGCGGCCAGTAGGCCGGGCGGCCGACCGAGATGTCTTCGGCGGCGGCCAGGATCAGGCGGCTGGCCAGGCGTTGCCCGGCTTCCCAGCGATTGAAGGGGTCGCTGTCGTGGGCCAGCAGGTGCGCCAGCTCTTCGTCGCTCCACGAGAAGTCGAGAATCACCGGCGCCGAGAAGTCGCGCAGCAGCGAAACGACGGGGGCGGCGGCCAGCTCGGTGAAGACGAACTGCTGCTCGAAGTCGGTCAGCGAGAGGACGCGCGTCGTTCGGCCGCTGTCGGCGGTGCTTTCTTCACCGGCGATCAGCAGCGGCATGTCTTCGCCGTCTGCGCCGTTGAGGCCGATGGCCACCGGGATGTGGAAGGGACTATGCAGCGGCTCGGAGGTGGCGTCCGCGGCGGCGCGCGTGGGCAGCGATTGGGATAGGGTCAGGGTGTAGCTGCGCGTTTCCGCGTCGTAGTTACCGCTGGCCCAGAGGTGCGGGGTGCCGGCCTGGTCGTACCAGCGCTTGAACTGCGTCAGGTCGACGCCGGAAGCGTCGGCCATGGCGGCAACAAAGTCGTCGCAGGTCACCGCCTGGCCGTCATGGCGTTCGAAGTAGAGGTCCATGCCGCGCCGGAAAGCTTGCTTGCCGATCAGCGTTTCGATCATGCGCACCACTTCGGCGCCTTTGTCGTACACGGTGCTGGTGTAGAAGTTGTTGATCTCGATATACGAGTCGGGGCGCACCGGATGGGCCATCGGGCCGGCGTCTTCGGGGAACTGCATGGCGCGCAGGGCGCGCACTTCGCGAATGCGGGTGACCGCGCGACTGTGCATGTCGGCGCCGAACTCCTGGTCGCGATAGACCGTCAGCCCTTCTTTCAGCGATAGCTGGAACCAGTCGCGACAGGTGACGCGGTTGCCGGTCCAGTTGTGGAAGTACTCGTGCGCGACGACGCGGTCGATGTTCTGGTAGTCGGCGTCGGTGGCGATGTCGGCACGCGCCAGGACGTACTTGGTGTTGAAGACGTTGAGGCCCTTGTTTTCCATCGCTCCCATGTTGAAGTCGCCGACGGCGACGATCATGTAGTGGTCGAGATCGCATTCCAGGCCGAAGACTTCCTCGTCCCAGCGCATCGAGCGCTTGAGGGCGTCCATGGCGTGCGCGCACTGGTCGAGCTTGCCGGGCTCGACGAAGACGGCGAGCTGGACGCTGCGCCCGCTGCTGGTGGTGAACTCGTCGCGCAGCACGTCGAGGCGAGCGGCAACCAGTGCGAAGAGGTAGCAGGGCTTGAAGAAGGGGTCTTCCCATTTCGCCCAGTGGCGGCCATTCCCCTCGTCGCCGCTGCCGGCCGGGTTGCCGTTGGCCAGCAGTACCGGCAGGCGGGTCTTGTCGGCGTGCAGGGTGACCTGATAGCGCGACATGATGTCCGGGCGATCCGGAAACCAGGTGATGCGGCGGAAACCCTGCGCCTCGCACTGGGTGAAATAACCATCCTTGGAGCGAAAAAGCCCGGACAGGCTGCTGTTGTGGTCGGCATCGATACGCACCTGCGTACGCAGCGTCAGCGTGTCCGGCGGATTGACGATGGTCAGCAGCGAGTCGCTGCAGTGGTATTCGTCCTCGCCGAGAACGCTGCCGTCGATGGCCACGGAGATCGTTTCCAGCCCCTGGCCGTCAAGTTGTAGCGGCGCCAGGGGCGTCGCTGCTGCCGCCTCCGCAGCCCGGGCAGCCAGGGGATTGCGCCGCAGTTGCAGCTGGCTGTTGACCAGCACCTCGCCGGTGTTGAAGTGCACGTCTAGTTCGACGCTGTCGACGAGGAAGGGCGGCGGGGTGTAATCCTGGCGGAGGATGCGCTGCGGGGTTTCGCTAGTCATCGGGGAGTCCTTGTCTGTCGGCTTGCCCGACAATGATCATCGCTACGGCGATGGTTCGCGTGCCGGTGCCTACGGCGCCTTGAGCAAACCAGCCTGGCGGAGTTGTTCGGCGATGCCCGCCGCCAGTTGTCGGTAGCCGTCGGCGTTGGGGTGGATGGGGTCGGCTCTCAGTTCCGGTTTGGCGAGGACCTCGGCGAGAACGCTGTCGACCAGCGCCAGCTTTTCTTCGCTGGCCAGCGCGGCGTAGATTTCAGAATCGGGCAAGCGGCCGCTGATGGCGCCGAGCAGCGAGAACTTCGGGACGGCGACCAGGACCACCTGCGCACCGGAGTCGCGAATGCTGCTGACGATGGCCCGCAGGTCTTCCTTGACGGCGGCTGCCGGGCGCCGGCGCAGGAAGTCGTTGCCGCCCAGTTCGACGATGACCAGTGCCGGCCTGGTCGCCGTCAGGGCGGCCTCGATCCGCTCGCGGGCTGCTGCGCTGGTGTCGCCGGGGATGCCGGCGTTGGCGATCTGCCAGCCGCTGAGCGCTGCCAGCTCGGTCGGATAGTCTTCACCAGGCCCGGCGCCGGTGCCGAAGGTAATGCTGTTGCCGAAGGCCAGGACCGCGCTTCCGGCCGGCAGCGCCGTTCCTTGCGTCGTCTCGCTGCAGCCGCTGGCCAGCAGCAAGGCCAGCAGCAGGGTGGTGGCCAGAAGCAGCCGCTGCAGGGGGAAGTGGAGCGCCGCAGCCACAGAGCGCAAACAAGGGTGTAGCGCAGGGCGTAGCGCAGCGCGTAGCCCGCTCACGGCAGCTGGTCGCGATGCAGCAGGAAGACGTACTGATCGCCGGCCGCGGTGTCCAGCCAGGTAAAGGCGGTATCCGGGAAGGCCGCTTCGAGCTGCTCCCGGTTGTGGCCGATTTCGACGACCAGCAGGCCGTTCGGCGTGAGGCGTTCGCGCGCTGTCGCGAGGATGGCCCGCGTCAGGTCGAGCCCGTCCTCACCGCTGGCCAGCGCCAGGGCGGGCTCGCGCTGGTATTCGGCGGGCAGGCTGCGCATCGATGCGGCATTGACGTAAGGCGGGTTGCTGATGATCAGGTCGTAGCGCTCCTTGTCGAGTGCGGCGAAGAGGTTGCTCTCGAGCAGCCGGATACGCGCCGTCAGCTCGTAGTCGCTGACGTTACGCGCGGCCACGGCCAGCGCGTCGGGCGAAATGTCGATGGCGTCGACCTGGGCCGCCGCGAAGGCATGGGCGGCGAAAATCGCCAGGCAGCCGGAGCCGGTGCACAGGTCGAGAACGGAAGCCACGCTCTCCGGGTCGTCGATCCACGGCGCCAGCTGCTCGCGCAGCAATTCGGCAATGAACGAGCGCGGCACGATCACCCGTTGATCGACGTAGAAGCGATACTCGGCCAACCAGGCTTCGTTGGTCAGGTAGGCGGCCGGCAGTCGTTCGCGGATGCGCCGCTCGATGATGCGCAGTACGGTCGTGCGCTCGTCGCTGGTCAGGCCGGCGTCGAGAAAAGGCTCGAGCCGATCGAGCGGCAGGTGCAGGCTGTGCAGCAGCAGATAAACCGCTTCGTCCCAGGCGTTGTCGGCGCCGTGTCCGAAGAACAGTCCGCCTTCGCTGAAGCGGCTGACGGCAAAGCGCAGCAGGTCGCGCAAGGTGCGCAGTTCGTTTTGCGCCTGTTCAAACATGGCTGGGCAGCAAGGCTTCGAGAATACGGCGGTAGATGGCTGCCAGTCGTGGCAGGGCGGCGATTTCGACGGCTTCGTTGACCTTGTGGATGCTGGCATTGACCGGGCCGATTTCGATCACTTGTGCGCAGATCTCGGCGATGAAGCGACCGTCCGAAGTGCCGCCGCTGGTCGACAGCTCGGCTTCGCCCCCGGTTTCGGTGCGAATCGCCTGCAGCGAGGCGTCGATCAGCGCGCCGTGGCCGGTCAGGAAGGGCTTGCCGCTCAAATTCCACGCCACTTCGTAGCTCAGCTGGTGGCGGTCGAGCAGCGCGCAGGTTCGCGCTTGCAGTTGCTCGGGGGTGCTGGCCGTACCAAAGCGGAAGTTGAACTGGATATCGACGCTGCCTGGAATGACATTGCTGGCGCCGGTGCCGCCGTGGATGTTCGAGATTTGCCAGGTGGTCGGCGGGAAAAACTCGTTGCCCTCGTCCCAGACGGTCTGCGTCAGCTCGGCAATCGCCGGTGCCGCCAGATGAATTGGGTTACTTGCCAGATGCGGGTAGGCGATGTGGCCTTGCACGCCCTTGACGGTCAGTTTCCCCGACAGCGATCCGCGGCGCCCATTTTTGACCATGTCGCCGAGCGTGGTGACCGAGGTCGGCTCGCCGATGATGCAGTAGTCGATCGTCTCGCCGCGTTGGCGCAAGGCCTCGGTGACGGCGACCGTGCCGTCGATGGCGTCGCCTTCCTCATCGGAAGTGAGCAGGAAGGCGATCGAGCCGCCGTGCTCGGGCTGGGCGGCGACGAAGGCTTCGGCGGCGGTGACGAAAGCCGCCAGCGAAGCTTTCATGTCGGCGGCGCCGCGCCCGTACAGCATCCCCTCCTTGCGCAGTGGCTGGAAGGGATCGCTGTGCCATTGTTCGAGTGGGCCGCTGGGGACAACGTCGGTATGACCGGCCAGACAGAGCAGCGGACTGCTGCGGCCGCGCCGCGCCCAGAGGTTGCTGACTGCGCCGCGCTTGATGAACTCGCAGCGGAAGCCGATGGCTTCGAGGCGGCGGGCGATGATCGGCAGGCAGCCGGCGTCGTCGGGGGTCAGCGAGCGACAGGCGATGAGTTGCTCGGCGAGTGCAAGAGTCGCCTCGTTGGCGAGTGCAAGAGTCGCCTCGTTGGCGAGTGCCAGCTTGCTGTCCTTGGCCATTTCGGTGCCGCTGTCCTTGTTCATTGCGCGTGCCTGGCTAGGCTTGCTCGTCAGCGTCGTGGAGACTGAGCGAGAACTCCTTGAAGGAAGCGCTGCTGGGGTCGCTTTCCGATAGCTCGTATGATGAAGTGCTCAGCTTGTCATCGCGACGCGGTGCCGGGGCTGCTTCGAAGTTGTTGATCAGCCACGACAGGTTGGTCGGTGAGTCGGCATTGCTCAGCGCCTCTTCCAGTGTGATCACGTCGGAGCGGTAGAGCCGGAAAAGCGCTTGTTCGAAAGTCTGCGAACCGGGTGCGAGGCTTTGCTCCATGGCCTCCTTGAGGGCCGGGATGTCGCCGCGCTCGACCAGTTCCTGAACGTGATAGCTGTTCAGCAGAACTTCGACCGCCGGCGCCAGCTTGCCTTCCTTGCGCTTTACCAGGCGCTGCGAAACGATCGCTTTCAGGCTCACCGAGAGGTCCATGTACAGCGCGCTGCGGCTATCGAGCGGGAAGAAGTTGATCATCCGGTTGAGCGCGTGGTAGCTGTTGTTGGCGTGCAGGGTGCCGAGGCAGAGGTGGCCCGTCTGGGCGTAGGCAATCGCCGCCTGCATCGTTTCCTTGTCGCGGATCTCGCCGATCAGAATACAGTCCGGTGCCTGGCGCATGGCGCTTTTCAGGGCGTTGTTCCAGCCCAGGGTGTCCATGCCGATTTCGCGCTGGTTGACGATCGACTTCTTGTGCTTGAAGAGATACTCGATCGGATCTTCGATGGTCAGGATGTGGCCGGCGCAATTGCTGTTGCGATAATCGAGCATCGAGGCAATGGTGGTCGACTTTCCCGAGCCCGTCGAACCGACGATCAGGATCAGGCCGCGCCTTTCCATGACCAGGTCGGCGAGGACCGGCGGCAAGAGCAGCGAATCGAGCGCCGGAATATTGCCGAGGATGTAACGGACGACAATCGAGATCGAGCCGCGCTGGCGAAACAGGTTGATGCGAAAATTGCCGAGCTTGGGGACGCCGATCGAGAGGTTCATCTCCTTGGTCGCCTCGAAGGTGTGCGCCTGCTCCGCGTTCATTAGTTCGAGGGCGATCTTTTCGATCATCGCCGGTTCCATCGTCTGCTGATTGACCGGCACCGTGACGCCCTGAATCTTGATGTGGATCGGCGCACCGGCGGATATGAAAATATCCGACGCCTGCCGGTCTGCCATCACCTGAAACAGCTTGTCGAGGATCAGGCGTTTGTCCACTGCTTCAGGGCTCGGCACGGTGGCGCTCAGTCGCTGCGCAGGAGATCGTTGATGCTCGTCTTGGCGCGCGTCTGGGCGTCGACCTTCTTGACGATCACCGCGCAGTAGAGGCTGTAACTGCCCCCCTTGCCGGGCATGCTGCCGGACACCACGACTGACCCCGGTGGCACGCGGCCATAGCTGACCGCACCGGTTTCGCGGTCCAGGATCTTCGTCGATTGGCCGATGAAGACGCCCATCGAGATCACCGAACCTTCACCGACGATGACTCCTTCGACGACTTCCGAGCGGGCGCCGACAAAGCAGTTGTCCTCGATGATCGTCGGGTTGCTCTGCAGGGGTTCGAGGACGCCGCCGATACCGACGCCACCGGAGAGATGCACGTTCTTGCCGATCTGCGCGCAGGAGCCGACCGTGGCCCAGGTGTCGACCATCGTTCCTTCGTCGACGTAGGCGCCGATATTGACGTAAGACGGCATCAGAACCACGTTCCTGGCGATGAAGGAGCCGCGACGAGCGGTCGCCGGCGGCACGACGCGGAAGCCGCCGCTGGCAAACTTCGCGCTGTCGTAATCGGCAAACTTGCTCGGCACCTTGTCGAAATAGCGCAGCGGACCGGCTTCGATGAGGCTGTTGTCGGTCAGCCGGAAGGAGAGCAGGACGGCTTTCTTGATCCATTGGTGTGTCACCCACTCGCCGTCGATCTTCTCGGCAACGCGCAGGCTACCTTCGTCGAGCTGCTTGAGAACGGTGTCCACGTTCTGGCGAATGCTTTCGTCGGCGTTGCCGGCTTGCAGCGAGGCGCGGTTTTCCCAGGCCTCATCGATGACTTGCTGGATTGCCTGCATGGCAGTTTCCCTAGAGTTTTGAAACGAATGAATGGATGCGCTCGGCAGCTTCGACGCAATCGGCGAGCGGTGCGACCAGTGCGATGCGCACGAAACCGGCGCCCGGATTGATCCCGCGCGCGTGACGTGCCAGGGTGCTGCCGGGCAGAAGGACCACATTATAGTCAGCGAGCAAGCCGCGGGCGAACTCGCCGTCATCGATCGGCGTCCGCGCCCAGAGATAAAAACCGGCGTCGGGCAGCGCCGTGTCGAGCACTGCGGCCAGGCGCGGGGTGACCGCGGCGAACTTCTCCCGATACTGGCGGCGGTTCTCGATGACGTGCGCTTCATCGTTCCAGGCGGCGATACAGATCGCCTGCACGGCCGGATTCATCGCGCTGCCGTGATAGGTACGGTAGAGCAGGAAGGATTTGAGCAGCGCCGGGTCACCGGCGACGAAGCCCGAGCGCATGCCGGGAACATTGGAGCGCTTGGAAAGGCTGGAGAACATGAGCAGGCGCTGGTCGCCTCGACCGAGCAGACGCGCGGCCTGCAGGCAGCCGAGCGGCGGCTGCGTCTCGTCGCCGTAGATCTCCGAGTAGCACTCGTCGGAGGCGATGACGAAGTCGTAGCGGTCGGCGAGGGCGAAGAGCTGTCGCCAGTCGTCGAGACTGAGGACCTTGCCGGTGGGGTTGCCCGGCGAGCAGACATAGAATAGCTGTACGCGCTGCCACTCGGCCTCGCTGAGGCTCGTGAAGTCGAACGCGTAATCGTTGTCCGGCAGGGTATTGAGAAAGCGCGGCTCGGCGCCGGCGAGATAGGCTGCCCCTTCGTAGATCTGGTAGAAGGGGTTCGGGCTGACGAGCAGCGGTGTGTAGCCGCGCGTGCGGTCAATGACTGTCTGGGCGAAAGCGAACAAGGCTTCGCGCGAACCGTTCACCGGCATCACCTGCGTCTCCGGATCGAGGCCATCGAGGCCATAGCGCCGGCCCAGCCATGCGGCCAGGCTGCGGCGCAGTTCGGCGCTGCCGAGAGTGGTAGGATAGCTCGCCAGTCCGGCCAGGTTGGCGCTCAGCGCATCCTTGATGAAAGCCGGTGTGGCGTGCTGCGGCTCGCCGATCGACAGCCGGATCTCACGCAGGCCGGGGTTGGGCGTGATGCCGGCGAAGAGTTGCCGGAGTTTCTCGAAAGGATAGGGCTGCAGCTTGCTGAGGTGGGGATTCACAGGCGTGATGTTTTCGTCGCGGGGCGCTGGATTGTGCCGAGGATTATAAGGGGCATCGACGGACGGTGAAAGGACAGGCGCAGCAGATTGCCGGCCCTGGTGCGGCGCGCGAGCAGCGTCTGGCCATCGGCGCCCTGCTCGGCGGGGCGCTGGTCTGGGGTGTCATCTGGCACCCCTACCGCCTTCTCCGTGACGCTGGCGTCGATGGCATTGTTTCTTCGACGCTCAGCTACGGCATTGCTTTCGTCCTCGGCCTGCTGATTTTTCGTCGATCGCCGCTGGCCTGGGCGCCGTCGTGGACGCTGCTCTGGCTGGCGCTGGCGGCCGCTGGCTGCAACCTTGGCTACGTGCTGGCAACGCTCAACGGCGAAGTGGTGCGCGTCCTGCTCCTTTTCTATCTGGCGCCCTTATGGACCGTCCTGCTGTCGCGCCTGCTGCTCGACGAGCGCCTCGACTACGCCGGTGCCGGCGTCATCGCCCTGTCGCTGCTCGGTGCCGCGAGCATGCTCTGGCAGCCGCAGGCGGGCCTGCCGGCACCGCAGGATCTCGCCGACTGGCTCGGCCTGATGGCTGGCTTCTCGTTTGCCCTGTTCAACGTGCTCTCCCGGCGAACGGGCCATTTACCTATCGAAAGCAAGGTCATGGCCGCTTTCGCCGGAGTGGTGATCGCCGGCGCGCTGCTCCTGCTGGCCGGCGTCGGCAGCCCGGACCTGCCAAGTGCGCCGTCGCTGTGGCTGTTGCTCGCCGCGCTCGGCTGCGTGCTGGTCGTCGCCAACGTCGTCGTCCAGTTCGGTCTGGCACGCGTCGCCGCCAACCGCGCGGTCGTCATCATGCTCACCGAAATCGGCTTCGCCGCCCTCGCCGCCTGGCTGCTCGCCGACGAAGCTCTGGCGCCGCGTGACTGGCTCGGCGGTGCGCTGATCGTCGCCGCCAGCCTGTTTTCGGCGCGCATGGAGGAGCGCACGGCAGTGCGCCGGCTCGATCGGGAAAGCTGACGATGGCGCGGGCGTGGTGGCGGCGCTACGCCCCGCAGCACTTCTTGAACTTCTTGCCGCTGCCGCAAGGGCAGGGGTCGTTGCGACCGATTTTTGGGGCCTCGCGGCGGATGGTCTTGATGCTGCGTTGGGCGACCCAGAAGCGGTATATAGCGCTCACCACCTGCGGCAGTTTCTCTTCGCATTCTCGCTCCAGGCGGTCGAGCTCCGCACCCGACGGCCAGTCCTCGCCAGCGTCGAGGGCGGCTGCTTCAGCGTCGCCGGTGAGCAGGGACAGCGTCAAGAGCAGTTCGTCGAGGTAGAAGATCTCGTCACTATCTTCCTTTTCGTCGTCGGCTCCCAGGGCGTCGAACCAGTCCTCGGACGCCGCGTCGACACCCTGCAGGTAGCCCTCGCACCAGGGAACGTAATCGCCGGCACTGTTCGCGTCGCCGTCGATGGGATAGAGCAGCAGCAACGGCGGTTCGCCACTTGCCAGTTCGGCTTCCAGTGCGGCGACGAAAGGGCGCAGCAGGTCGGCCGCTTCGCGGAGCAGGTCTTCGCTGTCAGCCATGGGCTTGCCGAGCACTCCGCTCAGCCATTGCGCTTCGGCCATCGGCTGCGGGCCGGACAGGGCGGCACAAAGATAGCCGTGCGCTTCGTCAAGGCGCATGGTTTCCGACAGGGCCGGGTCGTCGAGAAGCTCTTCGAGGCGCAGAAAGCGGGGGTCGGGAAGAAGTAAGGGCAGGCTCATGGTCTCAGTCTCTGGTGCTTGATTGGCTGTCGAAGGCGGCGAGTGGAATCCCTGGCGCCGGCGCCCAGCCTGCCTGGCGGTGTTCGGCGACCACCGTCGTGAAAATACCGCCGCGGACGTAGAAGCGTGCGGTCAGCTGCATGTAACGCGGTTGGGTGGCGTTGACCAGGTCGTCAAGAATGCGGTTGGTGACATCTTCATGAAAACAGCCGATGTTGCGGAAGGACCAGATATACAGCTTCAAGCTCTTGAGTTCGACGCAGCTTTCCTCCGGGATGTAATCGAGGATCAGGGTCGCGAAATCCGGCTGCCCGGTCTTTGGGCACAGGCAGGTGAATTCGGGGATTTCCATATGGATGCGGAAATCCCGTTGCGGCGCGGGATTAGCGAAGGTGGCAAGCGTTTCGGTCGGGCTGGTGCTCATTCTTGTTCCGAGTGGTGGTCGAGGAGAGGGGGCCGGCAAGGCTGGCAACGGCCAAGGGCAGGCAAACTGGCCAGGCGGAATGCTATTATAGGCGACCGATTTTGCACCCGGCTGGAATGTTGCTTGTCATGAGCTGCGCCGGTGCGAGGCGTCATGCGCTCGCGGCAAGGCTTTTCTCCGATTTCTTCCAGCGCGGCTGAGCAGGCCGCGCTTCAGTGTTGATGCGCCTGACCAGACTGAAACTTGCCGGCTTCAAATCCTTTGTCGATCCCACGAACATCGCGCTGCCAGGGCAGTTGGTCGGTGTCGTCGGGCCGAATGGTTGCGGCAAGTCGAACGTGATCGACTCGGTGCGCTGGGTGCTGGGCGAGTCGAAAGCGTCGGAGTTGCGTGGCGAATCGATGCAGGACGTGATTTTCAACGGTTCCGGATCGCGCAAGCCGGTGTCGCGGGCGGCGGTCGAACTGGTCTTCGACAATACGCTGGGGCGGCTTTCCGGGCAGTGGTCGCAATACGCCGAGCTGTCGGTCAAGCGTCTGCTCACGCGAGCTGGCCAATCCGAGTATTACATCAACAACCTGCACGTTCGCCGCAAGGACGTTACCGACCTTTTTCTCGGCACCGGACTCGGTCCGCGTGCCTACGCGATCATCGGCCAAGGCACCATTTCGCGAATCATCGAGGCCAAGCCCGACGAGCTGCGGGTTTTTCTCGAAGAAGCCGCCGGCGTGACGCGCTACAAGGAGCGTCGCAAGGAAACCGGGCATCGCCTTGCCGACACCCGCGAGAATTTGACTCGCGTCGAAGACATCCGCTGCGAACTGGCTGCGCAGATGGAGCGCCTCGAAGGGCAGGCCGGTGTCGCGCGCCAATATCGCGCCTATAGCGACGAGCTGACACGCAAGCAACAGCTGCTGTGGCTGTTGCGCCGTAACGAGGCACAGCTCGAGCGCGAACGGCTGACGCGTGAAGTTGAACAGGCGGGCACCGCTCTCGAAGCCCAGAATGCCGTGCTGCGCGAACTCGAGGCGCGTCTCGAGGAGGCGCGCGAAGCGCATTTCGCGGCCAGCGACGGCGTGCATGCCGCGCAGGGCGAATTGTTTGCGGCCAATGCCGAAGTCGCCCGGCTCGAAGCCGAGATCCGGCATCGCCGCGAATCACAGCGCGAGTACGAAACACGTCTCGCGCAGCTCACTGCCGATCGACAGAATTGGCAGCAACAGGCCGAGAAACTGGCCGGCGAAGAGCGGCGCTGGCAGGACCTGCTGGCGCTGGCCGACGAGCGCGTCGAGCACGGGCAGCTACGCCTGGAGGCGCAGCAGGAACGCTCGCCGCTGGCCGAGGACAGCCACGCCGCCGCGCGCCAGGACGCCAGTCGCCAGCGGGCCGAGATCGTCCAGGCCGAGCAGCGGCTGCATGTCGAGCAGGCCAATCGTGGGCACGCGCAGCGTTCCTTGCAGAGTGTCGCCGGTCGGCGCGAACGCCTGCTGCTCGAGCGCCAGGCGCTGCCGCTTGCCGACGATGGCGAGTTGAGCGAGAAGCAGGAGGAGTTGCTCGAATTGCGTGCCGCGATCAGCGTCGCGCTCGACGAACAGACGGCGCTGCAACAGGGCTTGCCAGCTCGCGAACAGCAGCGGCGCGAGCTCCTCGCTGAAGTGCAGCATGCGCAGAAAGAGCGCACCGAGGCGACGGCCCGGCGCAACGCGCTGCAACAGCTGCAGCAGCGGCTGCAGGCGAACGGCAAACTGGAAGACTGGTTGCGTCGGCATGGTTTGCAGAATGGCCAGGCGCTTTGGAAATCGCTGCACGTCGAAGCCGGCTGGGAAGCAGCCGTCGAAGCGGTACTGCGCGAACGCCTTGGCGCACTGCCGGCGGACGCTGCCGACGCGGCCTGGAGCACCGACCGGCCGGCTAGCAAGCTGACTTTGCTGTTGCCACTGGCCGGCGCGACCGCGGGCGATGTCCTTGCCGGCGAAACGCTGCTCGCCCGTATTCGTTGCGACTCGCCGCAGTCGTCGGCGATTCTTGGCGACTGGCTCGGCGAAGTGCTGACGGCGCCCGATCTGGAAGCGGCGCTGGCGCTGCGCGGCGACTTGTCGGCGAGCGCCTGTTGCGTGACGCCCGGCGGCGACCTCATCAACCGCCAGAGCGTGACCCTGTTCGCTCCGGATAGCGGTGAGCACGGACTGCTCGAGCGGCAGCGCGAGATCGACGGCCTGGCGGCGGTGATTGGCGAGCGCGAGGAAACGCTCGTGCAGGCGCAGGCCAGGCTCGGCGAAGTCGAGCAAAGTCTGCAAGATAGCCAGCAGACTCTGCAGGAGTCCCGCCAGCAGCTGGGTATTCTGCAGAATGAGGCGCACGCTCTGCAGGTGGAGACGCTGAAGCTGGCCCAGGCACGCGAGCGTTGCAGCGAGCGGCAGGCGCAGATTGACGACAACCTGGCCGAGCTGGCCGGCGAGGAAGAGAACGAAAGCGAACGCCTGTTCATTGCCGATGAGGCGATCGATGTGCACAGCGAACAGCTCCGTCAGTTGCAAAACCTGATGCAAGCCGCGCAAACGCTTTTCGAGCAGGCCGAAGGCGCTTTACGTGAGCAGCGCGAGCAGCTTGCCGGCTGCGAACGCGAGCTGCGCGAAGCCGAGTTCTCGCAACGCGAGTGCGGCAACAAGCTGCAAGAGCTGGCTTCCGGCCGCGCGCTGGCGAGCCAGCAACTGGCGCGCGTGCTTGAAGAGCTGCGGCGCTGCGAGGAGAATGCCACGGCCCTGCAGGCGGACGATCTGGAGCCCCGCTTGCAGGCCGCGCTGGATCATCGCGTCGCTCGCGAGCACGCGCTGGCGAGTGCTCGTGATGGCCTGGAAATGGCGACCAACGGCCTGCGCGCGCTGGACGAACAGCGCCTCAAGGCCGAGCAGAGTCTCGAGCCGCTGCGCAACCGGATCGGCGAACTGAAGCTCAAGGAGCAGGCGGCCGCACTCAACGTCGAGCAGGCGGCGCTGCAGTTGGCCGAGGTCAAGGCCGACGAGCCCTCACTGGTCGGCGAACTGGATGGCTTGCGAGCGGCGCCTTTGCAGGGGGCAATTACCTCTCTGCAGCGCTCGATCGACGCGCTTGGCGCGGTCAACCTGGCGGCGCTCGACGAACTGGAAGCGGCGCGCGAACGCAAGGGTTATCTGGATGCGCAGTCGGAAGACCTGACGCAGGCGATGGAAACGCTGGAAAACGCGATTCGCCGTATCGACCGTGAAACGCGCGACCTCCTGCAAAGCACGTACGATGCGGTGAATCGCAGTTTTGGCGAGCTTTTTCCGGCGCTTTTCGGCGGTGGCGAGGCGCGGCTGATCATGACTGGTGAGGAAATCCTCGACGCCGGGCTGCAGGTAATGGCCCAGCCGCCAGGAAAAAAGAACTCGACGATTCATCTCCTCTCTGGCGGTGAGAAGGCCTTGACGGCAATCGCACTGGTGTTTTCCATGTTTCAGCTCAATCCGGCGCCGTTTTGTCTGCTTGACGAAGTCGACGCGCCGCTTGACGATACGAATACTGAACGTTTCTGCTCGATGGTGCGACGAATGTCGACCAACACACAGTTCCTGTTCATCAGCCACAACAAGATTACGATGGAGATGGCGCAACAGCTCGTCGGAGTAACCATGCAGGAATCCGGCGTCTCGCGCATCGTTGAAGTTGATATGGAAGAAGCGCTACGGATGCGCGAGCAACTCGTTTAGGAATAGATATGACCGACTTGCAGATGGGTTTGATCGGCTTCGGCGGCGTCGCCGTGCTGGGGGTACTGGCTTACAACAAATGGCAGGAGCGCAAGCACCGCAGAATGGCCGAGGAGCTGCTCGGCGCGCGCCAGACAGACGTCCTGCTTGACGAAGCGGCGAGTGCAGCAGGCGCTGCGGCGTCGAAAGATGGCGCGCATCGCGCCACTCAAGAACGTGTCGAACCCTTGCTGCGCTCCGAGCCGGAAGATCTCCAGGAGCCGGATGAGCCGACGGCGAAGCCGCCAACGGCGGGCGACAGCGGCGCTCCGAGCGACACCGCCGCCGCTGCCAGGACCTCCTCGAGCTCCGCGGCGGCGGTTTCGTCGCGCTCGTCGCCCGCATCGTCCCCTGCCACCCCGTCGCCGTCACCGACGCCCGCTGTAGACGACCAGGGAGGCCTCAGGGACAGCCCGGCACCGCTTTGCGTGCTGTCGCCGAAGATCGACTACATCGCCGCGATCCAGGTGCTCGAACCAATCGCCGGCTACCGCATCCGTGAAGCGCAGCGCGCCACCCTGGAACGGCTGAGCAAGGCGGTGAACTGGATTGGTCACAACGAAGACGAGCATGCCTGGGAACCGATTCTCGATGACAGCAAACGCGAGTACCGACATATTCGTGTCGGCTTGCAACTGGTGGACCGCAAAGGCCCGCTTGCCGACCGTGAGCTTTCGGGTTTCAAGGTCGCGATGCAGGAAATGGCGAGCGAGCTGATGGGTCTTGCCGAATTGCCGGCACGCGAGCCAGCTTTGCGAACGGCGGCACAGCTGGACGAGTTCTGCGCCGGCGTCGACATCCAGATCGGAGTCAACGTGATCAGCCAGGGGCAGGTTTTTGCAGGCACCAAACTGCGTGCCCTGGCCGAAGCGACGGGCATGGTCATCGACAGTGCCGGGCGTTTTGTCCGCTGTGATGACAACGACAATGTCCTCTACATGCTGGTGAATCAAGAGAGCGATGATTTCTCGGCCGAGGCGATGAAGACGCTGAGTACGCACGGGGTGACTTTTCTGCTCGACGTTCCGCGCGTGGCCAATGGCGATCGAGTGCTGACCCAGATGTTTGAACTGGCGCGGCGCTTTGCCGAAGCACTCAACGGCGCGCTGGTGGACGATAACCGCCAGCCCTTGTCGGAGGCCGCCCTCGAGCCCATCCGTCAGCAGGTGCTGAAGTTCCAGGCGGCGATGGCGGCGCATCAGTTGCCGGCTGGTGGCCCGCTGGCGCAGCGCCTCTTCTCCTGAATCCCGGAAGTGCCGCGATGAGTGCCAGCGATCGCGTGCAGGCCTTGCGGGAGGCGATAGAGCGGCACAACATCGAGTATCACGCCCGCAACGCGCCGCTGATCGACGATGCCGAATACGATCGCCTGTTCGCCGAGCTGCAGGCGCTCGAGGCCGAACATCCGGAACTGCTGAGCGTCGATTCGCCGACGCAGCGCGTCGGTGCGGCGCCGCTGCCCGAGTTCGCTCGCGTGCTCCATGAGACGCCTCTCTTGTCGCTGAAAAACGCATTTACGGACGAAGAGGTTGCTGCCTTCCATCGTGGCCTCAGTGAAAAACTCGCGGGGGAAGTCGAGTACTCGGTCGAGCTCAAGCTCGACGGTCTGGCGGTCAGTCTGTCCTATGAGAACGGTATTTTTGTTCGCGGTGCGACGCGTGGTGACGGAACTACAGGCGAAGACGTAACTGCGAACCTGCGAACCCTACGCGATATCCCGTTGCGCCTCCGTGGTGGCGGCTGGCCAGCACACTTCGAGGTGCGCGGTGAGGTACTGATCTGGCGTCGTGATTTCGAGTCGATGAACGCGCGCCAGCGCGAGAGGGGAGAGAAGGAATTCGTTAACCCACGGAACGCCGCTGCTGGTGCTCTACGCCAGCTCGACCCGCGCGTCACTGCGACGAGGCCGCTGCGCTTCTTCGCCTACGGCATAGGTGCAGTCAAAGGCGCCGGTTTACCGGGGACGCATTCGGAATTGCTTGGCCGCCTGGCTGGCTGGGGTTTTCCGGTTGCTGCCCAGACGCGCCGGGTTAGTGGTCTTGCCGGTCTCCTCGCCTACTACGCCGAGATCGGCCGCCAGCGCAGCGCGCTGCCCTACGATATCGATGGTGTGGTCTACAAGCTGGACGAGTTGGCGGCTTACGAGCGCTTCGGTTTCACTGCTCACCACCCACGTTTCGCGCTGGCGCACAAATTCGCCGCCGAGGAGGCGGTCACCGAGTTGCTCGACATCAGCATCCAGGTCGGCCGTACTGGCGCACTGACGCCGGTGGCACGGCTCAAACCGGTTTTCGTCGGTGGCGTGACGGTGATCAACGCCACTTTGCACAACGAGGATGAGATTCGCCGCAAAGACGTCCGCATCGGCGACACCGTGGTCGTTCGCCGGGCCGGCGACGTGATCCCGGAAGTCGTGCGCGTGCTGCCCGAAAAGCGGCCCGTCGATGCGCGTCGTTTCGACATGCCGCAGAACTGCCCGGTCTGCGGCTCGATCGTTGTGCGCAGCGAAGACGAAAAGGGCGAAAAGGGCGAAAAGGGAGTCGCGGCGGCGGTGGCGCGCTGCAGCGGCGGATTGTACTGCCCGGCGCAGCGCAAGCAGGCCTTGCTGCACTTCGCTTCACGGCGTGCGATGGACATCGAGGGGCTCGGCGACAAGCTGGTCGAGCAACTGGTCGACAACGCCATCGTGCGTACGCCAGCCGACCTCTACCAGCTCGGCGTCGCGGCCTTGGCCGGGCTCGAGCGCTTGGCCGAGAAGTCGGCCGGGAATCTGCTCGCAGCCATCGAGAAGAGCAAGCAGACGACTCTGGCGCGTTTCATTTACGCGCTTGGAATGCGTAACGTCGGTGAGGCGACGGCCAGGGAGCTGGCGCGCCATTTCGGAAGTCTGGAGCGTCTGCTGACGGCCGATGAAGCGCAGCTGCAACAGGTTGCCGACGTCGGCCCGACGGTTGCGCAGTGTGTTCGCCAGTTCTGCAGCGAGCCGCACAACCAGATGGTCATCGAACAGCTGCGCGCCGCCGGGGTGAGCTGGAGCGAAAGCGAAGCAGCCATGCCCGGCGCTGGCGCTGTTGCCGGCAAAGTCTTCGTGCTCACTGGCGCCCTGCCGTCGCTGACGCGCGATGTCGCCGGGCAGTTGATCATGACGGCGGGTGGGAAAGTGACTGCCTCGGTGTCGAAGAAGACCGATTTCGTCGTCGCCGGCGCCGAGGCCGGCAGCAAGCTCGAGAAAGCACTGCGGCTCGGCGTGTCGGTGATTGACGAAGGGGAGTTGCTGGCCTTGCTGCAGGCAAGCCCGCCGGCAGCCCCGGAAAGCACATGATGGACGGGCAAGCGGCAATGACGCTGCTGGCAGGCGCCGATCTGATCCACTCGGCCGAGACCGTCGCTGCCGCAGTGAGCCGCGTCGCGCGCGAGATCAGCACGCGACTGCATGCCAGCCAGCCGCTCGTGTTGTGCGTCATGAAAGGCGGCGTGCCGTTTGCTGGCCAGCTACTGACGCAACTGACTTTTCCGCTCGACTTCGATTACCTTGACGCCAGCCGCTACGGTCAGGCAACGGCAGGCGGCGCGCTGTCGTGGCGTGTCGAGCCGTCGCTGGCGGTGGCCGGGCGCACGCTGCTGGTGGTTGACGACATTCTCGACGAAGGCATCACGCTGGCCGAGATTCGCGATCGCCTTTTACAAATGGGGGCGGCGGCTTGCTTTACGGCCGTTCTCGCCGACAAGTTACACGGCCGAAAGAAGCCACTGCGCGCCGACTTCGTCGCTCTGACCGTTCCCGATCGCTTCGTTTTTGGCTACGGCATGGACGCCCGCGGCGCGTGGCGCAATCTGCCGGCGATCTACGCCATGCGAGAGGATTGAGATGCTGGCAATCATCGGTGGCAGCGGTCTGACGCAGCTCGCCAAGCTGGAAGTCGGGCAGCGAAAAGTGGTGAGCACGCCCTACGGTGAGCCATCCGCTGCTCTCAGCTTTGGCCATTTCGCCGGTCGTCCGGTGGTCTTCCTGGCCCGTCATGGCGATCAGCACAGCATCCCGCCACACCAGGTCAACTATCGGGCAAACCTCTGGGCGCTGGCGGAGGCACGGGTGCTGGGCATCGTTGCCGTCGCTGCGGTCGGCAGCATTCGTGCCGACCTCAGGCCTGGCGACCTGGTCCTTCCGGACCAGATCATCGACTACACCTGGGGGCGTCCGTCGACTTTCCACGAAGGACCCGGTGCCGTGGTGGCGCACATCGATTTCACCGAACCTTACGATCACGCTCTACGCCGGCGGCTGCTCGACGCGGCGGCGACCATTGGCATCAGGCTCGGTGCGACCGCGGTCTACGCCGCGACGCAGGGACCGCGTCTGGAATCGGCCGCCGAGATCAACCGCCTCGAGCGCGACGGCGCCGACGTCGTCGGCATGACCGGCATGCCCGAGGCGGCTCTGGCGCGCGAGCTGGCGCTGCCTTACGCGGCTCTCAACGTGGTCGCCAATTACGCCGCCGGGCGCGGCGATGATCGTGGCGGCATCAGCCTCGAAGCGATTCATGCGGTCTTGGCGGCGTCGATGCAGCAGGTGCATGCGATCATCGAAGCGATGCTGCGCGACGATGATTAGACCTGTCCTGAGAATGGGTGACGCGCGTCTCTGGCAGCAAGCCAGGGCCGTCGAGCGTTTTGCCACGGCAGAACTCGAAGCGCTGATCGTCGACATGGAAGACACCATGCGCGACCTCGACGGTGCCGGCCTGGCCGCACCGCAGATTGGCGTCGATCTGCGCGTCGTGATTTTCGGCATCGACGCCAATTCGCGCTACCCCGATGCCGAACAGGTGCCGCGCACGGTGTTGATCAACCCGGTCCTGACGCCGCTCTCGGACGAAGTCGAAGACGCTTGGGAAGGCTGTCTCTCGGTACCGGGCCTGCGCGGCTGCGTGCCGCGCTGGAAACATCTCCACTACAGCGGCTTCGACGCCAGCGGTCGGCCCATAGAGCGCAGCGTCTGCGATTTTCACGCCCGCGTCGTGCAGCATGAATGCGATCACCTCGATGGCATCCTTTATCCGATGCGGATCAAGGACTTCCGTCGTTTCGGTTTCGTTGACCTGCTGTTCCCCGAGGGCTCCGCGCCGGCGGCCGAGTAGCAGTGGTGCCGCGATCGCAGCGCCGTGCTGCGAGTACTGGATCGTGGCTGGCCAGTTGCTGGATTTGTGAAAGAAAACCTTGTGATGAGCGAGACTGCCACGCCACCCCGTTACCGAATTCTCTTTGTCTGCATGGGCAACATCTGTCGCTCGCCGTTGGCGGCCGCGGTAACTCGTGGTCTGGCTCAGCGCGAGGGCCTGGGTGCGCTTGTGGAAACGGATTCGGCGGGGACGCACGGCCACTACCATGCCGGCGAAGCGCCGGATCCGCGTGCTCGCAAGGTCGGCGCCAAGCGTGGCTACGATCTTTCAAAAATGCGCGCGCGCCCGGTCGTGCTTGCCGATTTCGAGCGTTTCGATCGCATTCTGGCAATGGACCAGCAGAATATGGCCAATCTTCTGCGCCTGTGCCCCGAAGAAAGCCGCGCGAAACTGGGGATGTTTCTCGACTACGTCCCGGAGTTTGGCCTTAGCGAGGTTCCTGATCCCTATTACGGCGCCGAGTCGGGATTCCAACGGGTGCTCGATCTCTGCGAACTGGCGGCACGCGGCCTGCTGGCTGCCTGTGAGCACGGGCAACTTGCCCCGTGAGCGGCGGAGTCAGGGAAATCGGCTAGCGCCGCACGCCTGATTTGTCCTCGGCGCGCACCAGCTGGGGCAGCAGTTCGGGCGGCAGTTGCAGCCGTGAGAGCAGTGTTTCGCGGCTGATGTTGAGCAGTTTTTCGATGGCGGCAAAGTCCTCCGGGAGGGCGGCATCCGTCCACCCGTCGACCGAGTGGCGGGCCAGGTTGACCGCCAGCTTGACGTTCTGCACGCGTGCCAGCTGCGCACTGTCGTTGTCCATCAGCGCGGTGAGCAACTCGGGCAGCTGCCAGGCGCGGCAAAGTGCCAGGTGCAGCTCGCTGAGCGGAAATCCGAGAACCTCGCGCTGCACGACGCTGCTGCGCAAGTTCTTGTCGACTTGCAGTCGAGCGCGGATAGCGATTGCCTGTTCGGGAGCAAAGCACCACAGCAGGACTTCCGTGAGGTCGTGGAGCAGTGCCGCGAGCGCGACTTCCTCGCCGTTCATGTCGTGCCGGGCGAAAGCCCAGTCGTGCGCGTAGCGCGAAGCGCGCTGGCAGCGCAGGATGACCTGCAGTACGCCGAGTAGCGCCTGCGGCTTGCGGCCGAGCATGGTTTCGATGGTCGCCGGGTTTTCAAACTTGCGCAAGAAGGGCTCAACACCGAGCATCATCACCGCCGTGGCGATGTTGGTGACGTCGCTGCGCAGGTGCTTGCTGCCGAAGGACTGGATGTAGGCAAGCACGCGGACGGCGAGCAGGGGATCCTGCAGCACGATAGCGATGATGTCGCGGCCGTTGACCCGGTCGATACGCTGGCGCGCCTCGTCGAGGCGGCGGGCGGTCTGGCGCAGGACGGGCATCTCGGCGCTGCTGAACAAGGTCAGCCAGGCGGCAAGGTCTGGTGGTGCTTGCGGTTCGAGCATGGTGCTTGCCTTGGAGAACAGGAGCGGGCCGACGAGCGTGGGTCGCCCCTCGCTCAGAAGCGCTCGTCCGCACGCAGATAGCGCCACTGACCGGGCGGCAGCTTGCCGAGCGAGACGCTGCCGATACGCACGCGCTTGATGTCGGTAACCTGTAGCCCGACCAGTTCGCACATGCGCTGGATCTGCCCTTTTTTGCCGTCAGGCAGAACGAAGCGCATTTGTTGATCGCTGAGCCACGAGACCTGCGCCCGTGGCAGTTTGACGTTGTCGAGCACCAGGCCGTGGCGCAGCAGATCCAGGCCGTCGGCCGCCAACTCGCCTTCGACGCGCACGTGATATTCCTTCTCCAACCGTGAATCGCCGCCACTCAGACGGCGCGCGACGCTGCCTTCCTGGGTGAAGGCGAGCATCCCACCCTCTTCGGTCTCGAGTCTTCCGGCCTGCGCCAGACCGCGCAGGTGGGTGGGCTGAAAGTTCAATGGCGTATTGTCTTCGGCCCAGTGGTTGTCGGCGCGAATCAAGGCGGCGATGGCTTCGCGTCCTTCTTCGGCGGCCGGGCCGGGAAAATCTCGCGGTTTGTTGAAGACGATGCTGACACTCTCGGTGCTGCGTGCGCGGGCAACTTCCTTGATCGTGATTTTTGCCTTGGGGCTTACACGCGCGCCGAGGCGGTTGATGACCACGCCATCGACGCTGACCCAGCCGTTCTCGATCCATTCGTCCGCTTCGCGTCGCGAGCACGGTGCCAACTCGCTGACCAGCTTCGACAGGCGCGGTGACTCCTTCGCCAAGCCGCGCGGCGGGCTGCTTGTCGCCGTCGCTGCTGCCGGCGCGGGGGAGGGCGGAGCTCGCCGCGCCTCGCTCGGCGATGCTTTGCCGTAGGTACCGGCCGGCGGCAGGGAAGGCTCGCTGTCAGTGTTCTCTGGCGCTGGCCGGAAGGCGCGCGCGCCGGTGCTGCGTGCGATCCCGCGCGGAGGATGGATTTTCTTGCCGGGCTTGCGGGCTCGGTCGGCAGCGGCGGGGGCGGAGAATTTCTCCCTGAGCCCTCGTCCCGGACGGTCTTCACGGTCGCGGGGGGCTGTGCTCACCACTGACGGGCGGTCGCTGCTCGCGGAAGTCGTTTCCGCCGGCGTGGCCTGTGGCGCGTGGGGAGGGGTGTCCCCGGTCGCCGTCCTGCTCGGCTTGGCAGGCGGCTGCGGCCTGCTGTCGCTAGGGCGGGAGTTTGCGCGCTTGGACGCCGCTGCGCCGCCGCGGAGCGGTTTGCGCGCCGGCGATCTGTTGGGCTCTGCAGCGTTGCCGCTAGCGCTTGTTTTCGGGAGTTTCAGGGTCGGGCGGGGCATGGCAGCGTTTTCCGTTCGGTCGGCCGAGTAGTGTACGCCAGAAGTTGCCAGTGCCCCGCGCGAATCTCATGCGCCTTTTCCTGGCCGGCCGTCGGGGCGGGCGACGGTCGGCGAGTGCAGCGATGCGGCTAGAGCGGCGGCGGCGCGGGGGGGGCGCCGCGTGGTGGCGAGGGTGGTGGCGGTGGTGGTGGCGGGGCGCCGAATGGCGGTGCTGGCGGTGGCGAAAGAGGCGCGACGGCAGGTCGTGTGGTGTTGTAGCCTTCCGATACCTCGAAACCGCCAACCAAGGGCACTTTCTGGCCGCGCGCGTACATGCACTGGATGTAGCTCTGGTCGTAACGTTGCTGCAAGGTGTACGCGGAGGCGTTGCTGGCGGCGACGCCGCCGACGCTGCCGGCGAGCAGGCCGACGCCGGCGCCGACCGCGGCACCGCTCGAACCATCGATCGCGGCGCCCACGGCAGCACCGACGAGAGTCCCCACCGCGGCGCTGGCGACACCGGAATTAACGGCTGTCGTTGCCGGCGTCACGCCGCCAATCGCCTGGTTGGCGTAGATCCGGCAAGATTCATCGTCGGCGCGAAACTTGGTGAATGACTGTCCCGATCCGGGCAAGGCCATCACGCTCGGCCCCTCCGGCGGATAGCTGGCACAGGCGGCGAGGGTGAGGACGAACAAGGGTGCAAAGAAGCGTGGCTGAGGCATGGCAGAACTCATCAAAGGGTTTTCGCCACGCCGGGAACGAAGGGTGGACGATGGTAAATGTAACGCAGTTGTCCGTTGCGCGCTGACATGTGAGCGCATCCATGGTCGCGTCCACTGGCCCGCGAGCGTCGCTTTCTGCTACGCTGAAAGGCGCCCCGCCAGCAAACCACATCGAGCTGAATGGACCATGACCTTGCCTGAAGAACCGAAAAGCGCCATCGGCAACCTTGCCGACCTCGAGGACGGACAGATCGCCTTGTCGCGCTACATCGTCAAGCGCGCGGACGGCCTGTATGTGAACTTGTCGCGACTCGATTCGCCGGCCGATTTTGCCGACTTTGTCGAGCGCACCTTTGCCTTGGGACTTTATTTCCGGGCGCTCGATTACGCGCAGTTTCAGTCTCTCCTCTACGACGATCCGGCGAGTCGTGAGCAGGCGGGCCCCGCCGAGGTATTCCTGGCGCTGGATATCGCCACCTTTCGGCCGCAGCGCCAGGCCTTGTACAAGGAGCTGCGGCTTCAGCACGGCGAGGCGATTTATCTCTTCGAAGCGATCTACCTCGATGCTGAGAGCGACGAACAGGCAGCGGAAGACAGCGTCAGCAGCCCGCGGCAGCAGCTCGCTGGCGGGCCGCTGGAGACCCGTGCCTGGCTGGATGTGGACGAGTTCATTGCCAGCGCCTGGACGCGAGGGGTGCGCTTCGGACTCGATATCGCGGCGCTACAGGAGGGCTTCCAGCTCGACAAGCCAGAGCGGCGCGTGGTCGCTCGCAGCCGGCCCTTTGTGGCCGGCAAGAATGCCGAAGTGAGCGAGCAGGCGCCGGGCCTGCATCGCAACAATGCACCGCGTCGCCTGCTTGGCGACCGGGTCGATCTGCGCCAGTTCGAGACGCGTTATCCGCAAGTCGCTGCCGGCTTGCGCCTGGTGAAGAAGTCACCGCGCACACTCGGTGTCGACGGGCGGGACGTCACCGGCGAAGTGCTGCCCGCACCCCTGCCCAAGGATTTCGACCTGGAGCGCATGGCCGGTGCCGGTACGCTGCTCAGCCGGGAAGCAGACGGCGAATTCCTGGTGGCGTCGGTCTGCGGCTTCCTCACTATCGATACCCGCAGCCACCAATTTTCGGTGACTGACAAGATCATCAGTCACGAGGGCGTCAGCACACGCACCACCGGTGACCTGATGTTGACCGGTGAGGAGTACGAACAACACGGTGAAATCCAGGAGAAGCGGGTCGTTACCTGTCGCAGCATCATCGCTTTCGCCGATGTCTTTGGCAACATCGTGTCCACCGGCGGTACGGTCCGTTTGAAACAGAACCTGGTCGGCGGCAGTGCCAGCAATGACGACGGTGACATCGTCGTCGAAGGGGTTGCTTCCGGAGCGACCCTGATTGCGCCGCATGGCTGCGTGACGCTGAAGCGAGCGGACAACTGCACGATCATCGCGCGGCAGGTGGTCATCGAACGAGCGACGCTGTGCGACATCGTTGCCGATGCGCTGTCCCTTGAACTCGCAGAAGCTTGCGCTGCGGCAGCCAGGAATATTCAGGTGCAGAGCGCGCGCATGCGCAAGGAAATCGGCAACGTGTTCCTGTTACTGCTGCCCGACGCGTCGAACGAGGAGGCAGCTATTGTCGCCTTGCAGGAGAAGCGCGCCGTGCTGGAAAAAGAAATTGCCGCTCATCGCGCAAAGCTGGACGCCGTGCGTGGCGGCAAGGATGTCACCAGCTATCTGCGCCTGGCCAGCAAGTTTCGGCGCGGCGAAGTGACCCTGACTCCCGAGCAGGAAGCTGGCTGGCGTCGCCTTTCGGCAGTCGTCACCCCGGTCTTGAAGACCTGTTCTTTGTTGGCTGAAGCGATCAATGAGTTGGTCGCCCAGTCGACGCGCGTGAGCTTGGAAATCGACGAAGCCCTGGCCGCTGCAGAACAGGTCTGCGGCGAACTGGCGTGCACGGTCGAGCGCGTCGAAGGCGAGACGCGGATCAGTGCGCTGCAGGTCAAGCCGGCCGATACGCCGCTGCACGCGCTGCCGCGCAAGGAACTGAAGATCCGACTGCGGGCGACTGATGTGGCGACCAAGCAATTGTTCTCCGGCTCGTCTGGCCGCTTCTCCTGGACCTACCAGAAGCCTCCTCCAGAGCCGCTCTGACGCTGCTCCGCGGCAGCGCCGCGAGAGCAGGCCATTTCAGCCCTCGGCAAGCCGTTTGCTGATGTGTTCGAGCGCTTCTTCGATCTGATCGATCAGGATCAGGCACAGGTCGCCTGGCTGCAATTCGGCCAGCGCGGTATCAATCGCCAGAAACTCGCCATGAACTTCCTGGACCTTGGACGTGCGCGTGGCATTGATCAGCCCCTGCTGCAGCAGGGCCAGTACTTCACCATCGGCGCGGCCGCGCTGGCATTGATCCTGATAGAGCACGACGCGATCGAAGGCGCCGCCGAGAATCTCGGTCTGGCCGCGGATGTCTTCATCACGTCGGTCGCCCGCACCACTGATGACGACCGAGCGGCGACTGTCGGGCGGCGCCGGCAGATTGTCGATGGCAGCAACCAGGGCCTGGATGGCGTCCGGGTTATGGCCGTAGTCGGCGACCAGCGTGGCGCCACGATAGTTGAAGACGTTGAAGCGTCCGGGCGCCGTCTGGGCGTCGTTGATGAAGCTTGCGAGAGCGCTGCGCAATGTCGCCCAGGGCACGTCCAGAGCCCAGGCAGCGGCGATGGCAGCCATGGCGTTTTCGACCTGGAAACCGATGGCTCCGTTTTGGGTGACCGGAATGTCGGCCAGGGCAATGCGTTGCGCGATTTTTCCTTCCGACGCGACTATCGCCTCCTTGTCGCGATAGACGACGCGCTTTCTTTGCGCGCGATGCAGGGCCATCAAGGGATGGTTGCGGTCGCTGGCGAAGAAGGTGACCATGCCAGGACAGGAGTCGGCCATGCGGGCGACCATCGGATCGGCGGCGTTGAGCACGGCGACGCCGGTCTCGGGTTTGACGTTCTGGACGATGACCCGCTTGACCACCGACAAGTCCTCAACGGTGCTGATATAGGAAAGTCCGAGGTGGTCGCCAAGCCCGATGTTGGTGACCACCGCAACATCGCAGCGGTCGAAGCCGAGGCCCTCGCGCAGCACGCCGCCGCGTGCCGTTTCCAGGACGGCCGCGTCGACACGGGGGTGGAAGAGAACATTTCTGGCGCTTTTCGGACCACTGCAGTCGCCGCTGTCGATGCGCCGATCTTCGACATAGACGCCGTCGGTGGTGGTCATGCCGACGCGCAGGCCCTGGGCGGCGAAAATGTGGGCGATCAGGCGGACGGTAGTCGTCTTGCCGTTGGTTCCGGCAACCGCCACCAGCGGGATACGCGCATCTTCGCCGTCGGCGAAGATGTGGCCGATGATCGCTTCGCCAACTGGCCGTCCCTTGCCGAACGACGGTTGCAGGTGCATGCGCAGGCCTGGTGCGGCGTTCAGCTCGACGATACCGCCACCTTGTTCCTCGAGCGGGCGCAAGACGCTGTCACAGACGACGTCGACACCGGCAATATCGAGGCCGATGGTGCGCGCCGCAGCGACGGCCTGCGCGGCGAACTCGGGATGGACGTCGTCGGTGACGTCGGTGGCCGTGCCGCCGGTCGACAGGTTGGCGTTGTTGCGCAGGATTACGCGCGAGCCTCTGTGTGGTATCGATTGCGGGGTCAGGCCGCCGCTCGCCAGGCGTGCCAGGGCCACTTCGTCGAGGCGAATCCGGGTTAGCGAGGTGGCGTGACCTTCGCCGCGGCGCGGATCTCTGTTGACGCGCTCGACCAGTTCCCGGATGTCGTGCACGCCGTCGCCGACGACGAGTGGCGGATCGCGTCGGGCCGCGGCGATCAATTTATCGCCGACCACCAGCAGGCGGTAGTCGTGGCCCGGGATGTAGCGCTCGACGAGGACTTCATCGCTGACCTGAAAAGCGATTGCGTAGGCGGCTTCGATCTGCTCGCGGCTGAGCAGATTGACGGCGACTCCCTTGCCCTGGTTACCGTCCTGCGGCTTGACGACCACCGGGCCGTCGATCTCGCAGGCCGCTGCCCAGGCGTCCTCGGCGCTTAGCACCGGTCGTCCGGCGGGGACCGGAACGCCGGCCCCGTGCAGCAGGATCTTGGTCAGTTCCTTGTCTTGCGCAATGGCTTCGGCGACAGCGCTGGTGCGATCGGTTTCGGCGGCCTGGATGCGTCGCTGGCGACTACCCCAGCCGAACTGCACCATGCTGCCTTCGGTCAGCCGGCGATAAGGGATGTTGCGGGCCATCGCCGCATAGACGATGGCGCCTGTGCTCGGGCCAAGGCGTACCTCCTCGTCGAGTTCGCGCAAACGCTTGAGCGCCTCGTCGAGGTCGAAAGGCGTCTCGTCGACCGCTGCCCGGCAGAGCTCCTGGGCAAGTTCGAAAGCCAGGCGGCCAACGACTTCTTCGCTGTATTCGACGACTACCTGGTAGGTCCCTGTTTCCAGTGTCTTGGCCGTGCGGCTGAAAGTGACCGGGCAACCGGCCTGCGCCTGCAGGCCGAGGGCGGCGAATTCCAGCGCCTGGGCCATCGATACCGCTTCATCATGACCGGCCGGATGCAGCATGGCCAGTTCCGGGAAGCGCGCGCGCAGACGATCCTCGAAGCCGGGCAGGGCGTCGATACTGCGCTCACCTTCAACGCAACGGATGATCGCCTCGATGGCCGTGTGCCGGCTCCAGAGGTTGGGGCCGCGCAGGGCGCGGATACGCGATACTTCCATGAACAGTTTCCCTTTCTGCTTCTCCGCGGGCGACTAGGGGCGCCCGCATGGCTGCTGTGTTTCCGGGTTCGCCGCGCGGCGATCAAGCGATTGCGCGGCCGGTCTGTAGCTCACAACTCACAACTCACTACGCCTGATCGTGGGCCTGCGAATCATCGTTTCAGGCGACAGTGAAGGTTTCCAGCCCGGTACGGATCAATTCCGGTCCGATGCCGAGCGCCCACGCTGCAGCGGTGGCGGCGAGAACGTTCTCGACTTCAAAATCGACGCGGCCAGCATCGGTGAGCGGGATGGCGTCCAGACTGACGATGGCCTTCTCGTCGTCGCCGCTGGCGAGTACCACCTGCCCGTCGCGAACGAATACCGCGCGCTTGCCCCGCGTCCGGTGTTCGAGCAGGGCCGCTTGCGCGGGGTCAGTGGCAAAGAATATGACCTCGCCGTCGCACAAGGGCGCCATTTCGACGAGCATTGGATGGCCGGCATTGAGCACCGCGGCGCCGCCGGGCAGTACCAGGTCGACCTGCGTACGCAGGATGGTGAACACCTGCTCCGGCGTTTCGATGTAGTAGCGGCCAAAATGTGTGCCGGCGTCGACGTTGGTGAGCACGCCGATCAGGCAGCGGTCGTAGGCCAGGCCTTCGCCAAGAATGGTGTCACTGCCGTTTTCCAGTACCGCCGCGTCGACGGCGCGGTTCATAAGGATGCGCTTGGCGGCTCCCCAGTTGGCGTTGTCGCCCTTGGCGATGCAGCGCCGGTCGAGGAACAGTCCGTCGCTGCAGGCCAGCCCGGTGTGCTTGCCGGAGAGGGCCAGAAAGCGCGCGATGAGGCTGGCGACGGTGGTCTTGCCAAAGCTGCCGCTGACACCGATCACCGGGATGCGGCCGTCGTCACCATTGGGGAATAATTGGTCGACGATGGCGCGGCCCACCGGCCGCGGTTCGCCGCTTTCCGGTTTCAGGTGCATCAGCAGTCCGGGGCCGGCATTGACCTCGACGATCGCGCCGCGCTGTTCGTCAAGGGCTTGGGAGATGTCTTCGCAAACCAGATCCACGCCGGCAATGTCGAGTCCGACGATGCGCGCGGCCAGCGACGCCATGGCGGCGGTGTCGGGGTGTACGCTGTCGGTAATGTCGTCGGTGTGGTTGCCGCTGCGCACGATCAGAACTTCGCGACCGGCTGGCGGGATGGAATCGCCGCTGAAGCCCTGTCGTGTCACTTCCAGCCGGGCCACCGGATTGTCGCCGAGCGAGAGGATGTCGAGCGGATATTCCTCTTCCAGTCCACGGCGAGGGTCGGAGTTGATCTGGGCATCAATCAGTTGGTCGATGGTCGACTCGCCGTCACCGACGACCTTGGCGGTTTCGCCGCGGGCGGCGGCGACCAGCTTGCCGCCGATGACCAGCAGGCGGTGCTCCGAGCCGCTCACGTAGCGTTCAACAATGACGCCGCTGCCTTCTTCGACGGCGATGGCATAGGCCGCCTCGACTTCTGCAGGGGTCATCAGATTGGTGAATACGCCGCGTGCGTGGTTGCCGTCGGAGGGCTTGACGACCACCGGATAGCCAATGTCCTCGGCGGCTTCGCAGGCCTTTTCGGCGCTGTCGACCAGGTACCCTTCGGGGACCGGCACGCCACACGAGGCAAGCAGGCTCTTGGTCAGATCCTTGTCACGCGAGATCCCCTCGGCGATGGCGCTGGTGCGGTCGGTTTCGGCGGTCCAGATGCGTCGGCTGCGCGAACCGTAGCCAAGCTGCACGAGATTTCCGGAGGCCAACAGGCGAATCGCCGGGATGCGCCGGTCCTTGTCTGTTGCGGCGTCGACGATGCAAGCGGTGCTCGGCCCGAGCAGTTTGCGTTCGGCCATGTCGGTCAACTGGGCGATCGTTGCGGCGACGTCGAAAGGCGTGTCCTGAATGGCGGCGAGGAGCAGCTCGCGGCCCGAAAACAGGCTGGCGCGGGTCACTTCATCGTGCCAGGCGCGGACGACGACCTTGTACACGCCACGGTTCGAGGTTTCTCGGGCGCGGCCGAAACCGCCGGGCATGCCGGCAAGATTCTGTAGTTCGAGAGTGACATGTTCGAGGATGTGCGCCGGCCAGGTGCCTTCCTGGAGGCGGCGCAGGAAGCCACCGCGCTCACCGTAGCTGCAGCGGTGTTCGATCAGCGATGGCAGGAAGGCGGTGAGGCGTTCGTAGAAGCCCGGGATGGTGTTCGACGGGAAGTCTTCGAGTTCGCCGATATCGACGACCGCTTCGATGACCGGACGGTAGGTCCAGATGTTCGGACCACGCAGGTAACGGATCTCGAGAAACTTGATGTCTTTGTTTTTCATGTCGTCAGTTCAGGCACGGAGGGGTGGGCGCGTTGGTGGTGGCTATAACGCGGCAGCTATAGTTTCGCTGACCGGGCCGAGGGCTGGACGCGGCCATGGCCGTCGCCAGGCTCACAGGAAGCGGTCCAGAAGTCGCCGGCTATGCGCGTCGAGCGCGTAGCGGTCGCGGATCAGGAAGTGAATGCCATGACTGTCGGCGATCAGCAAGGCCGGAGCGTCAAGGCGGCGGATATCCTCTTCGCCCTTGAGGACGAAACGGGTCGTGCGGCGATCGGTTTCGACCTCCCAGGTACTCGGCGTGGCAAAGCTCGAAACGCTGATCAGGCGCTTGATCTCGGGCATGAATTCACGGCCGGCGAGTTCGCTTTCGAGCAGGGTACGCAGCTCGTCCGGCAGTTCGCTCAGGCGCTCGATCCACGCCAGTTCGTGGCCATGCGGGTCGACCAGGCCGATGCCGTCGTCCGGAGCGCTGATCGGGAAGGCGCGAACAGGCACCACGCCAACGTGCGTCTGACCGTCGGCAGTGGTCAACTCGAGTCGTCCGAAAGGGTTGCGCTGCAAGCGATAGTCGGGCGCGGGGATCATTGGCGTTCTCCTTCGGCGGCGCGTGCGAGATCGATGCTGGGCAAGCGGTCTTCATCGTCGACGTTGCGTGCCTGCGCCTGGTAGAGGCGGTAGTAGTGACCCTCGCAAGCCATCAGCTGCTCGTGGCTACCGACTTCGACGACACTGCCGCGGTCGAGAACGACCAGGCGATCGGCATCGCGCAGGGTGGACAGGCGGTGCGCGATGGCAATTGTCGTGCGGCCGCGAACCAGGTTGTCGAGGGCTTTCTGAATCTCTTTTTCGGTGCTCGTGTCGACCGACGACGTGGCTTCGTCGAGGATCAGGATCGGTGGGTCGATGAGCAGCGCCCGGGCGATCGAGATGCGCTGTCGCTCGCCGCCCGAGAGTGCCTGGCCGCGTTCGCCGACCAGCGAGTCGTAGCCGTGCGCCAGGCGCAGGATGAACTCGTGCGCGTGCGCGGCGCGGGCAGCGGCGACGACCTCGGCACGCGTCGCCGCGGGTTTTCCGTAGGCGATGTTCTCGGCAATGGTGCCGAAGAAGAGGAAGGGTTCCTGCAGCACCAGGCCGATATGTTTGCGGTACTCGGCCACCGGCAAGGAGCGGATGTCGACACCATCGATCAGGATGGCGCCCTCACTGACGTCATAGAAACGGCAGATCAGGTTGACCAGCGTGCTCTTGCCGGAACCGCTGTGACCGACCAGGCCGACCATTTCGCCGGGGGCGATGGCGATACTGATGTCGCGGGTGACGCTACGCGTTCCGTAGCGGAAGCCGACGCCGCGCAGTTCGATGCGGCCGGTGACTTTCGGCAGGTGCACCGGAGTGGCCGGCTCGGGAACGCTGGAAACGTGATCGAGGATATCGAAGATGCGCTTGGCGCCGGCGGCGGCTTTCTGGGTCACCGAGACGATGCGGCTCATCGAGTCGAGGCGCAGGTAGAAGCGGCTGATGTAGGCCAGAAACGCGGTCAGCACGCCGACGCTGATGTGGTCCTTGGCGATCTGCCAGATGCCGAACGCCCAGACGATCAGCAGGCCGATCTCGGTGAGCAGGGTGACGGTTGGCGAAAACAGCGACCAGACTTTGTTGACGCGGTCATTGACCTCGAGATTGTGCGCGTTGGCGGTGCGGAAACGGCTGGTCTCACGCGCTTCCTGGGCAAAAGCCTTGACCACGCGAATACCGGGAATGGTATCGGCGAGCACGTTGGTGACTTCGGCCCATACCCGGTCCACGCGCTCGAAGCCGGTGCGCAGCCGCTCGCGAACGATGTGGATCAGCCAGGCGATGATCGGTAGCGGCAAGAGGGTCACCAGAGCCAGCTTGATGTCGATCGACATCAGGATGATGGTGGTCATCACGATCATCAGCACGTCGGTGGCGAAATCGAGCAGGTGCAGCGACAGAAAAACGTTGATGCGGTCAGTCTCGGAACCGATACGGGCCATCAGGTCGCCGGTTCGCTTGCCGCCGAAGTACTCCTGCGAGAGCGTCAACAAGTGTTCGTAGGTGGCCGTACGGAGGTCGGCACCGATGCGCTCGGAGACCAGTGCCAGGATGTAGGTGCGCGCCCAGCCGAGGGTCCAGGCGACAAGTGCGGCGCCGAGCAGGCCGGAGAGATAGAGCGCGACCAGAGCGGGATCGATCATCTGGCCGTTCTGGTAGGGGATCAGCACCTTGTCCATCAGCGGCATGGTCAGGTAGGGGGGCACCAGGGTTGCCGCGGTGCCCAACAGCGAGAGCAGGAAGCCGGCGAGCAACTGCCCGCGGTAGGGCCTGGCGAAGCGCCCGAGGCGCAGCAGTGTCCCGGTCGAAGGCGCTTGGTGAATCTCCTTGCTGCACACGGGGCACTCTTCCTGGCCGGCAAGGAGGGGCGTTTCGCAGCTTGGGCACAGTCTCTGCGTCGTTGCTGCCGGCAGGCTGCCGCTGACGTGGAAATGCAATTGCCGCGTAAAGTGGTCGATCAGTCGTCCGGCTGCGATGTCGGCAGCGAGCGTGTAGTGCCAGTGCGCCAGGCGTGCCTCGGTCGCACACAGTTCGAGAGTGCCGACTCCGGCATGGTCGCTGCGCGACAGACTGAGGCCGGGCTGGTAAGGCCAGCTGCGCACACTCGCGTCGCCGGACGACATTGCCAGCAGGCGTGCGTTGCTGACCAGGATCAGTCCGGCTGCGAAGCGCAAGCTGGCGTCCAGGTCGATTTCCAGCCACGCCAGCACCTGCTCGTCGGCGGCCATTTCCGCGCGCACACGTGCCGACCATGCGAGCGGCAGCGCCGACGCTGCGGAATCGGCAAGTGCAACGAAGGCGGCGCCTTGGGAGGTGGGTGCGGAGGTGGGTGCGGAGGTCATCGGTAAGTGCTTTGCAAACAAGGCTGCCGGAGGCGTCTGGAGGCGGCAAGTATACTCGTCTTCAGCGCGCTGCCGAGCCCTGCTGACGGGGTGGCGAAAGCAGCGATCAGATCGTCAGGCGATCACCTTGCTGGCGGCGTGCAACTTGCAGGCGAGCGATGGTCGGCAGCAGATTGAGCCCGGTCGCGGCCAGGCATTGATGGGCACGGCTGATCAGTTCGTCGAAACTGCTGGCGACCGGGTCGCCGGCGGCGGCAAAGGCGATGGCGTTGCCGCTGTCGCACGACGGAAAGACCAGCGCGCGACCGTCGAAGGCGTCGGCGATGCGCTGGCTGCTGGCCTGGAAGCCGCGTTCGCGGCCGAGCAGGTTGACCGCTAGCAGCCCGCTATCGCTCAGGCGCGAACGGCAGGCCTGGTAGAAGGGCAGTGTGTCGAGGACGCCGGCGCGAGCCTTCTTGTCAAAGCCGTCGACCAGGATGTAGTCATAGCGGCTGTCGCCGGCGAGCATGTGTGCGGCGCCGTCACCGATCAGCACCCGCAGACGGCGAGGATCGTCGGGGAGTTTGAAGTGCAGTCGGGCGACGACTTCGACCTGGGGGTCGATTTCGACGGCGGTGATTTTCGTTTCTGGCAGCTGGTGGTAGATGAACTTGGCCAGCGATCCGGCCCCCAGCCCGATCAGCAAGGCTTCGCGTGGCCATGGCGGCTCGCGGAGCAATAGTCCGGCCATCATCTCGCGGGTGTAGGGAAGCTCAAGCGCGTTCGGGCGCTGCAGGCGCATCGCCCCCTGCACCCAGTCCGAAGAGAAGTGCAGGTAGCGCACTCCGGCCTTCTCGCTGACGTCGATCAAGCTTGCTGCCCTGCGCTCTCGCGGCCGCTGTCGCTGCCAGGGCAGCTGTCCTGCAAGTGCAGCCAGCAGCCCGCGAAAGCGCTCCGCGAAGACGCTTCTACTGGTGGGGCACACGGGTTGTTATCGCCGCCTGGTCGACCAGCGCTGCCGGATGTCGGAGGGGAGGGCATGGGGTTCTTGTTTTTCGCTGCACGGGAGCGCTTTGCCAGTCAGGATCATTCTTGCCGGGTTCTCCTGGTTCGTGCCGCTTGACGGTCAGTGATCTCGTCAATGCGGTGATCGTCAATTGACCCCTGACGCCTGAACTCGGTATACTAGCAAAGTTTTTCTGGCCTTGGCGCGGCCGTGCGACGGGTAGACGAAGAGGTTATATGGAATATCTTTTTTCTGTGGTTCTGGCGGTGCACCTCCTGGCAGCAGTGAGCGTGATCGGTCTCGTCCTGGTGCAGCACGGCAAGGGCGCTGACATGGGTGCTGCTTTTGGCAGTGGCTCTTCGGGCAGCCTTTTTGGCGCGACCGGTTCCGCCAATTTCCTTAGCCGCGCCACCGCGGTGCTGGCCACGGTCTTTTTTGTGACCAGTTTGTCGCTGGCGTATCTGGCAACGAGCGCACCAAAAACGACTGGCAGTGTGATGGAGGATGCGGTAAGATCTGCGCCTGTTCCGGCGCCGCCATCGGGTGCTGTTGAGCAGGGTCAGGTGCCAGCAAATCCTGACTCGAAGGCGAAAGATATTCCCCGGTAATCGGGTTTGAAAGCGGCGGCGAGAGAAGTTGTATGCGTGTATTCCTCGAAGTTCTCGCCTGCCGAGTGTAGTAATGCCGACGTGGTGAAATTGGTATACACGCTATCTTGAGGGGGTAGTGACTTCGGTCGTATGAGTTCGAGTCTCATCGTCGGCACCAGGAATGGTCATCCAAAATGGGTGGCTGTAAGTCTGAATCGAAGCGCTAGTGGGGCGGATCATGCTGGAAGGCTATTTCCCGGTACTTGTCTTCATACTGATTGGTGTGGCCTTCGGCCTCATGCCGGTGGTGATGGGGATGATGGTCGCTCCGCATCGTCCCGACAGCGCAAAGCTCTCCCCGTACGAATGCGGCTTCGAGGCTTTCGAAGATGCGCGCATGAAGTTCGATGTGCGCTACTACCTGATTGCCATCATCTTTATTCTTTTCGATCTCGAGGTCGCTTTCCTCCTGCCGTGGGCGACGATCTTCAAAGAGATTGTCGAGACCGATTCGGTAAAGTGGTTTGGTTTCATCGAGATGCTGATTTTCATCGCCATTCTGGTCGTTGGCTACGTGTATGCCTGGGCCAAGGGCGCGCTGGACTGGGAGTGAGCGATGGGAATTGACGGCATTCTGCAGGAAGGCTTCGTCACCACGACGGCCGACAAGCTGATCAACTACGTGCGTACCGGTTCGATGTGGCCCATGAGCTTCGGGCTTGCCTGTTGCGCCATCGAGATGATTCATGCCGGCTGTTCGCGCTACGACCTGGACCGTTTCGGCATTGTCTTTCGTCCCAGCCCCCGGCAGTCTGATGTGATGGTTGTCGCCGGGACTCTGACCAACAAGATGGCGCCGGCAATGCGCAAGGTTTACGACCAGATGGCCGAGCCGCGCTGGGTGATTTCGATGGGTTCCTGCGCCAATGGCGGTGGTTACTATCATTACGCCTACTCGGTGGTGCGTGGTTGTGACCGCATCGTTCCCGTCGATATCTATGTTCCGGGCTGTCCGCCGACGGCCGAGGCGCTGATTTATGGTCTGATACAGTTGCAGAACAAGATTCGTCGGACCAGTACCATCGCCCGCTGAACACAACCAATTGAGAGTGAGTCATGTCCGCCAAGCTGGAAGCGCTTAGCCAGAACCTGCAGCAGTGTCTCGGTGATCGAGTGAAGTCCCTGAAGTTGGCGTTCGGCGAGGTGACTCTCGAGGTGGAGGCCGCCGACTACTTCTCCGTCATGCTGTCATTGCGCGACGAGCCTGATCTCGCTTTTGAAGAGCTGATCGATCTGTGCGGTGTTGACTACTCGACGTATGGCAATGAGCCGCGCGAGGGCCGCCGCTTCGCGGCCGTCAGTCACCTGTTGTCGGTCGCCAAGAATTGGCGCCTGCGCGTACGCTGTTTTGCGCCTGATGACGATTTTCCGTCCTTGCCTTCGGTGACTTCGATCTGGAACAGCGTCAACTGGTTCGAGCGCGAGGCTTTCGACCTCTTCGGCATCGTTTTTCCGGGGCACGACGACCTGCGCAGGATTCTCACCGACTACGGCTTTATCGGCCATCCGTTCCGCAAGGATTTTCCGATTTCCGGTTACGTCGAAATGCGCTACGACCCCGAGCAGCAGCGCGTGATCTATCAACCGGTGACCATCGAGCCGCGCGAGATAACGCCGCGGATCGTTCGTGAAGCGACCTACGGGAACGCCGAAAATGCCTGAACTGCGCAACTTCACTCTCAACTTCGGGCCACAGCACCCGGCTGCGCACGGTGTGCTGCGGATGGTTCTGGAGCTTGACGGCGAAGTCGTCATGCGTGCCGATCCGCATATCGGTCTGCTCCACCGGGCGACCGAAAAGCTCGCTGAAACGAAGACCTGGATTCAGACGGTGCCGTACATGGACCGTCTCGACTACATGTCGATGATGTGCAACGAGCATGCTTATTGCATGGCTGTCGAACGCCTGCTGCAGGTCGAGGTACCGATCCGGGCGCAGTACATCCGGGTGATGTTCGACGAAATCACGCGCATCCTCAATCACCTCCTGTGGGTCGGCTGTCATGGCCTTGACGTCGGCGCGATGACCATGGTGCTCTACGCCTTCCGTGAGCGCGAAGATCTGGTTGATGCCTACGAAGCGGTTTCCGGTGCGCGCATGCACGCGGCCTACTACCGGCCGGGCGGCGTCTACCGCGACCTGCCCGATCGCATGTCGCAATACCAGGAGTCGAAGTGGAAGAGCGCCGCGCAGATCAAGCCCTTCAACGAGGCGCGCAGTGGTTCTCTGCTCGATTTTCTTGACGATTTCGCCGGCCGTTTTCCGAAATTGCTCGATGAGTACGAGACGCTGCTCACCGATAACCGGATCTGGAAGCAACGCCTGGTCGATGTGGCCATCGTCACTCCCGAGCGCGCGCTGCAGCGTGGTTTTACCGGTCCGATGCTGCGCGGTTCGGGTATTGCCTGGGATTTGCGCAAGAAGCAGCCTTACGAAGTTTATGACCGGGTCGAATTCGACATTCCGATTGGCAAGACCGGTGATTCCTACGATCGCTACCTGGTGCGCATGGAAGAGATGCGGCAGTCGAATCGCATCCTCAAGCAGTGTATCGACTGGCTACGGCAGAACCCGGGCCCGGTGATGTCCGACAACCACAAGGTTGCGCCACCCGATCGCGAAGCCATGAAGTCGAACATGGAAGAGCTGATTCATCACTTCAAGCTGTGTACCGAAGGCATGCACGTGCCGGAAGGCGAGGCCTATTCGGCCGTCGAGCATCCCAAGGGGGAGTTCGGTATCTACATTATTTCTGACGGGGCGAACAAGCCTTACCGCTTGAAGATACGTGCTCCGGGCTACGTGCACCTGTCGGCAATGGACGAGATGGCGCGTGGTCACATGCTGGCCGATGTGGTCACCATTATTGGTTCGCAAGACGTTGTTTTTGGCGAGATTGACCGCTGATGTTGACTTCAGAATCCCTCAAGAGAATTGACCGCGAAATCGCCAAGTATCCGGCGGACCAGAAGCAATCGGCGGTAATGGCCGCCTTGGCGATTGCCCAGGAGCAGCAGGGCTGGTTGTCCAGTGAAGCGATCGAGTGCGTTGCCAACTATCTCGGCATGGCGCCGGTAGCCGCCTACGAGGTGGCGACCTTCTACAACATGTACGACCTCAAGCCCGTCGGCAAGTACAAGCTGTCGGTGTGCACCAATTTGCCGTGCATGCTCAGCGGCGGTGTCGATGCCGGCGAGTATCTCAAGAACAAGCTGGGCATCGGCTATAACGAAACGACGCCGGATGGCCTGATCACTCTCAAGGAAGGCGAGTGCATGGGCGCTTGCGGCGACGCGCCGGTGATGATCGTCAACAATCGTCGGATGTGCAGCTGGATGAATCCCGAGCAAATCGACCAACTGCTGGTGGAGCTGAAGTAATGGCCATTCTCGGTGCAATCAACCCGATGTTGAGCCTTGGCCTGGATGGTGACAAGGCCTGGCGTCTGGCCGACTACGTCAAGCGTGGCGGTTACTCGGCGCTGCGGCGTATCCTGGAAGAGAAACAGACGCAGGAATTCGTCATCAACGAGGTCAAGAAATCGGTTTTGCGCGGTCGTGGCGGTGCTGGCTTCCCGACCGGTCTCAAGTGGAGTTTCATGCCCCGTTCGTTCCCCGGTGACAAATACGTCGTCTGCAATTCGGACGAAGGTGAGCCGGGTACTTTCAAGGATCGCGACATCCTTCGCTACAATCCGCATTCGGTGATCGAAGGGATGGCCATTGCTGCTTTCGCGATGGGCGCTGCGCGTGGTTACAATTATATTCACGGCGAAGTCTGGGAGATCTACGAGCGCTTCGAGGAGGCGCTCGACGAAGCGCGAGCGGCGGGCTTCCTGGGCAGCAATCTGCTCGGTTCCGGCTTCAACTTCGAGCTTTTTGCGCATCACGGTTACGGTGCCTACATCTGCGGCGAGGAAACCGCGCTGCTCGAGTCGATCGAAGGGAAGAAGGGCCAGCCTCGCTTCAAGCCGCCTTTCCCGGCTTCCTTCGGCCTTTATGGCAAGCCGACCACGATCAACAACACCGAGACCTTTGCCTCGATCCCGTACATCATCACCCTCGGTGGCGAGGCCTATCTCGATGCCGGCAAGGCGAACAACGGGGGCACAAAACTGTTCTCGATTTCGGGTCACGTCAAGCGGCCCGGGAACTACGAGATCCCGCTCGGAACGCCTTTCGCGACCCTGCTCGAAATGGCCGGTGGAATGCGCGGCGGTCGGCAGTTGAAGGGGTGTATCCCCGGCGGTTCGTCGTCGCCAGTAGTGCCCGGGCCGGCGATGATGGAATGCACGATGGATTACGATTCGATCAGCAAGGCCGGCTCGATGCTCGGCTCGGGCGCGGTCATCGTAATGGACGAAACGACCTGCATGGTGAAAGCGCTGGAGCGTCTTTCCTTCTTCTACTACGAAGAATCCTGCGGGCAGTGCACCCCCTGCCGCGAAGGGACCAACTGGCTGTACCGGGTCGTTAACCGCATCGAGACCGGGCGTGGGCGTGCCGACGACCTGGACCTCCTGTCAAGTGTCACTACCAACATCATGGGTCGCACCATCTGCGCGCTCGGCGACGCTGCGTCCATGCCGGTACAGAGCTTCATCAAGCATTATCACGACGAGTTCGCGTACCACATCGAACACAAGAAGTGCCTCGTGCCCGTTGATGTCCAGCGCGCCGGCAGCGGCTTCTTCACGGCAACGGCTTAAGGTACCAGACGATGGAAATCGAAATCGACGGCAAGATAGCGCAGGTGCCTGATGGCAGCACCATCATGGACGCTGCGCAGCAGTTGGGTGCCTATATCCCGCATTTCTGCTATCACAAGAAGCTGTCGATCGCGGCCAACTGCCGGATGTGCCTGGTACAGGTCGAGAAAGCGCCCAAGCCGCTGCCCGCCTGTGCAACGCCGGTGACCAACGGCATGAAAGTGTTCACGCATTCCGAGCTGGCGGTGACTGCCCAGAAAGGCGTGATGGAGTTCCTGCTGATCAATCACCCGCTCGATTGCCCCATCTGCGATCAGGGCGGCGAGTGCCAGTTGCAGGATCTGGCGGTGGGTTACGGCGGCAGTGCTTCCCGTTTTCAGGAAGCCAAGCGGGTTGTTTTCCACAAGGACGTCGGCCCCCTGATTTCGATGCAGGAAATGGCACGCTGCATTCACTGCACGCGCTGCGTTCGCTTCGGCCAGGAAATCGCTGGCGTCATGGAACTCGGCATGGCCAACCGCAACATGCACGCCGAGATCATGACTTTCGTCGGCCGCTCGATCGATTCCGAGCTGTCGGGTAACATGATCGACCTCTGTCCGGTCGGTGCGCTGACCTCGAAGCCCTTCCGCTATTCGGCGCGCAGCTGGGAGTTGTCACGTCGCAAGTCGGTCAGCCCGCACGACAGTATCGGTGCCAACCTGACCGTGCAGATCAAGAACAATGTCGTGATGCGTGTTCTGCCGCGTGAGAACGAAGAGGTCAATGAGTGCTGGATCTCGGACAAGGAGCGCTTCTCCTACGAGGCGCTCAATTCGCCGGCGCGGCTGACGCGGCCGATGATTCGCGTTGATGGTGCGCTCCGCGAAGTCGAGTGGAAGACGGCGCTGGACTACGTCGCGCATGCCCTGAAGGACATTACCCGCAGCAACGGTGGTGAGTCGGTGGCCTCTCTGGCGTCGCCGCATGCCACCCTGGAAGAGCTCTATCTGCTCCAGAAGCTGACTCGCGGTCTGGGCTCCGGGAGCGTCGATTTTCGTCCTCGTCGGCGTGATTTTAGCGCCGACGGCAAACTTGGCGGCACTCCCTGGTTGGGGCTGCGCCTTGCCGAGATCAAGGATTTGGATGCGGTCCTGGTCGTCGGTAGCTTCCTGCGCAAGGACCATCCGCTGTTCGCGCAGCGTCTGCGTCAGGTCGGCAAAAAATGGGGCAAAGTCAGCCTGCTGTCGGTAAGCGCCGACGATCCTTTGATCAACTTGCATGCGCAGCTGACAGTCAGTCCAGCGGACTTGCCTTCGGCATTGGCCAGGATCGTCAAGGCGGCTGCGCAGTTGAAGAACGAAGCGGTTCCGGAAGGGCTCGAGTCCGTCGCCCCATGTGCGACTAGTCAGGCCATCGCCGCCAGCCTGGTCGAAGGCGAGAAAGGCGCGATTTTCCTGGGCAATGTTGCTGAACAGCATCCGCACGCAGCGCAGCTGCATGCGCTGGCCTGCGAACTGTCGCGGCTTACCGGCGCCAGTTGCGGTTTCATTGGCGAAGCGGCCAACAGTGTCGGCGGCTACGTCGCCAAAGCCTTGCCGACGGCGCTGAACGCTCACGAGATGTTCGTTCAGCCGCGCCAGGCCTACCTGCTGCACGGCATCGAGCCGGAGCTCGACTGCCACAATCCGCAACAGGCGCTGGCGGCACTAAAGCAGGCTGCCCTGGTGGTGATGCTGACGCCTTTCGGTGATGGTGGTTGCAGCGAGTACGCCGACGTTCTGCTGCCGATTACCCCTTATACCGAGACCTCGGGGACCTTCGTCAATAGCGAAGGTCGTGTGCAGAGTTTCAACGGTGTCGTCCGTCCTTTGGGAGACGCCCGCCCGGGCTGGAAAGTCTTGCGCGTTCTCGGCAATCTGCTGTCGGTACCGGGCTTCGACTACGAATCGAGCGAAGAAGTGCGCGATGAAGTCATCGCCGCAGGCGAAGGCTTTGTGGATGGTTTGGACAACAAGGTCACTGCAGTTCCCTGCGTTGCGTGGTCGTTGATCAGCATTCCTGGTGGCCTGCAACGGGTGGCCGAGGTGCCGATCTATTCGGCTGACCCTCTCGCCCGTCGAGCAGCTGGACTTCAGAAGACCCACGACGCGCTGCCGCCGAGCGCTCGCATATGCGCCGCAACGCTGCAGGCCCTGTCCCTCAATGATGGCGTTTCGGTACGGGTCCGGCAGGGGAGCGGCGAAGTCGTGCTGACCGCCAAGGCCGACCCAACGGTGCCGGCGGGCTGTGTTCGGGTGGCAGCGGCGCATGTTTCGACCGCTGCGCTGGGTGAGATGTTCGGTGCGATCAACGTGGAGCGTGCATGATGCTTGATGCGCTGCGGGAACTGCTGCAAGGTCTCTTTGGCTCGGTTTTTCCATTGGTGTGGACGCTGCTCAAGATCGTTCTGATCATCGCGCCGCTACTGCTCTGCGTTGCCTACCTCACTTTCTGGGAAAGAAAGGTCATCGGCTGGATGCAGGTTCGCATCGGCCCCAACCGGGTCGGCCCCTGGGGGCTGATCCAGCCGATTGCCGATGGCTTGAAGCTGTTCCTGAAGGAGGTGGTTGTTCCGACCGGTTCGGACAAGAGTGTTTTTGTGATTGCCCCAATGTTCGCCTTCGCGCCGGCACTCGCGGCCTGGGCGGTGGTGCCGTTCAACGACACCCTGGTCCTGGCCAACGTCAATGCCAGCCTGCTCTACGTCATGGCCATCAGCTCGATCGGCATCTACGGGATCATCCTGGCCGGCTGGGCCTCCAATTCGAAGTACGCTTTCCTTGGCGGCATGCGCTCGGCAGCGCAGATGATTTCCTACGAAATCTCGATGGGACTGGCGCTGGTCGTCGTGCTGATGGTTTCCAATAGCCTGAACCTCGGCGACATTGTGAGTAGTCAGGGACGGGGGATTTTTGCCGACCACGGCGTCGGCTTCCTGTCGTGGAACTGGCTGCCGCTGCTGCCGATGTTTGTCGTCTATCTGGTGTCGATCGTCGCCGAAACCAACCGTGCGCCATTCGACATGGCCGAAGGTGAATCGGAGATCGTCGGTTTCCACTGCGAGTACTCGGGAATGGCTTTCGCGGTCTTCTTCCTGGCCGAATACGCCAACATGATTCTGGTGTCGACGCTCACCTCGCTGCTCTTTCTGGGCGGCTGGTTGTCGCCGGTCGGCTTCCTGCCCGACGGCCTGTTGTGGCTGTTCCTGAAAATCGCCGCGGTGTTGTTTTTCTTCCTCTGGATTCGCGCCACTTTCCCTCGCTATCGCTACGATCAGATCATGCGCCTGGGCTGGAAGGTTTTCATTCCGCTGTGCCTGATCTGGTTGGTCGTGGTCGGTTGCTGGATGATGTCGCCACTGAACATCTGGAAGTGAGAGGCTAGTCATGGGTTCGATGAAGGAAATTTTCAACAGCCTCCTGCTCAGGGAGTTGTTCAAGGGCATGTCGGTGACCGGGCGTTACATGTTTGCCCGCAAGATCACCGTTCAGTATCCGGAAGAAAAAACGCCGCAAAGCTTCCGCTTTCGTGGCCTGCATGCACTACGTCGCTATCCCAACGGCGAGGAGCGTTGTATCGCCTGCAAGTTGTGCGAAGCGGTTTGCCCGGCGCTGGCGATCACCATTGAATCCGACCAGCGCGAAGACGATTCACGGCGTACGACGCGCTACGACATTGATCTGACCAAGTGTATTTTCTGTGGTTTCTGCGAAGAGGCCTGCCCGGTTGACGCCATCGTTGAGACGCGGATTTTCGAGTATCACGGGGAGACGCGCGGCGACCTCTACTACACCAAGGCAATGCTGCTGGCCAATGGTGACCGTTACGAAGAGCAAATCGCCGCTGACCGCGAACTCGACTCGAAATACCGCTAACAGGCCTACGCGATGGAATTCAAGACCTTCGTTTTCTACTTTTTCTCGGCGATCCTGGTGTTTGCCGGCCTGCGCGTGATTACCTCGCGCAATCCGGTGCATGCAGCGCTGTTTCTTGTCCTTGCCTTCTTTTCGGCGGCCGGTGTCTGGATGCTGCTGCAGGCCGAGTTCCTGGCTATCGCGCTGATCCTGATCTACGTCGGGGCGGTGATGGTGCTCTTCCTTTTTGTGGTCATGATGCTGGACATCAACCTCGATCGTTTGCGCGAAGGCTTCTGGAGCTACTTGCCCCTGGGCTCGATCATTGCCTTGCTGATGGTCACCGAAATGGCCCTGGTCCTCGGTGGCAACTACTTCGGCCTGTTTGAAAGCGGCGTGCCGCAGGCGACCGCCGAAGTGAGCAACGTCAAGGCGGTTGGCCGTTTGATCTTCACCGAGTACGTCTATCCCTTCGAGCTGGCATCGGTCATCCTGCTCGTGGGGATTGTCGCCGCGGTGGCCCTGACGCAGCGCGGCAAGCGCAAGAACAAGTCGGTCAACCCGGCGCAGCAGGTGTTTGTCAAGGCCGCGGACCGGGTTCGCGTGCTGCAGATGCCGGCCGAAAAGCGAGATTGACCGCGCCGTCGGCGCAGAGCTGAAAGAAGACTGAGAATAAGAGCGGGCGGCAGCCACTTGCCGCCCCGAGCAGAAGGAATCAGGGAGGCATCTTGCTTACACTGTCGCATTTTTTGATCCTCGGCGCGATCATGTTCGCGATCAGCGTCGTCGGCATCTTTCTCAACCGAAAAAATCTGATCATCATCCTGATGTCGATCGAGTTGATGCTGCTGGCGGTGAATATGAACTTCATCGCTTTCTCGCACTTCATGCAGGACCTTGCCGGGCAGGTTTTCGTCTTCTTCATCCTGACTGTTGCTGCCGCCGAGGCGGCGATCGGGCTGGCGATTCTGGTGGTGCTGTTCCGCAACCTGAAGACCATCCATGTGGATGATCTGGACAGCCTGAAGGGTTGAACATGGAAATGCAAAAGCTCTACCTCCTGGTTCCGCTGGCGCCACTTTTTGGCGCCATCATTGCCGGCCTCTTCTGTCGGGTGATCCCGCGCTGGGTGGCGCACACGGTGACCATCGCCGGTGTGGCGATCGCCTTCATCGCTTCCTATATGATCTTCAAGGATGTGCAGGCCGGTAACACCTTCAACGGCCCGGTTTATCGCTGGCTGACCTCCGGTGATTATCATTTTGAGGTCGGTTTTCTGATCGATCAGCTGACGGTCACCATGATGCTGGTGGTCACTTTTGTATCGTTGATGGTGCATATCTACACCATTGGCTACATGCAGGATGATCCCGGCTACAATCGCTTCTTCAGCTACATTTCGCTGTTTACCTTCTCGATGCTGATGCTCGTGATGAGCAACAACTTCATGCAGCTGTTCTTTGGTTGGGAAGCCGTCGGCCTGGTCTCCTATCTGCTGATCGGTTTCTGGTACACCCGACCAACGGCTATTTTTGCGAACATGAAAGCCTTCCTGGTCAACCGCGTTGGTGACTTCGGCTTCATCCTCGGTATTGGCCTGGTGCTTAGCCACTTCGGTACTCTCGACTATGCGGCCGTCTTCGCCAAGTCGTCCGCACTTGCGGCGACGACGATCCCGCTGTTCGGCGCCGGTAGTGAAGTGGCGCTGATGTCCGCGATTTGCATCCTGCTATTCATCGGTGCCATGGGCAAGTCGGCACAGGTGCCGCTGCATGTCTGGCTGCCCGATTCGATGGAAGGCCCGACGCCGATCTCGGCCCTGATCCACGCGGCGACGATGGTCACCGCGGGTATTTTCATGGTCGCGCGCATGTCACCGCTGTTCGAGTTGTCGGACACCGCGCTGTCCTTCGTCATCGTCATCGGCGCGATCACGGCGCTGTTCATGGGTTTTCTTGGCGTCATCCAGAATGACATCAAGCGCGTCGTCGCCTATTCGACGCTGTCGCAACTGGGTTACATGACTGTGGCGCTGGGTGCTTCGGCCTACTCGGTGGCGATCTTCCACCTGATGACGCACGCCTTCTTCAAGGCCCTGCTGTTCCTGGCCGCGGGTTCGGTGATCATCGGCATGCACCACGACCAGGACATCCGCAACATGGGCGGCCTGCGCAAGTACATGCCCATTACCTGGATCACCTCCCTGATCGGATCGCTGGCGCTGATTGGAACGCCTTTCTTCTCCGGTTTCTACTCCAAGGATTCGATCATCGAGGCGGTGGCGCTATCGCACATCCCGGGTTCCGGCTTCGCCTACTTCGCGGTGATGGCGAGTGTCTTCGTCACCGCTCTCTACGCGTTCCGCATGTACTTCCTGGTCTTCCACGGGGAAGAACGCTTCGGTAAGGCGGCGCATCATGAGCAGGTGGTGCACGTCAAGGCTGGTGCTCACGCTGCTGATGACCATCACCACGAGGCGCACGATGACGCCCATGGCGAAGAACACCATGGCCTGGCTCCAGGGCAGAAGCCGCACGAGACGCCCTGGGTGGTGACCCTGCCGCTGATTCTGCTGGCGATCCCCTCGGCCATCATCGGCTTCATCACCATCGAGCCGATGTTGTTCGGCGACTTCTTCAAGGGCGCGATTTTCGTCGATAGCGAAGCGCATCCGGTGATGGAAGAGCTTGCTCATCACTTCCACGGCGCTTTCGCCATGGCCACACACGCGGTGACTACGGCCGTTTTCTGGCTGGCGCTGCTCGGTGTGGTCGCCGCCTGGTACCTGTACATGAAACGCCCGGATATTCCGGTCGCCATCAAGGCCCGCCTTGACGGGGTGTATACGCTGCTCGACAACAAGTACTATTTCGACAAGTTCAACGAAGTGGTCTTTGCCGGTGGTGCGCGTTTGCTCGGCCGCGGGCTGTGGAAGGGTGGCGATGTCGGCGTGATCGACGGAATGGTCGTCAACGGTGCCGTGCGCCTGGTCCGCTGGTTCGCGACCCTGGCACGCTTCTTCCAGAGCGGCCACATTTACCACTACGCTTTTACGATGATTATCGGCGTGTTCGTCTTGATGACCCTTTGGGTCACGCGCGCTTGAGCTAGACAAAGACTGGGAACGATATGTTAGCCACGCCGCTTCTCTCGCTTGCCATCTGGGTACCGATCCTTGCCGGTTTTGTAGTCCTGGCGACCGGCGCCGATCGCAATGCACCCCTCGCCCGGATGCTTGCCCTGTTGGGGGCTATCGCCGGCCTGCTGGTGACTATTCCGCTCTACACGGGTTTTGACCTGAACACGCCAGCTATGCAGTTCGTCGAACTGCATAGCTGGATTCCGCGTTTCAACGTCAATTATCACCTCGGCGTCGATGGCATCTCGATGCTCTTCGTGCTGCTCAACAGCTTCATCACGGTGACCGTGATTCTCGCCGGCTGGCAGGTCATCAATAGCCGGGTTGCTCAGTACAACGCCGGCTTCCTGATCATGTCCGGCCTGTTGAACGGGATTTTTTCGTCGTTGGATGGCGTGCTGTTCTACGTCTTCTTCGAAGCATCCTTGATTCCCCTGTACCTGATCATCGGCATCTGGGGCGGTTCCAACCGGGTCTATGCGGCGTTCAAGTTCTTCCTGTTTACCCTCATGGGCTCGCTGCTCTTCCTGCTTGCGCTGCTCTATCTGTTTGTCGAGTCAGGCGGCAGCTTCTCAATTCTCGACTGGCACAAGTTACCGCTCGGTCTGAGCGCGCAAACCTGGCTCTTCCTTGCCTTCCTGGTCGCCTTTGCAGTCAAGGTGCCGATGTGGCCGGTGCATACATGGTTGCCCGACGCGCACGTCGAAGCACCGACAGGAGGATCGATCGTCCTGGCAGCCATCGCCCTGAAGCTGGGTGCCTACGGTTTCCTGCGGTTCTCGCTGCCGATCGCCCCCGATGCCTCGCACGAACTGTCCTGGCTGCTCATCACCCTGTCGCTGATCGCGATTATCTATATCGGCTTTGTCGCCCTGGTCCAGGAAGACATGAAGAAGCTGGTGGCCTATTCGTCGATTGCCCACATGGGCTTCGTTACCCTCGGCTTCTTCATGTTCAATGCCCTCGGTATCGAAGGGGCCCTGGTACAGATGATTTCGCACGGCTTCGTTTCCGGCGCGATGTTCTTCTCGATCGGCGTGATGTACGATCGTATGCACTCGCGGCAGATTGCCGACTACGGCGGCGTGGTCAATTCGATGCCCAAGTTCGCCGCCTTCTTCATGCTCTTCGCAATGGCCAACGCGGGCCTGCCGGCCACCTCCGGCTTCGTCGGCGAATTCATGATCATCCTGGCGGCGGTGGACTACAACTTCTGGGTGGCCTTCGCTGCTGCCACGACGATGATTGTTGGCGCCGCCTATACCTTGTGGATGTACAAGCGCGTGGTCTTTGGGGCGGTCGCCAACCACCATGTCGCCGAGCTTACCGACATCAATCGTCGGGAGTTCCTCATTTTCGTGTTGTTCGCTGCTGGCGCGCTGGGCATGGGTCTCTATCCGCAGCCCTTTACTGAAGTCATGCACAGCTCGGTCAATGAGCTACTGCGTCACATCGCTCTCAGCAAGATCCAATAATTGGTAGCCGCTATGACTCTTGCCGATATGCAGTTCCAGGTCCCCGATCTTCGCCTCGCGAGCGCGGAGATCTTCATGTTGTTGATGGCTTGCGTGATCCTGATCGTTGATCTCTTCGTCAAGGACCGCAAGCGGACGGTGATTTTCGTTGCCACTCAGCTGACGCTGGTCGGCGCGGCAGTGGTCACTTTTGCGACCAGTACCGGCGAGATCGGCTACACCTTCAGCAACATGTATGTCGGCGACCTGATGGGTGACCTGCTGAAGCTACTGGTTTACCTGACGGTGATCATCGTCCTGTTCTATTCGCGCGATTACATCCTCGAGCGCGAGCAGATGGCCAGAAGCGAGTACTACGTACTGGCGCTGTTCGCTACCCTCGGCATGATGGTGATGATTTCGGCGAACCACTTCCTGACCGTTTATATCGGTCTCGAACTCCTTTCGCTGTCGCTCTACGCGCTGGTGGCGATGAATCGTGATTCGGTGCCGGCCACCGAGGCGGCAATGAAGTACTTCGTGCTCGGGGCTTTGGCTTCCGGCCTGCTGCTCTACGGCATGTCAATGATCTATGGCGCCACCGGGACCCTGGAGATCACCGCGGTTGCTGAGCGCCTGTACACAGGCCAGGCCAACAAGCCCATTCTGGTTTTCGGCCTCGTTTTCCTGGTCTCGGGCATCGCTTTCAAGCTCGGTGTGGTTCCCTTCCACATGTGGATTCCAGACGTTTATCACGGCGCGCCGACAGCGGTTGCCTTATTCATCGCCAGCGCTCCGAAGCTCGCAGCGTTTGCGATCGTCATGCGCATGCTGGTCAACGGCCTGATCGTCCTGGTGCAGGACTGGCAGACGATGTTGATTCTGCTGGCGGTGCTGTCCATGGCCGTCGGCAACATCGCCGCCATCGCTCAGACCAATCTAAAGCGCATGCTCGCCTATTCGGCCATTTCGCACATGGGCTTCATGCTCCTTGGGCTGGTCTCTGGCGTCGTTGGTGGCGATGCGCGCTTTGCATTGAATGCCTACAGCTCGTCGATGTTCTATGTCATTACCTATGTACTGACCAGCGCCGGAACCTTCGGCATGATTCTCCTGCTCGCACGCGGCGGCCTCGAATCGGACCAGATCGAGGACTTCAAAGGGCTCAACAAGCGGAGTCCATGGTTTGCTGCGGTAATGATGATGATGATGTTCTCGATGGCAGGGATCCCTTTCTTTGTCGGCTTCTTCGCCAAGTTCTCGGTCCTGCAGGCGGTCGTTGCCAGTGGCAACCTGTGGCTGGCGGTCGTTGCCGTGTTGTTCTCGCTGATTGGTTGTTTCTACTACCTGCGCATCGTCAAGATCATGTACTTCGACCAGCCGACCAATACCACGCCGATCCATGCCCCGCTGGACATGAAGATTCTGATGTCGGCCAACGGTCTGGCGGTAGCTTTGCTGGGAATTTTCCCGCAAGCGCTGATGTCTCTTTGTGCGTTCGCTCTTCTGCGCTCGCTGTGACCACGGCGTAGCTCGACCGGAACGCCCCGCCAGCCGGGGCGTTTTCATTGGGAGTCCCGAAATGAAAGCCGATTACCCGCACCTGCACGAGGAGCAACTCGAGAGCACGCAGGTCTTTCGTGGCCGCCTGCTCGACGTCCGCCTTGACCGCGTGCGCCTGCCGGACGGCGAAGAGTGTCAACGCGAATACGTACGCCACCAGGGTGCGGTGGCGGTCATCGCGCAGCTGGACAATGGTCAGTTGCTTCTCGTTCGCCAGCACCGTTATCCCTTGCGCCGTGCCTTTCTCGAGTTGCCGGCCGGAAAAATCGATCCCGGCGAGGTCATCCTCGACACCGCCACGCGGGAGCTGCGTGAGGAAACCGGATATAGCGCTGCCGATTGGCGCCATCTCGGCGTAATGCATCCCTGTGTGGGCTATTCGGACGAGCGCATCGAGATCTTCCTGGCGCGCGGCGTACGCCGTGAAGCCGAGCAGAACCTGGACAGCGGGGAGTTCATGGATGTCCTGAGCCTGTCTCTTGAAGACGTTCTCGCGGCCATAAAGTGCGGTGAGATCACCGACGCCAAGACCATCACCGGCCTGTTCTGGGCGGAGAAGGCCATTCTCGCTGGCTGGTGAGCTGTGCCAATTCAAGGGCCTCTCTTTCCCGCTGCGAGTGTCGCCCGCGCTCGGCTTCCGCATCGTGCTTGAATGACTTCCGAAAAAGTAGAATTGGCGTCTCGTGACCCCTATGACAGCTAGTCGGATCTCCCTTGAAGAGTTTCACGGCCTATCTTGAGCGTCTGACCGTTGCGCGACGCGTCTACGGCTTTACTGCCGTGGCGCTTCTTGCGCTGCTCGCGGTCGGGGGGTCGCTCTTTGCCGGCGGGCAGCGTCTTGAAGAGCCCACCAGTCAGTCCTATCGGCAGGCGCACGCCGCGCTGGCGATGGTCAGGGAGCTGCGCTATCAGCTGCTCTCCATGCAGCTACTACTGCGCGACCTGATCGGTGGAGAAAAGGGGGGCCGGCGAACGGCACTCGAACCGCAGCTGGCCGCCGTTGACGCGCGCTTTCTCGAAGGCTTGCAGCAGCTGCGCGCTTTACATGCGGGCGATCAGCAAGACCTTGCGCAGGCCGAAGTCCTCTATCGAGCGCTGATCAGCGATCATGCTGGTGGCATCGAGGCGCGGCAAAGCGGTCCAGTGCAGAGTGCCGGGCGGCGCAGCCTGGCATCGACCTCCGGGAATCCTGCGCTGCTACTGAGCCAACAGCTCGAACGGATTGGCGAAGCAGCGTCGGCCGAAATCCAGCGCCTGCAGGCCCTCGCCAGCGATGTCCAGCACGGCGAGCAGCGGCAGCGGGCGATCTCTCTGATTGTCGCCTGCGCGGCGCTGTTGTTGCTGGCCGCCGCCTTTCTGGCCCGCTCGCTCGTGCGGCCGCTACAGCGCCTGAGTGAGAGCATTGCCAGCCTCGCGCAGGGCAGGTTCGAACAGGCCATTCCCTGCCAGGAACAGGACAGCGAAATCGGCGAGATCGGGCGGCATGTCGCGACCCTGAAAAGTGCCTATCAAGGAATGGCGGCGCAGCGCTGGATCAGGACCAATATCTCGGCTGTTTCGAGAGAGCTGCGACAGGCCGCGAGCTTCACCGATCTGGGTGAGAAACTGATGGCCGGCCTGATGCCTTTGCTGGGTGCTGCGCAAGGCGCTTTCTTCATCGTCACCGAGAAGCGCCAGACCCTGAAAATGATCGCCACTTACGGCGTCGACCGGCACGCCGAGCTGGCCATCATCGCGTTTGGTGAAGGGCTGGTCGGACAGTGCGCGAGCGACGGCCGCTTGCGGGTGATCAGCGACCCGCCCGAGGGCTATGTGCGCATTCGCTCCGGGCTGGGTGAGGCCGCCGCCAAGGCCATTCTGTTGGCGCCCGTGATGCGCGCCGAGCGATCGCTGGCGGTCATCGAACTGGCTTCATTGCGTGCTTTCAGCGACGATGAGCGAGCGGTCCTCGATGGCTTGCTGCCGATCGTGGCCATGAATCTCGAGATCATCGAACGCAATACGCGTACCGAGCGACTGCTCGAGGCGACTCAGCAACAGGCCGAACAGTTGGAAAAACAGGCCGCCGAGCTGGCGGCGATGGAGGAGCACAGCCGCCTGATCCTGGGCTCGGTGAGTGATGGCATTCTCGGCCTCGACCGCGATGGCCTGCTGATTTTCGCCAATCCGGCAGTCCTCCGCCTGCTCGGCTACACCGCGGCAGAGATTTTCCGCCAGCCCTTCCACGAGTTGGCACACTACGCCTATGCCGATGGTCGTGATCTTCCCTACGCCTGCTGTGCGATGCATCTGACCGCGCAGGATGGACAGACGCGCCAGGTCGACAACGAAGTACTGTGGCGCAAGGATGGCACGCCCTTGGCTGTCGAGTACGCTACGACGCCGTTCCACAAGGCCGATGTTCTGGTCGGTACGGTCATCGTTTTTCGCGACATCACCGAGCGTCGCGCCGCGGAAGCGCGTCTTCGACAGGCACACGACGAGCAGACGGCGATTCTTGAAACCGCCAGCCTCGGGATCGCATTCATTAAGGAAGGCGTTTTTGTCAACGTCAACCGCCGCCTGGGTGAATTGCTCGCTTGCGCTGCCGAGGATCTCATTGGCAGGCAGGCGACGCTTTGTGTTCCGGAAGGCGCCTACCCGCTTGCCGACGGAGGCTTCAACAGCGGCTTGACGCCTGGCGAGATCCTGGTGCGGGTGATCGAACTGCAGCGCCAGGACGGCGCGCGCTTCTGGTGTCGGGTCAGCGGACGGGCGGTCGACGCCGCTTCGCTGGGGCAGGGAACGGTGTGGACCTTCGAAGACGTGAGCAAGGAACGTGAGGCTGCCGAAGCGATGCAGCGCTCGCAGGAGTTGGCCGAGGAAACGCTACGCATGAAAACGGGTTTTCTGGCCAACATGAGTCATGAAATTCGCACTCCGATGAACGCCATCATCGGCATGTCGCATCTGCTCGCCGAGACCGAGCTGAGCGCATGCCAGCGCGACTATGCAAAAAAAATCCGCGACTCGGGGCGGCATCTGCTGGCCATCGTCGACGACATTCTCGACTTTTCCAAGATCGAGGCAGGCAAGTTGATGATCGAGCAGGCCGAGTTTGCGCTCGCTGACGTTCTTGAGCAGACACTCGACCTGATGCGAGCCAAGAGCAAGGGCAAAGGACTGCAAGTACTTATTTCCCTCGATCCTTCGCTGCCGCCGCGACTCGTCGGCGACTCCTTGCGTTTGGGGCAGATTCTGATCAACTACACCAACAACGCGGTCAAGTTCACGGAGCAGGGCGAGGTGGAGATCCGGGTCAGTGTCCGTGACAGCGATGCGCAAAGCCTGCTGCTCCATTTTGCCGTCAGAGACACCGGCATCGGCTTGACCGGTGAGCAGATGTCGCGACTGTTCGAAAGTTTTTCTCAGGCCGATACCTCCACCACCCGTCGTTTTGGCGGCACCGGTCTCGGTCTGGCGATTTCCAAAAAGCTTGCCGAACTGATGGGGGGCGAAGTTGGCGTCAGCAGCGAGTACGGCAAGGGCTCGACCTTCTGGTTCACCGCGCGGCTGCGCCTCGCCGCTCACACGCCGCAAGCTACCGTGGCTGCGCCGGGAGAGGAGCTGCGCTTGCCGAGTGGCGAGGCCGAGGCCGAGGCGTCCCAGGACCTGTTTGCCGCACCATTGTTCGAGGCGCCCAGGGTTGACCAGGTGCGCTTGCGGCAGGTCTGTGGCAAGCTCTCGGCTTTGCTGATCGACAGCGACTCGGAAGCAGGCGACTTCCTCGCTACCGAGGCGGCAAGGCTGCGCGCAGCCTTTGGCGGCAGCTATCGGGCGATTGAACTGGCGGTACGCGCTTACGACTATGAGGCGGGGCTGGCTGCGCTGCGCACCGCGGCCGCTGCGGCCGGGATTGCAGTTTGACCAAGACGGGTGATCGATATGGACGCACTGCACTTCAACGACAAAGCCACCATCCTGGTGGTCGACGACACGCCAGACAATCTGGCGCTGATGTCGGCGTTGCTCAAGAACACCTACAGGGTGAAAGTTGCCAACCACGGCGACAAGGGACTCCGGATCGCGACATCGGTGACACCTCCTGATCTGATTCTGCTGGATGTGATGATGCCGGATATCGACGGTTACGAGGTCTGTCGACGCCTGAAGGCCGACCCCAGGACCTGCCACATTCCGGTCATCTTCCTGACCGCCCGATCGGAACCCGAGGACGAGCAGAAGGGGCTGGCACTCGGCGCTGCCGACTATATTACCAAGCCGATCAGCCCTCCGATTCTGCTCGCCCGTGTGGCGACTCAGCTGACACTGAAGGCCAGTTCCGACTTTCTTCGTGACCGGAATGACTTCCTGACCGCCGAGGTGGAGCGGCGGACGCGCGAACTCGAGGCGGTTCAGGACGTGACCATTCTGGCGCTGGCGTCGCTGGCGGAAACCCGCGATGCCGAAACCGGCAAGCACATCCTGCGTACGCAGCGTTACGTCAAGGCACTGGCCGAAAAGTTGCGGACGCATCCGCGTTTCTCGGGCTTCCTCACCGAGCAGAATATCAAGACGCTGTTCAAATCCGCGCCCCTGCACGATATTGGCAAAGTCGGCATCCCCGACCGCATCCTCTTGAAGCCAGGTCGTTACGAGCCGCATGAGCTTGAAATCATGAAGAATCACACCCTGCTTGGCAGGGATGCCATTCAGCTCGCCGAAGACTGGCTGGGCACACGGGTGGAGTTCCTGACCATCGCCAAGGAAATCGCCTTCTGCCATCAGGAAAAGTGGGACGGCAGTGGCTATCCGGAAGCGCTGGTGGGTGACAGCATTCCGGTCTCGGCTCGGCTGATGGCGGTCGCCGACGTTTATGACGCGCTAATCAGTCGGCGCGTTTATAAGCCGGGGCTATCGCATGAGAAGGCAGCGCAAATCATCGTCGAGGGGCGTGGTAGCCATTTCGACCCGGATATGGTCGATGCCTTTATCGAGATTCAGGACGAGTTTCGTGAAATTGCGCAGCTCTATCCGGACTCTGACGGCGACTTCCAGAAGAAAATCGAGTTTCTTGCGCAGGCTGTCGCCGACCAGGCTTGAGCGAGCGTCCAGCGCTCCCTAGCGCTCCGCCGCTGTCGCTTCCGAATCAGCGAGCGGCGCCTGTTTCTCGCCAGCGAGCGCCTGGACGGCCGCCCGCAGTTCAAGGACCTCGCTTTCCAGGCGCGCCACGCGCTCGGCAAGTTCCGCGTTCGCGCCGCCGCTAGCCGTGGCCTGCGCTTCACCCGACTGGAGAGGCTCCGGCGCTCCGCACAGCAGGTGCACCCAGCGATGCTCCCGAGAACCCGGCTGTTTGGGGAGTTTAATGACCATTGCGCCGCCGCTGCGCGCCGTCAATTCCTCGAGATACGCTTCAACCGACGAGGCATCGTCGAAGCGATACAAGCGCTCGCAGTTGGCACGCAACTCACTGACCGTTTGCGCGCCGCGCAGCATGAGCATCGCCAGCAAGGCGACACCGGCCGCGGGCACGCCGTACACCTTGGCAAAATTTTGTGCATAGCGGAGAACGCGGCCCGAGGCGCCGTAAGTTTCAAGGACCAACAGACGGCTGCGCAGTTCTTCGAGCGTTGTTTGCAGTTCGCTATCGCTGGCGTGGATCACCGGCTCGCGCGCGGTTTTCTGGTTGCAGCCGGCACTCAAGCTGTTCAGCGTCAGCGGATAGGCGTCTGGTGTCGTCTTTTCCTTTTCGATCAACACTCCGAGGATGCGCGATTCGAGAAAGCTCAGCTCTTGCGGGGGGGCGGACGCTAGGGTCATGCTTGGCTCCATTCTCGGTCGATCGGCAGGCTAGGCTGCGCCAGGGCAGTGAACTTGGTCCTCAAGTGAGCAACTGCCCGTGTTCGCGTGAGCTGTGGAAGCCGACACTCGGCCACTTCTCGCTGGTCACCTCGAGGTTGTAGCGTGTGCTGGCCAGGTAAACGGGATTGCCGTCGACATCCCTGGCCATGCGGTGCAGTTGCTGGCGCTCGAAATTGCGCCGCGTGTTGGCATCGGGGAAAGTCAGCCAGCGGGCGGTGTAGATGTCGGCCGATTCGAAGATGGCATCGACCTTGTACTCGCTTTGCAGGCGCTGGGCAACCACTTCGAACTGCAGCGTGCCGACGGCGCCGAGTAGCAGCGCGCCGCTGCCGAGGTTCTCGAAGACCTGGATCGCGCCCTCTTCGCCGAGCTCCTGCAGCCCTTTCTGCAACTGCTTGCTTTTCAGCGGGTCGCGCAGCCGTGCTACCCGAAAGAGCTCCGGCGAGAAATAGGGGATGCCCTTGAAAGCCAGCACCTCGCCTTCGCTGAGGCAATCGCCGATGTGCAGGTTGCCGTGGTTGTGTATGCCGATGATGTCGCCAGCAACGGCGTCTTCCATCAACAGGCGCTCATTGGCCATGAAAGTCAGCACGTTGGCCAGTTTCATTTCGCGATCGAGGCGAACGTGTTTGACCTTCATTCCCGGGGTGTAGCGGCCCGAGCAGACGCGGAAAAAAGCAATCCGGTCGCGGTGCTTGGGGTCCATGTTGGCCTGGATCTTGAAGACAAAGCCACTGAATGCTGCTTCAGCGGGTTGCACGATGCGCTCGCCACCGTTGCGTTCCTGTGGTGGCGGTGCCCAGTTGAGCAGCGCTTCGAGAATTTCCTGGACGCCGAAGTTATTGATTGCCGAGCCGAAGAAGACGGGCGACTGGCGGCCGGCGAGAAAACCGGCCAGCTCGAAAGGCCCGCTCGCCCCCTGGATCAGCTCGACGTCTTCGCGCAGTTTGGCGACCTCGGTGGGGAACTGCGCGTCGAGCAGTGGGTTGGCCAGACCGTCGAGGCGCTCTGACTCGCTGCGCCTTTCCTGCCCAGCGGCGAAATGCAGCAGGCGGTCGTTGAGCAGGTGATAGACGCCACGAAAAGTCTTGCCCATGCCGATCGGCCAGGTGATCGGCGCGCATTCGATGCCGAGCACCGATTCGATTTCCTCGAGCAGCTCGAAAGGTTCGCGGACCTCGCGGTCGAGCTTGTTGACGAAAGTGATGATCGGCGTGTCGCGCATGCGGCAGACATTGAGCAGCTTGATCGTCTGCGCCTCGACGCCCTTGGCGGCGTCGATGACCATCACCGCCGCATCGACAGCCGTCAGCACGCGGTAGGTGTCTTCGGAGAAATCTTCGTGCCCGGGTGTGTCGAGCAGATTGACGGTGTGTCCCTGGTAGTCGAACTGCATCACCGAGCTGGTCACCGAAATGCCACGCTGTTTCTCGACCTCCATCCAGTCCGAAGTGGCGTGGCGAGCGCTCTTGCGCCCCTTTACCGTTCCCGCGAGCTGGATCGCGCCGCCGAAAAGCAGCAGCTTTTCGGTCAGCGTCGTCTTGCCGGCGTCAGGGTGGGAAATGATCGCAAAGGTCCGCCGCTTGGCGACATCGCGCTGGATGTCAGGCGGAAAGGCGCTTTCGCTGTGGCTGTCGTGCGGGGAGTCGTTGGCTGTGCTGGCGGTGGTGCTCATCAGGAAACTTTCGGCGGCAGGAAAACAAAAGCCGCCGGCCGGGCAGATGAAGAATGACCCGCTGGCGGTGCGCAGGCCGAACTATAGCAAGACTGGGCGCGCGCTGGAACCGCGCTGCCTCTGGCCCGTCACTTGATGTCGAGCGCCCACTGAATCACGTATTTGGCGGCGAAGCCGAGCATGCCGAAGGTCAGGCCCAGGAAGATCACGAAAGTTCCGAGCTTGCCGGCCTTGGCCTCCCACGCCAGTTGTCCGACGATGAACAACATGTAGAGAATGAATGATCCAAGACCGACGGAAAGACCAAAGGCAGCAATCTGTTCCTCGGAGAATCCAAGCATCGACTCGTTCACTGGGCTCGTGGACGCTCAGGTAAGGCGCTGGCATCAACCAGCGCGCGGTAAGCGTGCCAACTGGCGTGGCCGAGCACGGGAATGAGCAGGATCAGACCGAGCATGGCCGTCGCAAAACTGATCAGTACCAGCAACATGATCAGTGCCGCCCAAACGGCCATTGGGCCAGGGTTGGCGAGAACGACCCGCCAGCTGGTCAGGACCGCCATCAGCAGGTTGCTGCGCCGGTCGAGCAGCAAGGGCATGGCGACGATGCTGGAGGCGAAAATCGGCGCTGCCAGTACGCCACCCATGGCCAGCCAGGTTTCGAACAGGAGATTGTCTCGACTCAGTACGACGTAGCGCAGGAAGTCGGCTGGCGCGTTGATGGGCACCGGGGCGAGCAGGGTAATCAGCGCCGCCGAGGTGACTACCCATCCCGTGCCGGCCAGTGCCAGCAGAAGGCCGAAGCGTACCAGGCACCAATAACCGCCCGATTCCATGAAGCGGGATTGCTGCCAGCTCAGCCAGGTGTCCCGTAGCAGTGACCAGCCGATGCTGCGGTCATGTTCGACGGCGCGACTCATGGCGTACAGACTGGTCGCCAGCACCGGGGCCACGACCAGAAAGCCGGAGAAGGCGCCGGCCAGCAGCCAGAAATGCTGGTAGGCGTTGGCTAACAGCGCGAGGCCGAAAGCAGCCAGCAAGACCCCATGCGCCAGACTCAGGGGGCCGCAACGGCGCAGGTCGCGCCAGCCCAGACGCAGCCACTGCAGAGGCGCGCTCAGGGGGACGACGAGCACCTGAGGCTGCAGCGGGGAGATCTCGAGCGGGGGAGGGGTCATGAGGGTCGCGAGTTGGTCATTGCGGAAATGAGTTTAGTGCACTGCGGCGCTCTTGGCGAGCCCGTGCGCATTGCTGAACGCACACTTTCCGCACGCTGCTCGCCGGCCTGTCGCTCAATTTTTCAGCCAGTGCCGTACACCGCGGCCAGCCGCGTGGCCGCTGGCGAGGCAGGCGGAGAGCAGATAACCACCGGTCGGTGCTTCCCAGTCGAGCATTTCGCCAGCGCAGAAAACGCCGGGAAAGTCCTTGAGCATCAGCTGCTCGTCGAGGGCGGTGAAGCAGACGCCGCCGGCGCTGCTGATTGCTTCGTCGAGCGGGCGCGTGGCGAGCAGGCGTAGCGGCAGGGCCTTGATCGCTGCCGCCAGGCGTGCCGGATCGACAAACTCAGCGCTGGCCAGGCATTCGCGCAGCAGCGCGACCTTGGCACCCTTGAGCCGCAGGCGGTTTTGCAAATGGCTGGAGAGTGAGCGTGCGCCACGTGCTCGCGTCACTTCGGCGAGCACGCGTGCGGCTGCGTGCTCGGGTAGCAGGTCGAGGTGCAGCGTTGCCGACCCCCGGGCGTCGATGGTGTCGCGCAGGGCGGCTGACAAAGCGTAGATCAGACCGCCTTCGACGCCGCTCGTCGTGAGCACGAACTCGCCGCGGCGGCGATGCATGACGCCGTCGGCGCCGACCAGGGAGGCGCTGACGGCCTTGATCGGCTGGCCGGCGAAGCGCTCACGAAGGTGTTCGCTCCAGGCCGCATCGAAGCCGCAGTTCGCCGGACGCAGCGGTGCCAGCGCGATGCCCGCCTGTTCGAGGAGCGCGAACCACTTGCCGTCCGAACCGAGCCTGGCCCAACTGCCGCCACCGAGGGCCAGTACGACGGCATGCAGTTGATGCTGTTGTGTGCCCTGCGGTGTGGCGAAAGATAGCCCGATGCGGCCCTCGCCAGCCGGCGTCCAGCCACTCCAGCGATGGCGCATGTGGAAGCGTACGCCCGTGCCGCGCAGTCGCTGCAGCCAGGCGCGCAGCAGAGGCGCGGCTTTCATGTCGGTCGGGAAAACGCGCCCTGAGCTGCCGATAAAAGTTGCTACGCTGAGGCCGTGTACCCACTCGCGAAGCCTTGTCGGAGGGAAGGCGTCGAGCAGCGGCGAGATCTCCTTTTGTCGTGCGCCGTAACGCTTGCGAAACTCTTCGGCAGGCTCGGCGTGGGTGATGTTCAGTCCGCCCCTGCCGGCCATCAGCAACTTGCGGCCGGCTGAAGGCATGGCGTCGTAAACATCGACGCTGACGCCAGCGTTGGCGAGCACTTCGGCAGCCATCAGGCCGGCCGGGCCAGCACCGATGACGGCTACCAGCGGCTCGGCCGACGAGACGCGAGCGGTCGTCAATTTCAGGCGATTGCCAGGCGCGCGGCCTGAGTCTGGCGATCGCACAAGCGGCCCAGGCCGAGTACCGGCAGGGCTGCTTGCAGACGTTCCGGGTGGGCGGTGGCGAACAGCGTCAAGCGGCCGCCGCTGCTGGTGCCTGCTCCGGCGAGGCGCACGCACTGGCGGGCGACGGCGTCGGCGACGTCGACCAGCGTCGCTCGATTGGCGACCAGCGGTTCGAGAACCGGGCGCAGGAAGCTATAGTGCGTACAGCCAAGAACAATCTGGTCGGCGCCGGCGGCGAGCAGTGGTGCCAGATGCTGGCCTGCTTCTGCGGCGAAATCGGGGTCGTCGAGGTGCAAGCTTTCAACGCGGCTTGCCCAGCCATCACAGGCGATGACGTCGACCTGCACGCCGCCTGCATGCTGCCGGATCAGCTCGGCCAGGCGCTTGCTGCGGGTGGTCGACAGCGTTGCCAGTACTGCGATACGGCCGCTGCGCGAGGCCATCGCCGCCGGTTTGACGCCGGGTTCGACGCCGACCACCGGCAGCCCGGGAAGCAACTCGCGGAACGCGGCCACGGCCGCCGCCGTGGCGGTGTTGCAGGCGACGACAATAAGGCTGCAGCCTTGCGCGACCAGATGCTTGCCAATGACCAAAACCCGGTCACGGATGAAGGCATCGCTCTTGTCTCCGTAGGGAACGTTTGCGGTGTCGGCGAAGTACAGCAGGTCGGCTTGCGGGAGCGCTCGGGCGATGGCGGCGAGGACCGAGAGTCCGCCGAGTCCGCTGTCGAAAATGCCGATCATGGGCTGGTCGTGATTCTCAGTCGTCGCGGCGCTCGGCCGGCTTGCAGCGGAGTCGATCAGGAAGTTCAGGCGATAGTGACCGGGATCTTGCCGATCTTGCCCTGCCATTCGCGTGGTCCCGTGTCGTGCACCGAGGTGCCGCTCGAATCGACGGCCACGGTTACTGGCATGTCCTTGACTTCGAATTCGTAAATGGCCTCCATGCCAAGATCGGCAAAGCCCGCCACCCTGGCCGCCTTGATTCCTTTGGCAACCAGATAGGCGGCGCCGCCGACGGCCATCAGATACGCCGATTTATGCTTCCTGATCGCCTCGATGGCGGTCGGGCCACGTTCGGCCTTGCCAACCATCGAGATCAGCCCGGTTTCGGCGAGCATCATCTCCGTGAACTTGTCCATCCGCGTCGCGGTCGTCGGACCCGCCGGGCCGACCACTTCGTCGCCAACGGGGTCGACCGGGCCGACGTAGTAGATTACCCGGTTGGTGAAGTCGACCGGCAGTGCTTCGCCTTTGGCGAGCATGTCCTGAATGCGTTTGTGCGCCGCGTCGCGACCGGTCAGCATCTTGCCGTTGAGCAACAGTGTCTGGCCCGGCTTCCAGGCCGCGACTTCGGCCGGCGTCAATGTATCGAGATTGACTCGTGTCGAGGTTTCCGTGTTCGGCGTCCAGTTGACCTTCGGCCACTGGTCGAGGTCCGGCGGAGTCAGCATTGCCGGTCCGGAACCATCGAGGTGAAAGTGCGCGTGCCGGGTCGCCGCACAGTTGGGGATCATCGCCACTGGCAGGCTGGCGGCATGCGTCGGGTAGTCGAGGATCTTGACGTCGAGAACGGTGGTCAGGCCGCCGAGGCCTTGCGCGCCGATTCCCAGGGCATTGACCTTCTCGTACAGTTCGAGACGCAGTTCCTCGACGCGATTACCGGCGCCGCGGGCGATCAGCTCATGGATGTCGACCGGCGCCATCAGTGACTCCTTGGCCAGCAGCATGGCTTTCTCGGGCGTGCCGCCGATGCCGATACCGAGGATTCCGGGCGGGCACCAGCCAGCACCCATGGTCGGCACGGTCTTCAGGACCCAATCGACGATCGAGTCGGACGGGTTGAGCGCGTAGAACTTGGATTTGTTTTCGGAACCACCGCCCTTGGCCGCACAAATCACTTCCAGGTGGTTGCCGGGGACGATTTCGTAATGCACGACGGCCGGGGTGTTGTCGCGCGAGTTCTTGCGCGCCCCCGCAGGATCGAGCAGCACCGAGGCACGTAGTTTGTTGTCGGGGTTGTTGTAGGCGCGGCGCACACCCTCGTTACACATTTCCTGGACCGAGAGAGTGGCGTCCCAGCGGACGTCCATGCCGACCTTGAGGAAGATCACCGCGATGCCGGTATCCTGGCAGATCGGTCGATGCCCTTCGGCGCACATGCGGCTGTTGGTCAGGATTTGAGCGATGGCGTCTTTGGCGGCCGGGCTCTGCTCGCGCTCGTAGGCAGCGCCGAGCGCCTTGATGTAGTCCAGCGGGTGATAGTAGCTGATGTACTGGAAGGCGTCGGCGACGCTTTGGATGAAGTCTTCCTGCTTGATGGGTGTCATTTCAGGCTCTCTCTCGTGAGTGGCGGGGATTGATTACCCTACCCGCCGCGGGTGTTGGTCAGTGCCGGGCAGCGTGTTGCGCTCTGCTCATCGCCAGGGTCTGGGTCATTATTCGATCGACCCAGACCATGGCCAGGGCGGAGCCCAGGAAAACGGCGTGGATGATGACCTGCCACTTGATTGTGTGTTCGCTCATGTTTTCCGCGTTGATGAAGGTCTTCAACAGATGGATCGAGGAAATGCCGATGATCGCCGTCGATAGCTTGATCTTGAGTACCCCGGCATTGACATGCGACAGCCATTCCGGCTGGTCGGGGTGGCCTTCGAGATGTAGCCGGGAGACGAAGGTTTCGTAGCCGCCGATGATCACCATGATCAGCAGGTTGGCGATCATCACCACGTCGATCAGGCCGAGAACGACGAGCATCACCTCGGTTTCGTTGATTTGCTTGGCGCTGAAAAAAAGGTTGCCAATCAGATGCGACAGTTCGACCATGAAGAGATAGACATAGACCCCCTGAGCGATGATCAGGCCGAGATAAAGCGGCGCCTGCAGCCAGCGGCTCCAGAAGATGAACATCTCGAGTTTGTCGACCGTGGGTTTGAGAGAGGGCATTTCTTCAGGGGGCGGGAAGTTCGGGAGGACAGATTTTAGCACCAAAGAAACGCTGATTTCTGGCGTACGGCGAGGTTGCGGCGTAAGTGGTGTGTAAGAATGGCAGCGTTTAATCTCGGGCAGTTGCCCTGCCAGCAGGCGCTACTGCCGGGTGAGTATCGGCCTTTCGCGAGGCGCAGGGCACGCACACGCGGTTCTCACCTGGTTCTGATTGCCCCGCGCTGTACGCGCTGCATCGACTTCTTCGAACTTCTACCAATAATTGCACAGGAGATGGCACATGTCACAGAGCGAAGCCGTTACGTTTATTGACCCCTCCGCCGACTTTGTAAAACAGGCGACGATTTCTGGCATGGACGCGTACAAGGCCCTCTGCGCCGAGGCGGAAAAGGACTACCCCGGTTTTTGGGCGCGTCTGGCCCGCGAACACGTCGCCTGGAAGACGCCGTTTACGCAGGTGTTGGACGAGTCCAACGCACCCTTCTTCAAGTGGTTTGCGGATGGCACGCTGAACGCTTCGTACAACTGCCTGGACCGCAACATCGAGGCCGGGCTCGGCGACAAGGTGGCGATCCTCTTCGAAGCTGACGACGGAGAAGTCAAACGGCTTACCTACCAGCAACTGCTGGTGCAGGTCAGCCAGTTTGCCAATGGCCTGCGCGCGCGCGGCATCAAGAAAGGTGACCGCGTCGTCATCTACATGTCGATGGGTATCGAAGGTATTGTCGCCATGCAGGCCTGCGCCCGCATCGGCGCAATCCACTCGGTGGTCTTCGGTGGCTTCTCGTCGCAGTCGGTACGTGACCGCATCAATGACGCTGGCGCAGTGGCGGTGATTACCGCCGACGAGCAGTGCCGCGGCGGCAAGAAGATTCCGCTCAAGCCGGCCGTAGACGAGGGCATTGCGCTGGGTGGCTGCGAGTCGATCAAGAACGTCATCGTCTTCCAGCGCACCGGTGGCACCTGCAATATGGTCGCTGGCCGTGACGTCTGGTGGCACGATGTTACCGCTGGTCAGTCGGATGTCTGCGAACCGGAATGGGTAGACGCCGAACACCCACTGTTCCTGCTGTACACCTCGGGATCGACCGGCAAGCCGAAGGGCGTTCAGCACTCGACCGGCGGTTATCTGCTGCACGCCATCGTGACCATGAAGTGGACTTTCGACGTCAAGCCGGACGACCTCTTCTGGTGTACCGCCGACATCGGTTGGGTAACCGGTCACAGCTATATCACTTACGGACCGCTGGCCTGCGGTGCGACCGAAGTGGTTTTCGAAGGGATTCCGACCTATCCCGACGCCGGCCGTTTCTGGAAAATGATCCAGGACCACAAGGTCAGCATCTTCTACACCGCTCCGACAGCGATCCGCTCGCTGGTCAAGGCCGCCGACGTCAATCCTGCCGTAGCCCCGACGCAGTACGACCTGTCGTCGCTGCGCCTGCTCGGTACGGTGGGCGAACCGATCAACCCGGCGGCCTGGCAGTGGTACTACGATAGCGTTGGCGGCGGTCGTTGCCCGATTGTCGATACTTTCTGGCAGACCGAAACCGGTGGTCACATGATTACCCCGCTGCCAGGCGTGACGCCGATGGTGCCTGGTTCTTGTACCTTGCCCTTCCCGGGAATCATGGCCGCGGTTGTCGATGAAACCGGTACCGAACTCGACTGGGGCAAGGGTGGCCTGCTGGTCGTCAAGCGCCCCTGGCCGGCAATGATTCGCAACATCTGGGGCGACCCGGAGCGTTTCAAGAAATCGTACTATCCGGATGATTTCAACGGCAAGCTATACCTCGCCGGGGACGGTTCGATTCGCGACATCAATACCGGCTACTTCACGATTACCGGTCGTATCGATGACGTGTTGAACGTCTCCGGTCACCGCATGGGAACCATGGAAATCGAATCGGCACTGGTTTCGCACCCGATGGTCGCCGAAGCGGCCGTGGTGGGCCGGCCGGACGATCTGACCGGTGAAGCGATTTGCGCCTTCGTGGTTCTGAAAGGCGCGCGGCCAACCGGCGAAGCGGCCAAGAAGATGATCAAGGAGTTGCAGGATCACGTCGGTCGCGAGATCGGACCGATCGCCAAACCCAAGGATCTGCGCTTTGGCGAGAACCTGCCAAAAACCCGTTCCGGAAAGATCATGCGCCGCTTGTTGCGCTCGCTGGCGAAGGGGGAGACCGTCGCACAGGACATTTCAACGCTCGAGAATCCGGCAATTCTCGACCAGTTGAGGGGATGAACCAGCGACAACATGCCCCTGCGTTCGGCGACATCGGGCCGATTGATCGGCCCGATGTCGCCGTGGGCGACTTTGCTTAATGTGAAAGTCGCGTATGCGACTCACGAAGCTCCCTTCTCCCCTTGCGGGAGAAGGGTCTGGGGAAGAGGGGAACGGTCATGACTTTCATGATCCGGGGTGTCTCGTTTGTCATGACCGTTAATGTGAAAGTCGCGCAAGCGACTCACGAAGCGCCCTTCTCCCCTCGCGGGAACAGGGTCTGGAGAAGAGGGAAACGGTCATGACTTTCATGATTCGGGGTATCTCGACATGTCATGACTTTTAGCAGCTTGCTGCGCGTCGGAGCGACTGCGGCGACGCGTCACCTCGCCTGAGCAAGCGGTTTTTTTCAGGCCGGCACGGCGGCGTGCCGGCCTCTTCATTTGCATTGAACTAGGAGCCCGGATGAGCAACGAGGCGACTGAACTGCTGGTCTCCGCGTGCATCCAGTCACTGCAGGCTTACCCGCCTTTTGATCGGATGGAAGCCGAGTGGCTGCGTTTTCTCGCGCAGCGGGTGAAACTCGCCCACTATCCGAAAGGCGCGCGGATTCTGGCCAAAGAGAGCGGCGTGGCGCGGACGCTGCACATCCTGCAGCGTGGTCGGGTGGATGTCCTGCGCAGCGGTGGGGACCGCAAGCTGGAGTCATCGTCGCTCACCCTGGGTCCCGGACAGAGCTTCTCGATTGGCGCGTTGATGGCGCAGCGTGAAACGGTGGGCGCCTACGTTGCCCGCGACGATGTCTTCTGTTACGAACTGGCGGCCGAAGACTTCTTCGCTCTGACCCAGAAGAGCACCGTTTTCAATCTTTTCTGTACCCAGTATATCGCCGGCCTGCTCAGGCAATCGCAGCAGCAGTTGCAGCTGCAGCTTGCCCAGCGCGCGGCGGAACAGAAGACGATGAACTCGCCACTATCGACAATCCTCACGCGTGAACCGGTCGCCGTGGCGGTCGACACGCCGGTGCGCAGGGTCGTCGAGCTGATGGCCAGTCAGCACCTCGGTTCGATGGTGGTGGTGGATGGCGAGCAGCAGCCTATCGGCATCTTTACCCTTTCGGACATCCTGAAACGCATCGTCCTCCCCGGGGCGTCCCTGGAGCAGGCGATTGCCGCGGTCATGTCGCCGGCGCCGCAGACCTTGCCGCTGGCGGCAAATGCTCATGACGCGGCGCTGCTGATGGCCATGCACCGGGTGCGCCACGTTCTCGCGGTGGACGAGGGCGGGCGCTTGCGCGGTGTGGTTTCCGAGCGTGACCTGTTCAAGCTGCAAGGTGCCGGCCTGCGGCAGATTCGACACGCGATCGATGCAGCGACCACTATCGCCGTGCTGCAGCACGCGCGCGACGACGTTCGCCAGTTAGCGCTGACGATGCTTTCGGAGGGAGTCGGTGCGCAGGAGATTACGCAGTTCATCTCGACCCTGAACGACGCGGTGACGCGCCGGGTGATCGAACTCAACCTCGAGCGCCACGATTTCTACGGCATCGACTGGGCGTGGCTGGCGTTCGGTTCGGAAGGGCGCGACGAGCAGACCTTCACCACCGATCAGGATAACGGAATCGTCTTCATTTGCACCGACATCATGGACCGCGAGCAGACGCAGCTACGTTTTCTCGATTTTGCCCGGGAGGTCAATGATGACCTCGACAAGTGCGGCTTCCCCCTTTGCAAGGGCAACATCATGGCCAGCAACCCCGAGCTCTGCCTGACGCTCGAGGAATGGGAAGAGAAGTTTGCGCAGTGGGTGCGCACACCCGAACCGCTGGCCTTGCTGAACGCGACGATCTTTTTCGATTTCCGACCGCTGCACGGCCGCTTCAATCTGGCGCACCGAATGCGTCTGTCGCTTCTTCGCCAGACGCAGGGCAATCCGCTGTTCCTGCGCATGCTGGCCCAGAATGCGCTCAACGTGGCGCCGCCGCTAGGCCGCATCCGCGACTTCGTCACCGACGGCGACCCCGAGCATCCCGGAACCATCGATCTCAAGAAGTACGGCGTGCGCCTGTTTACCGACGCGGCACGCCTTTTCGCGCTGGCCAATCAGGTCGAGGCGACAAACACCGTCGCTCGTCTCAAGCGGGCCAGCAGCGTGATGAAGATTTCCGCAGACGAGACGGCGGCCGTCGTCGACGGCTTCAATTTCATTCAGATGCTGCGTTTGCGGCACCAGCATTTCGAGCAGGAACACGGGCGCAGCGGCGACAATCTGATCCGGCCGGACGAGCTGAACGAGGTTGAAAGACATATGCTCAAAGAGTCTTTCCGGCAGGCGCGCAGGCTGCAGGTACGCCTGAAGCTCGACTATCAGATCTGACCATGGTCTGGTTCTCGAAACTGTTTGCTGGCCAGAACGCTCAAGCCTTGCACTTGACGAGCAGGCAGTTGCAGCGACTTGCCGCCTGGCAGACGCTGCCGGCACCTGCTCTGAGTCGCTCGCACTATCGCAGTCGCTACGTGCTGATCGACATCGCCATCGCCGGCGGGGACTGGAAGGACGGTCCTCTCGGTTCGATCGGCGCGCTGGCGCTGACCGATGGCCTGATTGATTTAAGCGCTGCCTTGCAGCTACCAATGGTGGACGCAGCCGCGGCGACGGACGCCGCCGGGCGTCCGCTTGCCGAGGCCGAGCAAGTGTCGCTGACGCCGACGCCGATCAGCGGCGAGCAACGCGGCGAAGCCTTGCTCGCTTTGCTTGATTTTGTCGGCAAGGCGCCGCTGGTCGCTTACCACGCGTCGTTCGTCGCCCGGCGAATCGAACGTGTGTTGGCCGAGACGCTGGGCGTCGAGCTGGATTTGCCATGGATCGATCTGGCCTGGGTGATGGCTGGCCTGTTTCGCGAGTTGGGTGACAAACAGGCGCGCCTGGACACCTGGCTTGAACACTTCGGCGTCCCCAGCATCGAGCGGCACAACCCGGTTTCGGACGCCTACGCGACGGCGCAACTGCTGCAGCTCACTCTGGCGCGTGCCGCGCAAAAAGGTTTCGAGACGCCGGCCAGCCTTATCAAACTCGAGAAAGCACGGCGTCACCTGTACCCGAGTGCTTAGGCTAGGCGAGCGCAGCGATGGTCGACTACACCACCTTCCCGCTGCGTCGCTACTATGCTTTCTACACCGCGGGCTTCTTCATTTTCATCCTCATCCTGGCGTTCCTCGAGCGGCACGGACTGCCACCGCGCTGGATCGGCTACTCCTTTCTGTTTCGTGCGCCGTGCCAATGCGCTGTCTTTCAGCGGGTGCGAATCCCGCCCGGCAACTTTCGCTCCGGCCGGTAGCAACTGGAGCAGTCGTGGAGGTAACGAAGCGGCTGAAGCCTCTGGTGTAGAGGGTTCTTTAAGGAACTTGGCGAACACGCAGGCCGTAATTTGATTGAACACTGAGCAGGCCTCGAAAAGGGTGATGCGGAA
>QPGA01000001.1:79357-242157 GCA_003332265.1 Candidatus Accumulibacter meliphilus
AAGAACCCATGACCTTCCGTGGGCGAAAGCGTGATGTCTTGTCCGAGAGCCGGATGCGGGAAATCCGCACGTCCGGTTCGATGAGCGGGATGTGGAAACGGGGCGATGGCCCGGTTACTTGGGCACCGTCAGACGAAAGGGACGGTAACGGACAAACCGAACCTAATGCTACCGCGCTACATCTCGACTCTACTGACCATTTTCCTCTACGCGACGATTGGCGTGCTGGCGCGCACGGCCAGCGTTTCCGAGTACTACGTGGCCGGCAGGCGGGTGCCGGCGATTTTCAACGGCATGGCGACCGGCGCCGACTGGATGAGCGCGGCCTCGTTCATGGGCTTGGCCGGGACGCTCTACCTGTCGGGCTATCAGGGGCTGGCGTACGTGATGGGCTGGACCGGCGGTTACGTCCTCGTCGCTCTGTTGCTGGCACCCTATTTGCGGCGCTTCGGGCAATTCACCATCCCGGACTTTCTCGCCGCGCGCTATGGCGGCAACCCGGCGCGGCTGGTCGGCGTCTTGGCGACGGTACTGGCGTCTTTCGTTTATGTCGTCGCACAGATCTACGGGGTCGGGCTGATTACCAGCCGCTTTGTCGGGTTGCAGTTCGAGATCGGGGTCTATGTCGGTTTGGCCGGTATCCTGGTTTGCTCCTTCCTCGGCGGCATGCGCGCGGTGACCTGGACGCAGGTGGCTCAGTACGCCATCCTGATCGTCGCCTATCTGGTTCCGGTGACCATTCTCTCGTACCAGGTTACCGGCATTCCGGTTCCGCAACTGACCTATGGCCTCGTCCTGCAGAAGGTGCAGGTTCTCGAAGAGAAAATCTTCGCCGAACCCGCGGAGATTGAAGCCCGCCGTATTTTTCGCGAACGCGCCGATGGCTACTACGAACGCATCCTGACCTTGCCCGAAGCGCTCGACGAAGAGCGGCTCCGTCTAGCCGAGCAGATCGAGGAACTGAAAAGCAGCAACGCGCAGATGCGTGAGGTCGTGGCCCTCGAGCGCGAGCGCCGCGAATTGCCGAAAAGCAGTGACGCGGCCAAGGTCTACTGGGAGAAGCTGATGCGTGACGCGGCGCTACGTGGCGCCGAACCCGAACATCACCTGACTCCCTATCCCTCGGGTGGTGAGGAGGTGAGCAATCCGGCGCGTCTCAACTTTCTCAGTCTGGTCTTCTGCCTGATGGTCGGTACCGCGGCCCTGCCGCACGTGCTGATGCGTTACTACACCACTCCCAGCGTTCGCGAGGCGCGCACTTCGGTTTTCTGGTCCTTGCTGTTCATTCTGGCGCTCTATCTGACGGCGCCAGCGTACGCCGCCTTTGCCAAGTACGAGATCTACTCGACGCTGATCGGTTCGTCGATCGCCCAACTGCCTGTCTGGGTCAGTGCCTGGGGCAAGATCGGTCTGGTCTCGATCGAAGATGTGAATGGCGACGGAATTCTGCAACTCGTCGAACTGGCGCTCAATCCGGATGTGATTTTGCTCGCCACACCAGAAATTGCCGGTCTGCCGTATGTCATTTCTGGCCTGGTCGCTGCCGGTGCGCTGGCGGCGGCATTGTCTACCGCCGACGGCTTGCTGTTGACCATCGCCAGCGCCTTGTCGCACGACGTCTATTACAAGGTCTATCGTCCCGAGGCGACCACCCAATGGCGGCTGGTGGTTTCGAAAACGCTGCTGCTGGTGGTCGCCGTGCTCGCGGCCACGGTCGCGTCGCAGAAGCCGGCGACGATTTTGTCGATGGTGGCGTGGGCCTTCTCGCTGGCCGGTGCGGCCTTTTTTCCGGCCTTGATTCTTGGCGTCTTCTGGAAAAGGGCCAATTCGGCGGGCGCGGTGAGTGGCATGCTGATCGGCTTGCTGGTGACCCTCTATTACATGGTTCGTGTGCAGGTGGACGCCATCCCCTGGCTTGGTATCCAGGGAATCGGCATGGAGCCGTGGTGGGGTATCCAGTCGACGTCGGCGGGGGTGTGGGGCGTTGCCGCCGGGTTCTCGACGATTGTCTTGGTCAGTCTGTGTTCCCAGCCGCCAAGTAAGGCGACGCAGGATTTCGTCGAAAGCGTTCGCTACCCGGAACTGGAAGCTTCGTGAGCCGACCTCGGCTGGCGAACTCCGCCTGGCCCGCGCAAGCTTTCGTGCGAGGCGCCGCAGCGGGCGTGCGCTGAATGCGGCGCGAACACCAGCATCGCAACTACTGGCGGCGCAACCTGAAGATGACGGCATTGTTGCTGGCGATGTGGTTCGCGGTCACTTTCGTGGTCAGTTTCTTCGCCCGTGAGCTCGCCGAGATCACGGTCATGGGCTTCCCGCTGGGGTTTTACATGGGCGCCCAGGGGGCGCCGCTGGTTTATCTGGCGATCATCTGGTGGTATGCACGCTACATGAACCGGCTCGACCGCCAGTACGGCGTCCGTGAAGGCGAGGGCGATGACGGCTGAGCACGGCTGAGCGCGTGCCTCAGTAGCGCGGGGCTTCTCTTCGTGATCGGCCGGGCTTGATCGGCTTACGAAGCGACCGCTTCGCGCACGGCGGCGGCCAGTGTCTCGGCGGCATTGTTGACCACTGCGGAGTCCTCGCCTTCGACCATTACGCGTAGCAGCGGTTCGGTTCCCGAAGCACGCAGCAGTACTCGGCCACGGCCGTTCAGTGCGCTCTCCACCTGGCTGTGCACCGAGCCGATCAAGGGGTGATCCTGCCATGGGAAGCCCTTGCTCAAGGCGACGTTGATCAGCCTCTGCGGGTAAAGTTGCAGGTCGCCCAGCAGCTCTTGCAGTGTGCCACCGGCTGTCCGTAGTGCCGAAAGCACCTGTAGAGCGGAAACAATGCCGTCACCTGTCGAGTGCCTATCGAGGCAAAGGATGTGCCCGGAGTTCTCGCCGCCATACAACCAGCCTTTCTGGCGCAACATGTCCATCACGTAGCGGTCGCCGACTGCGGCACGAACAAACGGTATAGCGAGTTCGGCGACGGCGTGTTCGAAGGCAAGATTGGTCATCAGGGTGCCGACGACACCTGCCACAGGACCCTGGCGGAGACGGCTGCGGACGACGGCGAAAAGCAGTTGATCGCCGTCGTAGAGAGTGCCTTGGGCGTCTACCATCAACACCCGGTCGGCGTCGCCATCGAGGGCAATACCGAGGTCTGCGCCTTGTGTGAGCACGGCTTGGCGCAGCGCTTCGGGCGCCGTTGCGCCGACTTCGTGGTTGATGTTGAGGCCGTTGGGGTCGGCGGCGATGCTGCTCACTTCGGCGCCAAGTTCGTGGAACACGTTTGGTGCGATGTAGTAGGCGGCGCCGTTGGCGCAGTCGACGACGATCTTGAGTCCGCGCAAGTCCTGTTCGAAGGGGAAGGTGCTCTTGCAGAACTCGATATAGCGACCATCCGCGTCATCAATTCGACGCGCGCGACCGAGAGCGGCCGAGTCGACGCAGGTCAGCGGCTCGTCGAGCGCCGCTTCGATCTCCAACTCGATCTCATCGGGAAGCTTGGTCCCCTGCGCCGAGAAGAACTTGATGCCGTTATCGTAGTAGGGGTTGTGCGATGCGGAGATGACAATGCCGGCTTGCAGGCGCAAAGCGCGAGTCAGGTAGGCGATGGCTGGCGTCGGCATGGGTCCGACCAGGGAGACGTCCACCCCGGCAGCCGAAAAACCGGCTTCCAGGGCGGCTTCCAGCATGTAGCCTGAAACGCGGGTATCTTTGCCGATCAGTACGGCCGGACGCTCTCCGGCTATGGTGCCGCTGCGTTCCGCTCCATGCGTAACGAGGACCCTGCCCATGGCGTGACCCAGGCGCATGACGAAATCGGGCGTGATTGGGCTCTCGCCGACTCGCCCTCGTACGCCGTCGGTTCCAAAATATTTCCTCGCCACGATGTCTCTCCCTTCAGTCGCCAATGTGGATATTGATTCGTTCAATCCGGCCCATTCTACGCAAACCCGGGCCCAAGCGCTGCCAACAAATACACCAACCAGAACTGCGAACGCCGATGCGTCAGCCTGCGCAGGCGAGGCCTTCGTGGCCCCCCGGTCCGGCGATGTCTGTTGCGTTTACAGCCTGCCAGACGGCCAAGGCATCGCGTGTTTCGCCGACATCATGAACGCGCAAGATGCTTGCGCCGCGTTGTGCTGCCAGCAGCGCAGCAGCGAGGCTGCCGGCAAGTCGCTGCGCGACCGGACGCCCGGTGATTGCTCCCAGCATCGATTTTCGTGAGATGCCGGCCAGCAAAGGCAGCTTGTCAATCGATAATTCGTCGAAACGGCACAGCAGGTCCAGATTGTGCTGCAGCGTCTTGCCGAAGCCAAAACCCGGATCGAGCAGCAGGCGATCCCTGCTGATGCCTGCCGCCAGTGCGGCGCTGACTCGTGTGCGCAGGAAAGCCTGCACCTCGGCCACGACATCGGCGTAGGCGGGTTGCTCCTGCATGGTCAATGGCGTGCCCTGCATGTGCATCAAACAGACGGCACAGTTGCTGTCGGCGACTGCGGCCATCGCTCCAGGCATGCGCAGCGCAAAGATGTCATTGATCATTGAGGCGCCGTTGGCCAGCGCCACACGCATTACCGCCGGCTTGTAGGTATCGACCGAAATCGGCAGCGTACAGTCGCCGAGCGCTTCGAGCACGGGCAGCAAGCGCCGCACTTCTTCCTCCTCCGAGGTTGGTGCGGCCCCCGGGCGTGACGACTCGGCGCCGATATCCAGCAGGTCGGCACCGGCGTCAATCTGCTGGCGAGCACGGGCAACAGCCTCACTGGTGTTGCTCGCCAGTCCGTCACCGGAAAAAGAGTCCGGAGTAAGATTGACGATACCCATCACCAGCGGGCGGGTCAGCGGAAGTTGGAACGTGCCGCAGCGAAGCATCAGGTCAGCGTCTAGCGTCTAGCGCCGACCCCGCCGGGCGGGCTCCGGAAGCTCATTTCCCACGCCAGAGCCGATTGATAGCCAGGCTTTGCCCGCAGTGCGCGCTCAGGCGGGTGCCGGTGGTGCGCTCGGAGCGGCATCCGGCGCTTTGCTGTCCGGTGGCGTGCTCGGCAGCTTGGTTTGCGGCTGCTTCGGTGGGCGCGGCGGCTTGCCAGCCATGATGTCGTCGATCTGGTCGCTGTCGATCGTTTCGAGTTCGAGCAAGGCGCCGGCCATTGCCTCGACCGTCGCACGATGCTCTTCGAGGACGCGGCGCGCGAGGGCGTACTGCTGATCGATGATGCTGCGAATTTCGCGATCGACTTTCTCCATGGTCGCTTCGGACATGTTCTTGTGCGTGGTGACCGAACGCCCCAGGAAGACCTCGCCCTCATTCTCGCCATAGACCATGGGGCCGAGTGCGTCAGACATGCCGTAGCGGGTGACCATGTCGCGCGCCATCTGCGTTGCTCGCTCGAAATCATTCGAGGCGCCGGTGGTCATCTGATTCATGAACAGTTCTTCGGCGATGCGGCCACCGAAGAGGACTGCAATCCGACTCATCAAATAGACGCGATCATAAGCGTAACGATCCTCTTCCGGCAGTTGCATGGTCAGTCCGAGTGCGCGTCCGCGCGGGATGATGGTGACCTTGTGTACCGGGTCGGACTTCGGCATCAGCTTGGCGACCACGGCATGCCCGGACTCATGGTAGGCGGTATTGCGCTTCTCGTCCTCGTTCATGACCATGCTGCGGCGCTCGGCGCCCATCATGATCTTGTCCTTGGCCTTCTCGAAGTCCTCCATGTCCACCAGGCGCTTGTTGCCGCGCGCCGCAAACAAGGCTGCCTCGTTGACCAGGTTTGCCAGATCGGCTCCGGAAAACCCGGGTGTGCCGCGGGCGATGATGTCGGCCTTGACGTCGGGCGACAAGGGCACCTTGCGCATATGAACGATGAGAATCTGTTCGCGACCACGGATATCGGGTAGCGGTACGACGACCTGGCGATCGAAACGGCCCGGACGCATCAGCGCTGGATCAAGCACGTCTGGACGGTTGGTCGCAGCGATCACGATAACTCCGACGCTGCCTTCAAAACCATCCATTTCAACCAGCATCTGGTTGAGTGTTTGCTCGCGCTCGTCGTTGCCACCGCCGAGACCGGCGCCGCGTTGCCGTCCGACGGCATCCAGCTCATCGATGAAGATAATGCATGGGGCGTGCTTCTTGGCGTTTTCGAACATGTCACGGACGCGCGCTGCGCCGACACCGACGAACATCTCGACGAAATCGGAACCGGAGATCGAGAAGAACGGGACCTTGGCTTCGCCGGCAATCGCTTTCGCCAGCAGGGTCTTGCCGGTACCCGGGTTGCCGACCAGCAGCACGCCTTTCGGGATGCGGCCACCGAGTTTCTGGAATTTCGACGGGTCACGCAGGAAGTCCACCAGTTCGGAAACCTCTTCCTTGGCTTCGTCGCAACCAGCGACATCGGCAAAGGTGATGGTGTTGGTCGACTCGTCAAGGAGGCGTGCCTTGCTCTTGCCGAACGAGAAAGCACCGCCGCGGCCACCGCCCTGCATCTGACGCATGAAAAAGATCCATACGCCAATGAGCAGCAGCATCGGGAACCAGCTGACGAAGATGCTCATCAGGAAAGACTGTTCTTCTTCGGGTTTGGCTTCGATGGTGACGCCGTTCTTGAGTAGATCGGAAACCATCCACAGGTCTGGTGGCGCGTAGCTGGTCAGCTTGCGCCCGTCGGTGGTCGTCGCCTTGAGCACTCGACCCTCGATCACTACCTTGGCAATTGTTCCCTTGCCCACTTCGTCGATGAATTGTGAATACTCCATCGTCGACTGAGCGACCTGGCGGGTGTTGAACTGGTTGAAGACGGTCATCAGGACCAGACCAATAACCAGCCACACGGCCAGATTTTTGAACATGTTATTCAATACTTCACCTCTTCCACGTTGTCCGGCGCAGAAGTGCCGGAAACCCTGCTGTTCCACGAACCCAGCATTCTAAACCGATTAGCTGCCGTTGAAGCAAAGACGAGCTTGCAGATGCTCTCACGTTTTCAAGGCCTTGCCCAGCAGATAGACCTCTGGGCTACGATCCCTGGAAGCATCCGGCTTGCGTGAAGATACCGTCTTGAAGGTGTTGCGCATTTCGTGCAGGAACTCGTTGAAGCCGTGTCCCTGAAAAAGTTTGACCAGGAACGCGCCGTCCGGTTGCAGCCAGCTACGCGCAAAGTCCAGGCCCAACTCGGCCAGGTGCATCACCCTGGCCTGGTCGCAGACCGAGATACCCGAGATATTGGGGGACATATCGGAAAGAACAAGCCCTGGTCGGTCGCCAGCGAGTAATTCTTCCAGCGCGAACAGGGTGCTCTGCTCGCGAAAGTCGCCTTGTAGAAAAGTGACGCCGTGCAGCGGCGCCATCTCCAGCAAATCGAGCGCGATGACACGACCCCGGCCCTGCAGCCGTCTGGCGGCCACTTGTGACCAGCCGCCTGGTGCCGCGCCGAGGTCGACGATCGCGTCCCCGCAGCGGATCAGAGCATCCTTGTCGTCAATTTCCATCAGCTTGTACGACGCGCGCGAACGATAGCCTTCTGCCTTTGCCCTTTGGACATAGGCGTCGTTAACATGCTCGTTCAACCACGCCGTGCTTGATCTGCTTCGTTTCATTGGCTGAAACCCGCTAAAATGCGGTCCTCAAGAAAAGGTGTCCTGTATGCTCAATCTCAGTTCCGACGAGCGCCGTGTTCTGCGCGCCCGTGCGCACTCTCTTCAGCCGGTCGTTTCGATAAGCCAGAATGGCCTGTCGGAAGCGGTTGTCCGCGAAGTCGATGTCAATCTAAGCAGCCATGAACTGATCAAGATCCGGGTCTATAACGACGACCGCTTGGCGCGCGAGCAGTTTCTCACCACCCTCTGCGAGCGCCTCGGTGCGGCGCCGGTGCAGCACATCGGTAAATTGCTGGTGATCTGGCGGCCGCGAGCAGACGGCCCGGCGCAGTCCGCCAGGCCCCGTCCGAAACGCAGCGAGCCCCGCCGTAGCAAGCGTAGCTTCCAGGGCGATTCGGGCACTTGAGATGCGCGCCCGTAAGTAACTTGGGAAATCTATCCTCAGCCCATCGCCTGCCAGCACTCCTGGCTTGCGAGTTGCTCGCGCCGTGATCTACCTGCCAACGCGCCGGAATCCGCTGATCAGCAATACCCCGAGCAGGCTCTGAAGCACGTAGACAACGCCGGACACGCCATGCCAGATGGCGAAGCGCTGGCTGAGCACGCTCTCAATCGCCTGTCTCGGCAAGGCGTCGGCCTTGATCTGCGCGAGCAGCGGTTGAATGCCGAAGAGATTGATGGCAGTGAGCAGCAGCATTCCGATCAGTAGCCAGAAGGTCCAGCGGCGCAAGGCGATCGTACCCGTCCTTAGCGCGGTGTGCAGCAAGAGGTAGCTGGCACAGCCCAGGCCTACCCAGCCGATCAAGGCAAACAATTTGCCGGCGAGCAGTCCGGCCAATTGGCGGTCACTGGCGAGCGCGGCAAAAAGCGTCGGTGCGACGAGAAAACCGATGGCCCACAAGCCGCCGACCCAGAGGGTCAGCGTGATGTCGTAGAGCGCATCGGCCAGGCGTTGCATCGGCAGGAAACTACTCGTAGCGCACGGCGATGACTTCATACTCGCGCACGCCGCCTGGTGCCTGCACTTCGGCGATGTCACCAGCAAATTTGCCGATCAGCGCGCGCGCGATCGGCGAGTTGATGGAGATCTTGCCGGCCTTGATATCCGCTTCATCCTCTCCGACGATTTGATAGCTGACGCGGGCGCCGGTTTCCTGATCGTCGAGGTCGAGCGTTGCGCCAAACACGCAACGTCCGTCGGCGTCGAGCAGTCTCGGGTCAATGATCTGGGCGTTCGCCAGTTTGCCTTCCACTTCCTGGATGCGTCCTTCGACAAAGCCTTGTTTCTCCTTGGCCGCATCGTATTCGGCGTTCTCGGAGAGGTCGCCGTGCGAGCGTGCTTCGGCGATCGCGGCAATGGTTTGCGGTCGCTCGACGGTCTTCAGATGATGCAGTTCGGCGGTGAGTTTCTCGGCGCCATTTACGGTCAAAGGTGTTTTGGTCATTTCTTTCACTGCCAACAGAGAAACGTCGACACCCGCCTGGCGGGTGTTCCCGACGTTTCGATGGATTAATCAACGCAATTGCGCGTGCAATTCCTGGATCGGATAAACAACCAGTGCGCCGCGGTTTCTGATGCCAGCGGTAGCGGCTTCGGCGCCCCAGATGGTGGTGTAGATGGTTACCCTTGCCGCCAGGCCCGAAGTCCGGATCGAACGCGAGTCGTTGATCGCCGTGCGCTTCTCGTCCACGGTGTTGATGATCAGGACGATTTCATTGTTCTTGATCATGTCGACCACGTGCGGCCGGCCTTCGGTGACCTTATTGACTGCCCTTACCTCGATGCCCGCGGCGGCGATGGCGGCCGCGGTACCGCGCGTCGCCAGCAGGGTGAATCCGGCCGTGCGCAGATCGCGGGCGATGGTCACGGCTTGTGGCTTGTCGGAGTCCTTGACGCTGATGAACACCTGACCTGAACGGGGCAGGCGCACGCTGGCCGCCGTTTGGCTCTTGACGAAAGCTTCGGCAAAAGTGACCCCGACGCCCATCACCTCGCCAGTCGATTTCATTTCCGGGCCGAGAATGGTGTCGACGCCGCGGAACTTGGCGAAGGGAAAAACGGCTTCCTTGACCGAAAAGTAATTCGGGATCACTTCCTTGCTGAAGCCCTGGCTGGCCAGCGACTGCCCGACCATGCAGCGCGCTGCAATCTTTGCCAGTTGCAGGCCGGTGGCCTTGGAGACGAAGGGAACCGTACGCGAGGCGCGCGGGTTGACCTCGAGGACGAAAACGACGCCGTCCTGGATGGCGAACTGCACATTCATCAGACCACAGACGTTGAGGCCCTTGGCCATCAACTTTGTCTGTCGGCGCATTTCGTCCTGCAATTCGGCGGACAAGTAATGCGGGGGCAGCGAACACGCCGAGTCGCCAGAGTGAACTCCGGCCTGTTCAATGTGCTCCATGACGCCGCCGATCAACACTTCGTCGCCATCACCGAGGGCGTCGACGTCGACTTCGCAGGCGTCGTTGAGGAAACGGTCGAGGAGTACCGGCGAGTCGTTGGAAACCTTTACCGCTTCACGCATGTAGCGTTCGAGGTCGCGCGGGTCGTGGACGATTTCCATGGCTCGCCCGCCGAGGACATAGGACGGACGCACGACCAGCGGGTAGCCGATCTCGGCCGCCAGGCGCAAGGCGTCTGGTTCGGTGCGCGCGGTGCGGTTGGCGGGCTGCTTGAGACCCAACTCGTGCAGCAGTTTCTGGAAGCGTTCGCGGTCCTCTGCGGCGTCAATCATGTCCGGGCTGGTGCCGATGATCGGCACGCCATTGGCTTCGAGGTCACGCGCCAGTTTAAGCGGCGTCTGCCCACCATACTGAACGATAACGCCGTAGGGTTTTTCGACGGCGACGATTTCCAGGACGTCTTCGAGCGTCAGCGGTTCGAAGTAGAGGCGATCCGAGGTGTCGTAGTCGGTAGACACGGTCTCCGGATTGCAGTTGACCATGATCGTTTCGTAACCATCTTCGCGCAAGGCCAGCGCCGCATGCACGCAGCAGTAGTCGAACTCGATTCCCTGACCGATCCGGTTGGGGCCGCCGCCGAGGACCATGATCTTCTTGCGGTTGCTGGGATTCGCTTCGCACTCGTCCTCGTAGGTCGAGTACATGTAGGCGGTATCGGTGGCGAATTCGGCGGCGCAGGTGTCCACGCGCTTGTACACCGGGCGAATGTGCAGCGCGTGACGGCGCTCGCGAACGGCTGTCTGGGTGGTCCGCATCAGCGTTGCCAGACGCTTGTCCGAGAAACCGGCACGCTTCAGGTGCCGCAATTCCTCGCCTGACAGCGATTCCAGCGGCTGCCCGCGAATCACTTCTGCCTGCTTGTAGAGATCCTCGATTTGCGCCAGAAACCACGGGTCGATGGCCGTCAGGCGGTGGATTTCATCCAGGCTCATGCCGATGCGCATGGCGTCAGCGATGTACCAGATACGTTCCGGGCGCGCCTCGCCGAGCGCCATCTCGATTTCCTCGCGGTCGGTACTCCGCTCGTCGAAGCCGTCAACGCCGATCTCCAGGCCGCGCAAGGCTTTTTGCAGCGACTCCTGAAAAGTGCGCCCGATGGCCATCACTTCGCCGACCGATTTCATTTGTGTGGTCAGGCGCGAGTCGGCCTCGGGGAATTTCTCGAAGGCGAAGCGTGGCACCTTGGTGACCACGTAGTCGATCGACGGTTCGAAAGAAGCCGGTGTCTTGCCGCCGGTGATTTCGTTCGCCAGTTCGTCGAGGGTATAGCCGACCGCCAGCTTGGCAGCTACCTTGGCGATCGGAAAACCGGTGGCCTTCGACGCCAGCGCCGACGAGCGCGAGACGCGCGGGTTCATTTCGATGACGATCATTCGCCCGTCACGCGGGTTGATCGCGAACTGTACGTTGGAGCCGCCGGTGTCGACACCGATTTCGCGCAAGACCGCCACCGAGGCGTTGCGCATGATCTGGTATTCCTTGTCGGTCAGCGTCTGCGTCGGTGCGACGGTGATCGAGTCGCCGGTATGCACGCCCATCGGGTCGAGGTTCTCGATCGCGCAAACGATGATGCAGTTGTCGTTGCGATCGCGAACGACCTCCATCTCGAACTCTTTCCAGCCGATCAGCGACTCCTCGATGAGCAGCTCGCTGGTCGGGCTGGCTTCCAGGCCGCGCTCGCAGATGTCGACGAATTCTTCCTGGTTGTAGGCAATGCCGCCACCCGAACCGCCCATGGTGAAGGATGGCCGGATGATGGTCGGATAACCGATCATCGCCTGCACCTGCAGCGCTTCTTCCATCGAGTGTGCAAGCGCCGAGCGTGCCGAGCCGAGACCGATCCGGGTCATCGCCTGCTTGAATTTCTCCCGGTCTTCCGCCTTGTCGATCGCTTCCTTGGTGGCGCCGATCATCTCGACGCCGAACTTGTCGAGAACGCCGTGCCTGGCCAGGTCGAGGGCGCAGTTCAGCGCCGTCTGCCCGCCCATCGTCGGCAATAGCACGTCGGGTCGCTCGCGACTGATGATTTTCTCGACGGTTTGCCAGTTGATCGGCTCGATGTAGGTGACGTCGGCCATGTCCGGATCGGTCATGATCGTCGCCGGGTTCGAGTTCACCAGGATGATCCGGTAGCCCTCTTCACGCAGCGCCTTGCAGGCTTGCGCGCCCGAGTAATCGAACTCGCAGGCCTGGCCGATGACGATCGGACCTGCTCCGATGATGAGAATGCTCTTGATGTCAGTGCGCTTGGGCATTTTGCCCCTTTTTGTCTTGCATCATCTGGACGAAGCGATCGAACAGATGGGCGATATCGTGCGGGCCCGGGCTGGCTTCCGGGTGGCCCTGAAAGGAAAAAGCGGGGACGTCGCTACGTGCGATGCCCTGCAGTGAGCCGTCGAACAGCGACACATGCGTTGGCACCAAGTTCGCGGGCAGCGTCTCGCCGTCGACCGCGAAACCATGGTTCTGACTGGTGATCAAGACTTGACCGCTACGCAGATCCTTGACCGGATGGTTGGCGCCGTGATGGCCGAACTTCATTTTCGTCGTCTTCGCACCGGACGCCAGGGCCAGCAACTGATGGCCAAGGCAGATACCGAAAGTCGGCACTCCGGCGGCAAGGATTTCGCGGATGGCTTCGATGGCATAGTCGCAGGGTTCCGGGTCGCCGGGACCGTTGGACAGAAATACGCCATCGGGCTGCCGCTTGATGACTTCGGTGGCCGGCGTTTGCGCCGGAACGACGGTGACTTTGCAGCCCCGACTGGCAAGCATGCGCAGGATGTTGTGCTTGACGCCAAAATCGTAGGCCAGGATATGAAGGGGTCCCTCGGCGAGCGAGCGATAGCCGTCCAGGGTCCATTCGCCGGCCGTCCATTCGTAGGGGGCTGTAGTGCTCACCACCTTGGCCAGGTCCATTCCGGCGAGACCGGGGAAGTTCCTTGCCTCGGCAATCGCCTGCTCGTCATCCAGGTCGATGGCCATGATGCAACCGGCCTGGGCGCCGCCTTCGCGGAGGATGCGGGTGAGCTTGCGCGTATCGATGCCGGCGATGGCCACGACGCGGTGCTTGTGCAGGTAGTCGGGTAGGGTTTCCTGCAGGCGCCAGCTCTCGGCGCGAATCGGCAGGTCGCGAATGACCAGGCCGGCGGCATAGTTGCCGCGCGATTCGAAATCCTCGGCGTTGCAGCCGACGTTACCGATGTGCGGGTAAGTGAGGGTAACGATCTGGCGGCAGTAGGAGGGATCGGTCAGGATCTCCTGATAGCCGGACATCGCCGTATTGAACACCACCTCGCCGCTGGTGCTGCCGCCGGCGCCGATGGCATGGCCGCGGAAGATTGTCCCATCGGCCAGTGCGAGAATCGCCGGCGGAAGAGTGGGTAACAAGGGCACGGAAGACTCCTGTTGATGCTGCTGGTGAATGCGTCGCCGGTCCGGGTTGCAGACATACAAAAGCGGGACGGGCGCACGGCCCTCCCGCTCGGATCCTTGCAAGCCGAAGCATTATACGGGAGCGCACCTTTTTTGGCCAATTCCGCGCCGCGGGCTAAGGCTGCGCCGGTGGGCGTGTATGGCGGGGTGGCCGCTTCAGCGCAGGCCGAGAACGTCCTGCATGTCGAACAGGCCGTGCTTCATGTTGGCCAGGAAATGGGCGGCGCGCAGGCTGCCCAGCGCGTACGGCATGCGGCTACTTGCCTTGTGGCCGATCTCGACGCGCTCGCCGAGACCGCAGAAGAGCACATTGTGATCGCCGACGATATCGCCGCCGCGAACGGTGGCAAAGCCGATCGTCGCCGGCAGTCGCTCGCCGGTGACTCCCTCGCGGCCATAAACGGCGCACTCCCCGAGTTCGCGACCAAGCGCTTGCGCGACGACCTCGCCCATGCGCAAAGCCGTTCCCGATGGGGCATCGATTTTGTGGCGGTGGTGCGCTTCGACGATCTCGACGTCGTAGCCCTCGTTCATGATGCGGGCAGCCACGTCGAGCAGTTTGAAGACCACGTTGACGCCGACGCTCATGTTCGGGGCAAAGACCACCGGGATATCCTGCGCCGCGGCGGCAATTGCTTGCTTTCCGCGAGTATCAAATCCGGTGGTGCCAATGACGATTGCCGTGCCATGCCGACGGCAGATTTCGAGGTGCTGAAGGGTGCCCTCCGGCCGAGTGAAATCGATCAGGCAGCTGGCCTGGGCAATTCCCGCTTCACTGTCGCTGCTGATCATCACCCCGCAAGGTGAGCCGACGATTTCGCCGGCGTCCTTGCCGAGCAGCGGCGCGCCGGGTTGGTCGATTGCTGCTGCCAGCGTCGCTTGCGAATCCTTGAGGGTGACTTCAAGCAGCATGCGTCCCATGCGCCCGCCAGCACCTGCGATAGCGATTTTCAATGCCTTCATTTCACAGCCCCACGCTCTCCAGGATTTTGCCAAAAAAGCCGTCTTCGTCCGGCGGCGGAACGGTTGCGCTCCCGTCGGTCGTCAGCGAGCCGAGATCGATTTCCCGAATCCGTGTTTCCGGTAGTGCGGCACCGTCGGTCGGTGTGGCGGGGGCGACGTCGCCAGTGACTCGCACCAGCTTGCCTTCGTCGTCAAAATAAACGACGAAATTCCGTGTCTCGGCCTTCGAGCTGTTGCCTTTCTTCATCGAGTAGAAGTAATCCCAGCGCTGGGCATGGAACATGTCAACCAGCACCGGCGTACCGAGAATGAAGCGCACCTGATCTTTGGTCAGGCCGGGGCGCAACTGCGAAACCATGTCCTGGGTCAGAACGTTTCCCTGTTGTACATCGATCCGATACTCGGTAATGATATGCGGGACTTCGGAGCAAGCCGATACCACGCAGAGAACAAGGCTGGCAGTGGCAAATCGCGGGAAGGTCATGTTCGGGTCGGATCGTGGTAAAGGATCAAAGAGAAGTGAGGTGAGCGTTGGTACAGTCGCCACTACCAACTACCAACTACCCGTAGCCGGATCGACCGATAAGCCTGCGCAATGCTTGCCTCAGCTGATCACGGCGACAGTCGACGGTATATGATAACCGAAATAGTAGCCCACTTTCCCCGCAGCCGACCAAGGTAAGCCGATGAGCAACTCAGACAATCTCAAGAGTATGGGCCTGAAAGCCACGCTTCCGCGCCTCAAGATTCTCGCCCTGTTCGAGAGGACCGAGGTTCGCCATCTTACGGCAGAGGATGTCTACCGGCTGCTGCTCGCGGAGAATCTTGACGTTGGCCTGGCGACCGTTTACCGCGTTCTCACACAGTTCGAACAGGCGGGCCTCCTCGAACGTCACTATTTCGAATCGGGCAAAGCTGTTTTCGAACTCAGTGCCGGGCAGCACCACGATCATCTGGTGTGCATCGACTGCGGACGCGTCGAGGAATTCTACGATGCCGAGATCGAACGTCGACAAACACGCATCGCCCGCGAGCGCGGCTTCATCATTCGCGAGCACGCACTCTACCTTTACGCCGAATGCAGCAAGCCGGAATGCCCGCATCGTGCCGCTGCGGCGAGCAATTCTGGCGAGCGTAACAAACTGTCAGCCGGCGACTGAAGCGCGGCGCCCGCCACCCGCCACCGCCGACGGCTTACGCGCAAGCATTCACCGACGATTCGGGTGCGTCAACCTCTCTTGCCGGACTCGGCCACAAACAGTTCCGGGTCCACCATCGCGCCGTTGAGGATCACGCTCCAGTGCAGGTGCGGGCCGGTGGCGCGTCCGGTCATGCCCGCGGCGCCGATGCGCTGTCCCTTGCTTACCGTTTCGCCGGGCTGCACGGCGGTGCTGTCGAGGTGGCAATACATGCTGATCAGGCCGTTGCCGTGATCGACAAAAACGGTCTTGCCGTTGAAGAAGTAGTCGTCGACGGCGAGTACTTGGCCCTGCGCATTGGCCTTGACCGTTGCCCCGCGCGCGACGGCGATATCGAATCCGGCGTGCGCTGAGCGAGGCTCGCCGTTGAAGAATCGGCGCACACCGAAGCGCCCGCTACGCCGTCCCTGCGCCGGCAGGACGAAAGCCAGGTCGGTCTCCGTTGTCTCGCGCCAATGGCGTTTCAGGCGCTGGATGGTGGCCAGTTCCCCTTCGACGCGGGTCAGGTCGCTGGCCGACAACTGCACCTTGCTGCTGTCTTTCATCGTGATTCGTTGCGCAGGATAATCCTTGCTGACTACAAAGAATGGGTGCTGTTCCCATTCGCCAGCGATGTCGACCCGCAGCTCGTACGTCCCCGGAGTGGTCGCCAGATCGAGACCGACCACGGCGACCCACTGCGCGCCCTCGGCGGCCACCAGCACCCGCTGTGCACCCAGCCAGGCCAGTGGTCGTGTGCTGCTGGCCGAAATCGGGCCAAGAACGACCAAGGCCACGCCGCCGGGGACACTGGCTGCCGTCGGAAGCGCTGCGTGTGCCGAGGAGCCGGTCAGCAAGGCCATCAGCAGGGTCGTGCAGGACGAGATGGCGACGGTGGCGATGGTGACGATTCTGCGCATATAGTGGGTCATCACAGTGATTTTGGGGAGAAGCTGTCGCATTGTCGGATGTTACGTCCGCCGCTGTCCAGGCCGCGTTTGAACCAGCGTACTCGCTGGCTGGACGTCCCGTGGGCGAAGGATTCCGCTACCACCCGCCCTTGCGTTTGCCGTTGCAGGCGATCATCGCCGATCGCCCGGTGGTCCTCAACATTGCGGCTCTCGCTCTGATTGCCCCGACGCATGATTCGTCCTCAAGGTGGCTGTTTAGCGCTGAAGTTGGCATAAAATCGTGTACAAATGGGAATTTTCGTGCATAATCCGCGCACTTTTTACAAGCAGAGGCCCGCAGAGGCTTTTTTTACAAGAAGGGTGCGTATGGATACTTTGTTCTGGATGGCCGTGGCGACGGTGGTGGTCGTGTTGATCTTCGACTACACCAACGGCTTTCATGATGCCGCAAATATCGTGGCGACGGTCATCGCTTCACGGGCGATGACTCCGGTGCAGGCCGTTCTGATCGTCGGCTTTTTCGAGTTCATGGGCCCTTTGCTCGGCGGTACGGCGGTCGCCAACACCATCGGCAAGTTCGTCGATCTGAATGGTGTCGACCCGCAGCTCGCCGTGTTGATCATGTTCTGCGGCCTGCTCGGCGCCATCGTCTGGAACCTGGCGACCTGGTGGCTCGGCATTCCCTCTTCGTCGTCGCACGCGCTGGTCGGCGGTCTCGCTGGAGCGGTGGTTGCGGCAGTGGGCTCAGAGCATGTGGTCTGGGGCTTTCGCGAGCTGATGACCACCGGCAAGATGACCGGCGTCACGAAGGTTTTGCTGGCCCTGTTTGTCTCGCCACTGCTCGGATTCTGGGTCGGATTCTGGATTCATCGCCTCGGGCGTCGCTTGCTGGCCGGCGCCAAGCCGACCGCCAACGCCACTCTGCGCAAGTTGCAGTTCGTGACCGCTGCCGGCCTGGCGTTTTCGCACGGCGCCAACGATGCGCAGAAGAGCATGGGCATGCTCACCCTGGTGTTGATGTTGGGTGGCTTCATCCCGAGTTTCGAAGTGCCGTTCTGGGTGGTTCTGTCCTGTGCTGCGGCGATCACCCTGGGCATCATGTCGGGTGGCTGGCGCATTGTGCGTACACTGGGCTTTGCCATCTACCGGGTGCGACCGCTACACGCTTTCGACTCGCAGCTCACTTCAGCGCTGCTGATCTTTTCCGCTTCAATGGTCGGGGCGCCAGTATCCACAACGCACGTGGTGGCCACCTCGATCATGGGTATCGGCTATTCCGAGCGCCCGCGTGCCGTACGCTGGAAGAAGGCCAAGGACATCGCCAAGACCTGGGTGATCACCATCCCGGCGGCGGCAATCACAGCCATCGTTATTTACGCTATTACCAGAATCATGCTTGGTCAGACCACCTGAGGAGATAAATCATGGAAGACAATCAAACCAACAACGCCAACAAACCGATTTTCCGCCGCCTGTACGAGCGCGTCTTCCCGACCGTCGCCGACTTCTTCGGGATGCTCGCCGAGCAGAGCACCAACGCCGCAGAGACCACGCGTCTGCTGGTCGAATTCATGGAGACCGGTGACGTCGCTGTCAGCCAGAGAGTCCGTGCCGACGAGCACCAGGCCGACCGCATGAAGGCCTCCAACCTCGGTGTCCTGGCCGAAGCCTTTTCGACGCCGATCGACCGTGAAGACATCCATCGCGCGATCATGACGCTCGACGACATCGTCAACTACTGCAAATCAACAGTGGTCGAAATGGACGTCCTGGGTTTGACACCCGACAAGTTCAGTCTGGAAATGGCGCTGCACCTCAGGGAAGGCGCCGATGCGCTGGCCAGAGGTTTCGGTCGCCTGGCTTCCGATCCGGCTGCCGCTGGCGTCGACGCAGCGGCAGCCCGGAAGGCGGAACGTACGGTTGAGAAAGCCTATCGGCGAGCGATTGTCGAGCTTTTCCAGGGCGACGATTACCTCAACATGTTCAAGCGGCGCGAGACCTATCGTCACATGTCCAACGCTGGCGACCGGGTCGCTGACGCGGCCAATGCACTCGACGACATCGTCGTCAAATTGTGCTGAAAACCGCTGCTTCGATCGGGGTTGTATTCGCCAGTCCTTAGGTTTACATTGGAGCTGCCAATGTCGGCAAAGTCACAAGGAGATGCGTATGAGGAAGCTTACCGCCGGCCTGCTGGCTTTGGCGCTGACGCTGTCAAGTGCAACCGCGGTCGCCTGTTCGGCTGATAAAGCCAAGGATGGCAAAGCTGAAATGAGCACTCCGTCAAAACCAACGAGCTGACTGGTCGGACCCTTTCAACCACCGCGGCGCGTACCTCAGGTACGCGCCGCGTTCGTTTTGTGCCCGGCGCTGAGTGTGCTGAGCGTGTTCAATCACAGCTCGCCTGGCAAGTGGCTGGCTCACCAGCACAGTCGCCTCTGCCGGTGACTGTGCATTGCTGACGCGAGCGGTAGCTGAAGCTGATGCCTTCGCCGTAGCTGCAAGTCAGCAGGTTTACCTTGCCCTGCTTGCTGCTCGCGATCCGCGCAACGGGCATCGCCTTGATCGTTTCCGCCGCCAGGTCGCACGAGACGTAGGCGGAAAAGGCGCCGTCTGCCGACTCCCACTGGGCGACGTTCTTCAGTTTTCGGTAGGCCTGATAGTCGGTGCACACGTTGGTACTTTGCTCGTACATGCGTCGGTTGTCGCTGCAGTAGCCGGTGAAGGTGTACTTGAGCTCCGCCTCGCTGGGGCAGCTGCCTACCTGGACGGCTGTCGTCAGGCTCGGGCACGACAATGTTTCAGCGCTGCTGTCGGTGGCTGCCGATGCGAGGACAAGAAGACACGCGATCGCGGATGATTTCATGGGGAGGTTCTCCGATGGCAAGTGACTACTGCGAAGCGGGTGCCATAGGCCTGGCCGCCGATGGAGGTCCGTTGCTGGCCATTATTTCGCGAATCTGATCGGCGATTTTCTCCGCCGGCATGGCGTAGGCAAATTTTCGGATAAAGCGACCGTCGGGGCCGAGAAGAAACATCCCGGCGCTGTGGTCGACCGCGTACTGGTCCAGCGGAGCGCCGGGTTCGCGGACTTTCTCGTAGCGCACCTTGAAGCTCTCGGCGGCCTTGCGGACCAGCTCCGGCGAACCGGTCAGGCCGATGATGCGCGGGTCGAAGAAGGCAACGTAGCTGCGCAGGGTGTCCGCGCTGTCGCGCTCCGGGTCAACGGTGATGAACAGCGCTTGCAGCGCGTCGGCTTCCTTGCCGAGCCGGCTGATCACCATCGCCATCTCGGCCAGCGTTGTCGGACAGATGTCGGGGCAGTAGGTGTAGCCGAAGGTGAGCAACTGGAAGCGCCCGCGGAAGTCCTGGTTGCTGACCGCACGCCCGTTGGCATCCATCAGCAGGTAGCGGCTGCTGATGCCCGTTTCGCCGTAGGCCGGCATCTGCTCCGCGGCAAGGTCGGCAGCCAGGGACGGCGGCGCCAGCCAGACGGTCAAGGACAGGGCGAGCAGCAGTCTTCTCATTACGCTCTACCTGGAGGCTGCTGGCGCTGTCGGCAGCAAAGCCTGCAAGCGTTTCGAGAGTTCGTCGAGCCGGCCGGAAAAAGTTGCGGCCGCGGGGCAGGGCTCGTGCCCCTTCTGGCCTTGAGCGAGGAAGGCAGCGTTGGTCTGCTCCTCGAAAGTCTCGCCGTAACGACGGGACTTTGGCGCATGCCGGATGACCAGTTGCTTGGCCTCGCCAGCAATCGCCATCTCGCCGCAGGCCAGTGCCTGGCCATTCAGCTGCCCGAGATCGCTAATGGCGGCGAGGGTGGACGCTGCGGAGGCCGCGCTGGCTGCAGGCTCCGGGGTCGCGGCGGCAGGCCCGGCGAGCAAGCTCATGGCGGCGAACAAGGTCAGGCGTTTCATCAAGGCTCCAGTGCGGGCAGGGCGGTGTACGGCGCTTGATTATAGGGGCTGCGGGCCGCGGCATTCGTTGATGACGCTCAAAAAGAGCCCCGCCGAGCAGCACTTGTTTGGCCAGCTGGCAATGGCTGCGACCGTGGCCACACTACGCGCCGCCGATGGGCGTCGCTGCTGCAGCTGGTGTAGCTGGTGTACACTGCGTCGCTCTTACCTCATTGTCGCTCGGGCATCGCACCGGGCGCCGGATACTCAGCATGGCCCAACTCGTTCTGCTTTCCGGCAAGGATCGTTCGCTTGCCCGCCGCCATCCGTGGATCTTTGCCGCTGCGGTTGACCGCTTGCGGGGTCGCGCCCGCCCGGGCGATACCGTGGATGTCGTTGCCGCCAACGGGCGGCCGTTGGCGAAGGCTGCCTGGAGTCCGGAATCGAAGATTCGCGCCAGGGTGTGGAGTTTCGATCCCGACGAGATCATTGACGATGCTTTCTTCAAGCGCCGCATTCTGGCCGCCGTCGAGCGTCGCCGGTTGATGCCGGAACTGTCCAGCGAGGGGGGCATGCGGCTGATTCATGGCGAATCCGACGGTCTGCCGGGCCTGATCGCCGATTGCTATGGCGACACGCTTGTCGTGCAGCTAACGGCCACCGGCCCGGACAAGTGGCGATCGGCGATCGTCGGCGCGCTGCAGCGGGCGACCGGCTGCGCGCGCATCTACGAGCGATCCGATTCCGACGTTCGCCGGCTCGAAGGGCTGGAACCCGTGAGCGGCTGGCTGCTCGGCGAGGCGCCGGAAGACGCGCTGCTGATTGTCGAAAACGGTGTGCGCATCAAAGTTGATGTTGTTACCGGTCACAAGACGGGCTTCTATCTCGATCAGCGCGACAATCGCTTGTTGACCCGCCAACTTTCTGCCGGGCGCTCGGTACTCAACTGCTTCTGCTATACCGGCGCATTTTCCCTGCAGGCGCTGGCCGGTGGCGCGGCGAGCGTGCTTTCCATCGATTCCTCGGCACCGGCGCTGGCGCTGGCCGCCGACAACTTGGCGCTCAACCCGCAGCTCGATGCGGGCTGTGCCGCGTGGCGCGAGGCAGATGTCTTCGACAGCTTGCGGGCGTTGAAAAGCGACGGCCAGCGTTTCGACCTGATCGTGCTCGATCCGCCGAAATTCGCCCCATCGGCCGCGCACGCGGAACGGGCTGCGCGTGCCTATCGGGATATCAACGTCTTCGGTTTTCGCCTGCTCAATCCGGGGGGATTGCTGATGACCTATTCCTGCTCGGGCGGCATTCGCAGCGAGCACTTCCAGCAGATCGTCGCCGATGCCGCGGTCTCTGCCGGCTGCGATGCCCGTATTCTGCGCCGCCTGTCGGCGCCGCCGGACCACCCGGTGGCGCTGCATTTCAGCGAGGGTGAATACCTCAAAGGCCTGCTCTGCCAGGTGGATTGAGGATGCTGGGGCCGCGCCCAGCATCGGCTATTGTGGCTAGCGACTACCCCACAGGTTCTCCACCCGTAGATCGCGGCCGCAACCGCTACGGTAGTAGGAGTAGCGGATGGGGTTTTTCTTGTAGTAGTCCTGGTGGTAGGCCTCGGCCGGGTAGAAGGTCGAGGCTGGCTGCAGCTCGGTTTCGATGCGTGTGAATTTGCCGCTCTTGAGCAGCGCATCGCGGCTGCTTTCGGCGGCCTTGCGTTCACTCTCGTCCTGCCAGTAGATACCGCTGCGGTACTGGCTGCCGACGTCGCAGAACTGGCGGTCTTTGACCGTCGGATCGATGTGTCGCCAGAAGTACTCGACCAGCTGTGGATAGCTGACTTTTTGCGCGTCGTAGCGCACGCGGACGGCTTCGGTATGCCCGGTGCCTCCGGCACTGACCTGCGCGTAGGTCGGGTTGACGGTCTGGCCGGCGGTGTAGCCGGATTCGACGGAAATTACGCCGGGCAACTTTTCGAAATCGGCTTCGAGGCACCAAAAGCAGCCGCCGGCAAAGATTGCCGTCTGTGGCGTGGCTGTGCTCGGCGCTGCCGCCTTGTCGGCAGGCTGATCTGTGGCCGACGCAACGCCCGTCGCGGCACCGAGGACGAGGAAGGACAGTGCCGTCACCAGTGCTCGCCGGCTCATGTCCGTAACTCCGGCAGCTTCTCGGTACGCGCAACGAATTGCAGCGCGACACCATTATTGCAGAAGCGTTTGCCCGTCGGTTTGGGGCCGTCGTTGAAAATATGCCCCTGGTGCCCGCCGCAGCGCGCGCAGTGGTACTCGGTACGCGGATAAAAGATCTTGAAGTCGGTTTTGGTGGCCACTGCCTCTGGCAGGTGCTGCCAGAAACTCGGCCAGCCGGTACCGCTCTCGTACTTCGTCGAGCTGTCGAACAAGGGCAGGTAGCAGGCGGCGCAGATAAAGGTTCCGTCACGCTTTTCCTGGTTCAGTGGGCTGCTGCCGGCACGTTCCGTATCCTCCTCGAAAAGAACGCGATAGGATGCTGCTGGCAGCAGGTCGGCCCATTCGGCTTTCGGCTTCGACAGTCGGCTGCCGGGCGTGGCTTCGGCGCCTGCCCAGCTCGGGCCGGAAGCAGCAACCGGCAGAAGAAAGGCGCCCAAGCCGCCCAGCCATTTCAGTGATTGACGACGATCCATTGTGCTCTCCATAGAAAGATCAGCTTGCCTTGGCGGCCGCTGGCTGCAGGCAGCCAGGCATCGCCAATGCTTGTAATACTTCGCCAGCCTGCGCATCCTGCACGAAGGCCGCGACGCCGAGCTGCTCGAGCTGCCAGTCGGCCGGGATTTTCAGCGTTTGCCGCCAGAGCGCAGTGCCATCGGCCTTGTTGAGCGGCAAGGCTGTCGACCAGAAGCGCACCACGCGATCGTGTTGCAAATTGGCGCCGCGATTCTCGCCGGCACGAATCTTGCTGCGCAACTGGTTCTCGTAGATGATCACGAAGGCTTCGGCGGCCTGCCCCGCGCCCTCGCTTTCCCTGAGCGTGAAGCGCGCTTCGAGATCGACGGCGTCATCATCCGCCGGCCGCATCTGCAGAGCGATGTCGGCTGCGGCTGGTCGCCGGTTGATGTTCTCGATGCGTTCGGCGAAATTGGTCGCTGTGTGCCATGTGCGTAGTTCTTTCATGCCCGTAAACACCTCTGGCGTATAGACGGTGCTTGACCTCGCCAGACGCGTCAGCCAGCGTTGGCGTTCGGCAAAGGCCGGCTGGGCGAAGGGATCCTGCCAGCCAATGTAGTCCCAGTAGTCGACGTGCAGGGCCAGAGCGACCACCTGGTCGGCTGAAAAGCCCTGCGACAGTTGGCTCAGCCACTGGTCTGCGGGTGGGCAACTACTGCAGCCCTCGGAGGTATACAACTCGATCAGCGCGACGCGGTGTGCGGGACTCTGTTTCGCGCAGCTCGCGGCTTGTGCAAGGGGCGAAAGCGCCAGCCAGAGTACTACGCTCAAGGCAGCGACTGCTGGTGAGTATCGGTGGGCGGAAGGCATCGTCTTCTCCTGGCTGGGGTTTGCGAAATGGTCGTATGTCGGGGGGCAAACCTTACGCTTTTCTGAGTCGTGTGCCGCTTGCTCTGCTTGACAGAGAAGCGCCTCTGCGCTCCTAATTCACAATTTGCAGCCCTGATGACTCGCACAACTTTCTCGAAGCGCGGGCGTGAAGCGTCGTCTGTGGACGCTGAAAACGTCGCTTTGTTCATTCGCCGGACGGGGTTTGCGCGCCGCGCTAACGGTCATGACAATCGAGACAGCCCAGATCATGAAAGTCATGACCGTTTTCCCCTCTTCCCCGACCCTTCTCCCGCGAGGGGAGGGAGGTTTGTGAGACGCTTGCGCGACTTTCACATTAACGCGCAGGGACGACCGCGATGCCACGAGTAGACCCGCAGCGGGCGATTCCGGTGACTCTGCTGACCGGTTTCCTCGGCGCCGGCAAGACGACGCTGCTCAACCATTTGCTGCAGCAACCGGCGCTTGCGGATGCGGCGGTAATGATCAACGAGTTCGGCGAAGTCGCGGTCGATCATTTTCTGGTCGAAAAGGTCGACGACAATCTCGTCGTTCTCGCCTCCGGCTGTCTTTGCTGCAGTGTTCGTGGCGAACTTGCGCGTAGCCTGCGTGATCTGTTCATGCGCCGCTGGCGCCGCGAGATCCCTGCTTTCTCGCGAGTGCTGATTGAAACCACGGGGCTCGCCGATCCGGCGCCGGTGTTGTACACCTTGCTTGAGGACTTCTTCATCGCCGAGCGCTTTCGCATCGACGGGGTGGTCACGGCGGTTGATGTTACGCATGCTGATCGCCAGCTCGGTCGCCATTTCGAGGCCGTCCGCCAAGTGGCCATGGCCGACCGCCTGCTGCTCACCAAATGTGATCTGGCGACGCCCGAGGAGATTGCCCGCGTCGCTCGCCGGCTGACGCGCGCCAATCCGGGAGCGACGCAAATCGAGGTCCGTAAGGGAGGCATCGACGCCGCGCAGCTGATCGGCTGCGGCCTCTACGACCCGGTGACGCGGAGCGCCGACGTTCGCCGTTGGCTGGCTGAGGAGAAAGTGGCGGCCGCCAACGCCGAGCGGCCGGGACAGCACGGCCACGATGCCAATCGTCACGATGCCCTGGTGCATGCTTTCGTGCTACGTTTCGAGAAGCCTTTCGCGTGGCCGGAATTTGCCGAAGCGATTGACGTGCTGCTCGCCACCTGTGGCGATCGCATTCTGCGCGTCAAGGGCTTGATCAACGTCAACGGTGAGGCGGCGCCGCGCGTCGTGCATTGCGTACAGCATATCCGCTATCCGGAATCGGCTTTGCCGCAGTGGCCGGACGAAGACCATAGCAGTCGTCTGGTATTCATCGTTCGGGCCTTGGCCCGAGACGTCGTCGAAAAAGCTTTTGCCATGTTTTGCGGGGCCGTCGCCGGGAGTGCTGGCGACTGACTTGCGCCAGTGCATTACTCGTCGCCCGCGCGCTCGTCATGCGCCACGGCAGGCGAGTCTTTCTGCCGCATGGACGGGCCCTGCTGTCGGGGCGCGGTGCAGGCCCTGGCCAGCAAATGGCGAAGATTTGAGTCCGCAGTCGGGGTTCAAATTGCAGTGTACTGGACGATGTGTTAAAAGGTGATTCGTTAGCAAAATCACCCGCACGCCCTCTCGCCATGGTCTTTTCGTTTTTCAAGAAGCCGCCGCAGGAAAAGAAAATGCCTGTCCGGCCAGCCGCCGTGCCTCCGTCAGCAGACGATCGGGGCACTACTTCTGGTGTGTCGTCCAAAGAAAAGCCGAAACCGGCCGCTGTGCCGGTGGGCCTCGCCCGCTCGGACGTCCCCTTCGCTACTCCGGCGACTACCCGCGAAGGGCCAGCGCTGGATCTCAGCGAGTTTGTGTTCAGCGAGATTGCCGCCGAGTTTCAGGTCGAAGCGGAGCTTGATCCGCTCGACGCCGAAGCCGAAGAGGCGGCGATGTTGTATTCCAATGGACAGGACGCTGCGGCCCGCTCCTTGTTGGAGACGGCGATCCGCGAGTGGCGCTCTGGCCCAGGTGAACGCTTGTGGCTGATGCTCTTCGATCTGCTACGCTTGACCGGCCAGAAAGCTGCGTTCGAAGCGCTGGGGATCGAGTATGCACAAGCCTTCGAGAAATCGCCTTCGCTCTGGCGCGACGTCGCCGTCAGCGCACAGGTGCTCGGGAAAGTGGTCGGAACGGCACTCTTCAAGGGTGAATTGTTCGCTGATAACGATGCCGGGTTTGACGCGGTTCGCCTGGCACTCAAAAAGAATGCCCATCTTCGCCTCGACTTGTCGAAGCTGCGCAATCTCGACGCTGGCGGTTGTGAACGGCTTCTGGCGCTGTTGCAGCAAGCCCGTCGGGGCAGGGCCGAGATTGATCTGCTGGGGCGCGATTCCCTCGGTGTTTTGCTCGACAGCCACATCGCCGCCGGTCGCCCGGAAGACCGGCCATGCTGGTTGCTGAAACTCGAACTTTGCCAGTTGCGCGGGCAACTTGAGGTCTTCGAGGAAATGGCGATTAACTATGCGGTAACTTTTGAAATCTCGCCACCGTCCTGGGAGTTTGATCGCGTGGCGGATAGCGAGCCTGCGCCGCTGGAGCTGGCGGCGGCCGACCAGCTGCTAACCGAGGCCTACGTTATCAAAGGCGAAATCAAGGGCGCCCGTTTCGGCGACCTGCAGGCGTACGCCGGCGCCAACGATCCCGTTTTGATAGACTGTTCGACGGTGACGCGCATGGACTTCCTCAGTGCCGGGGCCTTGCTCAATATTCTGACCTCGGTGAAACGCTCGGGTCGACAGATCATTGTCCGTCACCCCAACTACCTGCTTGCCGAATTGTTCCGCGTCGTTGGCTTGCGTGGCGTGGCGGAAATCGAATTAGCCAGGAATTAAGGTGAAAGTCGCCTACGCGACTCACCAAGTACAAACCACGGGAGTTCTGGATGGATCAATACCACGGGACGACGATTTTGTCGGTTCGCCGCGGCAAGTGTGTGGCCATGGGCGGCGACGGGCAAGTGACGCTCGGCAATCTGGTGATCAAGGCCAGTGCGCGCAAAGTTCGCCGTATCCATCAGGGCCAGATCCTCGCCGGTTTTGCCGGGGGCACGGCGGATGCCTTTACACTTTTCGAACGCTTTGAAGCAAAACTTGACAAGCATCAGGGGAATCTCATGCGCTCGGCGGTTGAGCTGGCCAAGGACTGGCGCAGCGATCGGGCACTGCGGCGGCTCGAAGCGATGCTCGCCGTTGCCGACCGGGAGAATTCGCTGATCATCACCGGCAATGGCGATGTCGTCGAGCCAGAATACGGTATCGTGGCCATCGGGTCAGGCGGGCCTTTTGCGCATTCGGCGGCGCGGGCGCTGGTCGAGAACAGTGAACTTGATCCAACCGAAGTGGTCCGCAAGTCGCTACAGATCGCCAGCGAACTGTGCATCTACACCAATCAGAATTTCACCATCGAGGTGCTGGAATAAACATGTCGTCCATGACTCCGCAGGAAATTGTTCACGAACTCGACAAGCACATCGTCGGTCAGGGCAAGGCCAAGAAGGCGGTGGCCATTGCCCTGCGCAACCGCTGGCGGCGGGCGCAGGTGGCCGAGCCGCTGCGCCAGGAGATCACGCCCAAGAACATTCTGATGATTGGCCCCACCGGCGTCGGCAAGACCGAAATCGCACGTCGCCTGGCGCGGCTGGCGAACGCGCCGTTCATCAAGGTCGAGGCCAGCAAGTTCACTGAGGTCGGTTACGTCGGCCGCGACGTCGAGACGATCATTCGCGACTTGGTCGAGGTTGCCATCAAGAACGTTCGTGAGCAGGCGATGACGGGCGTCCGCGAGCGCGCCGAGGACGCCGCAGAAGAGCGCGTCCTCGACGCTTTGCTACCGTCCGCGCGTGCGACCTACTTCAACGACACGCAGGCGTCCGAGGAGAGCACGACGCGGCAGAAATTTCGCAAGAAGCTGCGCGAAGGGGAACTCGACGACAAGGAAATTGAAATCGAGGTTGCCGCCCCGTCGATGCAGGCCGAGATTTTTGCGCCACCAGGGATGGAGGAGCTGACCTCGCAAATCCAGGGTATGTTTCAGAACATGGGTAGTGGTCGCAAGAAGTCACGCAAACTGAAGATCTCCGAAGCGCGCCGGCTGTTGATTGAAGAGGAAGCGGCGAAGCTGGTCAACGACGAGGACGTCAAGCTGACGGCGGTCGGCAACGTCGAGCAAAACGGCATCGTCTTTCTTGATGAAATCGACAAGATCGCTTCGCGTAGTGATACACACGGCATCGACGTCTCGCGCCAGGGAGTGCAGCGCGACTTGCTGCCACTGGTCGAAGGCACGACGGTGTCGACCAAGTACGGGATGATTCGCACCGATCATGTGCTGTTCATCGCCAGCGGCGCTTTTCACCTCGCCAAGCCTTCGGACTTGATTCCCGAGTTGCAGGGTCGCTTTCCGATTCGTGTCGAACTCGATTCGCTGTCGGTGGCCGACTTCGAGTGCATTCTGACCCAGACCGATGCCTGTCTGACCAAGCAATACGAGGCGCTGTTGACCACCGAAGGCGTGACCCTGGATTTTTCGGAAGAGGGCGTCAGGCGGCTGGCGGAGATCGCCTGGTCGGTCAATGAGCGAACCGAAAACATCGGTGCCCGCCGGCTACATACGGTCATGGAGCGTTTGCTCGAAGAGGTGTCGTTCTCGGCCAGCGAGGGCCGCTTCGATAAAGTGGCCATCGACGCCAACTACGTTGACGCTCGTCTCGCCGAACTGGCAAAAAACGAGGATCTGTCGCGCTACGTCTTGTAAGTGGCGGCAATCGCGGCGCGCAGACCGCAGACAGCAGACCGGCCTCACCGGCAAATTACCCGTCCCCAGCGCGCTGGCCTGCCGATAAAATCTCCGTCGGGCGGGGCTGCCTGCGGATTATTTGATGACCAGCACCGGCAGGTCGGTCAGATGAATGACGCGCGTAGTGACCGAGCCCAGCAGGATGCCGGCCACCGAGCCGAGGCCACGTGAGCCCATGACGATCAGCGTGCAGCCGTGCTCTCTGGCGTAATCGGCGATAGCGTGCACAGCCTCGCCGATCATTATGTGCTTCGAGTAGGCGAGGCCTGCCGCCTTGAGTCTGCTGCCGGCCTCGGCCAGGGCCGTCTCACCGGATTCACGGTGGTAGTCTTCGACGTTGTCCTTGCTGACAAAACGAGTGACGTCCGATGGCAGCGCTGCCTGCACGTTCACCAGGCTGATGCTCGGCGGCACGGTGCAGGAGGGCGCTTGCTGCACGACATGCTCGACGGCACGCAGACTAGGCGCGGAGCCGTCGACGGGAAGCAGCCAGTGTGCTTTCACTTCGGTTTTCCTTCCATGAGTTCTTCGCTGTTCGGCGCGGCAAGCTCGCTGCTCGGATGCTTGTCATGTTGTCGGCTGGCGAGTAGATTTCCGAGCGCCACGACCGCGAGGGCACCGAGCGCTGACGCCAGGTACGTACTGTAGGGAACAATCTCGCGCCAGCTTGCCGGGACCATCGGGTCGGTGAGCAGCATGCCGCCGCCGATCCAGCCCAGCAGTCCGCCGCCGGCGGTGATCACAACCGGGTAGCGATCCATGAGCAGCAAAACCAGTTTGCTGCCCCAGACAACGATCGGGATCGATACCGCAATACCGAAAACCACGAGAACGAGGGATCCATGCGAGGCCGCGGCGACGGCGATGACGTTGTCTACGCTCATGACGGCGTCGGCGATGATGATCGTCTTGATCGCGCCGGCCAATGTCGCGCTACTGGCGATGTCGCCATGTGCCTCCTCGTCTTCCGGGATCACCAGCTTGATGCCGATCCAGAACAGCAGCAATCCACCGACGATCTTGAGGTAAGGAACGGCGAGGAGTTGCAGGGCGAAATAGATCAGGACAACGCGCAGCCCTATCGCTCCGACGACACCCCAGAAGATTCCCTTGTTGCGCTGTGCTTCGGGCAGCTTGCGGCATGCCAGAGCAATGACCACGGCGTTGTCGCCACCGAGCAGGATGTCTATGACGATAATCTGGAGGACGGCGATCCAGAAGGTCGACGAGGCGAGGTCGGGCATTGGTTTGTCTATCCTTGTTGCCGCTTGCGCCTCCCGCCCGTCCGCCTGTGGCGATGTTCGGAAAACGGTGGCGCAATGCGAGGGTGATGCGTCGGCACATCCAGAGTTCGCCGATTGTCTCACACCTGCCCGGTCGTATTGAGCCCGCGGATTAGGGAGGCGAAGGCGGGGCCCCCTTATCCGTTCGCGTCGCCGCTCTGTCCTGGCAGAGGGCGGATAGCGGATGGCAAGTGAACAACGGAAAACGACGCCGTGGAGCACGGCGCCGTTTCTGTTGCTGTTCTCTGCGCTTTCAGTCTCAGTCCATCGCTTCGTACAGCGGTAGCGTCAGAAACTCGGGGTACTCGGCGCTCAGCGACATCTTGTCGAAGATCACCGCTGCCTGCTCGTAGGTGGCGGTCTCTTCACCCTGCTGGCTGACCGCTGCCTTCACTTTCGCGAGCTCCTCGGCGATCATGCCGCGCACCATCGCCGCGGTGACCTTGCGGCCATCATCGAGAACGCCTTTCGGGGAAACTACCCACTGCCAGACCTGTGAGCGCGAGATTTCGGCGGTTGCTGCGTCTTCCATCAGGTTATGGATCGGCACGCAGCCGTTGCCCGCGAGCCAGCTGCCGAGGTAGTGAATGCCGACGTTGATGTTGTTGCGCACGCCCGCTTCGGTAATTGGTTGCGAGGGTTGGAAGTCAAGGAAGTCCGCGGCGGTGAACACCTCGTGACGCTGCTTTTCCCACTGGTTCGGGCGATCACCGAGGACTTTCTGAAACTCCTCGGCAGCGATCGAGACCAGACCCGGGTGGGCGACCCAGCCGCCGTCGAAGCCGTCCTTGGCGTCGCGGGCCTTGTCGTGGCGGATGCCGGCCAGTGCTTTTTCGTTGGCCTCGGGATCGTTCTTGATGGGGATCAGTGCGCTCATGCCGCCCATCGCCGGAGCACCGCGCGAGTGACAGATTTTCACCAGTTGCAGCGCATAGCTGCGCATGAATGGAACTTCCATGGTGATCGCGGCGCGGTTGGCGAGGCAGAAGTCCGGGTCTTTCTTGAACTTCTTGATGCAGGAAAAAATGTAGTCCCAGCGGCCGGCGTTGAGGCCTGCGGAGTGCTCACGGAGTTCGTAGAGAATTTCTTCCATCTCGAAGGTCGCCAGAATGGTTTCCACCAGCACCGTTGCCTTGATCGTGCCGCGTGGCAGGCCGATGTGCTCCTGGGCCATGACGAAGATGTCATTCCACAGGCGTGCTTCGAGGTGCGATTCCATCTTTGGCAGATAGTAGAAAGGGCCGGCGCCGCGTGCGATCTGTTCCTTGGCATTGTGGAAAAAGACTAGCGCGAAATCGAAGATGCCACCGGAAACGCGGCGGCCATCGACCGTCACGTGCTTCTCGTCGAGGTGCCAGCCGCGCGGGCGAATCTGCAACGTGGCGACCTTGTCGTTGAGCCGGTACTCTTTGCCTGCTTCATTGACGAACGACAACTCGTGCCGAATGGCCTGGTAGAGATTGACCTGGCCTTGAATCTGGTTGTCCCACTTCGGGCTGTTCGAATCCTCGAAGTCGGCCATGTACGAGTCGGCGCCCGAGTTGAAGGCGTTGATCACCATCTTCGCTTCGACCGGACCGGTGATTTCGCTGTGGCGGCGTTCGAGGGCCTTGGGCAGCGGGGAAACGCTCCAGTCGCCTTCGCGAATATTTCGGGTTTCAGGAAGGAAGTCGGGCACCTCGCCGGCGTCGATAGCCGCCTGGCGGTCGATGCGCGCCTGCAACAGCTCCTGGCGGACGCCTTCGAACGCACGGTGCAGTTTGGCGACCAGAGCCAGCGCGTCGGTCGTCAGAATGGTTTCGTAAGCGGGCTTGATGGGGGCGTTGATTTCCATTCCGGCGGGCAGATTGAGGCTCATGTGGTGGCTCCTGTGAAAGGTTTATGATGCAGCTCACGAATTTTATTAGACGCGACATTGAAAGAGAAGAGCGATTAGAATCAAATGATCTTTTACCTCAGGTATGTAATCGGGCTCGTGGATCATCTCAAGCAAATTCGCGCCTTCGTCGAATCGGCGACTCGCGGCAGTCTCTCGGCGGCAGCCAGGGTGGAAGGCGTTACCCCCGCCGTGATCGGGCGCCGTCTCGACGCGCTCGAGGCGCGCCTCGGCGTCAAGTTGTTGCTGCGCACGACGCGCAAGCTCTCCTTGAGCTTCGAAGGACAGGCCTTCCTTGAAGACTGTCAGCGAATCCTCAATGAGTTGGCCAACGCCGAGGCGGCGGTTTCGCTCGGTGGCGTAAGGGCCAGCGGTCATCTCAAGGTTTCAGCGCCGGCGGGTTTCGGGCGGCGGCACGTGGCGCCGCAGGTGGCCGCATTCATGGCCGAGAACCCGGAGGTCAGCGTCCGGCTTGACCTCAGCGATCGTGTCGTTGACCTGCTCAACGAGAGTGTTGACTGTGCCGTGCGCATCGGCGAAATGGCCGATTCGAGTCTCGCCAGCAGCAAGCTCGGTGAAATGCGTCGCGTGGTGGTGGCCAGTCCCGCCTACCTGGCGAGGCATGGGCAGCCTCTGGTTCCGCCCGATCTGGCGGCGCATAACTGCTTGTCGCTCGACCAGCAGCGCGGCTGGGCCTTGCGCGAAACACTGACCGGTGAAGTCGTGCAGCGTAAGGTGTCGGGGGCATTCGAGTGTAACGATGGTGCGGTCCTGCACGAGTGGGCGCTGGCTGGCAAGGGCCTGGCCTGGCGATCAGTCTGGGAAGTGGGCGACGACCTGCGGTGCGGACGGCTGCTTTCCTTGCTTGACGAGTACGCGGCGCCCCCGGTGGGCATTTATGCGGTATTTCCGCAACGCCGGCATTTGCCGCTGCGTGTGCGCTTGTTCATCGATCGCCTGAAGACGACTTTCGGCGATTCGCAGTACTGGGGGCTGGTCAATTAAAGCGCTGCGTTACGCTTTTGGGGGGGGCTCGAGACCATAGCCGTCTTGTTGTGGTGGCGCGCAGGCGAAACGCCATGTTGCCAGGGCGAGAGTCTGCGGGCACAGACCTGCCTGGCCGCAAGGCCGGTCTGTGCCACCGCTCGCTCATTGCGGCTTGGCGGCTGCTTTCTTCGCCGCTCGCAGCAAAGCCTTGCGTGCTTTTTCGGCCCTGATGTGCGCCAGCGCCTGGGCGCGGTTGCACTCCTTGCAATAGGAATGCAGGCCATCGGCACTGCGCGAGTTCTTGTGAAACTCGAGCAGCGGCTTTTCCTGCTTGCACTTGACACAGACTTTCGTGGCCATGGGGATTACCGGATCAGGCGAAATGTTTACGGGACAGGGGGCGGACAGCGGGGAGGCGGGCTGCAACGGAGCGTGGTAGAACGCTGCGGCCGTCGCCTGGTCGGCCAGGCCGTGCTGGTGACCGTCCTCCAGGTAGCTTGGAAAAGGCAGCAGCGATTGGTCGAGGCGCTTCGCGGAATCGCCCGCCGGGGCGGAAGTGAGAGTTTTCATGGGCTCTATCCAAGTACGCAGCCCGAAAGCTACTGGTGGGGGTTGTTTTTCCGAAGATGTCATGGCCTCTTCCCGGGTATGGGTAGCGGCTTGGCCCGACGGGTCTATAAATCCTGTTAATGCGTGTCAAACGAAAGAGGATTGTCGAAAGTCACTCGCCGGCTTGGCGCATGGCAGCCATTGATACTTTTCGCCTGCACAAATCTTTCTCAGGGTTCTCAGGGAAGTAGCAGATTGTTGGTGTAATGAAATAAAAACCCAGTCCGGTCAATGGCCTGGAGCGACATTCGCTGCGGCCGAGCAGGGGAACTCCGGGTGGCGACAAGTCGTTGCAGTTCCACAGTCCTCACCCGGAGGCTTGCTAGCCGTTCCCGTTGAACATAAGCAAAGACTATGCCTAAGAATAAGCAGCATTTATTGAATCAGTGACTTACGCTATTGTTTATCCGGCCATCGCCGAGCTGGCGGCGGCCGCTGTAAAGAAAGCTGACAGTTGCCTGTCGTTGGGCGCGGGCTGCCCCGTAGTTGCTGCGCCAGGGCGCGATGCCGTCGCTCAGGTGCTGTGGTCGAAGGGCTGTTGCGGGTTTCGCGGGCGGCCAAGGAGGCTAGCGATGTCGACCAGGTCAAGCTGTTGCGCCTGCATGAAGCGTTGGGCGTAGTCCAGATAGACGCCCGAGCGCAAGAACAGGGCAAATAATTCGGGGTCGATGCGTTGCTCGTCTTGCATGCGCGACATGATCGCCAGTGCTTCCGAGAGGGTTTTTCCCTTCTTGTACGGACGGTCGATCGCCGTCAATGCCTCGAAAATGTCGGCGATAGCCATCATCCGTGCCAGCGGACTCATCTGCGCGCGTGTGAGCCGGCGCGGATAGCCACTAGCATCCATTTTTTCGTGGTGCCCTCCGGCGATCTCCGGGACCTGGCTGAGGTGCTTCGGAAACGGCAGTTGCGAGAGCATGATCAGGGTCTGAACGATATGCTCGTTGATCTTGTAGCGTTCCTCTTCCGACAGCGTTCCCCGTTCGACGGCGAGGTTGTAGAGCTCGCCGCGGTTATAGAGCAGGGCAGGGACGGCCATGCGAAATCCCCAGGGCTTATCGTCCGACAGTCGATCCTGCGGTCGTCGCGGGAAGAGGTGCTCCGGCTTGTCGGCGAGCAGGGCTTCGGCGACCGGCAGAATGGCGGCGGGGGTTCCTGCCTTGCGCTGTTGCTCTGCGTAGGAAATGCCGAGTCGATCATCCAGCGTACGCATCCAGGTGCGCGCCGCGATGGTCGCCAGGCGGGCGATCCTTTCCTGGGCCATGAACTCGCCACCCTGGTTACAGCTGGCGACGAAGGCAAAGTCATTGTCGATCTGCCGCAGTCGTGCAGCCAGGCGGCGACGTGCAGCGCTTCCCAATCGTCGTCGCTGAGATGAAAGTCCCGGTAAGCATCGCCATCGTCAGCGCAGGCGGCACGGGCCAGCATCTTGGTCAGCTCCGGGACGCGCGCGCAATGACCTCCGGTGTAGGGGCTTTTGGCGTCGATTGCCGCGGCGATTAGCTGAATGAATGCCTCGAAGAGATCTTTCTGCGCTTTGATCAGCGCCTTGCTTTCAAGGGATACCGCTGCCGAGCCGGCAAAAGCTTTCACGAAGCTCAGGCGGGCGTCGTCGCTGCCGGTGTCGCAGAGCAGGAGCATGGCACCGACCAATTCGGCCTTGCCGTTAAGCAAGGGAACGGCAATGGCGTTGCTGGCGTCGGCCAGGCCTGCCGAGCAGCCACCCAGTGCTGCAGTATCGTCGGACTGGAGACAGCCGGCACGGGCGACGCCATCGGCGAGCGCCGCGCCAAGCAGCGGGCCGGCCGACAAGACGTCGATCGTTGGCAGTGCGCTGCCGAGTTCGGATCCGGTTTGGGTCAGCGCAGCGGCCGGTTTGAGCTGCGTCCGGTCGGCCAAATAAAGGATGCCGGCACGTGCTTGCGATGCCGATAGCGTCTCGGCGAGCAATTGCGGCAATAGTCGGTCGAAGTTCTGCTCGGCGGCGACGGCATGGCTGATGTCGAGAAAACGGCGTATCCTTAGTTTCATTGCCTCCATGGTTTTCGCCAACTGATTGACTTCCTTGATCGCAGAATTGGCGGCGATCGCTTCCGAAAAATCGAAGTGGCGGATCTTGTCTGCCTCCCTGGCCAGGCCGGTAAGTGAGCGTGAAATGCTGAGCGCGAGCCACCAGGTGAACGGAATCGTCAGCAGTAGCACCAGCACGGTGGCCATCGCCGAACGCTCGATCAACTGCACCGCGCCGGCCATCAACTCGCTCTCGGGAACCGCGGTGACCATGTACAGGGGGGGGCACATCGTCTTTCGCCAAGAGGCTGATCGACGCCCGCCATGGCGTGCCGTCAACGTCGATGCGTCGTGTCCAGGGTCCTCGTGCCAGCGGGTTTTCTGCCCTCTGGCGCACGCTTGCAAGGAGCGGTATCAGTGCTGGCACACCTAATTCGTCGAGCCTGGCCAGCGATGGCTTGCCGTCGGCCGTGGCCGAAGGCCGCACCAGGCTGGCGGCGCTTTCGTAAGCGAGTGCGTAGCCGTCCGCGTCGACGATTACCAGTTCGTTGCCTGGCGTTACCTTTTGTTGGGCCAGCGTGAGGCCCTCCTGGCGGCTGGAGAAAAAGAGGTAGGGCTGCATTCCCGCTCCTCCCGTTGTGTGCAACAGGCGCGGCATTCGCCTGCGCAGGCGTCGCAACCCGGTTCAGTCAGACGGGCTGAGCGCAAAAAAAAGCCGCGCGATGCGCGGCTTTTTGGCGACTCACTGCTCGCTCAATGGAACTGCTCTTCTTCGGTCGAACCGGTCAGCGCGGTGACCGACGAGGTGCCGCCCTGGATGACGGTGGTGACGTCGTCGAAGTAGCCGGTGCCGACTTCCTGCTGGTGCGAAACGAAGCTGTAGCCGCGGTCGCGGGCCGCGAATTCCGGCTCCTGAACTTTTTCGACGTAGGCCGTCATGCCGCGTTTGACGTAATCCTGCGCCAGATCGAACATGTGGTACCACATGTTGTGGATGCCGGCCAGGGTGATGAACTGGTACTTGTAGCCCATCGATCCGAGTTCTGTCTGAAACTTGGCGATCGTTGCGTCGTCGAGGTTCTTCTTCCAGTTGAACGACGGCGAGCAGTTGTAGGCGAGCATCTTGCCCGGGTGCTTGGCATGCACGGCTTCGGCAAACTGGCGCGCGAATTCAAGATCCGGCGTGCCCGTTTCGCACCACACCAGGTCGGCGTAGTCGGCGTAGGCGACGGCGCGTGAAATCGCCTGCTGGAGACCTTTGTTGGTCTTGTAGAAGCCTTCCCCAGTACGCTCACCCGTGACGAAGGGCTTGTCGTTGTCGTCGCAGTCGGAGGTCAGCAGGTCGGCTGCTTCGGCATCGGTACGCGCGATGACCAGGGTCGGCACCCCGCAGACATCGGCAGCAAAGCGCGCGGCGATCAGCTTCTGTACGGCTTCCTGCGTCGGCACCAGGACTTTGCCACCCATGTGGCCACACTTCTTGACCGAAGCCAACTGGTCTTCCCAGTGCACCCCGGCTGCGCCGGCACGAATCATCGCTTTCATTAGTTCAAAGGCGTTCAGCACACCACCAAAACCGGCTTCGGCGTCGGCGACGATCGGCGCGAAGTAGTCGATGTAGCCCTTGTCGCCAGCATTCAGGTCCTTCGAGCACTGGATCTCGTCGGCACGACGGAAAGAGTTGTTGATGCGCTCGACGACCTTCGGCACTGAATCGACGGGATACAGGGACTGGTCGGGGTACATCGCTGCGTAGGAGTTGTTGTCGGCGGCAACCTGCCAGCCGGACAGATAAATCGCCTTGACACCCGCCTTGACCTGCTGCATCGCCTGACCGCCGGTCAGCGCACCGAGGCAGTTGACGAAGGGTTCGGTGTTGACCAGATCCCACAGTTTTTCGGCACCGCGACGGGCAATGGTGTATTCGATCGGGAAGGAACCACGCAGGCGTACGACATCGGCCGCCGAGTAGCCGCGCTTGATGCCTTTCCAGCGGGGGTTCTCGGCCCAGTCTTTTTCAAGTTCGGCGATCTGCTGTTCTTTTGTACTCATGATTTGGCTCTCCAAGATTAGGAAGTGCGGTTGCGACAAGAGTGGCGCCCGGGGGTCGAAGAGGCAACAAATCAGAGACTCGACAGCGGGTAACCAATGGTATCCAGTATAACGGCCTTTGCTAATGCAGGCAACAGTCTTATATAAGACATAAGATATATTTTTTGTTTAGGCAAAACAGCGGCTTGTGGTCCTGTTTCCGCATTGCGAAATGAAGTTCTCGTGCGCGAAATGCTTTAGGCGATTGTCTTATGCTTATGCCTGACGGGTTGCAGGCGCTGCTGTTGCTGGCGCAGCTGCAGCGCGGTTCCGGCCATCAGCGCGGCGAGCGCACGATGGACCCCGTCGCGGGCGAAGCCCTCTTCGCGACCGACGAAACTGGCACCCACCAGGTGCAACGCCAGGGCATCGCGGGCCTGGTACTGGTCATGAAAGACTTCGCGTGCTAGTTGTGCGTCAAGCAGTGGGTCGTTGAGCTGCCCGCGCTTGAGTCCGCCATCCTGATAGTGCTTGACCAGAGGGGTAGGGATGGCGGCCGAAACGCCTCGGGCGCGCCCCGTTCTTGCCGACCTTGCCTGCGCTGCTGCTACTTCTTGTTGTCCATGTCGCGTGCTGCACGGATCAAGTCGGCATCGAGGACGGAAGTGTCCGTGCCGTAGCAGCGGATCATTTCGATTTCTTCAAAGACGGGGCGTTCATCGTTCGACTCTCCCGCTCCGCTGCTGCTCGTCGCCCCGTAGTGGCGGCCTCGCCAGCGCGCGATCAGCATTTCCTGGTCGCTCAGCCCCGTCGCCATGTCCGGCGGGACCTCGGCCCCCAGTTCGATCAGCGCCTTCACGACCTCGGTCCGGCGGCCACGAACGGCCATCGACAAAGGCGAGGTGAGTTGGGCGTTGTCCGCGGTATTGACTCTTGCTCCGCGGCTGATCAGTTCCCGGACGATATCGACGTGCCCCATGAAGCACGCAACACCCAGCGGCAAGCCGGGTTCTCCCCGGCCGTCATCAATTTCAACCGCGGTTCCGGCGTCCAACAGGGCCCGTACCTCTTGCAGGCGGCCTGTCCGGATCGCCTTGAGCAGGTCAATGGCAGCGCTCACAACTTATCTCCGATTTTTATGGCAACTCAACGACCGCTGACGGAGCGAAGTATCGTCCGTGCCGGGACTTTGGTCAATGCGCGGCGAGCGTGGCCAGGGGCCCGCGCTCGCCTTGGCGATCGCCTGGCGACTATCGCCAAGGCGTCGGGAGATGTGCCGCGATAGGCAAGTTCACCTGACTGCCACGTTTGCGGAAAATCTCCAGTGTTCGCGGTTTGCTCGTGCTTCTCGTCTTTCAAGTCAGTGGCTGATCGCTGACAAGCAGGCCATCGTCATCGACATAGATCCACTCTCCGGGTCGGAAGGTGACACCGCCGAAGCTTACCGGGAGATCACGCTCGCCGCTACCTTTCTTGATACTTTTCAGCGGGTGTGTGTTCAGTGCGCGGACGCCAAGTTCGATTTCGCCTATGTCGTGCGAATCCCGGATGCAGCCGTAAACGACGATCCCGCACCAGTGGTTCTGGTGCGCCAGGATGGCCAGCTGATCGCCGACCAGTGCGCAGCGCAGGGAGCCACCGCCATCAATCAGCAGAACCTTGCCCTCACCATTCTCGGCAAGCGCTGGACGCACCAGCGAGTTGTCCTCGAAGACTTTCAGGGTGACCATCTGGCCGCTGAAGGTGCTTCGCCCACCGTACTTCTGGAACATGGGTGCGACGACGCGAATGCGTTCATCGCCGAGCTTGCTTTCGTTGTTGTCGAGGAGATCGGCGGTCTTGAAAGTCATAGGGCGTGCCTCGTGGACTCGGTCTTTAGTTGTGCGACCAGCGGCTGTGTCGTGTGGTCGCGGGCATCTGCCATGCTCAGGCGATGGCCTCGGACGCTTCTTCGAAGATCAGTTTTACTTTCTGCTCTTCGTCAAGGTCGACGGTGACGTGGCCGCCGTGTGCCAGCCGGCCGAACAGCAACTCGTCAGCCAGCGAGGCGCGGATGGTGTCCTGAATCAGCCGCGCCATCGGCCGCGCGCCCATCATCGGGTCAAAGCCGTGTATCGCCAGATGATCCTTGATGGCGGTGGTGAAAACGGCTTCGACTTTCTTCTCGTGCAGTTGCGCTTCGAGCTGCATCAGGAACTTGTCCACCACGCGCAGGATGACTTCGTGATCGAGAGACTTGAACGAGATCGTGGCGTCGAGCCGGTTACGGAACTCGGGTGTAAAAATGCGCTTGATCTCGACCATTTCATCGCCCGCCTGGCGTGTTGGGGTGAAGCCCATTGCTGCTTTCTGGATCGCCTCTTGGCCGGCATTGGTGGTCATGATGATGATCACGTTGCGAAAGTCCGCCTTGCGGCCGTTGTTGTCAGTCAATGTCCCGTGATCCATCACCTGCAGCAGGATATTGTAGATGTCGGGATGCGCTTTTTCGATCTCGTCGAGCAGCAGAACGCTATACGGCTTCTTGGTAACGGCTTCGGTCAGCAGGCCGCCCTGATCGAAGCCGACGTAGCCGGGTGGTGCGCCGATCAGCCGCGACACCGCGTGCCGCTCCATGTACTCGGACATGTCGAAGCGTAACAGTTCGTTACCGAGGCAGTACGCCAGTTGCTTGGCGACTTCCGTTTTGCCGACCCCTGTGGGGCCCGAAAACAGGAAGCTGCCGATGGGCTTGGCAGGGTTGCCTAGGCCCGAACGAGCCATCTTGATTGCCCGGGCGAGTGCGTCGATTGCCGCATTCTGGCCAAAAACGATTGCTTTCAGATCGCGGTCGAGGTTGCGCAGGTTGTTGCGGTCGTCTGACGAGACGTGCGTCGAAGGAATCCGCGCGATCTTGGCAACGATTTCCTCGATGTCGATTTTGCCAATCACTTTTTTCTGCCGGGACTTGGGCAGGATCCGCTGTGCGGCTCCCGCTTCGTCGATGACGTCGATCGCCTTGTCCGGGAGGTGGCGGTCGGTAATGAAGCGCACCGACAGCTCGACCGCCGAACTCAGTGCGGCGGCGGAGTATTTGATGCCGTGGTGGGCTTCGAAGCGCGATTTCAAGCCTTTGAGAATGTCTACTGCTTCGGCACTCGAAGGCTCGTTGACGTCGATCTTCTGGAAGCGCCGCGATAGCGCATGGTCTTTCTCGAAAATGCCACGGTATTCGTTGTAGGTGGTCGCGCCGATGCACTTCAGCTGCCCTGACGAGAGCGCGGGCTTGAGAAGGTTGGACGCATCGAGCGTGCCGCCCGAGGCCGAGCCGGCACCAATCAAGGTATGGATCTCGTCAATGAACAGAATCGCCTCCGGGTTCTCGCTGAGCTGCTTGAGAACCGCCTTCAGGCGTTGTTCGAAGTCGCCACGATACTTTGTGCCGGCGAGCAGTGATCCCATGTCGAGGCAGTAGACGTTCGCCTTGCCGAGAATTTCGGGGATGTCGCACTCGACGATTCGCCGCGCCAGCCCCTCGGCAATCGCCGTTTTGCCGACGCCGGCTTCGCCGACCAGCAAGGGGTTGTTCTTGCGCCGTCGGCACAGGGTCTGGATGACTCGTTCGAGTTCCCGGTCGCGACCGATCAGCGGGTCGATCTTGCCCTGGAGAGCCAGGGCGTTGAGGTTGATGGTGTAGCTTTCGAGCGGCCCGGCGGCACTCTGCTGTTCGCCTTCGGGTTCGACTTCCGGCTCGCCGCGCGGTGTGCTCTGCGGAATTCTGCTGATACCGTGCGAGATAAAGTTGACCACATCGAGACGCGTCACACCCTGCTTTTGCAGGTAATAGACCGCGTGTGAGTCTTTTTCGCCAAAGATCGCCACAAGAACATTGGCACCGTTGACTTCCTTGCGGCCCGATGACTGGACGTGCAGGATCGCGCGTTGAATGACCCGCTGGAAGCCGAGCGTCGGCTGCGTATCGATTTCGTCTTCGCCGGCGACGGTTGGCGTGTGTTCGCTGATGAACCGGGTAAGATCCTTGCGCAGCTGCTCAATGCTGGCGCCGCAGGCGCGCATGGCTTCGGCCGCCGACGGGTTGTCGAGCAGTGCGAGCAAAAGGTGCTCGACAGTGATGAATTCATGGCGCTTCTGTCGTGCCTCGACGAAGGCCATGTGCAAACTTACTTCAAGTTCCTGCGCAATCATTCAGTTTTCCTCCATTACGCACGCGAGGGGGTGCTGGTTGCTTCGTGCGAAGGCTGTGACCTGTTCAACTTTCGTGGCCGCGACATCGCGCGGATAGATCCCACATACGCCCCGTCCATCGGTGTGAACTTTGAGCATGATTCGCGTCGCGTGTTCTCGATCCATCTGAAAAAACCGTTGCAGAACGACAATCACGAAATCCATCGGTGTGAAATCGTCGTTCAGCAACAGGACCTTGTAAAGAGGTGGCGGCTTGAGCTGTGTGCGCTGCGCTTGGAGTAGGGAGTTGTCCTGATGCTGTGTCGCCATAGGTGAATTCTAACCAGTCTTTCCGGATGCGCAATACCGCCCTTCGCCAATTCTCGGTAGCGCTGGACGGCTTCGCAAGCGCCTGACGATAAAAACGCTTGACGCACCTGCCTGACTTCGCGTAAAAAGGTGCCATGTTTTTGTTCAAGACCTTGTTTGAGCGGTCTCTGTTTCTGAGTATCGGTCAGGACAGTGCTTGAATCAGAAGCATGCAAGTCGGGCTCCGCCCGGATTTAGTCTTTTTTCAAGGAAGTGGCAATATGGCAACTGGTACAGTTAAGTGGTTCAATGACGCCAAAGGTTTCGGCTTCATTACTCCGGATGATGGTAGTGAAGACCTCTTCGCCCATTTCTCCGCGATCACCATGGGTGGTTTCAAGACCCTCAAAGAGGGCGAAAAAGTTTCCTTCGACGTGACGCAGGGCCCGAAGGGCAAGCAAGCATCGAATATCGCGCGCGCCTGATTTTTTTGGGTGTGCAATAAGGGACCCGCCTCCGGCGGGTTTTTTTTCGCGGCTTCTTCGTCGGCGTGCTCTGATGAGCGGCGTCAGTCGCCCGTCCAGTGTTCTGATTTGCCGCCGATTTTTTCAAGAAGCCTGATGTTCTCGATGCGCATGCCGCGATCGACTGCTTTGCACATGTCGTAGATGGTCAGCAAGCCGACGCTGGCGGCGCAAAGGGCCTCCATTTCGACGCCGGTGCGACCCACGCACTCCGCCCGCGTCAGGCAATGCACTGCGTTGGCCTCGCCGTCGATCTCGAAGTCGACGGAAACCTTGCTCAGGGCGAGCGGATGACACAGAGGAATCAGCTCGGAAGTGCGCTTGGCGCCTTGAATGGCAGCAATTCGCGCGACACCGAGCACATCGCCCTTCTGCGCCGATCCGGCAACGATCAGCGCCAGCGTTTCGGGGCGCATCAGGATACTGCCGGCGGCTCTTGCCTGCCGGGCCGTTTCGGCCTTGTCGCCGACGTCGACCATCTGCGCCTGGCCTTCGGAATTGAAATGGGTGAGTGGACTGACTGACATAGGGGTATGGGAGACCTGGGGGTCGCTGCTGCTCGTGATGCCTGCCAAGGGAATCACATGGCAAGCAGCAGAGGGCGGGTGGTAACGCTTGGTAACAATCTACCAGAGCACTATTGGGTATGATAGCAAATCTTGCTCGGCGGACGCCGAGACCGGCCGGGAGCTCTCGTGATCAGAATGATTTGTGCCGCAGTGTCCTTGACCGTTGCGGTTTTTTTGGGGAGTTCTTCGCCGCTCCGGGCGGAGGGACTTCCGGAGCTTGGCGACGCGTCGCGAGTCGACTTTTCGCCGCAACTTGAACGCAAGATCGGTGAGCAGATCTTCAACCAGATACGTGCGCATGAGCCGAGTTATGTTGACGACCCCGAAGTCAGTGACTACCTGAATTCCCTTGGCGGCCGGCTGGTTGCGGCGAGCTCTAACGCGGCAGGCAATTACTATTTCTTTGCGATTCGTGACAACACCGTGAACGCTTTCGCGATGTTTGGCGGGTTCATCGGGGTCAACACCGGTACGCTGCTTACCGCACAATCGGAGTCCGAGCTGGCCGGCGTGATCGCTCACGAGATCTCGCACGTCAGCCAGAGTCACCTTGCCCGGCAGATCGCCAGGGAGAAGCAGAGCTCGATCGCCACCATGGTCGCCATGGCCGCTGGTGTTCTTGCTGCGCGCTCTAACTCGCAGGTGGCGACGGCGGCGATCGCTTCGGCGCAGGCGGCGTCGATACAGTCGCAATTGGCCTACAGTCGCGACTTCGAGCGCGAGGCTGATCGGCTGGGCTACCAGACGCTGGCCAAGGCCGGCTACGACGTGCGCGGCATGGGCGACTTCTTTGGCCGCATGCAGTTGGCCGGGCGGGTGTACGAGAACAACGCGCCGGTTTATCTGCGCTCGCATCCGCTGACTGTAGAACGCATCTCCGACATGCAGAACCGGTCGCAGAATGCCTCCTATCGACAGGTTGCCGACGGCGCTGATTTCTACCTGGTGCGCGCCAAGCTGCGGGCGCAAGCGGTGCCGCCTGGCGAGGCTGTCAGCGAGTTCAGCAAGCAGTTGCGCGAAAAGAAATATGCTTCGGAGGTGGCCACCCGCTACGGTCTCACGTATTCGCTACTACAGGCCAAGGACATCGCCGCTGCGCAGAAGGAGCTTGGCGCGCTGTTGGCGCTCAAAGTGTCGTCGCCAATGATCTCCGGGCTAGCGGCGCGAACGGAAATTGCCTCTGGAAATCAGGCCGGCGCCGCGAAGATCTATCGCGACGCCCTGCAACGCTATCCACAGTCAAAGGCTTTGGTTTACGGGTACGCTGAAGCTCTGCTGGCGGGGCGGCAATACGAGCAGAGCTTGCAGTTCCTGGAATCGCAGCTGCAGCTCTACAGCTCGGACTACAAACTCTACGGCTTGCAGGCGAAAACTTACGCGGCGTTAGGGAAGCGCCTGCAGCAACACCGTGCACAGGCAGAGTTCTACCTGCTGCAGGGGCAGTTGGGTGCGGCGGTCGAACAGTTGCAGTTCGCGCAACAGGCGGGCGACGGCGACTTTTACGAGAAGTCCGCGGTCGACGCGCGCCTGCGCGACCTGCGCGTGCTGTTGGCCGAAGAGGCAAAAGAGAAGCGCTTGAATGGCGGTTAGGATGCTTGGAGCGCTTAGAATACGCACTCAATTCTGTTCTGGACCTGACCATGCATTGCGATCGAGAGCTCGACGTCAAGGGGTTGAAGTGCCCACTGCCGATTCTGCGTACGAAGAAAGCGCTATCCGAGATGTCGCCGGGTGAAGTGCTGCACGTACTGGCGACTGATCCGGGTTCGGTCAAGGACTTCCAGGCTTTCGCCAAACAGACCGGTAATGAGTTGCTGTCGAACGGCGAAAGCAATCAGATCTTCGAGTTCTATCTCAAGCGCAAATAGAGCCAGGTGTCTGCGCAGTAGCGCTTCAGCCTGCCCCGCTGCGCGCGCGTTGCGCGCACGGTCGATGCGCTGACTGATGCTTGCTGGCCCTCCGTTCGCGCTGTTTGACGGCGATGCCGGCAGCGCCGTTCTGCTGACGGGTTTGCAGCACGCCTTTGCTGTTGATGCTAGCGCCGATCCTCGGGCCGCGTTCGGCGCGATTGAAGCGGCGCTCGCGCTTGGTCAGTGGGTCGCTCTGGCGGCCGACTACGCGCTGGGCGCATGCTTCGAGGCGACGGTTCCGCCCGCGCCCTGCGGCCGGCCGGTGTTGCGCGTCTGGCTGTTCGCCGACGCTCGCGTGCTCGATGCGCCGGGGATCGACGCTTTCCTTGTCGAGCAGTTGGCTGCCTTGCCCGAGTACCAACAGACAGCCGGGGTGGCCGACCTGTCTGCGGCGGTCGATGCCGAGAAGTACGCTGCGCAGGTCAGTCAGATTCGTCGCTGGATTGGCGACGGCGATTGCTACCAGATCAACCTCACTTTTCCGCTGACTTTCGCGCTTTACGGACACCCGCTGGCGCTCTATGCGCGCCTGCGCGAACGTCAGCCGGTTCGCTATGGAGGCTTTCTCGGCTGCGGCGAGGAAACCATCCTTTCCTTTTCGCCGGAGTTGTTTTTCGAGCGTGTCGGCGAGCGGGTCGTGACCCGGCCGATGAAAGGAACGGCACCGCGCGGCCGGACAGCGCTCGAAGATCAGGTGAATCGGGTGGCTCTGCTGGCGTCGGCCAAGGAGCGGGCAGAAAACATCATGATCGTCGATCTGCTGCGTAACGACCTGGGACGCCTGGCGCAACCCGGCAAGGTGCAAGTCGAAGCCTTATGTGAGGCGGAGGACTACCCAACTCTGTGGCAGATGGTGTCTACGGTCGCCGCGGACCTGCCAGGCGTCGGCATCGCAGACATTTTTGCGGCCCTGTTTCCCTGCGGTTCGATCACCGGCGCACCGAAAATCAGGGCCATGCAGCGCATCGCAGAGCTCGAAGCGTCAGCGCGCGGGCTGTACACCGGCAGCCTGGGTTGGTTGGCGCCGAATGGCGACGCTCGCTTCAATGTCGCCATTCGTACCCTCGAAGTCGCTGCCGATGGCCAGGCCCGACTCGGTGTCGGCAGTGGTATCGTGATCGATGCCGATGCGGCGCGCGAGTACGCGGAATGCCTGTTGAAGGCGAGCTTCCTGACCGCTTTCGATCCGGGTTTCGAACTCGTCGAAACGCTGCGCCTGGAAGAGGGCGTGTACCCACTGCTGGCCCTGCATCTCGAGCGCCTGCAGGCGTCTGCCCGCAGCCTCGGTTTTGCCTGCCGGCTGGCCGAGGTTTCCGTGGCGCTGGCCGCCGCGGCGGCCGCGCGACCGCAAGCTTTGTTTCGCGTTCGTCTGAGCCTGGCACACGATGGCAGCTGCCATCTCGTGGTCGCCGCCTTGCAGGAAGATACCACGAAGCGGTGGCGCGTCTGTCTGGCTTCCGAAGCGCTGCCTGTCGACGACTACCTGCTACGCCACAAGACCACGGCGCGCGTCCGCTACGACCGTGCGCTGGCGGCCTTGGCCGAACGGCCCGGGCTGTTCGACGCCATTTTTCTGAATACGCGCGGCGAGGTTTGCGAAGGCGCGCGCAGCAACGTCTTCGTCGAGCGCGACGGCCTGCTGCTGACGCCGCCGCTGGCCTGCGGACTACTGCCCGGCGTCATGCGGCGCACGCTGCTCGAGTCCGGACGCGCGGTAGAGCAGGTGTTGCGGCGCGAAGACTTGTTGCAGGCGCCGGCCTTGTACGTCGGCAACGCCTTGCGTGGCCTGTTGCCGGTCGTGCTTGACGTTTAATGTGACAGTCGCGCAAGCGGTTCACGAACCTCCCTTCTCCCCTCGCGGGAGAAGGGTCAGGGGTGAGGCGGGGAATTCAGTGAGCATGCTCCCTGCCCGACGAACGATTCCGGCGTGCAAGCCGGAATGCGCACTGCAAGTGAGAGGGGGAGACGGTCATCAGTTCATGGTCTGGGGCGTCTCCACTGTCATGACCGTTAACCGGGTTAGCGGCGCAAGCGTTCGCGTTGTGGCGTGAGTTTTTCCAGCGTCGCCAGGTAGTCGTCGAGGCGCTTCTTTTCCTGTTCAACCACGGCTGCCGGTGCGCGCGCGACGAAGCTTTCGTTGGCGAGTTTGGCTCTGGCCTTGCTGATCTCGCCGCTCAGGCGGGCGATTTCCTTGTCGAGCCGCTCCCCTTCGACGGCGGCGTCGATTTCGACCTGCAGCATGAGCCTGGTCTGGCCGACGATGGCCGTCGGTGCGCTGGCGTCGGCGGGCAGGTCGTCGACGATCTGCATTTCTGAAAGCTTGCAGAGCGGCTTCAGGTAGGGCGCAAAAGTGGCCAGTGCGGCACGGTCGCCACTGGCGAGCAGCGGTACTTTTTGCGCCGGCGAAAGGTTCATCTCGCCGCGCAGGTTGCGGCAGGCGTAGGCCAGATCCTTCAACTGCTGGACGCTCGCTTCGCTGGCCAGGTCGATTTTCTCCGGTTGCGCCTGCGGATAGGCGGCGAGCATCACCGAGTCGTGCGTCTTGCGGCCAGCAATTGGCGCCAGAGCCTGCCAGAGTTCTTCGGTAATGAAGGGCAGCAGCGGGTGTGCCAGGCGCAGGACGGTTTCCAGCACCCGCGCCAGGGTCCGCCGCGTGGCGCGGATTTCCTGTTCGCTGCCCTGCTGCAACTGGACTTTGGAGAGCTCGACGTACCAGTCGCAGAACTCGTCCCAGACGAACTCGTACACCGAGCGCGCCAGCAGGTCGAAGCGATAGTCGGCGAAGTGCTGCGCGACCTCGGCTTCGGTGCGCTGCAGCTTGCTGACGATCCAGCGGTCGGCGAAGGAGAAGCGCAGCGCTGGCGAGCAGCTCTCCGGGGTGCAGGCAGCCAGGCCCAGGTCATGCTCGGCGGTGTGCATCAGGACGTAGCGTGTCGCGTTCCACAGCTTGTTGCAGAAATTGCGGTAGCCCTCGCAGCGGCTGAGGTCGAACTTTATGTCGCGACCCGGGCTGGCCAGCGACAGGAAGGTGAAACGCAGGGCGTCGGTACCGAAGGCCTGAATGCCCTCCGGGAACTCCTTGCGCGTGCGCTTCTCTATCTGCGCCGCCTGCTTGGGGTTCATCAAACCGCTGGTGCGCTTGCCGATCAGGGCGTCGAGATCGATACCGTCGATGAGGTCGATGGGGTCGAGGACATTGCCTTTCGACTTGCTCATCTTCTGGCCTTCGGCATCGCGGATCAGGCCATGCACGTAGACGTGCTTGAAGGGAATCTTGCCGGTGATATGCCGGGTCATCATCACCATCCGCGCGACCCAGAAGAAAATGATATCGAAACCGGTGACCAGCACCGTAGACGGCAAATACAGGTCGAGGGCAGTGTTCGTCTCGGCGGGCCACTGCGGCGTCCAGTCGAGCGTCGAGAAGGGCCACAGCGCCGACGAGTACCAGGTGTCGAGGACGTCGGGGTCGCGCGCTAGCGGGCCGCTGTAGCCCTGTTCGTCGGCCTGCGCCCTGGCTTCCTCTTCGTCATGGGCGACGAAGATGCGCCCATCGTCACCGTACCAGGCGGGGATCTGGTGGCCCCACCACAACTGCCGCGAGATGCACCAGTCCTGAATGTTGTTCAGCCACTGGTTGTAGGTGTTGACCCAGTTTTCGGGGAAGAACTTGATTTCCCCAGAAGCCACGCATTTAAGGGCCTTGCCGGCGATGCTGCTGCCGTCGGCTCCGGCCTTGCTCATGGCCACGAACCATTGGTCGGTGAGCATCGGTTCGATGACCACGCCGGTGCGGTCGCCGCGTGGCACTTTCAGGGTATGCGGCTCGATCTTGTCGAGGAAGCCCTGCTTTTCGAGGTCGGCAACGATCTGCTGGCGCGCGGCAAAGCGATCCATGCCCTGGTAGCAAGCCGGCGCATTCTCGTTGATGCGCGCGTCGAGGGTCAGGATCGGGATCATCGGCAGCTTGTGACGCTGGCCGACCGCGTAGTCGTTGAAGTCGTGGGCCGGAGTAACCTTGACACAGCCGGTGCCAAAGGCGAGGTCCACGTAGGCGTCGGCAATGATCGGAATCTCGCGCTCGCAAAGCGGCAGTTTGACCATCTTGCCGAGCAGGTGCCGGTAACGCTCGTCTTCCGGATGGACCATCAGGGCGGTATCGCCGAGCATCGTTTCCGGTCGCGTCGTGGCCACGGTCAAGGTCGCACTGCCGTCGCTGAGCGGATAACGGATGTGCCAGAGATGCCCCTGCTCTTCTTCCTGCGCGACTTCGAGGTCGGAGACCGCGGTCTGCAGCACGGGATCCCAGTTGACCAGGCGCTTGCCGCGGTAGATCAGGCCTTCCTGGTACAGGCGGACGAAAGTCTCGGTGACCGTCGTCGACAGGCCGGCATCCATCGTGAAGCGTTCGCGGCTCCAGTCGGGAGAGGTACCAAGGCGGCGCATCTGCCGGGTGATGGTGTTGCCGGAAAACTCCTTCCACTGCCAGACTTTTTCAAGGAACTTCTCGCGGCCGAGGTCGTGCCGGGAGACTCCCTGTGCGTCGAGCTGGCGCTCGACGACGATCTGCGTGGCGATGCCAGCGTGATCCGTTCCGGGTTGCCACAGGGTGTTGTCACCACGCATGCGATGGTAGCGGGTGAGCGCGTCCATGATCGCCTGGTTGAAGCCGTGCCCCATGTGCAGGGTGCCGGTGACGTTCGGTGGTGGCAGCAGGATGCAGAAAGCGTCTTCGGGTTTCTTGTCGGTATCGAGGCCGGCTCCGAAGTAGCCTCTGGCTTCCCATTCGGGGTACCAGCGACGCTCGATATCAGCCGGTTCAAAGCTCTTGGCAAGTTCCATGGAGGATGGGGCGGGTGGATTTCAGGAGCGCGCATTATAGCGGATCGCGCTGAGGCTCCGGGCCGTGATGCGGACCCTGTCCGAGCTACTCCGGATCGGCTGCGCCAGCTTCGCTGCCCACTGGTTCTTCCAGCGGCAGTTGAAGTTGCCCGCGCTGGGCGACGAAGTCACGTGCGGCCATGGCGATACTCGCTTCGATACCCTGGCGCAAGTGCTCGGCCGCCTCGGCTGCGGCAGCCTCCACCAGTGCCGGCAAGGCCGCAGCCAGATGGCGGTCGATGAGTTGTGCAAGCTCGGTGGCAAGTATCGGGCGCAGGTCCGCAGCGAGATCATCGACGCTCGGCTCGGGCTCGGGTTCCGCGGTCACGACGACATCGGTCAATAGCGGCAGGTCATCGTCTGCGCTGCTCCCGAAGGGAAAGCGCTGGCCGCCGTCTGAATGGTCGCTATCCGGCGAGGCCAGGAAGCTGCGCCGGCGGCGCATCGGGCGCGGGCTGCTCGGGCGCCCGCCGCGCCCCGCGCCGTTGTCCGCGTTGATCAGCGAGTTGGCCCGGCTGAGCAGGTCTTCGTCATTGGCCATCAGTTTTTCCTGAGCAGTCGACATATCTGACCGCGTAGCCACGATCCTTGTAGAAGCGGGCACGCTGGCGGCCGTCGGCGCGTTCTTCCTCGCCCTGGCCAACTATTTCGATCAGACTCGCAAAGCGCGAAAAGCCTGGCGGTACGTCGTTGGAGAGGTTGAAAAGCCGTTCGTCGTGCGGCAGGGACTCCAGGCTGCTGGCGATCAGCACTGGCGTTTCGGCGGCCAGCGGCGAGTCGGCAGCAACGTGCGGGACGAAGCTCGTCGGCGCTTGCGCCCACAACTGCCGGTCGAGCTCGGCAGCGATGTCGGCGTCAGGGGCATAGACCAGCAAGGGCTTTTTCTGGGCGCAGGCCTTTCCGATCAGGGCGGCGGTCGCGCCGATGCGGTTCGCTGCGTTGTGGTAGAAGAACACTTGCGTCACTGGAGTTTTCCGGCACGCTTCAGCAAATAGTGCATCAGTAGCGGCACCGGTCGTCCGGTGGCTCCTTTGTCGGCGCCTGAGGTCCACGCGGTGCCAGCGATGTCGAGGTGCGCCCAGACGTATTTTTTGGTGAAGCGGGCCAGAAAACAGGCGGCAGTGATGCTGCCGCCCCAACGGCCGCCGATGTTGGCCATGTCGGCGAAGGGACTCTTGAGCAGTTCCTGGTAGTCGTTCCAGAGCGGCATTTGCCAGGCACGGTCATGGGCTTCATCACCGGCATGTTCCAGTTCCCGGGCCAGCGTATCGTTGTTGGCGAACAGGCCGGTGGCGACATGACCAAGCGCGATGACGCAGGCGCCGGTGAGAGTGGCAACATCGATCACCGTGTCCGGTTCGAAGCGCGCGGCGTAGGTCAGCGCATCACAGAGAAGCAGGCGCCCTTCAGCGTCGGTGTTGAGAATTTCGATGGTTTGTCCGGACATCGAAGTGACGATGTCTCCCGGTCGGCTGGCGCCGCCGCCGGGCATGTTTTCCGTGCTAGGCACGATCACCGTCAGGTTGAGCGGTAGTTTCATCAGTGCCGCGGCTTTGATCGTGCCGAGTACGCTGGCAGCGCCGCACATATCGTATTTCATCTCGTCCATGTCGGGCGCTGGCTTGAGCGAGATGCCGCCGCTATCGAAAGTGACGCCCTTGCCGACCAGTACTACCGGCTTCTCGTCGTTCTTGCCGCCCTTGTACTGCAGGACGATGAGCTTCGGAGCCTGGTGCGAGCTCTGCGCGACCGAGAGCAGCGCGTGCATGCCCAGCGCAGCCATCTCCTCGCGTTCGAGAATCTGGCACTCGATTTTGTGCTCGTCCGCCAGCTGTTGTGCGATTTTCGCGAGATAGCTTGGGGTGCATACGTTACCGGGCAGGTTGGCCAGATCCTTGGTCAGCGACACGCCTTCGGCGATGGCTTGTCCTTCGCACAGCGCTTCTTCTGCCGCGGCCAGTTCGTTGCGGCGATCGACAATGAAGGTCAGCTTGCGCAGCGGGCGACGCACTTTGTCCTTCTTGCTCTTGAACTGGTCAAAGCGATAGACGGTCTGCTGTGCGACAAGGGCTGCCTGGCGTACGCGCCAGGCAGCGCTGCGTTTGCGGACGCTGGTTTCGGTCAGGAAGACCGTGCCATCGAAGGAGCCGGTTTCGTTGAGGGTTCTCACCGCGCTGCGAATTGCGTCGCAGTATTCCCGATCGCCAAATTCCTTTTCCTTGCCGAGGCCGACCAGCAGCACGCGGTCGCAGAGCGTCCCGGGAACGTTGTGCAGCAGCAAGGTAGTGCCGGCCTTGCCCTCCATGTCGCCGCGGCGAATGATGTCCGAGAGGTGACTGCGCGCTGCGTTGTCGATGAGCTCGGCGGCCAGCGTCAGCTTGCGAGGTTCGAAAACGCCGACTACCACGCAGGCGCTGCGCTGCTTCTCCGGGTTACCGCTTTTTATGCTAAATTCCACTCGCCCTCCCGAGGACCCGCGTGTTTCGTCGAAAACGCCGATTATCACTGCAGTTTTTCACCAAAGTCAAAAAATGATCTTTCAGCGCGCTGTCCGACGTGAGTTCGCCCACTCGACGGCCGGTGTCTTCATTGCGCTTTTTGCGATCATGGTGACCACGCAGCTGATTCGCTTGCTGAACGAGGCGGCACAGGGCGACGTCGATCCGGGTGCCGTGGTCGCCCTGCTTGGTTTCGCGTCGCTCAATTATCTCCCGCCACTGTTGTCGCTGTCCTTGTTCGTGGCCATTCTGCTGTCCATTTCCCGTAGCTATCGTGACTCAGAGATGGTGGTCTGGTTCTCTGCCGGGCTGTCGCTGACGGCCTGGGTGCGACCGGTACTTACCTTCGCCCTGCCCCTGGTGCTCACCATCGCTGCCCTGTCGCTGCTTCTCTCACCCTGGGCCTTGTCGCAAAGCGCCGAATACCGGGGCAAGTTGAGCAACCGTAAGGATGCCGGGCAGATCTCGCCGGGCACGTTTCAGGAGTCGTCGGCGGGGGACCGGGTGGTTTTTGTCGAGGCCGTGGCCGAGGATACGAGCCACGTTCGCAACGTGTTTGTCAGTGAAACTGCGCCCGAGCGCCTGGGGGTGACGATGGCCAGAACCGGTCATCAGGAGACGGCGGCCAATGGTGATCGCTTCATCGTCCTGGAGAATGGGCGTCGTTACGAGCTTGAGCCCGGTGTGGTGGGTTTTCGAATTCTGGAATATGCGCGCTATGCCGTTCGCTTGGAGACTAGGGAAGCGGATGGCATAAAGCAGACGCCAAAGAGCATGCCTACGCTGGAGCTGTTGCCTCTCAACTTGCCGCGCTATCGGGCGGAGTTGCTATGGCGTGTCGGTATGCCGCTTTCGGCGGCAGTGCTGGCTCTGCTGGCAATTCCATTGTCCTTCGTCAATCCGCGTGCGGGGCGTTCGGCCAACATGCTCCTGGCGATTCTGGTTTATGTGATCTACAACAATCTGCTGACCATCAGCCAGGGCTGGGTGGCCAATGACCAGGTGTCTTTTGCCATTGGCGTGCTGATGGTCCATCTGATGATGCTGTTTCTCTTGCCGCTCCTCTTCTATCAGCGTATCGCGGTCTCATCTTTCCTGCGTCTCGGGCGATGAAGATCTATCGTCGCTACCTGATGCGCGAGGTGTCTGGCGCCATTTTCCTGGTGTTACTGGCGTTCTTGGCGTTGTTTGCCTTCTTTGACCTGCTTGGCGAGGTCCAGGACATCGGGCGGGGCGGTTACCAACTCCGCCATGCCTTTGCTTTCGTTCTGCTACGGTTGCCAGGGCGCGTCTATGAACTGATGCCGATTGCCGTCCTGATCGGGACGCTCTACGCCTTGTCGTCCCTGGCTCGTCATTCCGAAATCACCGTCCTGCGGGTCTCCGGCCTGTCTTCGGGGGCTCTGTTGCGTGGGCTGTTTCTGGTCGCCGGCATGTTTGCCGTGGCCACTTTCCTGATCGGCGAGTACGTGGCGCCGAGCGCCGAAAGAGAGGCCAACCAATTGCGCTTGAAAGCCAGGGGGCGAATGATCGGGCAGGACTTGCGTTCAGGGCTGTGGGTCAAGGACGAGCGCAGTTTCATCAACGTGCGCGTCGTGCTGCCGGATACGCGCTTGCGGGGGATCCGTATTTACGAGTTTGACGAGGAGGCAAAGTTGCGCTCGCTTACCGAGGCCAGTGAGGGCGAGTATGTCGCGCCTGATAGTTGGCGCTTGAGCGATGTGCTGCAGACGGTTCTGCACGCCGAGCGGGCCGATGTCCAGAAGCTACCCGAGGTAGTCTGGCAGTCGGCGCTGAACCCGGACATCCTGGCGGTGCTGATGGTTTCTCCGGATCGCATGTCGTTGCGACATTTGGCCACTTATACCAAGCATTTGGCGGACAATCGCCAGACGACCAACCGTTATGACATTGCCTTCTGGAAAAAAGTGGTCTACCCACTGGCCGCATTCGTGATGGTCGCTCTGGCGCTGCCGTTCGGCGGTGCGCACTACCGCTCCGACGCTGTCGGCCTGAAGGTCTTCTCCGGGGTAATGATCGGCATCTTGTTCCACATGCTCAATGGTTTGTTTGCGAACCTTGGCGCGATCAACAGTTGGTCGCCGGTACTCAGCGCGGTGACGCCGTCGGCGCTTTTCCTGCTGGCAGCGATCACCATGATCTGGTGGGTTGAGCGACGCTGATTGGCGGCGTCGTGTCGAGGCGGGCGGTCCGCTCCCGTTCCTGGAGCGTTTGCCTAGCCGCTTGTCGGTAGCCGCTTCGCCAATTCTCCGTACAGTACGAGTTGTGTGCCGGCGAGACGGTCATGCAGAAACAAGCGCTCGCGGTCCACTAGCGCCCAGAGGATGCCAATACCACCCAGGATGATGCTCGGCCAGCACAGGAGATAGCGCAGTAGCGCCTGCGCCGGCCGGACCGGTTGTCCGTCGCGGGTGAGCAGGCGGATGCGCCAGGTCTTCATGGCCAGCGTTTGCCGCCCGTTGCTCCAGAACCAGAGGCAATAGACCAGCAGCACGATAAAGGCATGCGCCTGCACAATGATCGGCGTCACCAGGCGATGCGCCAGCGCACCGAGCAGGAAATGTGGCAAGACCAGCAGTGCAGCAAGGATGCCGAACAACAGCAAGGACTCGTACAGCATGCTGGCCAGGCGACGCGTGATGCTCGGTCGCCCGACGGAATTCGCGGTCGGTGTCAATCCCTGTTGTCCGCTGCAGTTGCCGGCGCGGCAGCTTTGCTGCCGGGCGCTGGCGCAGGATGATGGCTGCCGAGCGGCAAGAGTGCGGATCCGGGCGGTGAGATCAGGCTGGCCGCTGCGCCGCTACTGCCTGGCTGTCCGGGTGTGCTCAGTGCCGCCCGGTTGGCCGCTTGCTGTTTGAGCCTTTCTTTTTCTTCGTCCGGCAGACTGGAGTACTCCTGCCACTTGAGTCTGAGTTCCTGTTTCTTTTCTACCGGGAGCTTGTTGGCGGTGATGAAATTCTCGCGCGCGAGTCGTCGTTGCTGGGGCGTCAGCTTTCCCCAGTCCTGCATCTGAACCTGGACTCGGCGCTGCTCGTCAGCGGTCATCCTGTAGAAACGTCGCGTGATGCCCAGCCATTTCTTCTGGCGCGCATAATCCATCCCGTCCCAGTCGTAACTGAGCGGCGCGAGGATGGTTTTCTGCTCCACCGTGAGTTCGCTCCACTGTGGCTGGGCTGGCGTGGCAATGGCAGACGGGCTGAGCACATCGGCCCAGCTCGTGACGGCTACGAAGCTGCTGAGAATCAGTGCGAAGCGGAGCTTTGCAGCCATGCATCAAAGCCCCGGTCGGTGAAGGCCGCGATCGGCAAGTCGTCGGCGAGCAGGGCACTATCAATGACCTCGAGTTCGGCGATGCTTCGGTCTGCCTGCCAGTAAGCGTAGGAAGTGACGCCGGCAACCAGGGCCAGTGCCACGAGAATCTGCCGCAAGCGCAGGCCTTCTGCGTGCTCCTGAACGAAGTTCCCCGCCGTCGCCAGTATCGACTGGTGTGCGGTTACTTTTTGACGAGCCAGCGCTCGCTCGCGCGCAGCTTGCAGGCGCGAGTGCGTTGACGGTGGCAGTTCATGTAGTTCCCTGTTCAGGTATTGCCTGACCTTGAAGACAAAATGCATTTCGTTCATAGGGTAATTCCTTTTGCTTTCAGTGCAGCCGCAAGAGCGTGATTGGCACGTGAGCAGTGTGTCTTGACGCTCCCTTCCGAGCAGCCCATGATCGATGCCGTTTCGGCAACGTCCATATCCTCCCAGTAACGCAGAAGAAACGCTTCCCGTTGACGCCCAGGCAGAGATTCTATCTCTTTCTCGATCATCCCCATCACTTGCGCCTGCTCGAACTGGCCATGTGGCGTCTTCGGGCCATTGGCGTCAGATTCGCTGCTGATGGTTTCGAGGGGGTCGTGGTCCTCGTCATCGTTCGGCGAAAACGCGGAGAGCAGGGTCGTCCATAGCGAGCGTACCTTGCTGCGCCGATAGTAGTCGCGAATCGTGTTTTGCAGAATGCGCTGGAAGAGCATCGGCAGCTCGGTTGGTGGACGGTCTCCGTATTTCTCGGCGAGCTTCATCATCGCATCCTGGACGATGTCGAGCGCGGACTCTTCGTTGCGCACTGCGAACATCGCTTGCTTGAAAGCGCGGCGTTCGACTGCCGTAAGAAAGTCTGACAGTTCGCGTTGGCTGGCCAGGGCGGAAATCCTTGCGGTTGTAGGGCGGGAAGCCTTCTTTCCCAGGCGCCAGTTTACCGTGAAAGTCGCGTCCGCGACTCACGAATCTCCCTTCTTTCCTCGGCGAGAGAAGGGTCGGGGAGTTGGACGAGGAATTCAGGGAGCATGCTCCCTGCCCGTCGAACAATACCGGCCTGCCAGCCGGAATGCCCTCTCAAGTGAGGGCGCGGTCATGGCATTCATCACCAGGGGGCCTCGACAGGCCATGATCGTTTGGTGAATGCCTTGACCAAACTCCATCGAAGCTTTAACGTTGCAGACTTTTTTCGAGCAATTTGCTTGCTGGGGCGACGGTAATGACAATGATGACCGGTGCGGAAATTGTAATCAGGTGTCTGCAGGAAGAAAAGGTCGAGTACGTGTTTGGCTATCCTGGCGGGGCTGTCCTTCATTTGTATGACGCGCTGTTCAAGCAGGATCTGGTCAAGCACATTCTCGTTCGCCACGAGCAGGCGGCCGTGCATGCTGCCGATGGGCTGGCACGTTCGACCCACAAGGTCGGCGTGGCATTGGTGACTTCCGGCCCTGGCGCGACCAATGCCGTGACCGGCATCGCGACGGCCTACATGGACTCGATTCCCCTGGTCATTATCTCCGGGCAGGTGCCGACCGAGTACATCGGTCAGGATGCCTTCCAGGAGTGCGATACCGTTGGCATCACTCGGCCCTGTGTGAAGCACAACTTCCTGGTCAAGGACGTGCACGATCTGGCAGTGACGATAAAGAAGGCCTTCTTCATCGCCAATAGCGGTCGTCCGGGTCCGGTGGTGATCGACATCCCCAAGGACATCACCGCCGCCAAGTGCAGGTTCGAGTATCCGGAGACGATTCAGCTGCGCTCTTACAACCCCGTCGTCAAGGGGCATCTGGGACAGATCAAGAAGGCGCTACACCTCTTGCTCGAGGCCAAGCGGCCGATGGTTTATACCGGTGGCGGGGTCATTCTGTCCAACGGTGCCGAACAGTTGACCAAGCTGGTGCGCCGGCTGGGCTTTCCGATTACCAATACCTTGATGGGCCTCGGTGCGTATCCGGCAAGCGACCAGCAGTTTCTCGGCATGCCGGGTATGCACGGTACCGTCGAGGCCAACCTGGCGATGCAGAACTGTGACGTCCTGCTGGCTATCGGCGCGCGTTTCGACGATCGGGTAATTGGCAATCCAGACAACTTTTCGTCCATTCCGCGCAAGATCATCCACATCGACATTGATCCATCGTCGATTTCCAAGCGCGTCAAGGTTGACGTGCCGATCGTCGGCAACGTCCCGGACGTCCTCGACGAAATGCTCAAGCTGCTCGATGCCGGTAGTGCCGGCCCGGATGCGGCGGTGCTGGCCGACTGGTGGAAGCAGATCGATGAGTGGCGCGCCAAGCAGTGCATGAAATACCGCAAGAAGAAGAGCATCATCATGCCGCAATACGTCATCGAAAAACTCTATGAAGTGACGGAGGGCAAGGCGATCGTGACTTCCGACGTTGGTCAGCATCAAATGTGGGCCGCGCAGTACTACAAGTTTGATCAACCGCGCCGCTGGCTCAACTCCGGCGGTCTCGGGACGATGGGTGTCGGCCTGCCGTACGCCATGGGTGCAGCACTGGCAAATCCGGGAACGCCGATCGCCTGCGTCACCGGCGAAGGCTCGATCCAGATGTGTATTCAGGAGCTATCAACCGCCAAGCAGTTCCGTCTGCCGATCAAGATCATCAACCTCAACAATCGCTACCTGGGCATGGTCCGCCAGTGGCAGGAAATGTTCTATGGCAGTCGTTATTCGGAGTCGTACATGGACTCCCTGCCCGACTTCGTCAAGCTCGCCGAGGCTTATGGCCACGTCGGCATTCGCGTCGAACGGCCCGAAGATGTCGAAGGCGCGCTGAAGAAGGCCTTCGTCGACCACAAGGACGATCTGGTATTCATCGATTTCATCACCGATCAGAAGGCGAATGTCTTTCCGATGGTGGCGGCCGGCAAAGGTCTGGCGGACATGCTACTGACCGAAGATCTGTAAGGGAAAGACAAGATGCGACACATTATTTCAATCCTGCTGGAGAACGAGGCGGGAGCTCTGTCGCGGGTGGCCGGTCTGTTCTCGGCGCGCGGCTACAACATCGAGACTCTCACCGTGGCTCCGACGGAGGACGTCTCGCTGTCTCGCCTGACCATCGTCACCTCGGGTACCGACGCCGTGATCGAGCAGATCACCAAACAGTTGAATAAACTGATCGACGTCATCAAGGTCGTCGATCTCTCCGAGGCAGCGCATGTCGAGCGCGAACTGATGCTGCTCAAGGTTCGCGCCACCGGCAAGGACCGCGAGGAACTCAAGCGTTTGGCCGACATCTTTCGTGGCCACATCATCGACGTCACCGAATCGACCTACGTCATCGAGCTGACCGCCAGTGGCGCAAAACTCGACTCCTTCATCCAGGCGATCGACGCCGGACTGATTCTCGAAACCGTTCGTACCGGCGTGTGCGGCATCGGCCGCGGCGAGCGCATCCTAAAAATCTAATCAGACCGACCAGTAAAAAAGGAAATTGAATGAAAGTTTTCTACGACAAGGACGCTGATCTTTCCTTGATCAAGGGCAAAAAAGTGACCATCGTTGGTTACGGCTCCCAGGGCCACGCGCACGCCCAAAACCTCAGTGATTCCGGCGTCAAGGTGACGGTTGGTTTGCGCAAGGATGGCGTTTCGTGGAGCAAGGCCGAGCAGGCCGGCCTGAAAGTCGCCGAAGTCGCTACCGCCGTCAAGGGCGCTGACGTGGTGATGATGCTGCTGCCCGACGAGACCATTCCGCAGGTCTACAACACCGATGTCGCGCCGAACATGAAGAAGGGCGCGGCGCTGGCTTTTGCGCACGGCTTCAATGTTCATTACAACCAGGTTGTCGCGCGTGACGATGTCGACGTGATCATGGTTGCGCCGAAGGGTCCGGGGCACACGGTACGCTCCGAGTATCTCAAGGGTGGCGGCGTCCCGTCGCTGATCGCGGTCCATCAGGATCGTTCCGGCAAAGCCCGAGACATTGCTCTTTCCTATGCCGCCGCGAATGGTGGCACCAAGGGCGGGGTGATCGAAACCAACTTCCGTGAAGAGACCGAGACCGATCTTTTCGGCGAGCAGGCGGTTCTCTGCGGTGGCGCTGTCGAACTGGTGAAGATGGGCTTCGAGACCTTGGTCGAGGGCGGCTACGCGCCGGAGATGGCCTACTTCGAGTGTCTCCACGAACTCAAGCTGATCGTCGACCTGATGTACGAAGGGGGCATCGCCAACATGAACTACTCGATCTCGAACAACGCCGAGTATGGCGAATACGTGACCGGGCCAGAGGTCATCAACGAACAGTCCCGGGTCGCCATGCGTGCGGCGCTGAAGCGAATCCAGAACGGCGACTACGCGAAGATGTTCATTCTCGAGGGGCGTACCAACTACCCCGAGATGACCGCACGTCGTCGCCTGATGGCTGAACACGAGGTCGAGATTGTCGGCGCCAAACTGCGCGACATGATGCCCTGGATCAAGAAAAACAGGCTCGTTGATCAGAGCAAGAACTGATCGGCGCAGCCACCAGTCACTTGCCTGGCGGTGGGGCGATCATGGTCGCTCGATCGACGGGCAAGAAGACCGAGACCTTGATTCACTCATGACTTGTCCCTCTCTGTATCGGATTTCAGTCGGGGTAGCTGCTTTCCCGGCTTTCCTTCGCTCTGAACCGGCCTGCGTCCGCAGCCATACGACAACAGCGCAATGCCAGAAATAAAACCTCGCAAGACCCTCTTCAACCCGGAGTTGCGGCGCCGAGGGATCTACCTGTTGCCGAACCTGTTTACCACCGCGGCATTGTTTTGCGGCTTCTTTGCCATCGTCCAGGCGATGAAGGGCGGTTTCGAGGCGGCTGCCGTGGCGATCTTCGTGGCCATGGTGCTCGACGGCCTCGATGGGCGAGTGGCGCGAATGACGCGTACCCAGAGTGCTTTCGGTGCCGAGTACGATTCGCTGTCGGATATGGTTTCCTTCGGCGTCGCGCCGGCTCTGGTCAGCTACGCCTGGGCACTCAAAGACCTTGGGCGACTCGGCTGGATTGCAGCCTTCATCTATTGTGCCGGTGCGGCCCTGCGCCTGGCGCGCTTCAATACCACCCTGGAAGTCATCGACAAGCGCTACTTCCATGGCCTGCCGAGTCCGGCGGCTGCGGCACTGGTGACGGCTTTCCTGTGGGTGATGATCGACAAGGATGTCGCCGCAGCTGACGTGCGCTGGGGCGCCTGCTTGCTGGTCATTTTTGCCGGTATCTCGATGGTCACCAACGTCCAGTTCTACAGCTTCAAAGACGTCAATCTGCGGCGCAGCGTGCCCTTTATTTTCGTCGTCGCCATTGCCCTTGGCTTCGCCTTTGTGTCCTACGACACGCCGGTCGCCCTGTTTGCCCTTTTCGTGGCCTATGCCCTCTCCGGTTATGTCCTCGCGCTAAGCCGCCGATTTCGGCACAAGGCATCATCACCGCCGCCGCCGCCACCAAGCGCTTAATGTGAACGTCGTCTACGCGACTTTCACGGTAGCGCAGCGCACCAACAGCGTGCATTGCCATCCTCACCTTCGGAGTCGGGACATGAAAGATCATCTGGTAATTTTTGATACCACCTTGCGCGATGGCGAACAGAGCCCGGGTGCGTCGATGACCAAGGACGAAAAGCTGCGTGTGGCACGCCAGCTCGAGCGCATGCAGGTCGATGTGATCGAGGCAGGGTTTGCCGCTGCTTCGCCGGGCGACTTCGACGCCATCAAATCGATCGCCACGATCATCAGGGAGTCTACCGTGTGCTCCCTGGCACGTTCCAACGAGAACGACATTCGTCGCGCGGGTGAAGCCATCAAGCCGGCGGTGAGCGGCCGTATTCATACCTTCATCGCGACCAGCCCGATCCATATGGAGAAGAAGCTGCGCATGACGCCCGACCAGGTGGTCGAGTCGGCCGTACGCGCGGTGCACTGGGCGCGCGAATATACCGACGACGTCGAGTTCTCGGCGGAAGACGCGGTGCGCTCCGACGTTGATTTCCTGTGCCGGGTTTTCGAGGAAGTGATCAAAGCCGGTGCGCGAACGATCAACGTTCCCGATACGGTTGGCTACAGTGTTCCGTCGGTGTGGGGCGAACTGATGCGTACGCTGATCGAACGGGTGCCAGGTGCGCAGCAGGTGGTGTGGTCCACGCACTGCCACAACGACCTGGGAATGGCGGTCGCCAATTCGCTGTCGGCGGTACTCGCCGGCGCCCGCCAGGTCGAATGCACGATCAACGGCCTTGGCGAACGTGCCGGCAATGCCTCGCTCGAAGAGGTGGTGATGGCGGTCAGAACGCGCAGCGACCTTTTCCCGGTGCAGACGCGTATCGACACCACCCAGATCGTCCCGGCGTCCAAGCTGGTGTCGCAGATCACCGGCTATCCGGTGCAGCCCAACAAGGCCGTCGTTGGCGCCAATGCCTTTGCGCACGAGTCCGGGATTCATCAGGACGGCGTCCTCAAACACCGTGAAACCTACGAGATCATGCGCGCCGAGGATGTCGGCTGGGCGCAGAACAAGCTGGTCCTCGGCAAGCACTCGGGACGCAACGCCTTCAAGTCGCGGCTGTCGGCCTTGGCTATCGTGCTCGATAGCGAAGAGGCGCTGAATGCTGCCTTTGCCCGCTTCAAGGAACTGGCTGACAAGAAGCACGAGATTTTTGACGAAGACCTGCAGGCACTGGTGTCCGACGAGGAGTTCACGCAGGAAGGTGAGTACTACAAGCTGGTCTATTCGCGCGTCTGCTCGGAAACCGGTGAGACGCCGGCCGCGAATGTGACGCTGAGCGTCGATGGCGTGGAGAAAAAAGCGGCGGGGATCGGCAGCGGGCCGGTCGACGCGACTTTCAAGGCGATCGAGTCGGTTGCCAGCAGCGGCGCACAGTTGTTGCTTTACTCTGTCAATGCGATCACGACCGGCACTGACGCGCAGGGCGAAGTGACCGTGCGCCTCGGGAAAGGCAGCCGTATCGTGAACGGCAATGGTGCGGACACCGATATCGTCATCGCGTCAGCAAAAGCGTATCTCAACGCCTTGAACAAGCTGCAGATTCCCGATCGCGTCGACCCGCAGGCGGACGTTTGATCTCGGCCGTGACTTGACGGAGAGAGCAGCGGCTACGGACGCGCCGACGCCTCTGCTTGATGTGCTGATGGGCGCGTGAGTCTGGCGTAGGCGACGCTGGCGCAGAAGAACGTCAGCGCGAGGACGGTTTCGGCAATGGCCAGCGCCTGTCCTGTCCCCGTTTCGGTGGTGGCGCGCACGATCCCCTCGGTAAAGTAGAGCAGAATCAGCATGCTCGCCCACTGGTACGAGTAGCGGCGGCCGTTGAGGATTCCGAACAAGGGTGCCAGCAGCGGCAGGCACTTCAGCGCCAGCCACGAGCCGCCAGGCAGGACCGGTGCCAGACGCAACTCCCAGGCGAGGCACAGGAAAATCAGCGCAATCAGGCTGCTGCACGCCGTCAGGTAGAGGGCGCGGATCATCAGCAGCTGAGCTTCATGGCAATGGCGGCGAGTCTGCGCCCTTGCGCGAAAGCGAGGTGGCGCTCTTCTTCGCTAAGCGTCGGTGTGCCGGCGGTACCTGCGAGGTGGCTGGCACCATACGGTGTGCCACCGCTGCGAGTGCTGGACAAGGCCGCTTCGCTATAGGGCAAGCCGATCAGCAGCATGCCGTGATGCAGGAGCGGCAGCATCATCGACAACAGGGTGCTCTCCTGTCCGCCATGAGCGCTGGCCGTCGATGTGAAGACGCAGGCAGGCTTACCGACCAGGGTTGCCGACGACCATTGCGCGGCGGTGCTATCCCAGAAGTATTTCATCGGCGCCGCCATATTGCCGAAACGCGTCGGGCTGCCGAGCGCCAGGCCGATGCATTCGTCAAGGTCGGCAGCTTCGACGTAAGGGGCGCCGTCGGCTGGAATTTCCGGGGCGCTTGCCACGCAAACGGGCGACACCTTGGGAACCGTCCGCAGACGTGCTGTGACGCCGTCCCTTGACTCGATACCGCGCGCGATTTGCAGGGCGAGGGCCCGTACCGACCCTCGGTGGCTATAGTAGAGAACGAGTATTTCTGACATCGCGCCATTATCCGGGAAACTGCGTCCGATGGCTCTTTTCCGCCGGCAAAGACGAGTGCCAGCCGAGTGGCTGTGCGTTTTCGGCGGGGTTATGGCAGCACCGGTCGTGGGCTGCCTAGAAGTGCGTCGGGTCAGCTTGTATCGTCAGGATGTCAACGCTCCCGGTTTGCTCATCAATGCCGATGCTCTGTACTTCACGAACCGCGAGGTTCTCGCCTTCGATAACCAGCAGCAGTTTCTCGTTGTTCTGGATGAGCGCGCCCGACGCCACGACCAGTAGTTGGCTACTGCGCTGCGAAGGAATTTCCGGCAGTACCAGAACCCGCAGATGCTCCGTTCCTTCGCCGTCTGCAGGCCGGGCGAGAGTCGCCGGGACAGCTTTTGGTGAAAGGATTTGCAGGCCAAGCTCCAGATGTTCAGGGTTCTCCGAGACCGCCCAACGCACCAGGCAGATCTGCCAGTCTTTCTCGTCACCGGTGCGCACTGCGGCGACATTGCCAACCGAAAGGGTGCCAATCTTGCCGGAGACATGCATGATGGCATAGCCGTCCGGGCTTTCGTTGGTGATCATCCAGCGGGACAGCTCGACCGCGGCCGTGTCGTCCTGCTTGCAAAGTTGCCAGAGTCCATCGAGTCCGCTACCCAGGACCGTTCGATAGTTCTGTCTGCGGCGATGAAAGCGGCGCTTGCCGAAGTCATTCCAGCGTCCCGCCAGGCGGCGCAGGACGCCGACGCCAGCGGGCGTTCTGGCCAGCTCGGGCAAGCCGATCTCTTCGGCTGGCGTGCCGGCGTTGAGCTGGGCGATCTGCGTCTTCAGCAGAAGGCCCAGCCCGGCGCAGGAAAAGTATTCGAGTGGCGCAGTCGACGGTGCCAGCTTGCGCGAAAAGGGCAGGGCAGGTGCGTCGCGTGTTGGATCGACCCAGAAGGTTCCCGGGGCCGCGGTTGCAGCGCTTTCTGCTGAAATGCTCTCGATCTGGCCGGCAAAGCGCTCGAAGTAAGCGGCCAGGAAGACCACCTCACGTGCAGTCAATGACGCTGGCTGGGCGCAGCCGAGCAGAATCGCTGCGTGGTAGATGTGCTGAAGTTTCCGTGACTGCCCGCGTGGGACAGTCGCTTCAAGATGCCGGGATCGTGCCATGGCATAGGTCTGGTGCAGTTGCTGCCAGGCGCCGGTCGGTGCCGGAGAGGCGATCAGATGAGCGATCATCAGTTGCTGCGCGAGGGCATGCAGGCTACGCCACAGCGCGAGATCGGGCGCTTGATGCCGGTCGCTTGTGTCGTGCGAAGCGACCCCTTCGATCATCTCCAGCGTGTCATCAGCAAGCATTTGCAGCAGATCGAGGACGCTGCGCACCAGGCGCCGTGATTTGCGTGGGATCGGCAACATCAGCTCGGTCAGTTCCGGAAGCAGTGCCGCTACAACGCTGAAGCTGCGCTCGTACAAGCCGTTCAGAGCCAGGGCGCGCTCCTTTGCGGAACCGCCAACCTCGTGCCAGGCTTTGACCTGCGCACGCAGTGAGGGGAGTTCCTCAGCCGGGTGGGGTGCCATCGGCGACGTAAGCCATTGCAGAATGGTGCGTATGCCGGAGTGCGCAGTCACGGCTCTCGCCGCATCCTGCTCATCGAAAGCGGTGTTGGTCATCTGGCCACCTGCCAAACAAGTTTGCGTCGTCACGCCGTTCCTTGGACTGGTAGCTTGTCCCTTTCGGCGCATTGGCAACTACGGCTCGGTCGACCAAAAATTAAAGAATCAACATCGTGGTTGTCGACCTTCGCCGTCTGGATTATAACCTGCAAGCTTCAACTGCTGGTTAATGTGAAAGTCGCGCAAGCGACTCACGAAGCGCCCTTCTCCCCTCGCGGGAGAAGGGTCTGGGGAAGAGGGAAACGGTCATGACTTTCATGATTCGGGGTATCTCGACAGGTCATGACCGTTAGCGGCAAGCGTGTGCCTTCCTCTCCTCCCGCGCTCGCCAGCGGACGTCGAGCCAGGGTGCAGCAAGATCATGTTGAAAAGGTGCTTTTTTGCTATAATCCGCCTCTTTTTCTGATTTCGGAAGAGCTGATCATGGTTGTCATTCGTCTCGCTCGTGGGGGCTCCAAGAAGCGCCCCTTCTACAATATGGTGGTTGCTGATTCACGCCAACGCCGCGATGGTCGCTTTATCGAGCGTGTCGGTTTCTACAATCCGCTGGCCTCGGAGAAGGAAGAGAGCCTGCGCATCGCCACAGACCGCATCAGCTACTGGCAGGGGCAGGGCGCACAACTGTCGATGACCTGTGCCCGCCTGGTCAAGCAGTCGGCCGCCAAGCTAGCAGCCTGAGCTTTGCCTGCCGGTTCGCTGTCTGCAGGGACTGGCGCTGTTGCGGGACTCGACGTTCGGCCGGCTGATGGCGAAGGCCGCGAAGGCAGCCAGGTCAGCGGCGAAATCGTTGTCCTCGGCAAGATCGCTGGTCCGCACGGCTTGCAGGGCGCGGTGCGTGTTTATCCGTTTGCCGATGATCCGCTGGCTTGGTCGCGACTGCCGCAATGGTGGCTGGGCCGCGAGGGCGAAGCGCCCGAGTTGTGGCGGCCGACGCGGCTGATCAAGTGCGATCTGCGTAACGAGATGCTGCTGGCGCAGCTCGAATGTGTTGCCGACCGGTCTGCTGCCGAGGCCGCTGCCGGGCTGCTGGTTGGTGTTCCGCACCAGGCCTTGCCGCCGACCGTGGCTGACGAATACTACTGGGCCGATCTGATCGGCCTTGAGGTCGTCAATACCCATGGCCAGTCGCTGGGCAGGATTCTCGGTCTGATCGAGACGCCGGCCAACGCGGTTTTGCGCGTCGGCGATGGCCAGGGCGCCGAACGACTGCTGCCCTTTGTTGCCGCAGTGGTGCTGGAAGTTGAGCTGGCGCAGGCGCGTGTTCGCGTGGACTGGGAAATCGACTGGTGACGTGGTGACTTGGTGACTTCGCCAGAAGACGTGCCCGCGCGCGAGAACGCATTTGTCGTTGATGTGCTGAGCTTGTTTCCCGAAATGTTTGCCGCGGTGAGCCATTCCGGGGTGACCCGTCGGGCGCTGGAGACCGGGCGCTGGAATTTGCAGCTGTGGAATCCGCGTGACTTCACGGCCGACCGGCATCGCACTGTCGACGACCGGCCCTACGGCGGTGGCCCGGGAATGGTGATGATGGCGGCGCCGCTGGCGGCGGCGATCGCGGCGGCCAAGACACGACAGCAGGCCGCTGGTGCGGCGGCCAGCCGCGTCATCTGTCTGTCGCCGCAGGGCTCGTTGCTGACGCACCAGCGGGTGATCGAGTTGGCACAGGGCAAGGAAGCGTTGGTGCTGGTGTGCGGGCGTTACGAAGGGATCGACGAGCGGCTGATCGACGCCCGCGTCGACGAAGAGATTTCTATTGGCGATTTCGTGCTTTCGGGTGGCGAAATCCCGGCGATGGCGCTGATCGATGCCGTCGTCAGGCAGTTGCCGGGCGTGCTGAACGACGCCGAATCGGCACAACAGGATTCGTTTGTCGCGGGCTTGCTGGATTGCCCGCACTATACGCGGCCCGAGGAGTACGACGGGCGGCGGGTGCCGGATGTTCTCGTGTCCGGTCATCACGAGGAAATACGACGCTGGCGTCTGCAACAGGCGCTGGGTCGAACGTGGCAGCGGCGTCCCGAGTTGTTGGCGGGGCGTTCATTGTCGAAAACGGAAACGCAACTCCTGGTGCAGTTTCAGGAGCAATGCGGTCAGGACAAGAATGCGTAGTTCGCATACATGGAGTCAAGAATATGAATCTGATCGAGCAACTTGAACAAGAAGAAATTGCCCGTCTGGGCAAAGTCATTCCCGTCTTCGCGCCGGGCGACACCGTCGTCGTCCAGGTCAAGGTGCGGGAAGGAACGCGCGAGCGTTTGCAGGCCTATGAAGGCGTCGTGATTGCCAAGCGCAATCGCGGTCTCAACTCCAGCTTCATCGTGCGCAAGGTTTCATCGGGCGAGGGCGTCGAGCGTACCTTCCAGACCTATTCGCCGCTGGTCGCGGCGATCGAAGTCAAGCGTCGTGGCGACGTCCGTCGTGCCAAGCTGTACTACCTGCGCCAGCGTTCGGGCAAGTCGGCGCGGATCAAGGAAAAGCTGGTCCGCAAGCAACGCTGAACAGCGGCGCTAGCGCGGTAAACGAAAAAGTGGCGAAGTCTCTCGACTTCGCCACTTTTGTTTTCGGCCTGGCCTGGGTCGCAGGCGCGCAGGTCAGGAAGCTGCAGCCTGTTTGTCTTTCTCGATCAACGCGTACGCCGAATGATTGTGGATCGACTCGAAGTTCTCGGACTCGACCATATAGGCATCGATACGGCGCTCGGCGTTGAGGCGTGCGGCGACATCGCGCACCATGTCTTCGACGAACTTCGGATTGTCGTAAGCACGTTCGGTGACGTATTTCTCGTCCGGGCGCTTGAGCAGGCCGTAGAGCTCGCAGGACGCCTGCCCTTCGACGAATTGCACCAGTTCTTCGATCCACAGGTGATCGTTGATTCTGACCGTGACCGTCACGTGCGAGCGTTGATTGTGCGCGCCGCGCTCGGAAATTTCCTTTGAGCACGGACACAGGCTGGTGACGGGAACGGCAACCCTTATCGTCGATTCGATACCCTCACGGCCAATCTCGCCAATCAGGGTGACATCGTAATCCATCAGGCTCTGCACGCCCGATACCGGTGCGGTCTTGTTGATGAAATACGGAAAGCTCATTTCGATGTGCCCGCTCTCGGCTTCCAGCCGCTGCACCATGTCGTGCAACATGGCCGGGAAGTTTTCGACGGAAATTTCGCGTTCGTGGCTGTTGAGGATTTCCACGAAACGCGACATGTGGGTGCCTTTGAAGTTGTGCGGCAGGCTGACATACATGTTGAACACGGCGATCGTGTGCTGTACGCCGCCGGATTTGTCGAGCACCTTGACCGGGTGGCGTATCGCCTTGATGCCGACCTTGTTGATGGCGATGCGGCGGGTATCGGCTGAGCCCTGGACGTCCACCATCGTGGTCGGTTGCGGGTTTTCTGGTGCGTTCATTACTGCTCCTGATGGGTGTTCATATGCTGCCGGCAACGATTTCCTCGGGCGCGCCTGCGCTACTGCCCTGCCGGGCGCGCACCGCGGCGACGATGCCGTCGCCGTCGAGGCCGATCTCGGCCAGCAGCAGCGCCTGGTCGCCATGATCGATGAAGCGGTCGGGAATTCCCAGGCGCAGGAGTCGCGTGGTGCCGGCAACTTCCTCGAGAACTCGCGCGACCTCGGAACCGGCACCACCGATCAAGGCATTCTCTTCGACGCTGACCAGCAGGGAATGTTCCGCTGCCAGGGCGAGAATAAGCTCGCGGTCGATCGGTTTGACGAAGCGCATATTGGCCACCGTGGCGTTGAGCTCGGCAGCCGCTTCGAGCGCCGGCGTCAGCATGCTGCCGAAAGCGAGCAGCGCTACCTCGGCCCCGCGGCGGCGAATTTCACCTTTGCCGAGCGGTAAGCCGAGCAGCGTCTTGTCGATCGGCGCGCCGGTGCCGCTGCCCCGCGGGTAGCGCACGGCGCTCGGTCCGTCCAGCTGATAGGCGGTGGTCAGCATCTTGCGGCACTCGTCTTCGTCGGTCGGCGTCATCAGCACCATGTTCGGGATGCAGGTCAGGAAGGAAATATCGAAAGCACCGTGGTGTGTCGGGCCGTCAGCGCCAACCAGGCCGCCACGGTCGAGCGCGAAGACTACCGGCAGGTTTTGCAAAGCCACGTCGTGTATCAGCTGATCGTAGCCACGCTGCAGGAAGGTCGAGTAGATGGCCAGCACCGGCCGCATGCCTTCGCAGGCCAGGCCGGCGGCAAAGGTGACGGCGTGCTGCTCGGCGATGCCGACATCGTAATAGCGATCGGGGTAACACTCGCTGAAGCGCAGCAGGCCGGAGCCTTCGCGCATCGCCGGCGTGATCCCGACCAGTCTCGGATCCGCGGCCGCCATGTCGCACAGCCAGTCGCCAAAAACCTGCGTGTAGGTCGGTTTTGCGCCCGGTTTGCCGCCGGCGATACCGACTTCCGGCTGGAATTTCGAGACTCCGTGGTAGAGGATCGGATCGACCTCGGCCAGTTTGTAACCCTGCCCCTTTTTGGTGATTACGTGCAGAAACTGCGGACCCTTTAGGTTCTTCAGGTTGAGCAGCGTCGGCACCAGCGATTCGAGATCGTGGCCGTCGATCGGGCCGATGTAGTTGAGGCCGAGTTCTTCGAACAGCGTCCCCGGGGTCAGCATTCCCTTGACGTGTTCCTCGGCGCGCTTGGCGAATTCGAGCAAGGACGGCGAAAAGTCGAGAATCTTCTCGCCGGCCTTGCGCGCGGCGTTGAAGGTGTTGCCGGAGAAGAGTCGTGCCAGGTAGCGGTTGAGCGCTCCCACCGGCGGTGAGATCGACATGTCGTTATCGTTGAGAACGACGAGCATGTCGGCGTCGGCGACGCCGGCATTGTTGAGGGCTTCAAAGGCCTGCCCGGCGGACATCGCGCCATCGCCGATGATGGCCACCACTTTGCGGGTTTCGTGCTTGATCTTGGCAGCCAGCGCCATGCCCAGGGCCGCCGAGATCGACGTCGACGAGTGACCGACGCCGAAAGTGTCGTACGGGCTTTCGCCGCGTTTCGGAAAGCCCGAGATGCCGCCGTGCATGCGCAGCTTGGCCATCCCTTCGCGGCGGCCGCTGAGCGTCTTGTGCGCATAGGTCTGGTGGCCGACGTCCCACACCAGGCGGTCGTGCGGCGTATCGAAGACATAGTGCAGGGCGACTGTCAGCTCGACCGTGCCGAGGTTCGACGAGAGGTGACCACCGGTCCGGGAAACCGACTCGACCAGAAAGGCGCGCAACTCGTCAGCCAGTTGTGGTAACTGGCGGCGGTCGAGCTTGCGCACTTGCGCAGGATCGCTGATGGTGTCGAGCAGAGGGTAAAGGGTCATGGTCTCGTTTGGGTCCTGCAGAAGCGCTCGCTGGTGGCGGCGGGCGGTGAGCGGAAGCGGCGCCTAGAATTTGCGCTGGGTAATGAAGTCGGTGAGTTCGAGCAGGCGCTGGCGGCGTTCGCCGAAAGCTGTGAGCGCTTCGAGCGCCTGTTTTCTTAGATCGTCGGCAAACTCGCGGGCGCGTTCGAGGCCCATCAGGCTGACGTAGGTCGGCTTTTCGGCGGCCGCATCCTTGCCGGCTGTCTTGCCGAGGGTCGCAGTATTGGCCGTGCAATCGAGGATGTCGTCGACGACCTGGAAAAGCAGGCCGGCACGTTTGGCAAAGCGGTCGAGCGACGTGCTTTCGTCGGTGCTCAAGGCCGCGCCGCAAAGGGCGCCGAGCAGCACTGCCGCACGGATCAAGGCGCCGGTCTTGAGTGCGTGCATCAGTTCGAGTTCGGGTTGGTTGAGGTTCTTGCCGATCGCTTCGAGGTCAATCGACTGGCCGCCCGCCATGCCACACGAGCCGCTGGCGCGGGCCAGCAGGCGCAGCATTTCCAGTTGCCGGCCCGGCTCGCCGAAATCCTTGCGCGCCAGCAGTTCGAAAGCCAGCGCTTGCAGGCTGTCACCAACCAGCAAGGCCGTCGCTTCATCGAACTCGACGTGGCAGGTCGGCCGGCCGCGTCGCAGCACGTCGTTATCCATTGACGGCAGGTCGTCATGGACCAGCGAATAGCTGTGGATCAGCTCGACTGCACAGGCCACCACTTCCAGCTGTTGCGCAGGGGCCGCGGTCAGTTCGCCGGCCGCGAAAACGAGCAACGGTCGTATCCGTTTGCCACCATTCAGGCTGGCATAGCGCATCGCCCGGTGCAGACGAGCCGGAATCGCTTCAGCAGGCGGCAAGTTGCCGGCGATAGCTGCTTCGACCTGTACCTGGACGCGACGCATCCAGTCCGGGAAGGCGAGCGTCCCTGGCGCTGGCGCAGGGGCAAGTGCTGTCGGCACGCTCATTTGGCCTCGCCGCCAGTGGGTTCGAAAGCGCGCAGCGCGCCGTTCTCGAGCACCTGGATTTGCGCCTCGGCCTCGCTGAGCTGTTGCTGGCAGTGCGTCAATAGTGCGCTGCCACGGCGATACGCCGCCAGTGACTCCTCGAGTGGCAGGCGGCCTCCCTCCATGTCCTGGACCAGCTGTTCAAGTTCGGCAAGAGCCGCCTCGAATTTCAGTTTGCCAATGGTCACCGCGTCCGAAGCGCGTGCGGCGCCGTCGACGGCTTTCTCGGAGTTCGGTCGTGGCATCGGAGAGGCTCGAATCAAACCGCCGAAAATAGCGTATTAGTGGCCCCGTGGTCAACAAATGGAAAGCATTCTCGCGCCCCCGCTTCTGGCCAGAGCGTGGCACAATCGCTGGCGATGGGACTGGTGCTACACTTGCGCAACCAAAAAAGGGAGGAGGCCATGATAGTCATCGAAAACCGGCCCAGGCGGGTCGAGGTCACGGTTTATGCGGAATTCACGCTCGCCGATTATCAGGAGTTCGAAAACGCCGTCAATTACGTCATTCAGTTCGAGGGGCAGGTTGACCTGTTTTTCGACTTGCGCGAGATGGCCGATTTCACTCTCGACGTCGCCTGGGAAGATATCGTCTTTTCGCGTGCCCATGCCAAGGATTTCAGCCGCATTGCGGTGCTCACTGAAAGTCAGTGGGTGGCGTGGAGCGCCTGGTTGTCACAGATTTTCGTCGAAGCCGAGATGCGCGTTTTCGACGAAGAAGTCGAAGCCCGCGCGTGGCTGGCCGAAGGGGACGGGGAGGGGCTGGCGTGAGCTACTCGACGGTCGTCAGTACCGCTCTCCTGGCTCATCATCTCGATGAGCCGGGCTGGCGCGTTTTTGATTGTCGCCATCAACTGACGGATCCCGAGGCCGGTGCTCGGGCCTACGCCTCCGGGCATCTTCCGGGGGCGAGTTTCCTGCATCTGGATCGCGACCTGTCGGGGCCGATGAATGGCAGCAACGGCCGCCATCCCCTGCCGGACCCACAGCTTCTCGCCGCCATGCTGGGCGCTGCCGGCGTTTCAGGAGAAACGCAGGTGGTCGCTTACGACGACGCAGGCGGGATGATCGCCAGTCGACTATGGTGGTTGCTGCGTTGGCTGGGCCACGATCGTGTCGCTGTTCTCGACGGCGGCATCGAGCGCTGGGTCGCCGAGGGCAGGCCGCTGTCGACGGCGTCACCAGAAGTTGCCGCAGCGCGTTTCGCGGGATCGCCACGTGACTGGGTAGCCACGACTCAGGAGGTCCTGGCTGATGTTAGCAACGGCCAGTTCTGCCTGATTGACGCCCGCAGCCCGGATCGCTTCCGTGGCGAGAACGAAACGCTCGACCCGGTCGGCGGCCATATTCCCGGTGCGCGCAATCGCTTCTTCCGCGATAATCTCGATAGCGAAGGCTGTTTTCGCTCCGCCGCCGAACTGCGCCGGGAGCTGCTGGCGTTGCTCGCCGGGATCGATCCGAAACAGGCGGTGATGAGCTGTGGTTCGGGCGTCACCGCCTGTCACAATCTCCTGGCCATGGAAATTGCCGGCTTGCATGAGGCACGTCTGTATGCCGGTTCGTGGAGCGAATGGTGTAGTGACCCGGCGCGACCGGTCGCCAGTCAGGCTTCCTGACGCGTCAAACGGCGCACAGGGCGACGGCCGATTCTCTTGTATTTCCGGTTGAATTAATGAGATTTTCTCAGATATTTTTTGCAACTTTCACGGGTCGGCGAGCCGATCTATACTGGCGTTCCCTGTTTTTCAACATCACGAAGGAAGAAAAGCCATGAAAAAACTTGCAGCTATGGTAACGGGTGGTTTGTTGCTGTGCGGTGGCGCCGGTGTTGCGACGGCGGATTCTCGTTGTGAACCGTTTCAAGGAACGCTGAAATTGAATCTACCGACCGCGACAACTTGTAACGATTTCAAGGCGGTAAGGCGAGCGGAGCGCGCTTTCGAGGACGCTGTCTTCTTGTTCGAGGTTTTGCCTGAGACGACGCAAGGCCTCTGTTTTTCAGGGGTTATTTCTGACGTAATGCTGGAAGGGCGTAAGGTTGAGGCTTCGTCTCTATCGGCATTTACAGTCAATCAACTCCCGTCTCCGCCGGCAATGTGTGGATCTGATCCGTGCCCGCCGATGTTTACCGCGGCAACGGTGGTGACAGTTACCGCCAATCGAGACCCCAGAAACGACAAAGAACTGGGCCAAATATTCTTGCGTGACACCGGCGTGGTGCTCCCCGGAACTCCAATCGACGGCCTTCCGCCCTTTGTGACCTCGTTCGTGGTCGAGCAACTGATCGGCGTTGGCGGCACCAAGAAGTTCTCCAAGGCCAGTGTCTCAATGGAAATCGTTGGCACCGAGTTTCTCCCCTCTGGCGCCGACGTCAAAGGCACCATCTGCCGTTAAGCGCTGTGGGTCGGCGGGGTGCGGCAGGCCATCTGAGCAAAAGATGACAGCACACCTCGCAGCGGTTGTACTTGCAGGCCCGAAAATGCAGGAGCGGCGGGCGTTGTTTTTAACGCGTGTCTGACCCTTGACGTCTGTCGTCGGGGGTGTTAGCTTGGGCTCGCAATAAGTGGTTCGGGAGTCGAAATCCCAGCACTCCCGGGTTACGTATCTGATTTGACTTGAAAAAGGCAAACCAAGCGGAAGCTTGGGACGCAAAGTAACCGGTCTGACGGCTTCGGCCAAGACAGCGGGACTACCAAGTGAATAAGTAGCTGAGGGCGGCGCGTAGCGAGTGTGCCGTCAGGGATGGCGCCATCAGCGATGGCGGATTCCTTTGCCCTCGGCAACCGACATCAACGGGCTCCCTATGCTGTCCTTAGTCAGGCCAACATAACGGAGAACCGCCATGTTGAGCCGCCAAGCATTTCCCTTTTACGCTTCCGATTGCACCACGGCCAGTGCTGGCTTGCCATGCGCCGGGCCTGTTCGCCTGCTGCTCGGCTACGGAATCCTGGCCCTGGTGCTTGGCGTCGCGTCGCCGCCGGCTTTGGCCGCGCCACCCCTGGCCAAGGCTCAGGAAATCGCATACGTACCAGGTCGGCTGCTTATTCAACAACGCGCCGGTCTGAGCGATGCCGAAGTCGACAAGGCACTGAAGCCGCACGGTGGCAAGCGGGTTGGCAAGATCCAGGGAATAAACGTGCATGTGGTGCAGTTGCCGCCGCAAGCCAACGCCAGGGCTGTTGCCGCGCTGCTGGCAAAGAACAAACACTTCAAGTTCGTCGAGCAGGATCAGGTCGTGGCGCCAGCCGGAACGACCAACGACCCTTCGTTGCCCAGCCAGTGGCACCTCACCAAGATCGGCGTGCAAGCGGCTTGGGACACCTCCACCGGCAGCGAGGTGATCATCGCCATCCTGGATACCGGTGTCGACGCGAGCCACCCGGACCTGGCCGCACAACTGATCCCTGGCTGGAACGTCTACGACAACAACAGCGACACGTCGGACGTTCACGGGCATGGCACGGCGGTCGCCGGTACCGCCGCGGCGGCCGGTAACAATGCTATTGGCGTCGCTTCGGTAGCTTACCGTTCGAAACTCATGCCGGTGCGCATTGCCGACCCCAGCGCCTACGCTTACTTCAGCAGCATGGCCAGCGGCTTGATCTGGGCAGCCGATCATGGCGCCAGAGTGGCGAACATCAGCTACGAAAACGTGGCCAACAGTTCCACCGTCGAAAGTGCGGCGCAGTACCTCAAGAGCAAGGGCGGGCTGACTGTGGTCTGTGCCGGAAACAGCGGCGCTCTGCAAACCGTCGGCTCGTCCGCCAATCTGGTCGTCGTCTCGGCAACCGACAGCAGTGACGCGAAAACTTCGTGGTCGAACTATGGCGGTTACGTGGACATTGCGGCGCCCGGCCTGGGCGTTCTGACGACCAGTCGTGGCGGTGGCTACGGTCAGTGGTCGGGGACCTCGTTCTCGAGCCCCCTCGTCGCCGGCACGGCCGCGTTGATGATGGCGGCCAACCCGGCACTCGCCAGCGATCAGGTGCAAAGTCTTCTTTATTCGACTTCCGTCGATCTCGGCGCCGTCGGCAAGGATGACTACTACGGCGCGGGGCGAGTCGACGCCGCACGAGCGACTCTGGCTGCGGCGACGACAGCGGCTTCCGATATGCAAGCGCCAACGGTCGCCATCGCGGCACCCATCGGCGGCAAGGTCGTTGGCCTGGTGGCGGTTGATGTCGCTGCCAGTGACAACGTCGGCGTCACCAGGGTGGACCTGGTGGTCAACGGCAGCAATTACGCGACCGACACGATCGCTCCGTATGGCTTCAGCTGGGATAGCAGCGCAGTCGCCGACGGGCCGGCGACGCTGATTGCCTATGCCTACGATGCGGCTGGCAATTACACCGGCTCACAGCCGGTAAGCGTCACCGTCGCCAACATCGTGGCGGCAGCTGACACGGCGTCACCGACGGTTGCATTCACCTCGCCGGCCAATGGAGCCAGTGTGAGTAAAGTGGTCACCATCAGCGGCGCGGCGAGCGACAATCTTGGCCCGGAAGGCATTACGCAATCGCTCTACATCGACGGCAAATTGAGTGCCACCGCGAATGGTAACTCCTTGAGCACGAGATGGAATACCAAAAAGGTGTCGGCCGGCAATCACGTCCTCATGCTCTCCGCCAGGGACGCCGCCGGGAATTCATCGTCCACGTCGATATCGGTAAGTATCAAGTAGTCGCGCGGATTGGCGGAGTGGGCGGGGCGGTGGCTTGCTGTAAGCCCCGCCCCGGTGCGTGGCGGCAACGTCGACTACTTGTTTAACGGTCATGACATGTCGAGACACCCCTGATCATGAAAGTCATGACCGCCCCCCTCTTCACCCGGCCCTTCTCCCGCGAGGGGAGAAGGGAGTTTCGTGAGTCGCATACGCGACTTTCACATTAACCATGGCCGCTGCTGGTGACGACGCCATTCAACTCCCGATTGACTGCGCTCGTCGGGCTCGGGATACTTCGCGAAGTAGCCGTTCGTGTCGTTGCCGCCTGGCGGGCTGCTGCGTTACGCAGTTGGTGGCCTGATCAGTGGCTGTTCGAGCAGGCAAGCACAGGAGGGAACGCACAATGAAAAGTTGCACAAGTCGCTTGTTTGCCAGCGCTGCAGTGGTGATCATGCTCGCCGTCTCGCTGAGTGCTTGCGTAGAGAGCCGCGACCAGGCCTTCGAGTCGGCCAAGGTGGACCTGGCTGCCGGTGATACCAACGCGGCGCTCATCCGTCTGCGTAGCGTTCTGCAGGCCGATCCCGAGTTTGCCGAGGCGCGCCTCCTGCTTGGCCAGACTCTTCTGGAGAGCGGGAATGCTCCGGCTGCGGCGAAGGAATTGCGCAAAGCGTTCGATGCAGGCATGGACACGGAAACTGTCAAGCCTCTGCTGGCACTTGCGCTGCTCGAGCTTGGCGAGTACAAGAAACTGTTGTCCGACTTCCCGCCGCAGCAAATTGCTTCGCTCCAAGTCAGGGCCGACATCCTGGTCAGCCAGGCATATGCGCAGCTCTTGCAGGGTGATATCGAGGCTTCCAGGGAGTTGCTCCGACAGGCCTTCGAGGCCAGTCCCGAAAATCCGCGAGCGCTTACTGTAACGGCCTCAATCTACGGCGTCGAAGGGGATTACGAAGCCGCTTCTGCGGTGCTCGAAAAGGTGCTGTCGCGTCAGCCGAAATCGATCGAGGCCTTGCGCGCCAAGGCTAGCATTGCCTTGGGCAAAGGCGATCTGCCGGCGGCTATTCAGACCATGCAGACCTTGACACAGCTCAGGTCCTCCGAAGTGGGCGCGCATTACGGGGCAGTCGTTCTTCTTGCCCAGGCCGGGCGGGTCGAAGAGGCACGAGCACAGGCCGAGCGGATGCAGGCGGCTGTACCGGGGCATCCGCGGACTGAGCACGTACTGGCGCTGATGGCGGTCCAGGACAAGGACATGAAGGCTGCGCGTGATCACCTTGCGCAGGCTCTGAAGGACGATCCGGAATTCACCCCGACCCTGCTCTTGTCGGGGATGGTCAACACCGAACTCGAGGCCTACGAACTGGCCGAAAAAGACTTCGCCAGCATATTGTTGAGGGATCCAGACAACCTGCCGGCGCAGCGGGCGCTGATCCGGCTGCTACTTCGAACACAACGGCCGGACATGGCCTTGGCCTTGGCGCGGGACATGGTTGCGAAGGCGCCGGAGCGGCCTGAGGTCTTGATGGCCGCTGCGATCGCGTATCAGCAGGTAGGCGATGTCAAGACGGCCCGCTCACTCTTCGAGACCGCGTATGCGCAAGGCGCCACCGACGCGAAGGCCCTTACCGGCCTCGCGCTCGCCCGTATTGCGGGCGGCGACACCAGCTTAGGCATCAGTACCTTGATGGAAGCGTCGGCAGCGGACGACTCGAGCCTTGAAGCCGATTTGCTGCTGGTCAACTACTATGTCGGGCAGAAGGAATTCGAGAAGGCGCTTGAGCGCCTGGCGAGCATGGCGGGCAAGCGATCGAGCGATGCGAGGATTCTGATGATGGAGGGTGAGATCCTGGTTGCCGCCGGACGGAGGGCCCAAGCGAGAGCCTCCTTTGAAATGGCTTTTGAGCTGCAACCGGATAACGTCGTGTCCGTGACCCATCTGGCGCGCCTGGATTTTTCCGACGGAAAGCCGGAAAGGGCAAGGAACCGCTTTGAAGACGCGATAAAACGACGGCCGGACGATGCGAATATTTTGCTCGCCTACGCGGAGTGGCTCGACAGCAGCAAGGCCGACCCGGCGACGATTCGCGCGACCATCGAAAAAGCGGTGGCCGTCGCTCCGGGCGACGCCAACGCCTGGGCTTCGTTGGTGCTCTTCCACATCCGCCAGAAGGATTTCGATCAGGCCCTGGCTGTTGCCGAGAAAGCCAGCGGGGCAATTCCCCGTAGCGAGCGTCTGCTGACGCTCCTCGCCGACCTGCAACGCCGAAGCGGCAAGCCTGATCTGGCCATGGCCACGCTCGCGCAGGCAATCCTGATCGCCCCCGATTCACCACAGCTGCTGGTGCGCCTTGCCGATGCTCAACTGGAGACGGGAGACGTCGAAGCTGGCCGAGAATCCTTGCTCCGTGCGCTCAAGTTGCGGCCCGGTTACACGCTAGCAACGGTACGTCTGGTGGCGCTTGAAGAGAAGACCGGTAGCCCGGCGGCGGCGATAGCCGCCGCGCGCGAACTACAGAAGCTTCAACCCGTCGATCCCATCGGCTACTCCCTTGAGGCGCAAGTATTGCTACGGCAGAGCCGGTGGCCAGAAGCCATTCGTGTTCTGCAGGTCGGACTCGAACAGGTGAAAAACCCCCAACTCCTGGTTCTTTTGCATCAGAGCCTGGTCAAGTCGGGTCGTGCGGACGAAGCGGCCAGGATCGCGGCTGACTGGCTCAAGGCGAACCCGAGGGAAGGAGTGGTTCGCAGACATCTCGCCCACTCGGCTACGGCGGCTGGGGATGACCAGTTGGCGGTTCGTATCTACAGCGAGCTCGTGGCCGACTACCCGGACGACGTCGCGGCGCTCAACAATCTTGCCATGGCGGCCTATCGTTTAGGTGATCCAAAGGCACTGGAATACGCCGAGCGGGCAAGGCGGCTTGCGCCCGACAACCCCAATGTCCTTGATACCGTGGGATTACTCCTTGTCGAGCGCGGCGACCTCGTCGGCGGCACCGAACTTCTGAAGCGAGCATCAGCGGCGGCTCCTTACGCTCCCGAGTTGCGTCTGAATCTGGCCAGGGCCTTGGTAAAATCGGGCGATACCACAGGGGCACGCCGCGAACTCGAGGTCTTGGTCAAGCTCGGTGACAAGTATCCGCAGCAGGGCGAAGTCAAGAAGCTTCTTGACGGCCTTTGAGAGCCACCGTTTGTGCATGCACAAGCGCTGTTCGCTTTTTTGCAAACGGCCACGCCGCGCTTGTTGACTGGTCGAGCGGTCGCAAAACAACGGCTCGGTCTTGATCCTCTGCGTGATGTGTGTGAACCTCAGGTGAACAATTGATTCTTTTCTCCCAGTGATTACCTATGGCTAGCCGAGCTTCAGTCCTCGTCGGATTCACGATTGCCCTATGGGCGCAACTTTCTGCCGGCCAGACGACAGTGGACCCATGGTCCCTTGAGGGCCTGCAGGTTCAGTCAGTCCCGGCGATCTGGATCGACAATGGAAGCGAGTTCGTCCGCGAGAGTTCGAGCGCGAGCGACGGCTACCTGCAGCTACGGGGTCGGCTGCAAGTGCGGGCAGGCGCCCTCCTGGACCCCATTGCGATTGCCGAGATACGCCTCAGGACTGCTGATTCGGCGGCAAAAGCGAAGGTGCTAAGCGCTTTTGCTGTGGGTGCGAGTATCGTGATGTGTCGTTACCTGCCTCGCGATCCGCAGGGCTGGGGGGGGGCAAGGATGGTTGTCGGCGGCGAGCGCAGCATTGCGCTGTCACGCGCCAGCGTTGCGGCGCCGCTGAAGCTCTCCGTTGAAGGCGCCAGCGTCAACCTGTGCATAGCCTTTGCTCGATCGGCCAAGGTCGGCGAGGTGCTGTTACTCGAATTCGGCGGACGGTCTTTTACGGTGCAACTGACGGATACGCCCAACACCCCGGTCACTGCCGAAGGCAATATCGCCACCCCTTCGGCACCGTTTACGTGGCCAATTCCTTCCCGGCGGACTGTGTGGATCGCCGCAGCCAGTCTACTGGCCCTGGGCTTGGGCGTGTTTGCGAGCTGGCGATGGCGCGTTCGTCGCCAGCGTCTCGCCGCAATCGATCCCCGATTCTTGCCACGCAATGGCGTTTCCGGACCGCGCCGCGTTTCCGCCGAGCACTGCCGCACGAGTTTCGTGCCAGTCGGAGCGAACACCGGACCCGGGAAAGCCGATTTCGCCGCGGCCTTGCGCGAAATCCAGGGTGAGCGCTTTTCGGAAGCCGATGCCTTGTTGGCGCAAGCAATCAGCAAGGGGCTGCCAGCGACGTTCGAATGCGGTGCCTGGTCATTGCGGGGGCAGGCCGCGATTGCGCTTGGCGATATCGACGCGGCGATCGATTGCTTTCTGAAGACGCTTGAAGGACCGGCAGTGACGACTCAGGCCGCCCTGCCGGCGGTCATGCACTTGGCAGTAATCTATCGCGCGCTCGGGATGCGCAGCGACGCCAAGCGCATGGAGGCGCTCGCCAAGACGCTTGCCGAGGCGCTCAAAGGGCTCGATCTGGAACTTGTACTCGCCCCGGAGATGGTCAAGCGTATTCGCAACGACGCGCGTGCCTACCGACAAACTCTGCGGCTGAGCGCTTGGTCGCGACTCGGTATGCTGTTGACGGGCGAGTTCAAGCGCTCTCCCTAGATCTGTCACTTGAGGATCCGTGTGTTCGCCTCTTCGCCGACGGCGAGAAGGCGGTACCGGCGGGAAAGTGGCCTGCGCGGTGAAATCGAGTGCCTGGAGCGCCAGACTTGCTGTTGCCCCGTTCGCCAGTGTTCTAGCCGGTGGGCTCGGGCTGAAAGAGTTTTCACAGCGCCAAATGCAAAGCCCGCCGAAGCGGGCTGTTCTACGCTTTATGCGCGAATCAGACCTTGCGACGACGCGTGGCGTAAGCACCCAGCAGCGCAAGGCTCGCCAGCGCCAGGGCGCTTGGCTCAGGCACGTTGCCGCCGCCGCCGCCGCCGTCGTCGCCTTCGCGGACATACACGCTCATGTGCGACAGGGCAGGAATTTGGTTACCAGGGTTCAGGAACTGGATCGCCCAGGCACCGCCGCCACTGCTGTCAAAACCGACATCGTTGAAATACCAGCCCGCATAGCCGGGACCGCCTTTCAGAACCAGGACAAAATCGAGGTTGATCGGGAAGTTGGGTGCGCTAGCGCCGTTGTTGTCAGTGGCGCTCAGTGTGTACGTGCCCGAAGTGCTTAAGGCCGATGGCACAAGCGTAAACGTGAAAGTCCCGCCGAACAGAGGAATTGCCGACCCGGCACTATCGGACTTGTCGGCTTGAAGGAAGCCGTTGCCCCACCCGGCCGCAACCGCCGCGTTGTTGAGATCGGTGTTGTCGTCGTTGCCGCTCATATATCCGAAGCAGCCATTTGCGTCTACGTAGGGTCCCGATCCCGGACCGTTCACGCCGTATGTAACGTCGCTTGTGCTTAGGCCAGCCGTCACACCATTGACGCAATCAGCGCTGTGAGCCAGACCCATCGAAGCCGCCAGCGCCACAGACAGCGCTGCGAGCTTGAGCATCCTCATCGTTTTCATTCTTTCCTCCTTATTTGTGAAACTAAACTGAGAAAAGCAAGATCCAGGCCAGAAACGAAAGCTGCTGCTTTAACGGAAACAAAAATTTGCCCAAGGATGCGGGGAGCTGGGTCTGTAAAATAATCCGACAGATTCCGCCTCTTCTCTCAGACAGACCCAACCGCAAGCTTGCCTCGGCCGCCGGGCGACTATCGGAGCGGCGCTCCGGTCCACGAACGTGCTATGCTCGGCGGGTGATTTTTGCGCTGCTGAACCATGAAGCTCACGTGCGGAGGGGGACGAAGGGTGGTGATGGCGACTCCTGATCATTATCGGATGATCCGTATGGGGTTTTCCATGATGCTGGCAACACTGTCTGCCAGCAGCCTGCTGTTCTCGCCGGCGCAGGCGGCAACCGTCGGCAACGTTTTCGTTTCCTACGTTGATGGCAGTCCCCGTTACGCCAGCCAGCGTCTCGATGCCAGCTACCGCTTGTTCATTCGCGGCAAGACCGTGCGCAGCAAGAGCCGCACGGCGCCGGGAATGACGAGCCGCGTCAGCCAGGAAGAGGGTCGGCGGCAGTTGACGCCGTTGATCGCGCATTTCGCTCGCCTCCATCAGGTGGCGCCGGAACTGGTCGCGGCAGTGGTGGCCGTCGAATCCGGCTTCAATCCCGCCGCTGTTTCGCCGGCAGGGGCCGTCGGTGCGATGCAGCTAATGCCGGCGACCGCCGCGCGCTACGGGGTCAGCAAGCGCACTGATCCGGCGCAGAACATCGATGCCGGGGTGCGCCACCTCAAGGACCTGCTCGGTCTGCATGGCGGCAACGTGGCCCTGGCTCTGGCCGCCTACAACGCCGGCCAGGGAGCGGTGGCCAGGAATGGCGACCGCATTCCGCCTTATCGCGAAACCATGCTCTATGTACCGGCGGTACTATCGGCAGTGGCACGGGGGAACAGGCCATGAGCAGAAGCTTGCATTTTAGTTGCAGAGATCGGAGCGATGACCGCGGCGGCGCGGCTGGCGCGGCGGCCAGTGCTGCCTCGCTTGCGCGCCACCGCCAGGCGCGTCCCGCCGCCGGCTTCACCCTGCTCGAACTGCTGGTGGTGGTGACCATCATTGGCCTGCTGGCGGCCTACGTCGGTCCGAAGTATTTCTCGCAGTTGGGGCGTTCCGAACAGGGGGTGGCCAAGGCGCAGGTGGAGGCCTTTGCACGTGCGCTCGACACCTATCGCCTGGAAGTCGGTCGCTACCCGACCAGCGAAGAGGGTCTCAACGCCTTGCTCAGCAAACCGCCCCGCGCCCCGCGCTGGAACGGCCCCTACTTGCAGAAGGCGGTGCCCGACGATCCCTGGGGGCACGCCTACCTCTATCGCTCGCCGGGCGCCACGAGCGACTTCGAGATCCTCTCATACGGCAAGGATGGCCAGCCTGGTGGGACCGGCGACGCCGCCGATGTCACCTATCAATGAGACGCTGGCGGAGCGAGGATGCGCTTTGAAGTTCGTGCCCTATCTCCCGACAACCTGATCGAGACGCACAGCGTCGAGGCCGCGGATGCCGGGGAGGTCGGCAGGCTGCTTCAGCAACGCCGGCTGCAGCCGCTGTCGATCAAGGCGGCAGGCGGCGTCGGCGTCGGCGAGGCGGCGCGCTTGCCGGGGCGTGGCAGCCGGGCTTTTTCGCTACTGCTCTTTAGTGCCGAGCTGCTGGCCTTGCTGGAAGCCGGCTTGAGCCTGGTCGAGACCTTTGAAGCCTTGCTCGAGAAGGAAAACTCAGCAATTGCGCGAGCGGTGCTCGAACGACTGATCGCCCAGCTGCGCGAAGGCCAGCGCTTTTCGGCGGCCCTGGCCGGGCAGCCTGAGGTCTTCCCGCCGCTCTACGTCGGCATCGTCAAGGCTGCCGAAGGGACCGGCGACCTGCCGCACGCCCTGGCGCGCTATATCGACTATCAGACGCGGCTCGACGCCGTGCGCAGCAAGCTGCTCAGTGCGGCCATCTACCCGGCCATCCTGCTTGCTGTCGGTGCTGCGGTGACCGTCTTCCTGATGGCTTACGTCGTGCCTCGTTTCGCCGCCGTGTACCAGGGCAGCGGCCGTTCGCTGCCCTGGCTGTCACAGCTTTTGCTCGACTGGGGACAGCTGGTCAGCGAGAATGCCGACGCCGTGCTCGGGGGAGGGCTGGTTGTGGCCGCGGCGTTGTTTTTCTGGTTGCGGTACTTCATTCGCAGCGGTCGCTGGATCGTTTTCCTGACCCGCTTGCCGGGTGTCGGTGAGCGCATCCGGGTGATCGAGTTGTCACGCCTGTACCTGACCACCGGCATGCTGCTCGAAGGGGGGATCCCCATCCTGACGGCGCTCGATATCGTCGGCGACGCCGTTTCTCCGAAAACGCGCGATGCGCTGCGCGCGGCGCGCAGTTTTATCTCTGACGGCGGCGCCTTGTCGGAGGCCTTCGAACGCAGCGGCCTGGCGACGCCGGTCGCCCTGCGCCTGCTGCGCGTCGGCGAAAGGTCGGGGCAGATGGGCGCCATGCTGACCCGCTCGGCCCTGTTCTACGAAGGCGAGAGCGCGCGCTGGATAGAGCGCTTTGCCAAGGTTTTCGAGCCCGTGCTGATGACCGCCATCGGCCTCCTGGTCGGGCTGATCGTGGTGCTTCTGTACATGCCGATTTTCGACCTCGCGGGGGCGCTGCAATGAACGTCGCCGGCGAGCAGAGCGGCGAAAGTCTCGACGATGCCCTGCTGCAGAAGGGCAGGAGCCTGGCGCGGCTGTCCGGGCGCTCGCTGCTCAGCGAGCTCGCAGCGCTGACCGCCAGTGAACCGCGCCAGCTGGTCGACGCTCTGGCGCGGCGCTTTCAGCTGCTGGTCATGGATACCACCGAGATGCTCGCCTGTGGCACGGCTTTCGACCTGCTGCCGATGGTCAAGGCGCAGCAGCGCGGCTGTGTGCTGCTGCGCTCGCTGCCCAGCAGCGGCGAGGGGGCTGAAACCCAGCTCATCGCCGTCATCGCCGATCCCTTTGACAGCGACTGCATGGTTTGGCTGAGCAGCCTGGCCGCTGCGCCGCTGCACTACTGCCTGGCACTGGCGGCCGACATCCAGGCCTATCTGTCGAAGCATGAGGAATCGCTGCATGCCGTGCAGTCGCTGGTGCACGATAGCGCCAGCAGCGCCGAGAATTCGCGGAGCGCCGAAGTGCTCAGTTTTGCGTCGCTCAGCGAAGCCTCGAGCCCGGCTGTCAAGCTCGTTAATTCGACCGTCTATGACGCGGTACGGGCGGCGGCGAGCGACGTGCATCTCGAGAGCACGCCGACCGGCATTACCATCAAGTATCGCCTCGACGGGGTACTCGACACGGTCGCGCAGATCAGTGGCGTGGCCCTCGCCGAGCAAGTGGTGTCGCGCCTGAAAGTGCTCGCCGAACTCGATATCGGCGAGCGGCGAACGCCACAGGACGGCAGCTTTCGAGTTCAGGTGGCCGGTCGCGACATCGACCTGCGGGTGTCGATCATGCCCAGCATTCATGGCGAGGATGCGGTCGTGCGCATCCTCGACAAGCGTGGCGTCATCGAGGCGCACGGATCGCTGACCCTGGACCTGCTGGGCTTCGACGCACTTTCGCTGAAAGCCCTGCGGCGTCTGGTCGAAGAACCCTACGGGATGTTGCTGGTGACCGGTCCGACCGGCTCGGGGAAGACCACCACCCTGTACGGCGCCATTTCCGAGATCAATAGCGGTCGCGACAAGATCATCACCATCGAAGACCCGGTCGAGTACCAGCTGTCCGGCGTCTTGCAGATTCCCGTCAACGACAAGAAAGGCCTGACTTTCGCGCGCGGCCTGCGCTCGATCCTGCGCCACGATCCCGACAAGATCATGATTGGCGAAATCCGTGACCGCGAAACTGCCGAGATCGCCGTGCAGTCGGCGCTGACTGGGCATCTGGTGTTGACCACCGTGCATGCCAACAATGTTTTCGATGTTTTCGGTCGTTTCACGCACATGGGCATCGACCCCTACGCCTTTGCCTCGGCGCTGAACGGCATCTGGGCGCAACGTCTGCTGCGCGTCAACTGCGCGCGCTGCAGCGAAGCCTATACGCCCGGCGAAGCGGAGCTCGAACGCTTCGTCATCGCCGCCGATGCGCTGGCGGATTTCGATTTCCGCCGCGGCAGCGGCTGCGGCGACTGTCGAGGTAGCGGTTATCGCGGGCGCAAGGCGATCGCCGAGATACTGAATCTGAACGACGAGTTGCGCGAGTTGATCATCGAAAAACGTCCGCTCAGACAGCTCAAGGAAGTCGCCTACCGCAACGGCACACGCAGCCTGACCGAAGCCGCGCTGCGTCTGGTCGCCAGCGGCGAGACCACCCTCGAGGAGCTGCACCGTGTCACGCTTTCGCGCTAGACGACTGCTGCTCGGCTGCAGCGCGAGCGACCTCGTCCTCCTGGCCGAGCCGGAAGCGACTACGGACGCACCGCAGCTTCTGGCGGCACTGGCTGTCGCCGCCCCTGCCGCGGCGACAGCCAGCGCCGTCACGGCAGCCTTGGGCGCGGCCCTGGCAGGGCTGCAGCCTGCGCCGCTGGCAGCCGCCGACCAGGCGCCGGCTGGCGCGCAGTCCGCCGTGCAGTCCCACTTCTTGAGCGTTACGCTTGATGACGGTCTGGTCAGGAGTTTCGTCGTCACGCCGCCACGTGGCGCGCAAGGGCTGCGCGAATTGCGTGCCACGGCGGCAGCCCGCTTTGCGGGGCTCTATGGCGAGTCGGCCGAGCATTGGCTGCTGGTTGGCGACTGGCATGCGAGCTCCCCGTTCATCGTCTGCGCGCTGCCGCGGGCGCTTTATCGGGCGCTCGATCAGTGGGCGCAGGCGCATTCCTGGCGGCTCGATTCAATGGCTCCGGCGCTGGTCCGCGTCTGCAATCGCCTCTGCGCATCGATTCCGAGCGACGGCTGGCTGCTGGTCGGCTTCGGGCAGACGCTGAGTTTGCTCAATCTCTGCAACGACCAGATCGCCAGTACGCGCAGCCTGCCCTTGCCCGGCGTCCCGGATTTCGCCGCTCTGGAAACCCTGTTGGCTCAGGAGCGCCTGCGCAGCCCGGATCAGGGTGCGAGCGGCAGACAGCAGTCGCTGTTGTGGGCGGGCGCGGCCGACTGGCTGCCGCTAGCAAGCCACATGGCCGGCCTCGAGTCGCGGACGATTCGCCTGCCTGACGCTGGGGCGCCAGCTGGCGCCGGAAGCTCGGCAGCCACACAGCTGGCGCTTGCCGGGAGGTGCTCATGAAGCCCCTGAACATCGATTTCGTCGTCCGTCGGCCCTGGCAGCAGCCCCTGGCCACGCGCAGCCGGGCGATTCTGATCGCCCTTGGCGGGGTGGCGGTGCTTGCCGCCGCAGCGCTGGCCTGGCAAGTGCTACAGCTCGAACGGCAGCTCGCTGAAAGCGCGCAGGCGATCGCTCGGGCAGGCCAGGAAGTTGCCGGCCATACGCCGCCGCCGCGACCGCCGCTGTTCTTGTCCGCCGCGCAGGTGCTGGCCATCAACGCCGCCATCGGGCAATTGAATACGCCGTGGCCGGCGCTGCTCGACGCTTTCGAGAGCGTGGCCAGCGCAGACATTGCGCTGCTGCAGATCGAGCCCGATTACCGGCGGCGCCTGGTCAAGGGGGTCGCCGAAGCCATGAATCACCAGACGATGCTCGACTATCTGGCCGCGCTGGGGGCGGCCGCGCCTTTTGCCCGGGCGCTGGTGATCAAACAGGAAATCAACGACAAGGACCCCAACCGGCCGCTGCGCTTCAGTTTCGAGGCCCTGTTCGACGATACGCCAGGCAAGGGCCCGGCCAGCGACCGCGCGACGCCGCAGGCGCGTCCCCGGGAGCGCCGGTGAAGCGCGTCTCGCTGCTCGTCGACCGCCTCGACCGCCTGCGCCTGAGCGCCGAGATCGGCTTGCACCGGCATGGGCCGTGGTGGCTGCTTCTGGCGCTGAGCTTCTGCTTGCTGCTTGTCCTGGCCGCAACACTCCTGCCGGCGCTGCATGCCGAGCTGGCGGCGGCGCAGGGCAGTCTGCGCGCCTTGCAGGCGCGCGCGGCGAACGGCGAGCCGCCGGCCGCGCCGGAATCGGCCTCCGAACGTCACTACCAGGCGTTTCAGGAGGTTCTCGCCGAAGAAAGTCAGGTTCTCGCCAGTATCCAGGCGGTGCTCGACCTGGTGGCCAGTCATCAGTTGCTGAGCACGCGCGCCGAGTACCAGCGTGGCCGTGACCTGCAGGCGCAAGCCGATACCCTGCAGATGATCGTGCCGGTGCGTGGGCGCTACGCCGATATTCGTCGCTGGATCGAAGAGATCCTGGCCACACAGCCCTTCGTTGCGGTCGATGAACTGGGATTCAAGCGCGATGAAATTGCGCGCAACGAGGTCGAGGCCAGGGTCCGCCTGAGCATCTGGCATCATCGGGCGCAGCCGGCAAAGGGCCTTGGCGTGCTCGCTGCGGACGCGACGGAGCGGGCGGATGAGGTGAATCGATGAATCGGCGTCGCTTGCTGCTCCTTGCCCTGCTGCTGCTTGCTGCCTGGCTGGCGCTGTTCGGCGACAAGACGCCGCCGGACAGCTCGCGCGGCGAAGTCGTGGCGCCGACTTCGCCGCGCGCTGAGCCCGCGCCCAGCTCCGAGAGCAGGCTGGCAGCGCGCAGGCCGGTCGACAGTCGCTCGGCGCGGTCGCCGACGCGCGCCGGCAATGCGGCCGCAAATGTCGAAATCGCGGCCCTGATTCCGCGCGCACAATTGATTCCCGGCGCCACTGATGGGCGTGCAAGCCGCGATCTGTTTCCGTCGCTGAGCTGGACGCCGCTGCCACCGGCGATGTCCGTGAGCTCGGCAATGTCCGCAAGAACACTCGCACCAATGGCACCGCCGCCCCCATTCCTGTACCTTGGCAACAAATTCGAAGCTGGGCGCTGGGAGGCTTTCCTCGCACGCGGCGAACAGGTGTTCATTGTTCGCGAGGGGACGAGGCTTGAACGAGACTACCGGGTCAAGGCCATTACCCCGTCCACCCTGACCTTGATCTACCTGCCGCTGAAGCAGGCGCAGAGCATATCGATCGGAGGATCACCATAGTGAGCAAGGAGAGGTCGGGCACACGCGCAGCACCGCCAGGCTGGCGGCGTTGCTGCCTGAGCGTGGCCGCGGCCCTGGTGCTGGCCGGTTGCGCTGCGCAGACCGCGTTTACCGAGGGGCAGGAGCTGTTGGCCGCTGAACAGGTCGACGCCGGGCTGGCCAGAATTCAGGAGGCGATCAAGCTTGAACCGGGTTCTGCGGAGTATCGCATCGCCTATGCACGGGCGCAGGAACGCTACGTCAAGGCCAGCCTGGAGGCCGGCGAACGCGCCCTGGCGGACGCCAGTTACGAGGCCGCCGATCTTGCTTTTCGGCGTGCACTGGTGCTGCAAGCGGGTAATGAGCGGGCGCTCACCGGGCTGCAGTTGGTGGCTGCTGCGCGTCGGCATGAACTCCTCTACAGCGAAGCGCTGGCCGCCTGGAGGCGGGCCGACAGCGAAGCGGCGCTGGCCAGCCTGCGCACGATTCTCGTGGCCAATCCGCAGCACTCGCGGGCGCTGGATTTGCAGCGCGTTATTGACAGCAGCGCTGCGCGCGTCGTCAAGGAATCGGCGCTGGCGGTGGCCTACCGCAAGCCGATCAGCATCGAGTTCAAGGACACGCCGCTAAAAACTGTTTTTGAAGTGATTTCGCGTACCTCGGGGCTGAACTTCGTTTTCGACAAGGATTTGCGCGCCGATCAGAAAGTCACCATTTTCCTGCGCAACAGCACCATCGAGGCAGCAATCAACCTGGTGCTGCTGACCAACCAGCTCGAGCAGCGCGTCCTCGATGGCAACTCGATCCTGATCTATCCGAACACCCCGCTCAAACAGCGCGACTACCAGGCCTTGACGGTGAGAACCTTCTATCTGGCGAATTCGGACGCCAAGACCGTCGCCACTACCTTGAAGACGATCCTCAAGAGCCGGGATATCGTGGTCGACGAGAAACTGAATCTGCTGATGATTCGCGACAGCCCGGAAGCGGTTCGCGTAGCCGAGAAACTGGTTGCCTTGCAGGACGTGCCGGAGCCCGAGGTGATGCTCGAAGTGGAGATCCTCGAGGTCAAACGCTCCCGTCTTCGCGACCTGGGGGTCAACTGGCCGAACAACCTGGCGCTGACCCCGCTGCCGTCGGCCGATGGTGGCCAGCTGACCTTGAACGATCTGCGCAATCTCAACTCGTCGAGCATTGGGGCCACCGTCGGCCCGGTCATCATTCGCGCCAATCAGCTCGATTCCGATGTCAACCTGCTGGCCAACCCGCGGATTCGCGCGCGCAACCGCGAGAAAGCCAAGATTCTGATTGGCGAACGGGTGCCCAACATCACCTCGACGGCCACCTCGACAGGCTTTGTCTCCGAATCGATCACTTACATCGATGTCGGCCTCAAGCTGGACATCGAACCGACGATTTACCTGGACAACGAAGTGGCCATCAAAGTGACCCTCGAGGTCAGCAACATCGTCGATCAGGTGGAGACCAAATCGGGGACCGTTGCCTATCGCATCGGCACGCGCACGGCGACCAGCGTCCTGCGTCTCAAGGACGGCGAGAACCAGCTGCTTGCCGGTTTGATCAGCGACGAAGACCGCCGGACTGCCGACAAGGTGCCGTTCCTGGGGGATATTCCCGTGCTCGGTCGACTGTTCGGAGGGCATCGCGAGGAGGGAATCAAGACCGAGATCGTGCTCTCCATCACTCCCCGGGTGCTGCGTAACATCCAGCGCCCGGAGGCCTATCTTGCCGAGTTCGATGGCGGCACCGAGAGCAATTTCCGCAGCCGGCCCGCTGCTCGGGGAGCGGCAGTGGCCGGTGCCTCGGGCGCGGTCGCCCGTAGCGGGTGGCCACTGAGCCCGGTGGGCCTGTCGACGGCTGCCAGCGGCGCTCAGCCGGCGGCGACGGCCAACTCCGCAGGCATCCAGACGGCTCCGGATGCCCAGGCCGCCCAGGCCGCCCAGGCCGCCCAGGCCGCCCAGACCGCCCAGACCGCCCAGGGCGCACAGACCGCCGAGATTACTCCGGCGGCGGTCGCCGCCGCTGGTGGGGCGCAGCTGCTCTGGCAGGGCCCGACGCAACTCGGCACCGGTGACAGCTTTGCCTTGCAGCTGCTCATGCAGGCTGATCAGCCGGTGGTCAGCCTGCCGCTGGCGATCGCTTTCGATCCGCGCGTGGTGCAGGTCGCCGACGTCAGCGAGGGGGGCTTCCTCCGCCAGAATGGCGGCGAGACCAGCTTCACCTATCGCGTCGATCCCGGTGGACAGGTGCTGATTACCGGGACCCGTTCGGGGGTCGGTGGCGCGACCTTGCAGGACGTGGTGGCGACGCTCAATTTCCGTGCCGTGGCGCCCGGCGACGCGAAGATCGAGCTGATTACCATCGCTCCTGTTGGCTCGGGCGGCTCGGCGATCAAGGCCAAAATGCCGCCGGCGCACCCCTTGACCGTTGTCCAGTGAGCAATGATGAGCGGATTGGCCCGACCTTGGGCGACGATTTCCTGGCGTCGGATCGGTGCCACCGGCGGTGGCGTGGGTGGCGTGGGTGGAGTGGGTGGAGTGGGTCGGGGCGATGGTTTCTCGCTGATCGAACTGCTGATCACCCTGGCCATTGTTGCCGTGCTGGCAGGGGTCGTCGTGCCGGTGGCGCAGACTGCCGTTCAGCGCGCCAAGGAGCAGGAGCTCAGACTCGCCCTGCGTGAACTGCGCAATGCCATCGATCAGTACAAGAAGGCCGGTGACGAAGGTCGCATCAGGACGGCGGTGAGCGACAGCGGTTATCCGGCGAATCTGCAGGTTTTGCTCGAAGGAGAAGTGGATCTGCGCGACCCCAGGCAGCGGAAAATCTACTTCCTGCGGCGGATTCCCCGCGATCCGTTGCATCCGGATAGCCGGGCGCAGCCAGCCGATACCTGGGCCAAACGCGCTTACACCAGCGAACCCGATAACCCGAGCGAGGGCGACGACGTGTACGACGTGTACTCCAGATCAAAAGGCGTCGGTTTGAACGGCGTGCCTTACCGGCAATGGTGAAGCGCGCCAGGCCTCGCCTGCGCGGGCAGGGTTTTACGCTGATCGAGCTGCTGGTCGTGCTGTCGATCATCGCCCTGCTGCTCACTTTGGCCGTGCCGAGATACTTCAACAGCATCGATGTCTCGAAAGAGGCGGTGCTGCGCGAGAATCTGCATCTGGTGCGCGAGACGATCGACAGGTTCTACGCTGACAAGGGGCGCTATCCCGAAAGCCTCGACGAGCTGGTCAGCGAAAAATATCTGCGCTCGCTGCCCTACGATCCGATTACCGGTAGTTCGACTACCTGGCTGCTGATTGCGCCCGATTCGGCTGGCGTCGGAGGCACTGTCTATGACCTCAAGAGCGGCGCCGACGGTGCCACCCGCGACGGCCAGCCGTTTACCGAGCTGTAGCCATGCGCGGCGATCGCTTTTGTCGCGCTTGCACCGGCCGCTGCGAGGCCGGCTTTACTTACCTCGGGCTGCTGATTCTGGTCGCCATCCTGGCGCTGGCGACGAGCGCTACCTTGACTCTCGGCAGCATCGTGCAGCGGCGTGAGGCCGAGCAGCGGCTGCTCGAAGTGGGAGCTGCGTACCGGCAGGCGATTGCCAGTTATCTGAACAGCAGCCCGGCTGGTGACCGCCGCTACCCGGGCGCCCTCGCCGAACTGCTCAAGGACCCGCGCTATCCAGGCGTGCGCCGGCACTTGCGGCAACTCTATCCGGACCCGATCACTGGCAAGAACGAATGGGGCCTGGTCGGCGCGCCGGGCGGCGGAATCATGGGCGTACACAGTCTCTCGAACGCGAAACCGATCAAGATCGCCGAGTTCGAGCTGGAGAACGAGTCTTTCGAAGAGGCTGTGCACTATTCGCAATGGGTGTTTATCGCCGGGCCGACGAGCCGAGGGAGCAGTGCGATCGGCGCTCTGGAAGGCGTGCCACCGGCCGCAGCCATGTTCGCTCCGCAGAATGCTGCCCCTGCCGCCGCACAACCGCCTCAGTCGATCCTTTTGCCGAACGTGCCAGGGCGCTGATCGCAGGCTTGCGCAGAGCTTGAGATCGTCATCGCGTCGCCGGCCATGCGGGCTTTGGCAGCAGGCGCTGGCTTTGGTCAGCGGGTCGGAAAGCTTGATCGGCGTGCCGTTGGCGCGCCTATAATCCAGGCAGCGGACCATTTGCAGGGGAAGGCCATGGGTGACAGAGAAAATTCGTTGATCAAGCTGCAGGATCTCGCCAGCTTCCTGGACGAAGGCAGCTTCGACGACAACATGCAGCAACTCGCAGCCATTGCGGCACGAGTGCTCAACGCCGAGAACTGTTCGCTGATGTTGCTGACCGAGAGCGAAGACGAGGCGGCTGGAGTCGATGACATGTGTCTGCGTGTCTGTGGCAGCTGCGGCCTGCTGCCAGCCGCGGCATACAAGGAAAACACTCGCACCGGCGAAGGCATTGCCGGGCGAGTGCTTGCCACGGGTAAAGCCTTGCTGATCGAGGACATCGAAAGGTCCGAGTTTGCGCAGTGGGCGCGGCGTGCCAATGATCCCCGCAAGAGCCTGCTTTCCTCGCCGATTGCCATCAATGGCAAAACCATCGGCGTGATCAACATCAGCGGACATCGGCAGGCGCGCAGCTTCACCAAGAACGACCTGAGTCTGCTCGAGGTCGTCGCGCTATTCGTTGGCAAAGCCATTCAGGTGGTGCAACTGCAGAACATCCTGAGGTCGCGCTTTACGCAAATGGCGCTGATGCAGTTCGCTGAAAAAGACATTGGCGGCGCGCTGGAGTGCGCTGTGGCCAACCCCGACCAGGTGGCCAGGATCCTCGCCAAGTCGTTCTACAAGGAAATGACTCGTGCCGGTTTCGGCTCAAGCCAGATCATCAACGCGGCTTCGGAGATCGTTGGCCAACTGAGTGGCAGTCTGAGCCGGCACAGCAAGCGGATCGAGCACAAGACAGCCGGTTAGGCCGAGCCAGAAGCAGCCGCCTGGCGCCCTGGTTGTGCGGGTGGCGAATGAGATGGCAAAAGCCTCGCCAAGATCCTGCGCGTAGCGCCTTCGCTGGCGCCGAGCACGGCAGCGAAAGCGACGCTGCCCGGGCTCTATCCCTAGCCGGCCGGCTGAGCGATGAGTGGCGGTGGCGCTCCAAATCGTCCGCTCGGAATCGTCATTAGTCGCCGAATTTCTGGCCGATCAGTGACCAGGCATCGTTAAAACCGCTGCCCACCCCCCAGCCCAGGTTGCGGCCGGTGGCGCGGATGTCGCTCAGCTCGCTAATGAAGTGCTCACGCTTCGCTTCCGGCAAGGTCATGACGGTCGTCAACGCTTGCTCGAACATGTGCAGCAGCGCGTCGAAATAGTCCTTGTCAGCGACGCCGATTTCGCTGCTGAAGCCGACGGCGTGGCGGCAGTAGAAGATCATCAGCTCGGCCAGGCCCTCGGCGTCGCCGACGTCTTTCTGGTAGTCGGCAATCGGTTTCCGGGCGTTGGCCACCGAATAGATCTGGTTGCTGAAGACGTCCGGCCACAGCCAGCGATCGATGATTGCCTTGTACGGTTTGAGGGCGTCGCCACCGAGTCCGAAGCGGGCGTGCAGGAAGGCCTTGTTGTCCTTGCGCGCGGCGTACAGATCTTCAAGCAGGCCAAGCAGGTCTGCCCGGTCGAAATCCTCCAGGGCGGCTTTGACGTCGCTCCATGTGGGGGCTGTTTTCCTGGTCACCATTTTCTTGCTCTCCTTTTGTTGGCAGAGGCAGGGGCCTTGCCGCGGGCTCCTGAATCCTGGCCTCGGACTGACTAATTGTTCCTGCCGGGCGCACGCTGTTCTGATTCGCAACTTGGGCGGCGAGGTGCTGCGCGTGAACTCATACTAGACCGTTTTTCGGGATGAATTGCTCACGCGGACGGGTTTTACGTTCCTCACATGTTCGTTCGCGGCGGCAGCGGCGAAGGCGTTCATCGGGATGTCGACGGACAAGGCTTTGCTGCGGATGTCGGCGATTCAGTGGCTGGCGTAGACGCTGGTCGAGCCCTTGCGGTCGACCAGCAGGGTGTCGTAGGGGACCGGGCTGGAGCTTTCCATTCCCGGTGATCCAGCCGGCATCGCCGGCACCGCGAGTCCCAGCGCCTTCGGCTTTTCCTTGAGCAGGCGCTTGATGTCGGCTGCGGGGACATGGCCTTCGATCAGATAGCCGTCGACCGTCGCCGTGTGGCAAGAGCCCAGGTCTTCCGGCATGCCCAGCTTCTTGCGATTGGCGGGCACGTCGTCCACATCGTGCGTACTTACCGCGAAGCCATTGTCGCGCAGATGCTCGACCCAGCCGCCGCAACAGCTACAGGCGGCATTCTTGTAAACCTCCACACGCGGGGCGCTTTGCGCGAACGCGCCGCCGGCGGCGGAGAGCAGAACAAGGGCGAAGAAGAGGCGAATCAGCGTCATGGCAGGATCTCGGTTGGTGGCAGGGAGGGACGGACGGACGGAAAGAGAAGGCCGGCAGCGTTGGCGTGCCTTTTGAAGGCTCGACAATTCCCGACCAGCGAGCATTCTGCAAAAGGGAAGCGTACGGCAAGCTGACAACAAGATTACAGTTTCGTCATTCGCGGGCCCAGACAATTCCTCGCGCTGGCGAAAATTTATTGCTCTGCGCCGTGTGCGGATGCCGGCTGCGCCGTCGCCTGGGCGGCTTGACCCAGGAGGCTGACGCAAGCGGAGGAATCGGCGTCCACACAGTTCGGTCGGACGGCTGTCAATGCGCTACCATCGCCTTGACCGTCGCGACTTTGCGGCGCGATGTAGACGCTGTAAAGCCTGTAAACCTTGTCCGTCATCCCTCGTCTCGCATCCCTCTTGCGTGTGTGCTCCGATGAATCTCTCTGTCGTCTACGCCTTGCTGGCGGCCCTTCTGTTCGGCGCCAGTACCCCGCTGGCCAAGCTACTGCTTGGCGACGTGCCACCGATCCTGCTTGCCGGTCTGCTCTACCTCGGCAGTGGTATCGGGCTGAGTACGGCGCGGCTGATTCGCGATCGGCGCTGGCAGCCTTCAGGCCTGGCGCCGGCGGAATGGCCCTGGCTGCTCGGCGCCATGCTCTTCGGTGGCGTGCTCGGACCGGTCGCTCTGCTCTACGGCCTGGTGCATAGCAGCGCTGCGACGGCTTCGCTATTGTTGAACCTTGAAGCCGTACTCACGGCACTGCTGGCCTGGGTGGTGTTCAAGGAGAACGCCGACCGACGCATCGTGCTCGGCATGCTGGCCATCGTTGCCGGCGGCGTGCTGCTCGCCTGGCCGACTGGCGAAGCACGGCAGGACAGTTGGCTCGGCCCGCTGGCGATCAGCGTTGCCTGCCTGTGCTGGGCAATCGACAACAATCTGACACGCCATGTTTCGGCGTCGGACGCCCTGTTCATTGCCGGCAGCAAGGGGTTGGTCGCCGGTGGCGTCAATACCCTGCTGGCGCTGGCTTTGGGAATGACGCTGCCCGGTGTGGCGACGCTGCTGCCGGCCATGACACTTGGCCTGCTCGGCTACGGGGTGAGCCTGGTGATGTTCGTGCTGGCCCTGCGCGGACTCGGCGCTGCGCGAACCGGCGCCTATTTTTCCACCGCACCTTTCATTGGTGCTGCCGTCGCGCTGCTCCTTCTCGGCGAGTCGGAGTCGACATCGCCGCTATTCTGGGCTGCCGCCGCCTTGATGGGCATCGGCGTCTGGCTGCATCTCACCGAGCAGCACGGCCATCAGCACACTCACAACGACCTGGAACACGCCCACAGCCACCGCCACGACGCGCATCACCAGCACCCGCACGATGCCGGCTGGGCCGGCGACGAGCCGCACAATCATCAGCACCGGCATCTGCCGATGACGCACAGCCATCACCACTTCCCCGACATCCATCATCGACACGAACATTGATCGGGTGGGATTGACCGCGGTCCGCTGCGGGCTGCACCCCCTGGTGTGGTGCTGCATTCTTGATGAGACTTTCGGAAACATCTCCCACCCACCGTCATTGCGAAGAGGCGCAGCCGACGCGGCAATCCAGAGCTTTGGTTTTTCGCCTTGTCATCAGGGGTGCCTCTGCCTCGACAGGTCATGACCGTTTGGCTATTCGGCGAACTATGCTCGCTGCAACAATCACTCAGGCATACGCCCCGGCATTTCTCTCCGGGTAGCTCTCATAGACATGTTCGAAGACCGCCACGCATTTCTGCTGGTACAGATCTGGGCCATAGGCGCGCGGCAGGCCGCAGTCGAGGGTGTCTTCGATGCTCAGCTTCAGCTTTAAGCGTGCCGCAGCTTTCTGCCGCCAGTTCAGCACCAACAGCGCTTTCAGCCGCGCCAGCAGTTCGCGCGCAGCTTTCTTCACCTCGCCCCGTTCCGCGCTCGAGAGTTCCGGCGCCGGCCGCGTCAGGATGTCGAAGATGACCAAATCTTCTTCGCTCATGTGCTCGCGTACGTGCCGTTCCTGCTCCTCGTTCAGGCTGTTGGACAGCTTCACCAGCTCCGCGAGCAGGTCCTCGATGCCGCGGCTGCCGGCGTTGTAGTTGTCGATCAGTAGCGCGAACTTTTCGGCGAAGTCGGCACGCGTGCGGTTCAACTGGGTCATCTTTTCCAGTTGAGCGCGGATGGCGGCCTTGAGCACTTCCAGCTCGGTGTTCCTGTGCCTGGATTCCTTGAAGCGTTGCGCCAGGGCCGCGAAGTTGATCTTCGACAGATCGAGCGCCGGCGGCCCCTGTTCGCGGATTTCGTGGCCGGTGATCGATGCGTCGAGCAGAGCGTCGATTTTCCCCATCACCTGCGAAATGTCCGGCGGGTCGGGGTTCAGCCTGGCGCGGATGGCGTCGGCCAGTGGTGTCAGGCAGGCGACACGACTGGCGATTCCAGCGCCGCAGGATCGGGCTTGACGGCCCGGTAGAGCGTGCTGAGCAGGCGCTCATGGGTCAGGAAATCGCGGCGCAGCGGGTCGGGGGAAATCAGCGCGTCGATACCGTCCTCGATGCCTGACAGGCGCTCCATGCTGCGGGCAACTGTGGCCTCGATCGCGGCCAGCATCACGCCGTGCGCGGCACAGAAGGCCGTGGCGTCCGCCACCGCCTGGCGCAGTTCCTCGACCAGTTGCTCCGCTTGTTCTTGACCGCGCCGTTGACCGACCCCTTGCTTTCCTTGCCGGCCCCGTAGATGGCCAGCGACTTTTCCAGCGAGGCGAAGACGTTGGCGTAATCGACGATGACGCCGCCGTGCTTGCCGGGGAAGACGCGATTGGCGCGGGCGATGGTCTGCATCAGCGTGTGGTTGCGCATCGGCTTGTCGAGATAGACCGTCGAGCAGCTTGGCGCGTCGAAGCCGGTCAACCACATGGCACAGACAAAGACGAGGCGCAGCGGGTCTTCCGCGTCCTTGAACTTCGCGTCCAGCCCGGGCTGCCCAGTGGCAGACGACAGGTTCATGCGTCGGCGGTACGGCTCGATGTCGAGGCCCCGCTTTTACATTTGGGCTATTTCGTTCTGCCCCGGCGACACGATCACCCCCATGTCGGTGCTGCTCAGCACCGCCAACCGCTGCTTCAGTTACGCCGTACGCAGGTCGCGCCGTGCCTGTGCGGGCGTCATGCCGTATCCGCCTGGATGGGGCTGGTAATGCAGCTCGCCCAGTTCCTGCTCTACGCGCGCCGTTTCCGCCGCCCAATGCGCCTTCACCTTGTCGTGCATGCGCAGCGCAGTGGCCTTGTCGATGGACACCAGCATCGCCTTGCCGACCGCATTGGCCAGCATTCCGCGGCCGAGGAAGTGCCGCACGACGTCCTGCGCCACGGTTTCCAGCCGGTCATCGCGGGTGATCAGATGGTATTGCCGCCCGAGCACCGTCTCCAGCTTGCCCTCCTGGTCGGCGTCGAGCTCGGCGTCCTCGATCAGGCCGTAGAGGTCTTCGTTCAGGTCGGGATTGACGAGCTGCAATTCCGGCGTGCGGTTCTCCTAGAACAGCGGCACGGTAGCGCCGTCTTCGATGGACTGCTGGAAGTCGTAGATCGAGACGTAGTCGCCGAAGACTTCCCTGGTGCGCTCCTCGCCGGCGATCAGCGGCGTGCCGGTGAAGGCCAGGAACATCGCCCTCGGCAGCGCGGCGCGCATGTTCAGCGCCAGGGTGTCATATTGGCTGCGGTGCGCTTCGTCGGTCAGCACGACGACATCGGAGCGGTCGCAGAGCAGCTCCGGCGTCTGGAACTTGTGCACCAGCGTGAACACGTAACGGTGGTGGCCGCGCAGCAGTTCGCGCAGCTGGGCGCCGCTGGCGGCATGGCAGGCGTCCCCCTCGATCTCGCTCACGGCGCCGGTGCTCTTGAAGGTCTTGGCGATCTGCTCGTCCAGTTCGACGCGGTCGGTGACGACCACGAGAGTCCAGTTACCGGCCAGCTTCCGCAGCACTTTCTCCGCGAAAAACACCCTCGAGAAGCTCTTGCCGCTGCCCTGCGTCTGCCAGAAGACGCCGCCGCGTCCGTGGCCGAGCTGGCGCGCTGCGAGCATCGCGGCGATGGCGTTATTGACGCCGAGAAACTGGTGATTCTGGCCGAGAATCTTGACCAGCCCCGCCTTGTGCTCGGAAAACAGCGTGAAGTTCTCGACCAGATCGAGCAGGCGTTGCGGCGCGCAGGTGCCGCGCAGCATCACGTCCAGCGACACGCGGCGCGCTTCGTCCTCGCGGGCTATGCGTTTCCACTCCACCCAGCGTCCCCAGTCGGCGGTCAACGAACCGACGCGGCTGTCGGTGCCGTTGCTGGCGATAAGCAGGGCATTGCTCCAGAACAGCGCCGGGATCTGCTGCTTGTAGTGGGTCAGATTCTCGACGCAGGCGGCGCGCGCCGGCACGCCGGGTTTCTTGAGCTCGATCACCACCCAGGGCAGGCCATTGACGAAGCCGACCAGATCGGGTCGGCAGGCGTAGAGCGCAGCGGTGACGCTGAACTGGCTGACCAGCAGGAAGTCGTTGTTCGCCGGGTCTTCCCAGTCCACGACGCGCAGGCGTTCGCTGCATTGGCCACCCCTCCGGCCTCCGTGCTCGCGGTGCTGGTCGGGGACGGATACCGTGATGCCTTCCTTGAGCAGCCGATAGACCTCGCGGTTGGCCGCCTCCAGGCTCATCGCCGAGCGGGCTGGTCTTCGGAGTAGGCTTGGGCGTTCATGGCACGCCCAAGCGGGCAATCTCGCGCAGTTTCGCTTTGACCTCCGGCAGACGCTCCTGACTGGCCGCATCGCCCGGCAAGTGGCCGGCCAACGACTCCACGAACGAAGGCATCGCCAGCAATGCACCGAGGCGTCCGCCCAGCCAGGCGCGAAGGTCTGCCGAGCATCTGCGGCACTCGTTCAGCAGCGCATCGCGGCCATCGACCACCGCAATCAGATCGCCCAGAGAAAATCCCCCTGGCCGCGCCCGTCAAAGGCTTCCAGTTTGGTGGCCAGGAACGCTGGCGCCCCAATCAATCGGATCCTGCGCCCGCTGGGCAAAACGACCTGCTCCGCCGAGTTCAGCGCCAATGGATACCAGCGATTCGAAAAGCCGAGGATGCTCTCCAGGGATGGCATCACATCAACCGCCACCATGCCGACCCGCCAGCGGCAGGTCGGCGCCTCCGGGCGGATATCCTGCACAAAGCCACGCCCGCGCAACGCCTTTTCCACGCGGTGGTACTCGGGCAGCGCAACGGCTTGACAGAGCAGGTCGACGTCTTCGGTGGGCCGGATGGCCGGTTGGGCCGGATCGGTAATCAGCAAACCAGCCACCGCGCCGCCGACGAAAACCATTTCTTCGCGCAGCGCATCGCCGAGTCGCTCGGCGACGACTTCCAGCATGGCGACGTTGGGATCGTTGCTGTTCATGCCTGCAAGCGTTTATCCAGCAGTTCGAGAGCCAACGCCCGCTCGCGTGCGCTGCCACCACGCACCGCATCGAAGAGCACCAGCAGCTCGCACAGCGACGGGTTGCGCGCAGCCGCCTCCGGCACGCGCGGGTAGAGCGGGTACAACGCGATTCCGCGCACCGTACCGTTCCTGTGCGGCCATACCGGCAGCGGATCGTTGCTCGGAATAATCAGATCCTTCAAAGGCGTCGCCGCGTAGCCGGTAGCCATGCCACGCGTCAGGCTGCCGCGTGTGGCCGGAAAGCAGTAGCGCGCGCCGTGCTGAACAAACGCGCGCAGCGCCGCAAGGATCACTGTCGCCTTTCCACCACTGTCCTTGTGCGCCAATTGGGCGGTGACAGCCCGTTCGATACCCGCATGGACCTCGGACGCCGTCATGCCCAGCTCAGCCGCAAGCGCCGCATAGGTCGGCGCGGAGCCGCGCTCCAGGGCCAGGCGCAACAGCACCACCAGATCCTGGGGGCGCAGTACGATTTGCGGATTGGACTTCGAGCGTGCCACTGAAAGACTCCCTCATTCGCTATTCGCGAATAGCGAATATATGCCTTTGGGGAGGAATGGGCAACACCAGGGGGCCGCCACTCAGGTGGCCTCAACGTCGATCTGGCCGGAAAGCCGGCGGGGCAGGAGGAGGCCGCGGGTGTGGCGGAGGTTTTGTTTTTGAGTTCAAGAATTCGAACTTGGGCCAGCATCCCGCCGGCAATGGCTTGAAAACGCATCTGCAAGTTGCGAGGTGGCACCACGACCCCGATGCCGTGAATGTCATTTCGATTGAGCGTGGGCACGGCAGCACCGGAGTTGAACTGCTGCAGATCGAGCGACGAGAGAAGGTAGTAAGCGTAGAGTGGCTCGGCTTTGGGTAGGTCAAAGCCACGCGGAAGAACCAACACGTCGTCTAGACGCGCGGCCTCCCACCCCTGCGGAATGTCGCCGAGGGGGAGGCGACGCGGGGGTGGTCTTCGTGGCAGGGGAGGCGGAAGTGGACGAACCACTCGCGGTAGAGGGCGCGGGCGATAGCCTCCAGAATTTTGATGCGCCGTTGGCTGTTCTCGATCAGTTCGTCGTAGGCCGACAGGATGCCCGCGATGTGTTGCTGGACAGGAAGTGGCGGAACCGGGAGCCGAAATTCTTTGATCAGCTTGCCGCTAAGGTTCCGTTGAGCGCCCCCCGACGCAACTTTCAATAGCAGATGACGGCGCCCCTTGAGGGCGTAAAAAAAATAGCGCGGGTCGCACTTTTCCTTGTTCACGATCATTGCTGAGCATGCTTGGTTCGTTGCTGCTGGTGTACGCAGCATCCCCATGCTTGTGATTGTTCTTCCGTCGCCATACATGGCCATCAAGACCGTGTCGGCAGGGAAAAGCTTTGCCGAGGTTTCTTTCAGAGCCCTTTCCGTAGTGCGTTCCTCAGCAGGGCGCAAATACCAGTCCTCAAGTTCCCCGGTCTTGTACCAATCTATGGTTCCACCATCGTAAAAGTCAGCGCGACTTCGCAATGGCGTCGAGCCCGCAGTGACCCTTTCGCAGAGGGCATCAATTGGTATGTCACCAAAAGACACCCCCACCATCACGCCTCGATAATCTGCGCCACGTTCGCAGCGATAATCGGCTCCAGCTCCCGTGCTTGCGCATTCAGCACTTCCAGTTCCTCGTTCAGGGTTTCGAGCTGTCCCTTGAAGTCCTCGTCGCTCACGTTCTGGCCCGGCGCGACGCCGACGTAACGGCCGGGGTTTAGCGACCAGCCCTGGGCTTCGATTTCGGCCAGGGTCGCGGCTTTGCACAGGCCGGGGACGTCGCGATAGCGGAGTTCTCCCTCTCCCCGGCCCTCTCCCGCGAGGGGAGAGGGAGAGAAGGTTTCCCTGAGCCTGGTGGCCGTCTCGCTGCCGCCGACTGTCAGGTCGAGCGCTTCGCCGCGATAGAGGCGTACCAGGTTGGCGATGAAGCCGATTTGTGCCGGCGTCCAGTCGCGGTGGGCGCGATCGAATTGGCGGTAGATGTGGCGGGCGTCGATAAAGAGCACGCTGTCGGCGCGTGCTGTCTTGGCCTTGCCCTTGTCGAGGAACCACAGGGTGCAGGGCAGGGTGACGGTGTAGAACATGTTGGGGCCGACGGCAACCATGACGTCGACCGCGCGCGCTTCGATCAGCTTCCGGCGCAGTTCCTGCTCGGAGGAGCGGGCGTCCGACGCCGAGTTGGCCATGACGAAGCCGGCGCGACCGTGGCTGTTCAAGGCCGAGTAGAAGAGCTGAATCCACAGGGAGTTGGCGTTGTCGGTGCGCGGCAGGCCGAAGGGGAAGCGGCGGCCGGCGCCGACCATGTCCGCCAGGCGTTCCCTGTCGACCGCGTTGACGTTCAAGGGCGGATTGGCAAGGACGAAATCGAACTCGCCGAAAGCGTCGTAGTCGAGCGTCGCCGGAATCTCCGAGACTTTCTTCAGCAGCTCCTTGAGCAGGGTGCTGGTGAACAGGTTGTAGGTCTTGGGCAGCACACCGGCGAGCGGCGGGTTGTGCCTCTCGATCTCGCGCATGGCGGCGTTGACCCGGGCGCCGATGTCGGCGACCCTCGGACAGCGTCAGCAGGTAGTCGAAGCGCGCCTCGGGGGCGAGATAGAGGATTCCTTCGGCGTGGTAGGCGGCGGGCTCATCGACGCGGCTGCTGCGTCTGAAAATTCGCGCGCTGATGCCTTGGCGCCTTCGACTCTGCTGCGCTGGATGGCAAAGCGCAGCTCGGCGAAACGCAGGAAGATGAGACCGAGGATGGAGCCGGAGTACTCCTGCGCCTTGAGGCCGGAATTGGCACGGAACTGGTCGGCGGCATCCCTCAGGCGCTTTTCCAGCGAAGTGGAAGCGGCGTCTTTTTCGGAGGGGGCGATCCAGAGCATGGCGAGGGCAATCCGGGGAAACGCGGCATTGTCCGGCAAACCGCACTCGCGACCAAAAGACTGGCATGGTTTTTCGATGGCGAACGACGACGAACGACGACGATTCTGGAGACGACAAAAAGCCCGACCTTGTGAGCCGGGCTATCTGCCTGATTTCTTTGGTGGGTCGGGTGAGGCTCGAACTCACGACCAATGGATTAAAAGTCCAGTGCTCTACCGACTGAGCTACCGACCCCCGAGGAGGGCCGAATTATAGGCAAGGGGCAGATGCCTGTCAATGCCATGGTTGCCTGAAAAGCGTAGCGAATGCTGTTGCCTTGGGGCAGGCAAGAAAAGACATGCGATGCCGATCGGGCGGGGGCTCGGATGCGTTCGCTGCTTCGCGCGATAATGGCGGCTTGCCAGGCACGCCGCTGGCTGAAACCGATTCTCTCCTGCCGGGTCTATCCCGGCTTCTGCGCCAAAACCTGACGACCCCCTGGAAGCCCGATGGATCCCTTGACTCATGCCCTGCTCGGCGCGACGGCCGCGCAACTTGCCCTTGGCCCGCGCCTCGGTCGCCAAGCATGGCTGCTCGGCGCCGTCGGTGGCGTGCTGCCCGACGCCGACATCCTGATCCGCAGTTCGGCCGACCCCTTGCTGGCGATTCAGTACCATCGTCATTTCACGCACGCGCTGGCCTTCATTCCCGTGGGTGGCGTCGTCGCCGCCTTGCCCTGGCTGGCACGAGCGCGGCATCGCCCGAACTGGCGGCCGATTGTGGCGGCGACAACCATCGGCTACGCAACCCATGCCGTGCTCGACGCCTGTACCAACTACGGGACGCACCTGCTGTGGCCGTTTTCGCCGCTGCGCGTCGCCTGGCATTGGGTCACGACCATCGGCCCGCTGCTGACCCTGATGCTGCTGATCGGCCTGGTCTTCGCCGTCCGCCGGGGTTCGCGATCGCCGGCTGCTGTGGCGCTGGCGCTCAGTGTCGCCTACGTCGGGACGGCGGCCTGGCAGCGCGAGCGCGCGCTCGACATGCAGGTCCGCATCGCTGCCGCCCGTGGTCATCCGCTCGATCGCGCCGAGATGTTTCCGACGGTCGGCAATCCGCTGCTCTGGCGATCGGTCTATCAATCGGGGGACACTCTCTACACCGACCGCTTGCGCGTCGTGAGTAGCGCGGCGACGAGCTGGAAGCAAGGCAGCACGGTCGAACTGCTGCTGGAGAAAGATCTGCCGCCGCAGGCGCTGGCCGATGAACGGGTTCGCCGCGACTATGCGCGCTTCAACTATTTTTCGGCCGGCTGGGTGGCGCGCGCCACGGCTGACCCGAGCGTGATCGGCGACGCGCGCTACTCGCTGCGTACAGACGGCTTCGAGCCGATCTGGGGCGTCCGTTTCCACCCCGGCACCGCAAGGCCCACCGAGTGGGTCGACCGGACGATCAAGAACCGTGTGCCGATCAGCGAGCTGTGGCGTGAGCTAAAGGGTACGGCAGTTGGTTACGGCCCACTTCCGGGGTGACTTTGCCAGCCGGACAGAGCCGACTGGCAAAGAAACCTGGAGCGCGTCGTAGCGTTGGCGGCGAAGCCGTTCTGCTATTCAACGCGCCCTGTTCATCGTGCCGGGTTTGCCGTAGCTGCCGGCTGCGCTGATCATCCCTTGGCGGGCTCGCGCCTGCGTCTCGCGGTCGCGCCCAGTGCCGCCAGGCTCAAACCCAGCAGGGCAAGGGTCGCTGGCTCGGGGACCTTGATCTGCAGACTATTCCAGGCGTTCCAGCCGATGCCCTCGCCTACGCTGGGGAAGAAGGGCGCGCTGCGCATGCCGGATTCGTTGAAGCGCACGGCCAGCACCTGGGTGATATCGAAAAGCGACTCGTTCCAATAGAAGTCGAACGGGTCCTGCTCGCGGCCGTTCGGGCTGATCCAGAAAGTGTCCCAGAGGTTGGCCGGCCCATACCGGAACCAACCGCGAGACTTTCCATTGACATCGATCAATTCGAGCGACAGATCCCAAACACCGACTGGAGGATAGACCGAAAAGTGAATCATGCTGCTGCCGCTTCCCATGTTTACCGTGCCATTGCCGGTCGGGTCGAAGCGATAGTCCCACCAGGCGATGGCGAGATTATCGTTTTCGGGCAGTTCCCACCCCATGACCAACGTGTTATCAACGGTGTTGCCATCTGGGTCGCTTACCCCATCAACATCGCCAAGCAGCGTTGCGGCCATCACCTGCAGGGGAACGCCCTGGGTAAGGTAGAACGCCATGGCGGCTTGGGTCAGGGGAGCGTCGTTTTGCGAAGGAACGATATTTCCGGCGTCGATCGCCTGCTGCCAGGAAGTGCCGGTCGGGATATTGGCCACCACCGTTGCGCCCGCTGTCGCCGACGCCAGCATTGCCAGTGCGGCGAAGAGAAAGCTTCGGCCTTTCTTGATCTGCGTTTGATTATCAAACATGTGTTTGCCTCCATTGCGTTGGTCACGAAAGCACTCAAAAGATGGACTGCTCGTTGCCGAGAAGTCGATTCGTCAACCGAGAATCGTCAATGCGAATCGGTCAAATCTGCGAAGCTAAACAGGCTGTCAAATAAGCAGCTCTTATTACACGGAGCATTCGTACGTCACGCTCCCGGGCCAGCCAGCGCTTTATTGCCTTGCGGCGATCCCTCGGCGACGCTAACCTTATCTATCTAAAGCAATAATCAGGCCGAAAATAGAAACTTATAAATAATCAATGGGCTAAGCGCGTCGGCAAGGCATAGCCCCCGTGTTACCACGAAGAAGTGTAAAAAATTCCGACAGTCTTGTCAGGGAACGCACGTTATATCAGCGCTCTGCCTGCTGCCGCGTACGCCGGCCATGGCGGAAGAAATCGCAAGCCGGATGCGCAGGGTATTCCTCGTCGTCGAGCTTGGGCGGGGTGCCCAGGCGGAGCGCTGCGGGGTGGCCGGAAAGGCCTCGGGCGAAGTCTTTTTCCGGTCCCGTGGCGCCCATCTTGAAGGGCGTGTGGCAATCCATGCAGCCGCCGACGCCAACCAGCAGGGCGCCGCGCTGGATGGTCGCCTTGTCGGCAGCCAGGGCGGGAGCGGTGAGGCCGAGGCCAAAGGCGAGGAGAGCAAGGACCGGTATGGGCGGGGTGGTGCGGGTAAGTGCTTTCACGGGATTCTGCTTCTAAAGGTGCGCTTGCCCGCCGTTGCCGGGAGCAGCGCTGCCGAGGGGTAACGCCTGGAGGGGTGAGGCGTGGCCGCAGATGCTTCGTGCGGCCGCGAAGATTGCCGCTGCGTCGGGCGCGAAGGCCTGCTCCAGAGGGAAGCTGGCGGCGGCCGGTGCGTCCGGGCCGCCGAGGCGAACAATCGGCGCCCGCAGGCGGGTGAAGGCCTTTTCCGCGACCTGCGCGGCGATTTCGGCGCCGACGCCAGCCATTCTGGCGGCTTCATGGACCACCACCAGCCGGCCGGTCTTGTGCACCGAGGCGAGAATGGCGCTCTCGTCCAGGGGTTTCAGGCTGCGCAGGTCGATGACTTCGGCGCCGATGCCCGCTGCGGCCAGTTGCTCGGCAGCCGCCAGGCAGCTGGGCACGGTCTTGCCGTAGGAAAGCAGGGTCACGTCGGCGCCTGGTCGCAGGATGCGGGCCTTGCCGAGCGGAACGACATGTTCACCGTCCGGTACTTCACCGGGCTCGTGGAGCAATGCCAGATCGATGAAGAACAGCACCGCGTTGTCGTCGCGGATGGCGCTCTTCAACAGGCCCTTGAAGTCTGCTGCAGACGACGGCATGATGACCTTGAGGCCCGGGCTATGCACGAACCAGGCCTCGTTGTTGTGGTTGTGCTGCGCGCCGACGCCCCAGCCGCCGCCGGTCATTGCCAGGGTGACCAGGGGAAAGGAAAACTGGCCGCCGGAAATGAAGCGCAGCTTGCCCGCGCTGTTGATCAGTTCATCCATGGCGTAGCACAGGACGGGCGCGAAAAGCAGGTCGATCACCGGCCGCAGCCCGGTGGCGCCGGCACCGGCCGCGGTCCCGGCAGTGATGCCTTCGGCCAGCGGCGTGTTGCGTACGCGTGTCGCACCAAATTCGCTGACCAGCTCGTGGCGCTTGGTGGCAACGCCTTCACCGAAAACGAGTACCGTCGGGTCGCGGTGCATTTCTTCGGCGAGGGCTTCGCCGATGGCTGCACAGGGAGTCAGGATGGGCATGGCTATGGCCTCAGGCGTAAACATCGGTGCTCAGTTCGTCCAGCGTCGGGAAGGGCGAGGCCTCGGCGAAAGCCAGGGCCGTCGCGATGCGCTGGCGCAGCCGCTGGTCGAGCGCGGCGGCGTCCGCGTGTGGCAAGCGGCCGTTGTCGGCGAGTCGCTGCCGCGAGCGTGCGATCGGGTCGCGAGCCAGCCAGGCGGAATGTTCGGTGGGGTCGACGTAGGCCTGGTCGTCGGGCTCGAAGTGGCCGCGGCTGCGGCAGGTCCAGGTTTCCAGCAGGAAGGGCCGGCCGCTGCCGCACACCTGTGCGCTGGCTTCAAGTGCCGCGTGCTGTACCGCCAGCACATCGTTGCCGTCCACCGTCGCGCTATCAATGCCGTAGGCTGCGCCCCGGTCGGCAATGTGCTCGCCCGTCATGGTTTCACGACGATGGACGAAGGCCTGCCACTGATTGTTCTCGCAGACATAGAGAATCGGCAGTTCCCAGACGGCGGCCAGGTTCAGGGATTCGTGGAAAACGCCTTCGCACGCGGCTCCGTCGCCGAAAAAGCAGGCGACGATTCCCGGGCGCCCGAGCATCTTCTGGGAGAGCGCAACGCCGGTCGCGAGGGACATCTCGCCGCCGACGATGGTCGAGGTGAGCACTACCCCGAGTTCACGCACCGAGATGTGCAGGGAACCGCTTTTCCCTTTGCAGTAGCCGCCACGACGCCCCGTCACCTCGGCCAGCAGGCGGCCGGGGTCGGCGCCACGCGCCAGTAGCCGCCGTCAGAGCTCAGCCGCTGCCGGGCGAAGGTCCGGATATCGATCGCCGCCATGGCGGTCGAGCTGGGCACTGCTCAGGCCGCCACCAGTTGCAGCGGCTGCTTGACGCAGAGGGCAAAGCGGCCGCGGCGGGTCTTGACCAGGGTGATGCCGGCAGGGCGTTCGTCGAGGCGCCGTTGCAGCAGGAGCAGACGCGCTTCGAGGTTGTCGCTGACGCCGGGCAGGCGGATGCGCGGATCGATGCGCAGCTCCTTGTTGCTGAAGCTGGTGCGGCCGCGTTCGACGTGGTCCCTGACCAGTGCCCACAGAATCGCCCCGGCGACGCCCTTGATCAGATAGTCGTCGTCGAGGAAGACGCTGTCGCTGCCGGAGAAATGACGACGTACGGTTAGCGGCTTGCCGGCCGGCGTGCGCGTCGCCGGCTCGGTGGCGGCAGGTTCTTCGGCCGTGTCGGCCGCCTGCTGGTGGTGGATGGCCATGCCGAGCTGCGCGGCGAAGGCCACCAGGGCATCCTCGTCGTCGTAGCCGAAATGCTGATCGGCGGTGCTTTCGACGTAGAACACGCCGAGCAGGCGGTCGAAGGCGGTGATCGGCACCGCCAGCTGGCTGGCGGCTTCCGGCAGGCCGGGCAGGGGAATGGCGCTTTCCAGGGCCGCGGACAGGCCGTCGGCGGCTGCGCTTTCGCGAATCGCGCGTCCGTAGGCGTACTCGGATGCGGTATAGCCGATACGGATTGGCGTTCGCTCGCGTGCGCAGACGCCGATCACTCCCGCACCGATCGGGATCTCCGACCCGACTCCGGATGCCGGGTAACCGTGGCTGGCCAGCGTGTACAGTCGCTGGCCAGCCTCGTCATGCATCAGCAGCATCAGGTGCTGGATGCCGAATTCCGAGCTCAGGCAGTCGAGGCTAGTATCGAGCAGGGTTTCCAGATGCTCGCAACTGGCCAGGCGGGCCGTGCTGCGGCGCAGAGCGGTGAGGTAGTTGACCAGTGGCGGAGGCGCTGCCAGGGTCGCTCCCGGCACCCGCTCGATGGCCAGGATGCGATAAACGTCGGAACCGAGCAGTTTGAAGACGCCGCTCATGCCGGTATGCGAGGCGATGCCGGCGAGCTTGGCTTTCATCTGTTCGAAAAGCGGGCCGGCGGTTTCGGTACGCAGGTAGTGCAAGCTCAGGCGGTATTGGCAGGCAGTGAGGTGGCTGGTCAGCAGCAGGCGGACTTTTGGGTTGAGCAGCACGTTCTGCCGGGTCTTGTTGAAGAACTGGTAGGAGAGCGCGACGTGTTCGAGATCGATGAACTGGACCTGCGACAGATAGGCCATGTTCGGGACGCCGTCAGCGTCGCAAGTGGCGATCAGCCCCGGGATCACGCCGTCGAAGCAGTCGCGGATGTTGGCGAGCAGCGCCTGCGACTGGCTGCTGCGCACGAAGATCGCCAGCCGCTGCTCGGCATCGACCAGCTTGCAGCCCAGCGCCCTGGCGTGGTTCGGCAGGCGGTCGACAGCGCCGGTGGCCAGGCTGATGGCCACGCCGGTCTGAATGAAGGCAGCGTTCTCGCGGTCGATCATCGGGGTCCCCGATTGGGCAGTTGACGGCGATTCTTGCGGGTCTAGCTCCTTGCCAGCGAGCGGCTTTTCTGGCCCCGGAGGTGTTCATCCGATGCTCTCGCGAGAGAGTCTGCACGGCGATCAAGCGGCTCGCTCTCTTCGCCGGGCAGGGCAAGCTTCATCGGCTTCGGCTGGTCGTTACACTTCAGCGTGCTTTCTTCCTGTTTGGACAAGCGCCTCAAACGGCGCTTGCAGGCGCCAGTTTGTCTTGGGTTTTCAGATCGAAATCCGAGGCCTCATGGCGTTCGTGCAGCTGTTCGGACGGCTCGCCCCACGTGCGGTTAACCTTGCGTCCACGCTGGACGGCGGGGCGCTCAAGGATCTCCGCACTCCAGCGGCACAGGTTCTTGTAGCTTTCAACCTGCAGAAACTCGCCCGCGTCATAGGCCTCGCCCAGCACCAGATTGCCGTACCAGGGCCAGGTGGCGATGTCGGCGATGGAGTATTCGTCACCGCCCAGATAAGGGTGCTCGGCCAATTCGCGGTCCAGCACGTCCATCTGGCGTTTCACCTCCATGGTGAAACGGTTGATCGAGTATTCGAATTTCTCGGGCGCGTAGGCATAGAAATGCCCGAAGCCACCACCCAGGTAGGGTGCCGAGCCCTGCAGCCAGAAGAGCCAGTTCATGACCTCCGTGCGTGCCGCGGCTTCCCTGGGCAGGAAGTGCCCGAACTTCTCGGCCAAATAGAGAAGGATCGCGCCGCTTTCAAAAACACGACTGCCGCTCCCGGTATCGAAGAGTGCCGGGATTTTGGAGTTTGGATTGACTTCGACGAAGCCCGTCGAGAACTGCTCGCCCGCGCCGATGCGGATCAGGTGGGCGTCATATTCCGCGCCCGGCTCGCCGAGCGCGAGCAGCTCTTCGAGCAGGATGGTGACTTTCTGGCCATTGGGCGTGCCCATCGAATAGAGCTGCAAAGGATGCTTTCCACGCGGCAGCGTGGCCGCGTGCGTCGGCCCGGCGATGGGTCGGTTGATCTTGGCCCATTTGCCGCCATTTTCGGCGTCCCAGGTCCACACTTTGGGTGCTTGGTAATTGTTGGTGTCGGACATGATGCTGATTTCTTCCTTTCATGTTCGGGAGGCCGCCAGGGTCAAAAATCCTTTCCAAAGGCGGCACGGATTTCTTATTCTTGATGGGTGCCCTGAGCACGTCGATTGAACACAATTTTTTTTGAGCATGGAGGCGAGATGGATCATAACTCTTCAGGATGGCTACGTGGCCTGCTGGTTGTCAGTGTTCTGCTTGTTGCCGCGTGCGCCGGTTACAGCGGCAGCAATCTCAAGCCGGGGGTGTCGACGTTGTCGGAGGTCATGGCCTCGATGGGGTCGCCGGCGATGGTCTGGAAGAATCCGGATGGCAGCGAGCAACTGGCCTACCCGCGCGGGCCGGCCGGCACGCAGACCTTCATGGCGTATGTCGGGCCGGATGGCAAACTCCAGCGCATCGAAAAGGTGCTGAACGTCGAGAATTTTGCACGCGTCCAGGCGGGAATGAGCAAGGATCAGGTGTTGCGCATTCTCGGTCCTTCGGGATCGCAATGGACACAGTTCTACTCGCGGAGCAATCAACTCGCCTGGTCATGGTTGTTCTGCAACGCCTGGAATGCCCAGGAGTTTTTTGACGTCATGTTCGACGCCAGCACCGGCATTGTGCACTCAACGGGGCAGCACCCGAATCTGGCGGGGCCAGGTGGTGTGCAACCCCCTTGCAGTCAATGACGAAAACCTTGCCTGACTCGTCGCACCGGCATGGCGCGCAGCTAGTCTGAAAGTCGCGTCTGCGACTCACGCAGCTTCTCCCCTCGCGTGAGAAGGGGCGGGGGTGAGACGGGGAATTCTGGGCGCATGCGCCCAGCCCGTCGAACGATTCCGGCGTGCAAGCCGGAATGCGCACTGCGAGTGGAGGGGGGAACGGTCATGACTTTCACGATCTGGGCTGTCTCGATTGTCATGACCGTTAGGCGCATGGCCGGCAGTTCAGCGGCGATAGCTGATGCGATAGATCGCTCCGGCGTAGTCGTCGGCCACCAGCAAAGAGCCGTCGGGTAACACCAGCACGTCGCTGGGGCGTCCCCAGACGCTCTCGCCATCTTCAGCATCGAGCCAGCCGCTGGCGAAAGTTTCGTAGGCAATCGCCTGCTCGCCACGCAGACGCACCAGCGTTACCCGGTAGCCGATTTTCCGCGAACGGTTCCACGAGCCGTGTTCGGCGATGAAAATCTGCTGGTGGTATTGCGCGGGGAACATCGTCCCGGTGTAGAAGCGCATGCCCAGTGCAGCGGCGTGCGGCGCCAGCTTCTGCGCCGGCGCGACGAACTCGTCGCAGCGTCGCCGGGCGCCGAATTCCGGATCGGGCAAGTCGCCACCATGGCAGTAGGGATAGCCGAAATGCATGCCCGCCCGTGCGACGTGGTTGAGTTCGTCAGGCGGCAGGTCGTCGCCGAGGAGATCGCGGCCGTTGTCGGTGAACCACAGATCGCCGGTCTGCGGCTGCCAATCGAAGCCGACGCTATTACGCACTCCCCGGACCACTGTTTCCCAGCCGCTGCCATCGTCATTCATGCGCAGAATGTTGGCGTAGCGTCGCGGATCGGGTTCGCAGATATTGCACGGTGCGCCGACCGGCACATAGAGTTTGCCATCCGGGCCGAAGGCGATGAATTTCCAGCCATGATGGGTTTCGGTCGGCAGCCGGTCAGTTACCAGCACGGCCTCTGGCGGACGCGCCGGGTCTTGCCGGCCTTGCTCAACATGGTCGTAACGCAGGATGCGGTTCACCGCCGAGACGTAAAGACTCCCGTCCTTGTAGGCGACGCCGACCGGGCGCTGCAGTCCGCTGGCAATGAGCCTCACACCTTGCACCTGGTAGTCCGCGCCGAAGCTCAGCGCGTGCACTTTCCCGGCCTGCATCGAACCGACGAAAAGCGTGCCGCCACGCTCATCGTGACGCCCGAGGGCCATCTGCCGGGCGTTGTCGACACGCGCCCAGGTCTCGATGCTGAAACCCGGTGGCAACTGGATGCGCTGCAGCGGCAACTCATCCGCGGCCAGGGCCAGCGGGAGAACGGCCAAAGCAAGCCCAAAGCAAATATCAATTCTGCGCATCGAAATTCCTCATATTTTCCTGCGGTGTCGTCTGGACGGCGTTTTCTTGAAGCGGTACGGGATCAGCGCGGGTGCAGCCAGCCGGGCAGGAAACTGTAGGGGTCGTCGCTGACCGTCTTGTCGTAGGGGATGCCGTGAGCTTGCAGCCGCTCGGCGAGTTGGCCATCCTTGCAGGCGTCGAACAGTTCGCTGCAGCCGCCGACGAATTCGCCGGCAATGAAGATTTGCGGGAAGGTGTTCGAGCCGGTGTGCGCCCGTAGTGCCTGGCGCAGCTTGCCGCCACGGTTGTCCTGTTGATAGGTGAAGCCCTGTTGCAGGCCCGCGATCGCTCGATGAATCGGTCTCTCGCAAGAGCTCGCGGCATGCCCGCGGGTAGGAGAGCGAAGCGAGGGAACCACAAGCGCAGCTTGGGGCTGTCCTCTGGATCAGTAGTGTTCGCCGTCCGGAAGTCATGGGTGAGCCGGTGAGGCAGAAAGCTTGACGCCGAGAGCGTGCAGAAGCTTGAGCATGGTGTCGTAGCGTGGCTTGGCGCCCGGTGTGAGGGCCTTGTAAAGACTCTCGCGGCCCAGGCCTGCATCTTTGGCCAGTTGGGTCATACCTTTTGCTCGTGCGATGTCCCTCACTGCGGTGAGAAAAACATCGGGGTCCGGGTCTTCAAGCGCCGCAGTCAGATACTCGGCGATGGTTTCTTCATCGTCGAGATAGTCAGCAGCATCAAAATGGGCGTACTTGCTCATGATTGCTCCTTCTCTATGGCTCGCGCCATTTCAATCGCGCGCTTGATGTCGCGCTTTTGGGAGGATTTTTTTCCTTCCAACAAAAGCAGATAGACCACATCGCCACAACGAGTGAAGTACACGCCATAGCCCGGCCCGGGTAATTGCGGAGAGTGCTCGGATTTCGATGGCGCTGGCGTATCCGCAGCTCGCTGCAAACGTCAGCGCTTAAGCGACCGGCGGAGAAAGGGCTGATTATGGCCCTTCTCCGCCGCCAGGGGCGGCGCTGCCGGAGGTGGCGGGCGCTGCGACAAGACGGCGCCAAATCTGTTGTGCGGCTCGGGCTGGGCGGGCTCCGGCACCGCGACAAACGACGAACATCCCTGCGGCCTCAGCTCGAAAACCTTCGCTTGACGGCTGAGTGGCACGTGCTAGCCTATGCTTTTATTGCCTCGGAGACTTCGATGGAAATGCGACAACTGGGCCGTGACGGCCCGCGGGTATCGGCGCTTGGTCTGGGGTGCATGGGGATGAGCGATTTCTACACCGGGCGCGACGACAAGGAATCGGTCGCCACCATCCATCACGCGCTGGATCTCGGCATCAACTTTCTCGACACCGCCGACATGTACGGCCCGCATACCAACGAGGACCTCGTCGGGCGGGCAATCAGGGAGCGGCGCAGCGAAGTCTTCCTGGCGACCAAGTTCGGCATCCTGCGTGACCCGAACGATGTCTCCGTGCGTGGTTTCGACAGCCGCCCCGAGTACGTGCGCAGCGCGGTCGAAGGCAGTCTGCGGCGCCTCGGTGTGACGACCATCGACCTCTATTACCAGCATCGCGTCGACCCCAATGTGCCGATCGAAGACACGGTCGGCGCGCTTGCCGAGCTTGTTCTGGCCGGCAAGCTGCGCTACATCGGCTTGTCCGAGGCCTCCGCCAGCACGCTCGAACGCGCGCACAAGGTGCACCCCATCACGGCGTTGCAGAGTGAGTATTCCTTGTGGTCGCGTGACCCTGAAGCCGAAATATTGGCCACGTGCCGGCGGCTCGGCGTCGGCCTGGTTCCCTACAGCCCGCTCGGCAGGGGCTTCCTGACCGGGGCGATTACGCGCCCCGAGGACTTCGCTGCCGACGATTACCGGCGTTCGAGCCCACGTTTCCAGGGCGAGAACTTCACGCGTAATCTGGCGCTGGTCGAGCAGGTCAGGGTGTTGGCCGCCGAGATCGGCTGCACGCCGGGCCAGCTTGCGCTGGCCTGGGTGCTCGCGCAGGGCGACGACATCGTTCCGATCCCCGGTACCAAGCGGCGCAAGTATCTCGACGAAAATGTCGGCGCGCTCACCGTTCGCCTGACGGCAGCGCAGCTGGCGGCGCTGGATGAGGCGTTCCCGTTCAACGCCGCCGCCGGCGAGCGCTACCCGGCGAACATGATGGGCACAGTTAATCGCTGAGGGTCGCTGTGACGAGCCGTCGCCGAGTGGAAGCACTCGGTCGTCGCCTGCGCTATGTTTGCCGGGCGCCCGTTGCAGAGCCCTGCCTGGCGCTTCCGCAAGGACGATCAGCTACTCGGACCGTCGTCAGCGGAGCTCTCCGCTCAGTGCCAGTTCGCCCTGTCGAGGTGGTGGTGGGTCCTGCGCCGCGCCGCGTGTCGACAGCGCGCTGACCCGCACTCCGAGCAGGCGCAGCTTGCGGTCGAGCGGCACGCGCCGCAGGCATTCGCCGGCGGCACGGCGGATGGCTTGCGCATCATCGATGGCGGCGGGCAGGGTCAGGTCGCGGGTGACGGTCTGGAAGTCGGCGAAGCGCAGCTTGATGCCGATCGTCCGGCCCTGGTAGTCCTTGCGGCGCAGATCTTCGGCGAGGTGCGTGCACAGTGCCGTGAAAATTTCGCTCAGTTCCGGGCGATCGTCACGCGGGTGCAGATCGCGCTCGAAAGTCGTTTCGCGGCTGATCGATTTCGGTTCGGACGAGGTGTTCAGTGCGCGCTCGTCGATGCCGTGCGCGGCGGCGAGCAGCCAGCGGCCATAGCTGCGGCCGAAGTGCTGCTGCAGGAAACCGGCTTCGGCTTGCGCCAGTTCGCCGATGCTGTGGATGCCGAGCGCGGCCAGCCGCTCGCTGGCCTTGGGGCCGATGCCGTTGATCTTGCGCGCGGGCAGCGGCCAGATGCGCTGGGTGAGGTCTTCCGCGTTCAGCAGTGTCAGGCCGTCCGGCTTGTCGAGGTCGGAGCCGATTTTGGCGAGCAGCTTGTTGGCTGCGATGCAGATCGAGCACGACAGACCGGTGGCCGCGCGCACCGCGTCCTTGATGCGCTGCGCGAGTGGCCGGCTGTCGTCGGCGAGCGTGCTGAGGTCGATGTAGATTTCGTCGATGCCGCGGTCTTCGATGTGCGGCGTGAGCTGCGCCACGGCGGCTTTGAAGAGGCGAGAGTAGTGCCGGTAGGCGGGAAAATCGACCGGCAGGAGAATCGCGTCCGGTGCCAGCTTGGCGGCTTTCATGATGCCCATCGCCGAAAAGACGCCGAGGGCGCGCGCTTCGTAGGTGGCGGTGGTGATCACGCCGCGGCCGGCGTAGTCGCGCAGGCGCGCGAAACGGCGCCCGCCGTCGGCGAGCTGCAGCGGCTGCTGCGTACGACTGCCGCCGATCACTACCGGCAGGCCGCGCAACTCCGGGTAGCGCAGCAACTCGACCGACGCATAGAAAGCGTCCATGTCGAGATGGGCGATTCGGCGCGCTGGCGGCGTATCGGCCTGTGCGTTAGTGACCGGCATCAGTAGAGCAGGAATGCCTGGCGTTCTTCTTCCCAGAGATCTTCGTCAGTGCTGCTCATGGCGTCGAGGTCGGCCGGTGTTGCCGCCGGATCGTCGACCCATTCGCGCAGCAGGGGCGAACCGTTGATCAGGTCGATGGCCAGTCGCTGGTGTTCGTATTCGTAGGGGAAATCGCGCCATAGCGTGTAGTCTGGCTGCACTTGCCGTAGCGCCTTGAAAGCCAGGCTCTGCAGCCGCCACGGGCGAAACCGGGGGTGTTGGTAGTGGGCGTCGTCGACGTGGATCTGTATTCCCTGGCAGAGCTTGCCGGCGTGCTTGTGGAAAGTCGGCTCGAACCAGCAGGCGCGTAGCCGGCAGCCTAGCAGCCAGTCCGGTGCCAGGGCGTGCATGGTTTTTAGCAGTTGCTCGGCGTCGATGTCGGGTGCGCCGAAAAGCTCCAGGGGGCGCGTCGTGCCCCGCCCTTCGGAGAGCGTCGTGCCTTCGAGCATGACCGTGCCCGCGTAGCAGCGCGCCATCGACAGGTTCGGCGCGTTCGGGCTGGGGTTGATCCAGCTGCGCTGGTCGCTCGGCCAGCCGTAGCCAGGCGCGGTCGTCGGCGCCCAGGCGTGCATGGCGATGATCGTGCACTCGATGTCGAGGTTCAGGGTGGTGACGAACCAGCCGGTGAGTTCGCCCATCGTCAGGCCGTGGCGCATCGGCAGCGGCCCGGCGCCGACGAAGCTTTCCCAGCCCGCGCGCAGCAGCAATCCTTCGAGCGGGCGGCCAGCGGGGTTCGGGCGGTCGAGAATCCACACTTCCTTGCCGTGCTCGGCCGCGGCTTCGAGCAGGTAGCGCAGGGTGGTGATGAAGGTGTAGATGCGGCAGCCGAGGTCTTGCAGGTCGATGAGCAGGATGTCGAAACGGTCCATCATCGCCGGCGTCGGACGGCGTACCTCGCCGTACAGGCTGAATATCGGGATGCCATGCACCGGGTCGACGAAGTCGGGCGACTCGACCATGTTGTCCTGCTTGTCGCCGCGCAGCCCGTGCTGTGGTCCGAAGGCAGCACTCAAGCGTAGCTCGGGCAGCGCGCCGAGGGCGTCGAGCGCGTGTCTCAGGTCGGCGCTGACCGACGCCGGGTGGGCGACCAGTGCCAGTCGACGGCCGCGTAGCGGCTTGCGCAGTTGCGGGTCCTTGAGCAGGCGGTCGAGTCCGAACTCGATGGCGGGCATGTGGTTTTCCTTCAGGCAGGAGAGGGCAGCGATGGTGACAGTTCGAGCGTGAAGCCATCGCGGTGATGAAAATCGGGCAGCGCCGCCGGATGCTGCAAGGCCCAGTAGCTGTGGCAGCCGTCGATCGTATCGGCGGCTTCGACAACCGCGGCCAGACCGATCTGCAGCCTTGCCGTGGCGGCCATCGGCGGCAGGTCGGCCGGGGCAATGCTGGCCTCGATTTCCAGGCGGCCGGCAAACAGCCTGGCGACGATTTGCGGTGGCGTGAAGGCGATGATCGCTGGCTCTCGCTGGCGGTAGCCGGAGAACGCATAGCTGGCCCATTGAGCGGACGGCGAGAAGTTGAACTCGCGGTAAGCCGCATCGCCGGCAACGCCGACGAAGGCCTCGAAGCAGGTGTGTTCCCAAAGGCCGTCGGTGCAGTCCGGCGTGCGCGGCTCGGGAATCAGCAAGCGCGCCATGTCGCCGCGCAGGCACCAGGCCAGTTCGAGATGGCCTTCCGTGCGCCATGTCGCGCACACTTCGATGCTGCGCACGACAGGTGCCGGAGTGGCGGGGTGCGGGCGCAAGCTGTGCGTGAATTCAGTCGGAAACATGGCGGAGGAAGGGGCGTTTTGGCAAAACGATCGGCGCGCTGCCGCGGGTCGTGTTTCGGAAGCAGTAGCTGTCTATGTTGTCGCAAGCCCTGGCGCAACGCAACGGGCTGTAGCGGTCGTGAGCCGGGAAGCTGGAGAGCGGAAGGCTCGCTACGACACTGCAAGTATTGTGATCGGTCCCGGCCTTGTTCCGGCGCACGCGCTGTGCGGGTCATGTCATGACCATTAAAGTTCAAGATTTTTTTTTGTAGATTTGTAATTGATTGTAATTGACTGGCCACGCAAAACGGGTAGATACTGCGCCTCGCAGCGCTGGGACGTCTAACCAAAAACATGGAGGTGCCTGTGTTCGGTATTCTGGGGATTGTACTTTCGCTGGCGCTGCTGATCGGCCTCGCCTATCGGGGCTGGAACGTGATCGTCCTGGCGCCGATCTGTGCCACCGTCGGGCTGCTCTTTGGCTCGCTCGACGCTCCGATCATTGCGACCTACACACAGGTCTTCATGCCCGCACTGGGCAACTACCTGATCAAATTCTTCCCGCTGTTCCTGTTGGGCGCCGTCTTCGGCAAGCTGATGGACGACTCCGGTTGTGCACAGACCATCGCTCACAAGATTGTCGAGTGGACTGGAAGAGAACGGAACGCGCGATCATCGCCATCATCCTGGCCTGCGCTGTCCTCACTTACGGCGGTGTGTCGCTTTTCGTCGTTGCTTTCGCCGTCTTCCCGGTCGCCATGCAGATGTTCCGCGAGGGAAACCTGCCGAAACGGCTGATCCCGGCGTCCATCGCGCTCGGTTCCTTCACTTTCACGATGACGGCACTACCGGGTACGCCGGCCATTCAGAACGCCATCCCGATCCCCTACTTTCACACCGATACCTTCGCTGCGCCCGGTTTGGGCATCATCGCCGCACTGGTGATGTTCGTTTGCGGCAGCGCCTGGCTGATGTTTCGCGCGCGGCGTGCGCGCCTTGCCGGGGAAGGTTATGGCGACCACGCCCAGGAGAAGGTGGCAGCCAATCCAACGCCGGCGCCGGCGGGGCACATGCCTTCCTTCACGGTGGCGATCATGCCGATCCTGTTGGTGCTGGTGCTCAACTTCGTGTTCAGCAAGTACTTCGTCCCGGCAATGGATACCGACTACCTGGCGCTGCCCACGTACGGCAAGACAACGGTAGCGGCGGTCGGTGGTATCTGGTCCATCATCATGGCCATGCTGATCGCCTGTATCGTGCTCGTCGGCCTGACCTGGAAGCGCTTCCAGAACGTTCGCCAGTCGGTGACCGATGGCGCGCTCGGCTCGATGCTGCCGATCCTCAACGTCGGTTCCGAAGTCGCCTATGGCGCGGTGATCGCCAGTCTGGCTTCCTTCCTGCTCGTCCGGGACTGGCTGATGACCCTGACCGATAACCCGATCATTGGCCTGGCAATCGTGGTCAACGTCCTCGCCGGTATTACCGGATCGTCCTCGGGCGGCATGAGCATCGCCCTGCAGGCCGTCGGGCAGACCTACCTGGAGCTGGCGCAGGCGGCCGGCATCAGCCCGCAGATCCTGCATCGCGTCGCGACGCTCGCTTCCGGAGGGCTCGACGTGCTGCCGCACAGCGGCGCGGTAATTACCCTGCTGGCCATCTGTCAGATGAATCACCGGCAGTCCTACTTCGACATCTTCATGGTCTCGGCTATCTTTCCGCTGACGGCGATGGTGGTGGTGATCGTCCTCAACGGTATGTTCGGCACTTTTTGAGGAGCAAGCCCGTGCGCATGCTTATCGTCTTCCTCGCCGCGCTGCTGGCCTGGGCGCCGCATCTGGGTGCAAGAGAACGGGATGAGCTTCGTCTGCTGGCCGCGGAACTGCCGCCCTATACTTTCCAGATCCCGCCGGTCAGTGTCGGCGACACGCCTGGCGTAAAGCAGGGTTTTGTTTATGAGCTGGTGAGCGAAATGGCCAAGCGCGTCGGCCACAGCGGCGTCATCGAGTTCATGCCCTGGGACGCAGCGCAGCGCATCGCTCAGACGCAGCCGAACATCGGCATCCTGGCCCTGACCCGCAGTCCCGAGCGGGAAGACAAGTACAGCTGGCTGGCAAAGCTCTACACCGACGATCTGGTTGTCGTCGGCGGCGCCGGCATCGACGTCGCTAGCCTCGACAAGGTCAAGGATCGCCCGATCGGCGTGCTCAGCAACTCTGGCGCCGAAGCGCTGCTCGAAGAGCGCGGCTTCAAGCGTATCCGGCCCCATCATGAGGAGTGGATGAACGCGCGCCAGATGCAGCAGCGGCGGATCGACGCCTGGCTCGCACCGCGGCTGATGATCATCTACGGCATGCGCGAGGTCGGCGGCAACCTCGAGGCGCTCAACTTCGGCGAGATCGTGCGCGAGAGCGGGATATACCTCGCCGGCTCGAAAGATCTGCCCGACGCGGAAGTGCAGAAATGGCAAAAGGCTCTTGACGAAGTGAAGGCCGACGGCACCTATCAGCGCATTGCCGACCAATACAACCGTCTGAAGATCGAGCCGATACCCGATGATCTGCGGCGGCGTTTCAGCCAGCCGGTGTGGACCAACTGAGGCAGTTTTGACTCATGGCGGGCTTCGCCGACTGGCCTCGATTGTGGGCCGTACGGCGACGGGTTTTGAACTCGCCATGGCATGGCATGAACACGGAGGCTGCTGGCGCGCGACCCGCTTTGGCACTCAGCAAGCGCTCAGGCCGTGCAGCTCGCAGAGCAGACGCTTTACGTAGGCGAGCACGATCCACAGCCAGAAGCTCAGGAAAAACGCAACAAAGGGAAGGTGCCGGTCGAGGACCACTTTCGGTGTTAGCCAGCGGCACACGCCAAGCACCGGTCGGGTAATCACCTCGAACAGCCGATAGATCGGATTGCTGGCACGTCTGGTGCCCGCGAGCAGTGCCACCGCACCTTGCCCGAGCAGCGAGAGCAGGGCGACCTCGACCAGCGCACGCAAGATGGAGACGACAAACAGATCGGGGTGGCTCATGCTCACGGTATTTTCAGGCTATCTTCTCAGCCTTGCTGCGGTGGTGCGTGCAGACTAATGTAAAAGTCGCGTAAGCGACTCACGAATCCCCCCTTCTCCCCCTGCGGGAGAAGGGCCGGAGGAAGAGGGGGGACGGTCATGACTTTCATGATCTGGGCATCTCGACTGTCATGAGCGTCAATTTCGAGTATCGGCGACATTATGCCCGGGCCTGGTTGTGGCGTCTCTGCGGGCGCGACGAAAAAGCCTTTGCCGAATATCTGATCGCCCATCGTTTGCAGCCCGACGACCTGCCGTCGGCACGTCATCTGGCGTGCATCGCTGCCGAGAGCAAGCGTTACGCGGCGGCCGACAAATGGTTTGTCGAATGTCTGCGCCTGGCGCCCGACGATGCTGACCTGTATTACAACCATGGTTTCGTTCTTGAGCAGGCGGGCTGTCCGCGCGCGGCGATTGCTGCATTCTCCGAGGCGCTGCGCCGCAAGCCGGCGCTCGATCGTGCGTGGTACGGAAGGGGACTGGCGCATGCTCGTCTCGGCGAACACGCCGCAGCGGCGGAAGCGTTTGCGCACGCGGTCGAACTGCAACCGATGCATGCTGATGCCTACTACCTGTGGGGAATGGCCTGTCATCACGCGGCGTGTCCGCAACAGCTCGAGGAGGTCGTCGAACGCCTGGTCAACTTTGACGCCAAACTCGCTGCCAGGTTGGTGCGTGACGTTGGGCGAGAAGATGATCTTGGCCCGCTTGTCCCCGAAATGCCTTTCTGAGCGACCGGACGCCAGCCGCCGCGTGTCGTATTATCATCATTTTCCTCGCCGGCTTTACTGTAATCGCCGGTCAACCTCGTCCAGCATAGGAGAAGCGCATGTCGCTTGATCGTCACCCCATGGCCGCCTCGCTGCGCGTTTCCGATACCGGCAAGGTCGTTTCGGCCCGCGCCGCGGTGCGCCTCATCAATGACGGCGATACCGTCGCCACCGGCGGCTTCGTCGGCATCGGTTTTGCCGAGAATATTGCCGTGGCCATCGAGCAGCGCTTTCTCGAGGCGGCCGCGAGCGACGCTTCCGGCCTCGGCAGTCCACGTGATCTGACGCTGCTCTATGCGGCCGGGCAGGGCGACGGCAAGGAGCGTGGTCTCAATCACTTCGGCCATCATGGCTTGCTGAAGCGTGTTGTCGGTGGTCACTGGGGCCTGGTTCCCAAAATGCAGCAACTTGCCGTGTCCAATAGTATCGAGGCCTACAACCTGCCACAGGGTGTGATCACACACATGTTCCGGGACATCGCGGCAGGCAAGCCGGGAACGATCACCCGTGTCGGACTCGGCACTTTTGTTGACCCGCGTTTTGGCGGCGGCAAGCTGAACGAGAAGACGACCGTCGACATCGTCCGCCTGATGGAGATCGACGGCGAGGAATACCTGTTTTACAAGTGCTTTCCGATCCACGTCGGCATCATTCGCGGCACCACTGCCGACCCTGATGGCAACGTCACCATGGAACGTGAGGCGCTGACGCTGGAAGCGCAGGCCATTGCCATGGCCGCCAGGAACTCCGGCGGCATCGTCATCGTGCAGGTCGAGCGTATTGCCGAGCGCGGCACGCTGAACCCGCGTCAGGTGAAGATCCCCGGCATTCTGGTCGACTGCGTGGTGGTCGCCGAAAAGCCCGAGTACCACATGCAGACCTTTGTCGAGCAGTACAGTGCGGCTTTCGCTGGCGAGATCAAAGTGCCGATGTCGGCCATAGAGACCATGTCGATGAGCGAGCGCAAGATCATTGCCCGGCGCGCAGCGCTCGAACTGCGCGCCAACGCGGTAGTGAACCTGGGCATCGGCATGCCGGAGGGAGTGGCCAATGTTGCCGCCGAGGAGCAGGTCATCGACTTGCTGACGCTGACCGCCGAGCCCGGTGTGATCGGCGGCATCCCGGCCGGTGGGCTCAGCTTCGGTGCGGCCGTTAATGCCCAGGCGATTATTGATCAGCCCAGCCAGTTCGATTTCTATAATGGCGGTGGCATTGATATCGCTTTCCTGGGCCTGGCCCAGGCCGACCGCGAAGGAAACCTCAACGTTTCCAAGTTTGGTCCACGTCTGGCCGGCGCCGGTGGATTCATCGACATCTCGCAGAACGCCAAGAAAGTGGTTTTCGTCGGCACCTTTACGGCCGGCAAACTGGAAGTGATGGTCGAAGACGGCAAACTGCGCATTCTCGAAGACGGCAAGGCGAAGAAATTCGTCGCTGCCGTCGAACACCGCACGTTCAGCGGCGAGCAGGCGGTCAAGTGGAACAAGCCAGTGCTCTACATCACCGAGCGTTGCGTTTTTCGCCTCTGTGCCGAAGGGCTCGAACTGATCGAGATCGCGCCGGGGGTGGACCTGCAGAAGGATATTCTCGACCGGATGGACTTCATGCCGGTGATGCGCGGCGCACCGGCGCTGATGGAAGCGCGCATTTTCAGCGACGACCCGATGAAGCTGCGCCAGGAATTGCTGGCCATGCCGATGAGCGAGCGCCTCTCGTATGACGCCGACAAGAATCTGTTTTTCATTGATTTTTCCGGCTTGAGCGTGCGCAGCGCAGCAGAGATCGAGGAGATTCGGCAAGCTGTCGACAAGCAGTTGGCACCGCTCGGTCACAAGGTCAAGACGATCGTCAATTACGACCGCTTCTCGATCCTGCCGGAACTGGTCGACGACTACATCGCTATGGTCAAGGATCTGATGGATCGTCACTACCACGATGTGACCCGCTACACCTCGAGCACTTTCCTGCGCATGAAGCTGGCCGAGGAGTTCGAGAAGCGGCAAGTGGCAGCGCAGGTCTTCGCCAGTGAGGCCGAGGCACATGGGCATTTCCGTACGCCATGAGTCGGTCCGCCTGGCGAGCTGAGGCGGCGGGCTGCCCTGCTTCTTCTCTGCTGGCCGGCTCGCCTTCGGTGTAGGGCAGCCGCTCCGCTTGCGCAGGCGATTTGCCGCCGCACGGGCTTCGCTGGGCGGCGCTTCGCCGAGCTGCGCGGCTGCATGTCCTTTGCATTGAGCTTGGCGGCACAGCCGCTTTGCGTCCGCAGCCACGAGCTTGCCCTCCGCGTTCATCTTTTCATGCCGACAGCCTTGCCGTGTGGCGCGATCTGCGGCATGATCTGCCTCTATGACGACGATAGCCCGCATAGTTTTTTTTCTTTTATTTTGAGCCGATGAGCCAAGCACGTCGTCCCGTCTCGCCACTGCCGAGCCGCCCGCTGCCGACGGTTGCGACGACCTAGCGCGCATGGGATCGCTGCTACGCCTGATCCGGGAACTCCTGCAAGAAGCTGCGCGAGACCTGGCGCCGACGCTGATTGTCGTCGCCATCTTCCAGGGGTTTTTCATCCAGCGCATGCCCGACAGCGCGGGCGCTCTGGTCGGCGGATTTGCCGCTGTCCTCATCGGTCTCGCCCTGTTTGTTAAAGGGCTGGACGCGGCGATCTTTCCGGCCGGCGAGACGATGGCTTTCGATTTTGCCCGTCGCGGCTCCTTCCTGTGGCTGATGGCTTTTGCCTTTTGCATCAGCTTTGCCTCGGTCGCCGCCGAGCCGGCACTGATGGCCGTGGCCTACAAAGCCGAGGCAGTTTCCGGCGGGAGCATGGGGGCAACGACCCTGCGCATGGTGGCCGCTCTCGCCGTCGGCCTGTCGATCATGGTTGGCGTCTGGCGCATCGTGCTCGGCCATCCGATTGCTCTCTATCTGATTCCAGGCTATCTGATCGTCGTTGGCCTGACTGCGCTTTCGCCTCCGGAACTGGTCGGTCTGGCCTTCGATTCGGGCGGCGTCGTCGCATCCACGGTCACTGCACCGCTGCTGACTGCCATGGGGGTCGGCCTGGCGGCGACCATTCGCGGCCGCAATCCAATGCTCGATGGCTTCGGTCTGATCGCTTTCGGCGCGCTGGCGCCGATGATCATCATTCAGCTCTACGGCATCGTCTTTTTTGTCCCTGCTGCAGCCGGCACCGCAGTGTTGATCATGCCCTCCATGGACGGGCATCACTTCGGCCCCGTGGAGATGCTCCTCAGCTTTCTGAACATGGTCAAGAACCTCTTGCCGATCATCGCCGTGGTCCTGTTTGCGAGCTTTGTCGTTCTGCGGCGGCCGCTTGCCGACCCCAAGGGCCTGGCGGTGGGAATGCTCTTCGTTGCCGTTGGCCTGTACCTCTTCGACGAAGGGCTGCAAATTGGCCTCTTCCCGCTCGGCGACGAGATGACCAGCGGCCTGATGCAGGACGGCGCGGCGATGTGGGTGCTCTACCTCTACGGCTTTCTGATGGGATTCGCGACGACCATGGCCGAGCCGGCGTTGATTGCGCTGTCGATCAAGGCCGACGAAGTCAGCCTGGGCCAGCTGAAGGGCTTCTGGCTGCGCTCTCTGGTTTCCGTCGGCGTCGGCGTCGGCCTGGTCGTCGGCTGTGCGCGCATCGTAGACGGGACCCCGATTGCCCATTGGCTGATCCCCGGTTACCTGCTGGTGATCGCCATGACCAAGCTCGCGCCGCGTTTCATCATTCCGATCGCCTTCGATTGCGGGGGCGTGACGACGTCGACGGTGACCGTGCCCCTGGTCACCGCACTCGGTGTCGGGCTGGCCGAGCGCACCCCGGGGCGGGACCCAATGATCGACGGCTTCGGTCTGATTGCCTTTGCCTCATTAACGCCCATGATTATAGTCATGTCCTACGGCATCATCGCCACCTTGCTGCAGAAGTCAAGGAAACCTGTCAAGGAGCAAGCTTCATGAAATTCTCTGCTGTCGTGTTGATCGTTCCCGACGAGGACGAAAACAGAGCGGTTGAACTGCTCCAGCAGGCCGGAGCGACCGGCTTTACGATCATCAAGGGCAAGGGCTTGCGGCACAATGAACGCAAGACCTTTCTCGGCCTCGGCCTGGAGCGCAAGGAGTCACTGCTGCTGTGCGTCACTGAACAGCAACTGGCGATGCGTATCCTGCGGGCGGTCAAGTTGCAGATGAAGCTCGATCTTCCCGGCGGTGGCCTGGCTTTTTCGATTGCGCTGGGCAGCGTCGTCGGAATCGGGCTGGAGCAGATGAAGCTGTTTCGCCGTGAGGTCGAAGAGGGCTTGTGAGTCGCTGTGCCTCGCGGCCCCGACGTTTTTCGATTTCTGACCCTGGTCATCAAGTGAAGGAGTTCTAGCAATGCTGGTTGCCGGAATCATGAAAAGAAGCGTCATCACCATCAATCCGCTGGCTACCGTCCGCGAGGCGCTGATGATGATGAAGGAGCGCGGAGTCAAATCGCTGGTTGTCGATAAGCGGCACTCGGGTGATGCTTATGGTTTGATCGCCTATCGCGACGTCGCCAGGGCGGTGATTGCCGACGATGGCGACATCGACCTGCTCAACGTCTATGACATCGCCCAGAAGCCGGCGCTACAGGTTTCGCAACACCTGGAAGTGCGCTACCTGGCGCGGCTGATGATCCAGTACGCCGTGAAGAGCGTGCTGGTCATCGACAACAACGATTTGCAGGGTTTCGTCTCGGATACCGATGTCGTCGGCAGTCTCATCGAACGGGCCGCAAAAGAAACCTAGAGTTCGCCAGCCATGGAAAAAATCATTCGCCGCTATTCAGCTTTCATTCCCCGCTGGTGCCAGGCTTTTGGCGACCACGCGCCTGATCCCGGTGGCGAAGGCCGGGCGGTCGAATGGCTGATTGGCGTCGGCAGCGTTGGCGTTGTCGTCCTGCCCGACATTCGGCGCTTTCTGACCCACGAACTGCTCGGCGCGCAACAGCCACGACTCGAACTTGGCGCACGCTGCGTACGGCTCAACCAGCGGACCTACGCCGAGATGAATATTCTCGGGCATCCCGGTTACGCCGCCTTGCGCGAGTTGCTGCTCGGTCCTGGTGATGCCTACATGTTCCTCACCTATCATCTGATTTACCCGCCGGGTACGCGGATCATCACCATTTCACGCAAGCCGCCGCTGGCGCTGCTGTACAAGGAAATGGCAGCGCTGCCGATCACTGTTCACGAGTGAGGGGCGGTGCCGCTGGCGACGCCGGTGCGGATGTCTTACGCCGACCGTGGTGGCGCTCTCGCGCCCGGAGGGCGAGCTCGCCGGTGCTATAATCGCGGCTCTTTTCTTCGCGTTTTTCAGATGCTTATCACCCGCCGCCTGGAGTTCGACGCAGGCCACCGCATTCCCGACCACAAGAGCCAGTGCCGTCACCTGCACGGCCACCGCTACGCGCTCGAGATCACGCTTGGCGGTGCGATCATTCAGCAGACGGGTGATCCGGCCAACGGCATGGTGATGGACTTCTCCGAAGTCAAGGCGCTGGCCATGCGGCATCTGGTCGACCTCTGGGATCATGCTTTTCTCGCCTGGGCAGACGACCAAGCGGTGGTCGACTTCCTGCGCTCCTTACCCGACCACAAGACCGTACTGCTCGATTGCGTGCCGACTGCCGAGAACCTTGCCCAACTGGCGTTTACGATTCTTGATGCCGTCTATCGCGATAGCTACGGCAATCAGCTGCGCCTCGAGCGCCTGCGCCTCTACGAGACGCCCAACTGTTGGGCGGAGGCGCTGCGCGGCTAGGCTGGCAGCGCGTCCCGACGCGCTCCGGCTGGTCCTCGATTCTGACGTATCGCCGTTGATGCTTTAGAATATCGGCATCGCCGCAGTGGGCGGCGTGCGGCGCAGAGGAGTCGAGCAGCCCGAGCTGACGACTGCCTCGCCGCCCAACGAGTCAGGTGCCAGGGCTGGCCTGCTGGCCTGCGCGTACCGGAAAGACGCTGATGCCGCACAGAATTCTCAAGGTTCCCGAGCGTGGCATGCTCGACGCTTACGAGCGCGTGCTGTCGTCGCGCAAGTTCATCGCCGATGTCGCTCAACGCACGGCCGCCGAGCGCTTGCAGCGCCTGTACTACGAGCTGCTGTCGTTCAAGGTCGGACGCAGCAACAAGCTGCGCCGTTTCCTTGCGCCGCCGCCAGTGCCGCGGGGCGTGTATTTCTGGGGAGGTGTCGGTCGCGGCAAGAGCTTCATGATGGATTGCTTTTACGACGCTGTCCCTTATCGTCGCAAGCGGCGAGTACATTTCCACGCTTTCATGCACGACGTCCATCGCCAGCTCAAGCAATTGAAGGGTGAAAAAGATCCGCTGGCCAGGCTGGCCGAAGGCATTGCCAGCGAGCTGCGGCTGCTCTGTTTTGACGAGTTCCACGTTTCCGATATCGCCGATGCGATGATCCTCAGGCGTTTGCTCGAAGCCCTTTTCGAACGCGGTGTGGTTTTCGTGATGACCTCCAACTATCCACCCGACCGACTCTATCCGAATGGCCTGCAGCGCGAAAATTTTCTGCCGACGATTGCCCTGATCAACTCGCGTATGGACGTGCTGGAAATCGATTCCGGCGTCGACTACCGGCTACGGACGCTTGAGCAGGTGGAGATTTTCCACTGCCCGGCGGATGCCGCTGCCGAGTCGAAGATGGCCGAGTACTTCACGAGCATCGCAGCCGGGGCGGGGGCGGCCGGCGGCAGCGTCGAGATTCTTGGTCGCGACATTCCGACCGTGCGGCGTGGCAACGGCGTCATCTGGTTCGACTTCAAGTCACTGTGTGGTGGGCCGCGTTCGCAGAACGATTACCTCGAACTGGCGCTCAGCTACCACACGGTGCTGCTGTCGGCGATTCCCCGGATGTCGTCGAGCATGGCTTCCGAGGCGCGGCGCTTTACCTGGCTGGTGGATATTTTTTACGATCACAAGGTCAAGCTGATCGCCACTGCCGACTGCGGGCCGGATGAACTCTATACCGAGGGTACGCAGGCCAGCGAGTTCTTCCGCACCGCCAGCCGGCTGACCGAAATGCGCTCCCGCGAATATCTTGGTCTGCCGCATCTCTCCTGATCGGCCGGCGGTCGCAGGACGGGGAGAGAACTCGCCAACGGTCATGAAAGTCATGACCACCCCGTATTTACATTAAAAGAAGTCGAGGTTGACGCAGAGCCGGTTGCCGCCGGCGTCGCGGGCTGCGGCGAGCAGCGAGCGGACGCGTTCGATCAGCGCCGCGGAGTCCTCGCCGGTGAATTCGCTGACGCCTCCGCTGATTGTCAAGGGCTCGGCGCCAGCACTCGCATGCCGCGTTTCGACCAGCTCACGCAGGCGTTCGAGGCCGACGGTGGCGTCATTGACGCGCACATTCGGCAGGATCAGCAGAAACTTGTCGGCGCGGAAGCGCCCGACCATGTCGGCATCGCGCAGACTTTCACCGCAGAGCTGGCCGATGTCGGCCAGCGCGCGCTCGCCGGCTTGCGCGCCGCGCGCCCTGCACAGCTCCGGGAAGCGGTCGATGCCGATCAGGGCCAGTGAGAACGGCGTGCCATAACGCGCCGCGCGGCGGCCCTCGTCGGCGAGCAGGTGCAGGATGTCAGTCTGCGGGTAAACCCCGGTGAGCGGGTTGTGTACTGCGCGTTGCGGGGCTTCGTTCGTTTGCTCCGGATGCTGGGTGAGGTCGCTCAGCGTCAGCAGAACGCAGCGCAGGCTGCCATCTTCTGCCAACACCGGGAAGGCACTGGCCTTGCAGCGAATGGCGGCTGCCGAAGCATCCTGTTTGATTCCGAGGGTCTGTTGCCAAATCGCTTTCCGGGTGCGCAAGACGCGCACTTCGAGACGCTGGTCGGTGCTCAGCAGCGCGCCGTTGTCGTCTTCCCAGCGTGTTTCCGTATCGCCGAGCAAGCTGCTGGCCTGCGGATTACGTAGTTGCAGGCCGCCGTCGGCGTTGAAAACCAGCAGCCCGATCGCCAGGTTGTCGAGCAGTGCCGCATAACGTCCGATCTCGGCGTCATCGGCGCAGAGATCGACAAGTGGCAGGCGGAACGGGCTATTGGGCATCAGCGGGCGGTGTCCGTGCAGCAAGATGCCCGTATCCTACCCCAGAAGTCCGGCCGATGCGCGCCAGAAAACGCCTTAATATCAAGCGCGCATCGCCGGGTGGCGTGGCCCGGTCAGGCGGCGGCCAGCGCCTGCTCCAGATCGGCAAGCAGATCGTCGATATGCTCGATGCCGATCGACAGGCGAACCATCTCCTCGGAAACGCCGGCCTTGGCCAGTTCCGCGGGTGCCAACTGGCGGTGCGTGGTCGACGCCGGGTGGCAGGCCAGCGACTTGCTGTCGCCGATATTGACCAGGCGCGTGAACAGTTGCAGCGCATCCTGGAAGCGCGCACCCGCTTCCGCGCCGCTGCAGTCGGTGCCCTTGACGCCAAAGGTGAGGATTCCGGAGGCCTTGCCGTGCATGTATTTGCCGACCAGCGCGTGGTCACGGTGAGCGGGCAGGCCAGCGTAGTTGACCCACGCCACCTTGGCGTGTCCCTGCAGGTAGGCGGCGACTTTTTCGGTGTTGGCACAGATCCGGTCCATGCGCAGCGGCAAGGTTTCCAGCCCTTGCAGGATCAGGAAGACGTTGAACGGCGAAATCGCTGCGCCCATGTTGCGCAGCGGTACGACGCGGGCGCGACCGATGAAGGCCGCCGGGCCGAGCGCTTCGGTATAGACCACGCCGTGGTAGGAAACGTCGGGTTCGTTGAGCCGCCGGAACTTCGCCTTGTGCTCGGCCCAGGGAAAGCGGCCGCTGTCGACGATGATGCCGCCGATCGAGTTGCCATGGCCGCCGATGTACTTGGTCAGCGAGTGCACGACGATGTCGGCACCGTGTTCGAACGGCCGGCAGAGGTAGGGCGAGGGGACCGTATTGTCGACAATCAAGGGGATGCCGTGCCGGTGCGCGATTTCCGCCAGTTGCTCGAAATCGGTGACGTTGCCCAGCGGGTTGCCGATCGATTCGCAGTACAAGGCCTTGGTCTTCTCGTCGATCAGCTTTTCGAAGCTGGCCGGATCGGCGTAATCGGCGAAGCGCACTTCGAGCCCGTACTGCGGCAGGGTATGGGCGAAGAGGTTGTAGGTGCCGCCGTACAGGGTCGAGGCGGAGACGATGTTGTCGCCGGCCTCGCTGATGGTCAGGATGGCGTAGGTGATTGCCGCCTGCCCGGAAGCGACGGCCAGCGCGCCGACGCCTCCTTCAAGGGCGGCAACGCGCTTCTCGAGGACGTCCTGCGTCGGATTCATGATCCGCGTGTAGATGTTGCCGGCCACCTTGAGGTCGAAAAGGTCGGCGCCATGCTGCGTGCTGTCGAACGAATACGAGGTCGTCTGATAGATCGGCACTGCGACGGCCTTGGTCGTGGCTTCAGGGCTGTAGCCGGCGTGCACGGCGAGGGTTTCGAGTTTCATGCGTTTCCTCTCTGGGTGGGTTTTTTGGAGTTTGGACTGGGCAGCATCTTAACGGAAAGTCGCGCAAGCGACTCGCGAACCGCCCTTCTCCCCCTGCGGGAGAAGGGCCGGGGGAAGAGGGCGACGGTCATGACTTTCATCATCCGGGGTGTCTCGACTGTCATGACCGTTAGCACTACAGATTGCCCCTTTTGCTGCCCGAGCGCTGCGCTCGCCGTGGCCGTGAGCCTGGCGGCACGGGCTTTTATGGCAAGAAGCGGCCAGCGGTGGAAAACACTGTCGAGAAATTTTACAGCCGTGTTCCTGGCGCGCACGGGAATAAGCAATAAAGCAGTCGCTTGTCGTTGTGGTATGAAAGTTGCTTAAAGGAACTCGGCCAGCCATTTCGTGCTCCTGAAAACAATAAGCGATCGGGATGGCCGTTGTCGATAGCAAAGGAGGAGGGTGTGGACCGCGCAAGACACGGTGTTTTCGTCTTGTTGCTGGCTCCATTGTGTGCCGGTGCTGCGAAAGCCGCATCGGCATGTTTTTTTGTCACGGTTTTGCGCGACTTGCGGCCTGGAGTCGGCAGGGCCGCGGCGCCCGAGTTCACCCCGCCAGCAGCTCGCCGAGGCGGCGAACGGCGTTCTCGATCTCCGGGGTATGCGGGTTGCCGCAGTTGAGTCGCAGGCAGTTGCGGTACATGCCGCTGGCCGAAAACAGTTCTCCGGGCACGTAGGCGACGCCGGCCGCGATGGCGCGGTCGTAGAGGGCGGTGGTGTCCACTTTGTCGGGCAGTTCGACCCACAGCACGAAGCCTCCCAGCGGTTGCGTCATGCGCGTCGCCGGCGGGAAGTGTCTGGCCACCGCCGCGCGCATGGCGTCGACCTGGCGCTCGTAAATGCGTCGCAGGCCACGCAGGTGACGATCGTAGGAGCCCGATTCGAGGTACTCGGCGACGACCATCTGGGTGATCGGATTGGTGCCGCCGCTACTCACCGTCTTGTGCAGCGCGACCTGCCGCCGGTAGCGGCCGGCCGCGACGAAGCCGAGGCGCAGCGACGGTGACAGCGACTTCGAAAAGGACGAGCAGAGCAGCACATTTCCCGCCTTGTCGAAAGCTTTGATCGGTCGCGGCGGTTTGCTGCCGAAGTACAGATCGCCGTAGATGTCATCTTCAATTACCGCTACGCCGCGTTCGGCGGTCAGCTTTGCGAGTCGGCGCTTGTGCTCGTCGGGCATCATGCTGCCGAGCGGGTTGCTGGCGTTGGGCACCAGCAGACAGGCCCTTACCTGGCCGTCGCGGGTGGCCAGATCGAGCGCCTCGATCGACAGGCCGGTGCGCGGATCGGTCGGGATTTCCAGGGCTTTCAGCCCCAGCGTTTCGAGCAACTGGAGCATCAGGTGATAACTCGGGGACTCGACGACCACCGTGTCGCCACGATCGGTTACCGCGCGCAGGCAGAGTCCCAGTGCTTCGGTACAGGAGTTGGTGATCACAAACTCTTCGGCCGCCAGCGGCCCGGCCCAGCCGACCGAGCGCAGCACCAGCTGACGGATCAGCGCCGCCTCGTCCATGTTGATGTGGCTGGCGCCTTCGAGTAGCCGCGGGTGGCGCCGCGCGACGCTGCCGTAGAGCCGCTGCAACGCGGCCAGCGGCAGCAGGGTGGACGCGGGCAGGGCCGCGCCCAGCGGCGCGACGCCCGGCTTGTTGCCGGTCTGCAGAGCACGCATCAGGCGCTGGCTGACATCGACCGGTACCGCTTCCTCGGGAGTCACGCGCGCGTTTGGCTGTTCGTGGGGCGCAGGCGCATGGCGGACGAAATAGCCGGACTGCGGGCGGGCCTCGACGAGGCCGCGATCTTCGAGCTGATGCAGTGCCTGCAGCACCGTCGACACCGACAGCTGCCGCTCGCGCGACAGACGCCGCACCGACGGCAGGCGTTCGCCCGGGCGCAGATTGCCGCCGGCGATGATGCTGCTCAGATCCTCGGCCAGTCGTTCGTAGCGCATGAGTTCATGTTGCATGGGTTTCACCAATACAGTTGTCGCGAATCTTGATCGGTACAATTCGTAGTGATGCGAACTGTGCTGGTCACAATTCTGCCAAGTTGTGACTGTTTTATCAAGGCCCGCTGGCCTACACTGTGTCTCATCAGAACAGAAACACGGGAGTTGGCCATGGACTTTGATTTGTACAACAGCGAGCTGTATCTCGCCCATAACGCACCAGTCAGACTGATGTCTGCCAAGGGCGTGCGTATCGTCTGCACCGCTGGCCGGGTCTGGCTGACCGTCGAAGGCGAAGCCGGGGATTTCCTGCTCGCCGCGGGTGAGAGCCATCTGGTAGAGGGTCATGGTCTCGCCTTGCTGGAGGCGATCGGCGACGGGCGCGTCCGCTTCGAGTTGGCGGTGAAGCCCTGGCAGCGGCTGCTGCTCGCCCCGCTGCAAGAGATCTGGCAGCGGCGTCAGCGCTCGCCACAGCTCGACCGCCGCCTGCTTCACCCCGGGTCGCCTCTTGCCGGCTAGGACGGCCGGGGGCTCGATGGCCGGAAAGCAGACGTACGTGAGCGTCTGGCGCAGGGGCAGGGCGGCGGCGAAATCGCCCGCTTCTTCAATTTGCCGCTGGCAGAGATCGAGGCGGTGATTGGCGAGCTGCCGTCGCCGTCCTGAGCGCGTCGCCCCATCACCTGTCGGCGCTGGCGTGCATCCACGTCGTCCGCTCGACGCCGACGTTTTTCCTGGCGTCGCTCAGCCACATCTCGCCATCACTGATCATGCAGGCGATGTTCATGCCGCGTTCGGCCAGCGCCGCGAGTTCGCTCGTCGCTTCGCGCGGTAGCTGGAAAATGCTCAGGTTCTCGCAGCGGGCGAGTGCATTGCCGATTTTCGTCCACCAGATGCCGGCCTTGTTGCCACCATACGCATAGACGACCACCTGCCGCGCCCGGCCGCAGGCCTTGCGCAGGTGTTTTTCATCGGGCAGGCCGACATCGATCCATAAATCAATTTCATTGGTCGGCGATTTTTGCCAGAGATCGGGTTCGCCTTCGGTGGACAGCCCGCTGGTGAACTGCAGGCTGTCGCTGGCATGCAGGGCAAAGGCCAGGAGGCGGACCATCATTCGTTCGTCGGTTTCGGAGGGATGGCGGGCGAGGGTCAGTGCGTGCGTGGCGTAGTAGCCGCGATCGGTATCGGAAATGGTCAGTTCAGCTTTGAAAATGGTGGCTTTCAGTGCCATGCGCGGGCTCCCTTTAATGTGATCGTCGCGTACGCGACTCACGAACCTCCCTTCTCCCCCTGCGGGAGAAGGGTCAGGGAAAGAGGGGTGGTCATGCCTTCAATGGTCTGGGGTATCTCGACTGTCATGACCGTGAAGGCCGCCAGTGTGCGCGAAAGGCGAGGCTCGAACAAGTTGCCGATCGACCAGGAGGTGGCGCACCGGCATTGCCGGGAGCGCAAGGCGCTGCCGCTGGCGAGCTTGCCACGTCGTCAGAAAAAACCCTGATTGACCGCTGTTTACTGCCGCACCTATACTCGTCGTCATACGGCTGTTGAATGGTCGTGCCCGGGAGGGCGCTATGGGCCGCGCAGGTGGCGGCTTCATGCGGTGCGTGGGCGGGCTGGCGGCGGAGTGTGTAAATGGCATGGTTCAGCATTCAACGTAGCGCAGTGCTTTCACTGTTCGCCGGTCTGGCCTTGACCGCCTGGGCGGCGCAGTGGGCGGCCGGCGTCGTGGAAAGCGAGGCCCGACAGGAATTCAAACAGGCGTCGGCGATACGGGTGTTGCAGGTCGACAAACGACTCGATGCCTACCACGGCGTCCTGCGCGGACTGCAGGGCTTCTTCGCCGGCTCGGCCGAAGTCGACCGTGGCGAGTTCCATCGCTATGTCGCCCGTCTCGAACTCAAGAAGCGCCTCCCCGGCTTTCAGGTGGTCGGTTTTGCGCGCCGCGTTGCGCTCGCCGAGCGTGCTGCGTTCCTTGCCGCTGTGCGTTCGGATCGCCGCCTCGTTGCCGAAGGGTATCCGGCATTTGCGCTCCGCCCGCAGGGTGAGCGGTCGGAGTACCTGGCCATCGAGTACACCGAACCGGCACAAGATAACGAAGCCGCTATGGGTTTTGATCTGCTCAGCGAAAACGCGCGTCGAGATGCCATCGAGCGCGCGCGCGCGACTGGCGCAGCGGCGGCCACGGCGCCGCTGACCCTGGTTCAGGAAACCGGCCGGCAGACCAGCTTTTTGCTGATCGTGCCGATTTATCGTAATACGGCGTCGATAGCGACGGTGGAAGAGCGACAGGATGCTTTACATGGCGTCGTTTACGCGGCCTTTCGCATGGAGGATCTGGCCCGCGGCATTTTCGGAGACGATGCGCAGCACCTCGACCTGTCGGTCGACGATGTCGGTCTTGTTGGCAGCGCCGCTGGCGGTGTTGCCGACGCGCAGCCCCTGCTGCGCTTGAAGCCCGCGGCGAGCAAGTCCGAGGGCGCGTCTTACAGCAGCGAAAGACTGCTCGATTTCGCTGGTCGACAGTGGCGCCTGCGCATCGATGCCAGCGACGCGCAGGCGGTAGTCAAGCGTACCTCGACGGTGGTTCTCGCTGGCGGTGCGCTGATCAGCATCCTGATGTTCGCCCTCCTGCAGTCCTTCGCCGGATCGCGCGCGCGCGCGCTCGAACTGGCCGACGCCATGACCCACGAACTGCGCGAATCGGAGGCTCGTACCCGAGCCGTGCTCGACAACACTCTCGATGCGATCATCACCATCGACGAGCAGGGGCTGATCGAAAGCTTCAATCTGGCCGCCGAGAGGCTGTTCCGCTACACCACTACGGAGGTACTCGGGCGCAATGTCAAGATGCTGATGCCCGCGCCTTACGCCGACGCCCATGACGGCTATCTCCGTGCTTATCGGCAAACCCGGGTGCGCAAGATCATTGGTATCGATCGCGAAGTCCTTGGCCAGCGTGCCGACGGCAGTTGTTTTGCGATGGAGTTGGCGGTGACCGAGGTGATCGTGAACGACCGCCGTCGTTTCATTGGGCTGGCGCGCGACATTACCGAGCGCAAGAAAATGGAGCAACTCAAGAATGAGTTCGTGTCCACGGTCAGCCATGAGCTGCGCACGCCGCTGACGTCGATTCGTGGTTCGCTGGGTCTCCTCGAAGGCGGCATTGGTGGTCAACTGCCGGCGCCGGCGAAAGCGCTGATCGGTATCGCCGCCAACAACTGCGATCGCCTGGTCGACCTGATCAACGATATTCTCGATATTGAAAGAATTGCCTCGGGCAGGATGAACTTCCAGTTCGCCACGCAGCCGCTGCTGCCCTTGATCGAGCAGGCGCTGGAGGCGAACCAGGGTTTTGCCGTACAGCATGAGGTGCGCCTCGAACTCGTCGCCCGCCCTGCCGAGGGCAGGGCGCGCATCGACGCCGACCGTTTTCTGCAGGTGCTTGCCAATCTGCTGTCGAACGCGGCCAAGTTTTCGCCGCCTGGCGAGGCGGTCGAGGTCTCCTTGCTGCGCCGCGGCGATCGCCTGCGCATAGAAGTTGCCGATCATGGCCCAGGCATCCCGGAGGCGTTTCGGGCGCGGATTTTCGAGAAGTTTTCGCAGGCCGACGGGTCGACGACGCGCGCCAGGGGCGGTTCGGGTCTTGGCCTGTCGATCTCGAAGGCGCTGGTCGAGCGCATGGGCGGCGCCATCGGCTTCAGCAGCGAGCCGGGTCAGGGCGCCCGCTTCTGGTGCGAGTTTCCCGAGGTCATGGCCGAGAGCCCGTCAATGATCGTGCCGCTGGCGAGCGCCGACGCGCCACGGGTACTCGTTTGCGCAGACGATGCTGACGTCGCGCAGCTCCTGGCGACGGTGTTGAAGCGCGCCGGATACGAGGTCGATCTGGCAGCAAGTGCGGCGCAGGCCGGAGAGTATCTCGGCAGCCGGCAGTACGCGGCGATGACGCTGGATATGGGCCTGCCCGACGACACCGGCAGCGACCTGCTGCGCAGCCTGCGTGCCGCCAAGGGCGGTTTCCAGGTGCCGGTAGTGGTTATCTCGGGAGCGCACGATCTGGCGACGCCAGCGCTCGGTGGCGCTCTGGCGGTGGTCGACTGGCTTGACAAGCCGGTCGATGTACAGCGACTCACCGCCGCGCTGAAGCGGGCGATGCACGGGCCGGCGTCGAGGTGCGCGCGCATCCTGCATGTCGAGGACGACGCCGATCTGGTGCACATCGTTGCCGCCCAGTTCGGTAGCCTGGCAGAAATCATTGCGGCGCGTACGCTGTCCACAGCCAAGGACGAGCTGGCGACGCGGACTTTCGATGTGGTCATTCTCGACCTTGGCTTGCCGGACGGCTCGGGGCTGGAACTTCTGCCAGTGATCCAGGGACTGGAGCATCCGCCACCGGTGGTCGTCTTTTCTGCCAGCGACACCGCGACCCGAGTCGATGTGCAGCAGGCAGTCGCCGCCAGCCTCGTCAAGTCGCGTACCTCCAACGAGCGACTGTTGCAGATTGTCCGTGAGTTGACGCAGCCGGCGCAAGCGGCTGAAGCAGCCGGAGCCCGGCGGCGGCTGATGACGGCCGGCGGGGAAGATCAGGAGACGCATGACCATAAGGAGAACGAAGATGAGCGCTAGCTTGCAACGGATTCTTTACGTCGAGGACGAAGTCGATATTCGCACGGTCGCCAAGTTGGCGCTCGAAGCCGTCGGCGGTTTCGAGGTCGAGGTCGCCGCTTCCGGCGATGAGGCGCTGCTGCGCGTGCGCGACTTCGCGCCCGATCTGCTGCTGCTCGACGTCATGATGCCGGGCATGGACGGGCCGGCGACCTTGCGCGCCTTGCGTGCGCAGTCGCAAACGGAGTTCGTGCCGGCGATCTTCATGACCGCGCGCGCGTTGCCCGGCGAGGTCGCGGCGCTCAAGGCCGAGGGCGCCTTGGGCGTGATTACCAAGCCTTTCGATCCGCTGGCGCTGGCCGATCAGCTGCGCATGTTCTGGGAGGCTCGCGATGCCTGAATTGCCCGCCGCTGCTGCCGCCCAACTGGCGGCGCAACTGGCCGAACTGGGCGAGGAATTCCAGCGCTCGCTGCCGGAACGAGTGGGCCAGATCGAGGCCGCAGTGATGGCTCTCGGCGCGAGCTGGGAGGATTGTGCGGATGGGGAGGGTTGGCGGTGTGGCGAGAGTTGGGAAGCGGCGCTGCGCGAACTGTCTGCCGCCACGCATAGCCTCGCCGGCGCCGCCGGAACTTTCGGCTATCCCGCGCTCGGCGCCACGGCTCTCCAGATGGAGGCACTGGCACGCCAGCTACAGGCCGATCCGGCAGCACGAGTGGTGGGCAGTGCCAGTGCCAGGGAGACTTTCGCGCGCCTTCTGGCGACGCTGAAGGCGCCGGTCGGCACGGCGCCCTTGCTGATCAGCGCGGCAGTGAGCGCCGCAAGCGTCGGCGGTTTGGCGACTGCTCCGGCGCTGCGGCCGGCGCCTGTGCTGGTCGTCGGGGACGACGAATGAGCGCCAGCGCCGTGCTCGCGATGCTCGCCAAGCGCCTGGGCCGCAATCGCGTCGAGCTTGGCGGCGCACTCACCGGAGACAAGACATGAACGACAGCATGCCGGCGGGCAAACGCATCCTGGTCGTCGAGGACGATGCACTCGTTGCCCGGTCCCTGGCGCTGCGCCTGGCCGCGCTCGGTTACGCTGTCGTCGGGCCGGTGGCCTCTGGCGAAGAGGCGGTGGCGGCGGCGGCGCGTGAACGGCCCGACCTGGTGTTGATGGACATCGTTCTACCGGGCGCCGTAGACGGCATTGACGCGGCGCGGGTGATTATCGACGAGCAACGTGTGCCACTGCTCTATCTGACCGCCTACGCCGACGAGGAGCGCTTCGCGCGTGCGCGAATCACCGCGCCGCATGCTTATCTCATCAAACCCTATAGCGACCGCGAGCTGCAACTGGCGATTGAGCTGGCACTGCAGCGGCACCAGCACGAGGCCTTGTTGCTTCTCGAAGCCGAGCACCAGGAGCGCCGTATCGACGAATTGGCGACAACGCTGGCGGCGCTCGTCGAAGGTTCGACCGACTGCATCTCCGCCAAGGATTCCGACGGCCGCTACATCCTCTGCAACCGTGCCGTGGAAAGTTTGCTCGGCCGGCAGCGCCAGGACATTCTCGGCCATCGTGACGAGGAGTTCTTCCCGGCCGGGCTGGCTGCACGCCTGCGCGCCGACGATCAACGCCTGATGTCGGCGGTGGCGACCGAGACCTGCGAGGAAGAAATCAGCGCCGCCGCAGGCGGCGAGCGCACCTACCTGACGACCAAGGGCTGTCTGCGCATTGCCGGCGAGACGGTGGGCGTCTTCGCCATTGCCCGCGACATCAGCGGACGCAAGGAAGCCGAGCGGCGTCTGCGCCGGCTGAGTGGTTTTTTCAACGCCGTTGCGCAGATCAACCAGGCGATCATGCACGCCGAATCGGCCGCGGCCTTGCTGGTCAGCGCCTGCAAAATCGTCGTCCGCCACGGCGAAGTCGACGGTGCCTGGGTCGGCCTGCTCGACGCCGACGGCTGGATCGAGGTCGTCGCCGATTCCGGCATGGCCGGCGAATACCTGCGCGGGCTGCGCATTTCGATCGACGCGCAGCGGGCGGAAGGGCACGGCCCTAACGGCGCTGCCATGCGCGATGGCCGCCCGGCGATCTGCAACGACTTCCTGAACGACCCGCGTACGGGCCCCTGGCGGGAACGTGCCAGGGCGGCGGGCATCGCCGCTGCGGCGGTGTTTCCGATCCGCCGCGCTGGCGCCGTGGTCGGCGTCTTCAGCCTCTACGCTGGCGAAGTCGCATATTTCGACGAGGAATTGATCGAACTGCTCGGCGAGTTGGCCAGCGACATCTCCTTCGCGCTCGATAAATTCAGTGCCGATGAGCGTCGGCAGCGTGCCGAGGCCGAGTTGCACAACGCTCTCGCTCGCCTGCACGAGGTCTCGGCACGGCTGATCGGCGTGCAGGAAGAGGAGCGGCGGCGCCTGGCCCGCGATCTGCACGACGACATCGGGCAGAACCTGACGATGATAAAAATCGTGCTGCTCGGCATGCGACCCTGGCCTGCGGGCGGCGACCGGGACGAAGTTCAGGAAGCCGCCGACATCGCCGATCGCACCCTGCAGCGTGTCCGCGCCCTGTCGGTCGAGCTACGCCCGCCGCAGCTCGACGACCTGGGTCTGCTGGCGGCGCTGCGCGCGCATCTCGACAACACCTGCCGCCAGGCCGGAATCGAGGCCCGCTTTATTGCCGACGAAGGCATGCCGCAGCCGCCGGAGGAGATTGCCATCGCCTGCTTCCGCATCGCCCAGGAGGCGCTGAACAATGCCGTCCGCCACGCCGGCGCGAGTGCGCTGGTGCTCGAACTGCGGCTTGCAAAAGGCTCGCTGGTGCTGTCCGTGCGCGACGATGGCCATGGCTTTGATGCCGCAGCGGCTCTTGACGGTGCGGCGCGCGGCAAGAGCCTCGGTCTGCTCTCGATGCAGGAACGCGCGGCGCTCGTCGGCGGGCAGCTGGAGCTGCTTTCGGAGCCGGCGCGGCGCGCCGGCAGCGAGCTGCGAGTGACGCTGCCGCTGCCACTGTCCGGAGCGCGTCAATGAGTGCGTGCATCCGCGTCCTTCTCGCCGACGATCACGGCCTGGTGCGCGCCGGCATTCGTTCGTTGCTGGGCGCGGTCAATGGCGTCGAAGTCGTCGGCGAAGCGGACGACGGCGCTGGCGCCATCGCGCGCGTCGGCGAGTGCCTGCCGGATGTGCTGCTGATCGACATCGCCATGAAGGACATGAACGGGCTGCTGGCGACCGCCGAAATCCGTCGTCTCTATCCGGCGGTACGGGTGATCGTGTTGTCGATGCACAGCGATGCCGAGTACGTGCTGCAGGCGCTACAGGCCGGTGCCACCGGCTACCTGATCAAGGACGCGGCGCCGATCGAACTGGAACTCGCGCTGCGCGCGGTAATGCGCGGCGAAAGCTGGCTATCGCCAAGCATTTCGCGGCAGGTGGTCGACGGCTATCTGGCCCGTCTCAACGGTGACCCTCCGGCCGCTGATGCCCTGACGCCGCGCCAACGCGAGATCCTTTGCCGTATCGCCGCCGGCAACGGGGTCAAGGAGATCGCTTTCGATCTCGGTATCAGCACCAAGACCGTCGAGTCGCACCGCGCCCAGATCATGGAGCGGCTGGGAATACACGAGGTCGCTGGCCTGACCCGCTACGCCATTCGCAATGGACTGGTTTCCGCCTCCGCTTAGGCTTGTCCGCGCCTGAGGCGATTGCCGACCGGGATTTTTCTGGTCGAGTCTGGGGGATTGCCCGATGGCGCCGGGCCGTCGCAGCTGCCAGACTGACAGCCATCTTCAATGCTGTGGATGGCTGTCATGCGCGTGATCAAGGTGTTGTTGGTCGATGATTCTCCCGACTTTCGCAAGCTGCTGGGCCGCCTGCTGCGCGGGCTGGGTTTCGAGATAGCCGCGAGCGTCGGCTCCGGGGAGGAAGCGCTGCAGCTGCTCGCCAGCGAACACCCCGATGTCGTCATTCTCGATATCGCGATGCCCGGCTTGAGTGGCCTTGAAACCGCGCAGCGCATCCGCGCGCTATCTGCGGACGTCAAGTTGCTGATTCTTTCCCTGCACGCGACCCCGGAGTATCAGCAGGCGGCGTCGGCGATCGGCGTCGATGCCTACGTCTGCAAGTCCAATCTGGTGCCTGAATTGCCGCGCGTGCTGGCTGAGCTGAGCGCATGAAAGCCGACTTCGCGCCTGGCTCACCGGCGTGTCTCGCCCAGCCGCCGGATGCTGCTGAGGAAACGCGCAGCCTGCTTGCGCTGACGGCCGCCGAGGCGCGCTACCGTGGCGCGTGTGCTCTTCCGATCTACGCCATTTTTCTGGTCGATGCGGGCGGCAACATCCTGCTCGCCAACAGCAGCGCCGAACGGATGTTCGGCTATCGTCCGGGTTCCCTGAGCGGACTATGCATCGACCTGCTGGTTCCCGAGGCCAAGCGTGCGGCGCATGCTGAGCACCGCGTCCGCTTTGACGCGCAGCCGCGTCACGGCAGCAGGCGCCTCACGCATCTCGCCGGACAGCGTCGCGATGGCAGCGTCTTCCCCGCCGAGATCAGCCTGAGCTACATCAACGAAGCTTCCGGAACGATCGTCACCTGCGCCGTTCGCGACGTCAGCGAACGCGACCGCCAGGCGCTGGCACTGCGGCGGCTGAATGCCTCGCTGCGTCTGATCCACGATTGCAACGCGGCGCTGGTGCGCGCCGGCAGCGAGAGCGAGATGATCGCCGGCATCGTTGACCGCCTGCATCGACAAGGCGGCTATTCCGCGGTGTGGGTGGAGCTTGTCGATCGCGAGCAGGGCGAGGCTCGCCTGGCCGTCGAAGCCGCCGCCCTGGTCGCGGCGTCTTCTCTGGACTCGCTGGATGGCGATCTCTGGCGTAGCGGCTTTCGCCGCCAGTTGGCGCTGCCTGCCCTCGAGCAGGGGCAGGCGCGAAGCTGCCTGTTTGCAGCGGCCGACGGCCTTGCCGAATGGAGCGCCGACCTTGCCGCTTGCGGGCAGTGTGCGGGGATGGCCCTGCCGCTGGTCGGGCGTGGCGTGCCGATCGGCATCCTCAACCTGCTGACAGCCGCTCCAGATGGCTTCGATGAAGACGCCTGCAAGGTGCTCGAAGAGCTCGCCGACGACCTTGCCTACGGGATTTTCGCGCAACGCGCCGAAGCCGGCATGCGGCTCCTCAAGCGTGCCGTCGAAGCGTCGGCCAACGGCGTCATGATCACCGATGCGCTCCAGCACGATCACCCGATCACCTACGTCAATCCTGGCTTTGAAGCGATCACCGGTTATAGCGCCGGCGACGTGCTCGGCAACAGCGGTCGTTTCCTGCTCGCTGGCGACCGCGATCAGGTGGCGCTCAACGAGTTGCGTCAGGCGCTGCGCGAGCGCCGCGGTACGCAGGTGACCCTGCGTTGTTTCCGCAAGGACGGGTCGCCGCTGTGGGCCGAACTGAACGTCTCGCCGGTGTGCTCGGCCGATGGCACGCTCGGCCACTTCGTCAGTGTCTTCCACGATATCAGTGAGCGTCGGCGTTACGAAGAGGAGCTCGAACACCAGGCCAACCATGACTCGCTGACCGGATTGCCCAACCGCAACCTGCTGCGCGACCGTCAGCAGCAGGCGATTGCCTATGCCGAACGGCACGATTCGAGCCTGGCTCTGCTGGCTGTCGATATCGACCAGTTCAAACGGGTCAATAACAGCCATGGGCACGGCTATGGCGACCAGTTGCTGCGTATCGTCGCCGAGCGGCTCGCCGACAGCGTGCGCGACGGTGATACGGTTGCCCGTCTCGGCGGTGACGAGTTCGTGATCATTCTCGCCGATCCGCTGGGCGATGATGAAGTGGCGCGCGTCATCGCGCGCATCCTGGAAAAAGTGGCGCAGCCGGTCGATCTCGATGGGCATGCTCTGGCGATCAGTTGCAGCATCGGCGCCAGTCTTTTCCCGCGTGACGGTCGCGATCCGGAGACCCTGTTGAAGAACGCCGACGCGGCCATGCATCGCGCCAAGGCCCGCGGCCGCGGCTCCTTCCACTTCTACCAGGCCGAGATGAATGAGCGGGTCGCCGGGCAATTGGCCATCGAAGCGGACCTCGGGCGCGCGCTCGAGCGTGGCGAGCTCGAGCTCCACTACCAGCCGCAGCTCGATCTGCTCAGCGGCAAAATCGTCGGCGCGGAAGCGCTGTTGCGCTGGCGGCATCCCGTGCGCGGGATGATTGCCCCCAAGGATTTCATTACCCTTGCCGAAGACACAGGCCTGATCGTGCCGATTGGTCAATGGGTCATCGAAACCGCCTGCCAGCAAGTGCGCGCCTGGCGGGACGCGGGCCTGGCGACGCCACGGCTGGCGATCAATCTGTCGGCGCGACAGTTCGAGAGTGACGATCTGGCCGAACAGCTGGCCGCCGCGGTCGTCCGTGCCGGGCTGGACGGCGGGGCCCTCGAAGTCGAACTGACGGAAAGCCTCGCTCTGCAGGACATCGACCGGGTGACCGCGATCCTGAAGAAAATTCGCCAGGCCGGGGTGACGATGGCCATGGATGATTTCGGTACCGGCTTCTCGTCGCTCGCCCATCTGCTGCGCATCACCGTCGACCGAATCAAGATCGACCGCTGCTTCGTGCGCGACATTCTCAGCGACCGCACCGCGGCGGCCGTCGCGCTGGCGGTGATCGCCATGGCCAAGAGCCTGGGGGTGAAGGTCATTGCCGAAGGCGTCGAGACCGAGGCGCAGCTGCAATTCCTGCGCGACAGCGCTTGCGATGAAATGCAGGGCTTCTACTTCAGCCGACCCTTGCCTTGCCAGGAATTCGAAGTCCTGCTGCGCGAGGCGCGTGGCCTGAGCTTTGCCGGGAGCAGCGCGGCCGAAGACAAGGATGACGGCGCGCCGACGCTCCTGCTGCGGGGAGTCTGAGCGAAGCCAGCGCCAGAGCCTGTTATCATGCCGCCCTTTCCACGCATTTTTGAAGAAAAGACATGAGAAAACAGACCTCGCTAGTGATCGTCGCCCTTCTGGCCGTAACCCTGCTCGCCGCCTGTGGCAAGAAGGAAGCCACTCCGCAAAGCACCGCAGCAGCACCGGCACCGGCACCGACGGCAGTGATCGTCGTCGGACTGGACGACAATTTTCCGCCGATGGGCTTTCGTGACGAAAGCAATAACCTGGTCGGTTTCGACATCGATCTGGCCAGCGAAGCCGGCAAGCGCCTGGGCGCCGAGGTGAGCTTCAAACCTATCGACTGGAATGCCAAGGAAGCCGAGTTGAGCAGCAAGCGGGTGGACGTCCTGTGGAACGGCCTGACGATCACCGACGCGCGCAAGGAAAAGATCCTGTTCACCACGCCGTATCTCGAAAACCGGCAGATCATCATCGTCACCGAAGGGTCGCCGGTGAACAGCAAGGCCGACCTGGCAGGCAAGGTGGTCGGCGTTCAGGACGGCAGCAGCGCCATCGAAGCGGTCGAGAAGGATGCGGCGACGGCCAAGTCGCTGCAGGAACTCAAGAAGTTTGGCGACAACGTGACGGCGCTGATGGATCTCAGCGTCGGCCGACTCGATGCCGTGGTGGTCGACGAGGTGGTCGGGCGTTACTACACCAGCAGGAAGCCCGGTGAGTACCGCGTGCTCGAGGAGAACTTCGGGACCGAAGATTACGGCGTCGGTACGCGCAAGGACGACACCGAACTGATGGCCAGGCTGCAGAAGGCGATGGACGAAATGAAGAATGACGGTTCCGCCGCCGCCATTTCGACGAAATGGTTCGGCAAGGACATCATCAAGAAATAGCCCGGACGGTTGGCGGGGGCGGCTTGCACGCTAGCCGCCCGACACCGGCTGTTGAGAAATAGCGCATGGATTATGTGATGCAAATAATGGGCCCCCTGCTCGAAGGCACGGGGGTCACCCTGCAGGTGTTCGTCATTACTTTTGTTCTGGCGGTACCGTTCGGCCTGTGCCTGGCGCTGCTGCGCGTTTCGCGTTTTGCTGCCGTCAGCGGCCTGGTCAACGGCTACATCTGGCTGATGCGCGGCACGCCCTTGATGCTGCAGATGCTGTTCATCTATTTCGCCTTGCCTTTCGTGCCGCTGATCGGCATTCGCCTGCCGGACTTCACGGCAGCGATCGTCGCTTTCGTGCTCAACTATGCGGCGTATTACGCGGAGATTTTTCGCGCCGGCATCCAGTCGATCGACCGCGGCCAGTACGAGGGCGCGCGCGTGCTTGGCTTGAGCTATACGCAAACGATGCGCCGCATCGTGCTGCCGCAGGTCTTCAAGCGCATCCTGCCGCCAATGAGCAACGAGACCATCACCCTGGTCAAGGACACTTCGCTGATTTACGTGCTGGCCATGAACGACCTGCTGCGCGCCGCGCGCGGCATCGTCCAGCGCGATTTCACAACCACCCCGTTCATCGTCGCCGCGGCTTTCTATCTGGTGATGACGCTGCTGCTGACGCTCGCTTTCCAGCATCTGGAAAAGAAGTACGCGGTGTACGATGAATAGCCCGATGATTCACGCGCTCGACGTGCACAAGCGCTTCGCCGCGGTGGAAGTACTCAAGGGCGTCTCGCTGGACGTCGGCAAGGGCGAAGTGGTGGCAATCATTGGCCCTTCCGGCTCGGGCAAGAGCACTTTCCTGCGCTGCCTCAATCATCTCGAAACCATCGACCGTGGGCGCATCGACATTGAAGGCGAAACTCTCGTCGGCGCGGACGAGACGGCGCTCTGCCGCTACGTCGCCGACAGCGAGCTGCGCCGCATCTGCCGCAAGATGGGCATGGTCTTTCAGCACTTCAACCTCTTTCCGCACCTGACCGTGCTGCAGAACATCATCGAAGCACCGCTGACGGTCAAGGGATTGCGTCGCCAGGACGTTCTTCCCAAGGCCGACGAGCTGTTGCGTAAAGTTGGCTTACTCGACAAGCGCGACAGCTACCCGGCGCGGCTCTCGGGTGGCCAGAAGCAGCGCGTGGCGATTGCCCGGGCGCTGGCGATGGAGCCGGACATCATGCTTTTCGACGAGCCGACTTCGGCGCTCGATCCGGAGCTCACCGGCGAAGTGCTGCGCACCATCCGCGAGTTGGCCGAAGAACGGATGACGATGCTGGTGGTGACGCACGAGATGGCTTTTGCACGCGAGGTGGCCAGCCGCGTGGTGTTCATGGACGGCGGCGAAATTGTCGAAGCGCGTCCGGCGAAGGAGCTCTTTGCCGCTCCCGAACATCCGCGTACGCGGGCGTTTCTGGAGAACATGCTCTAAGCCAACATGTTCCTGCCACTGGGCGGGATTCTGATCTGCCTGTTTGTCGGCTGGGTCTATGGGCTGCCGGAAATGGTCCGGCAGTTGAGCAACGCTGGGGTGCTGCGCAACAAGCGGCTGGTGAGCCAGGTTTTCTTCCTGGTTCGTTTTGTGGCACTGCAGTCGATCGCCGCGGTGCTGCTGCATGGGCTGAAGGTGTTCTGACGTCGGCAAGCTGCGATGGGCCGGTTTCCAGGCGGGCTTCAGCCTGGTGTAGTGGCGGCATTGCTGATGAGACTTGCGGCAAGCATCGCCCACCCACCGTCATTGCGAGGAGGCGCAGCCGACGCGGCAATCCAGAGGTTTGGCTTTTCCCGTTGTCACTATGTCAATGTGGCGGGAAATAGTGAGAGGATGGAACGGGATTGCCACGTCGGCTGCGCCTCCTCGCAATGACGTGCGGGCTGTTGTGGCGCCGCTTTCCCGCTTCGCGACAAGACTTTCGGCAAGCCTGACAGCGGCGGGAACGCTGGCAACTTGGTTCGCGTGATCTCGGCACGGAGCAGGCACCGAAAGGAGCGAACGATATATGAGCAAGCAGACCAAGACGGTCCCCAACTTCGCCACCGAAGCGCAGGAGCGTGCATTTTGGGAAAAGAACAATTCCGCTGATTATCAGGACTGGTCGAAGGCAAGGCGTGTTGTATTACCAAGCTGGAAGCCGACAAGCAAGACGATATCTTTGCGCCTGCCTCAGCACTTACTGGATTCAATCAAGGCGGCAGCAAACGCGCGTGACGTACCGTATCAGTCATTGATCAAGGTTTGCTTGCAAGAGAAACTCCAAAGTCACTAAAGTTCAGGCGCATGGTGACGACTTTGCCCGATGCGTAGCATTTTCCAGAGGTTGGTAACTTGAGCGGGGAGCATCTTAATTGCTGCCAAGGCGTATGCCGGAAAAGGACGTATCGGCTTGCGCCGGATTTGCGGTCGTCTTCGAGGCGCGACTTGCACGCCGTGAATCTGCCGATCAAACCGCTGCGCGAGGATTCGACATGGGTGCTCTCAACGACGCCGCATGGCTGCATCATCGCTCCGCTCGAGGCGTTGCTTGAGCGCTGAGCCGGGCGCAAACTCAGTCGCGCGCTCCGCCATAGCCGCGGCGTCGGGGCGACCGCTCTGGCTGTGGCTGGCTTCGCGCTTCGTGCTGGCCGGCGTACTGCCGCTGCTGGTGGTTGCTGCGCTGTTGCTGGCGGTGCCCCTGCCGCAGGCACGTGATGAGATTGACAATCAGCAACGAGCACTTGCCCGTGTCATCGCCAGCCAGGTCGAGGTACAGCTGCTCGGCGCCGAGCGCGAATTGTCGGCGACTGCTGCGCATCTTCGCCAGGGAAGTGGGCAGCCGCCGTCGTTCGCGTTCGACGCCCTGGACGCCCTGGACGCACACGCCGGCGTCGGTGATGTCTTCGCGGCGATTTACCTTGTCGGGGCCGACGATGCTGTGTACGCCGTCGGGCTTCCCGCCGGACAGCGCGGCCAGCGGCAAGAGCCGTTGCCCATGGCACTCTCCGACCGGGCGCTCCTGGGCCAGGCGCGTACGCGCGGCGCGCCGGTGTGGTCGGAGGTGTTCCTGTCGCAGGTCAGCGCGCGCCTGGCGGTGAGCCTGGCGATTCCGGTCGGTCAAGACGTCCTGCTTGGCGAAGTATCGATCGACCGGCTCGGCGAGTTTCTCGAGCGCCTGCCAGGCGAAGCCGGGATGTCAACATTGATCCTGGACCGCCGTGGCCAGGTCATTGTCAGTTCACAAAGCCGTTCTGACGCTCGGCAGCTCGAGCTCGCTCAGTTGCCGCTGGTTGGCGACGGCCTGCAGGGGCGGTTCAGCAGCCGGAATTTCGTCTCCGGCGGCGAGCACTTTATCGGCACGCTGACCAGCATTCCGCAACTCGGCTGGAGGGTTCTCGTCGCGCAGCCGCGAAGTGAGGCTTATGAACCTTTTCTGGCCACTTTTTGGGCGCTGGCTGCCGGCCTGTTGGCAGCACTGTTGTTGGCCATCAGCGCGACCTGGATCGTGGCGCGAGGTTTCGCCCGGCGCATCGGAGCCTACGCAGCACAAGCGCAGGCCTTTGCCGACGGCGACTACGAACGGCCCTGGCCGAATGCGCACGTCAAGGAACTGGATAGCCTGGCGGAGCATCTCGATCGCATGTCGCTGGCCATTCGCCAGCGAGAACGCGAGCTGGCGATCAGCGAGGCCCGCTATCGCTCGCTGATCAGCAAGCTGCCCCTGGTGATTTTCCAGTTCGACGCGCAGGGGGTGTTTACGCTCTGCGAAGGCAAGGGGCTGCTGAACGCCGGCTGGCAAGCCGGCAGGGCGGTCGGACAGTCGATTTTTTCTCATTATCGCGACGACCCCGAGGTGTGCGAGAAGGCTCGCCGGGCGCTTGCCGGTGAGGCCTTGCACTTCACCCTGCGCGTCCGCGACACGGTTTTCGAGACCTATTTCAATCCCGTCCGCGAGGGGGATGGCGCGCTGGAAGTGATCGGAGTGGCCGTTGATATCAGCGATCGCGTACGCGTCGAGGAGCAGTTGCGACAAGCGAACATGGTGGTGGAAACCAGTCCGGCGATGCTTTTCCGCTGGCGCGCCGAAAAAGGTTGGCCGGTGGTATTTGCTTCCGACAATGTCAGCCAGCTGGGATATTCCTCAGCGCAGCTGCTGGAGGGATCGATTCGCTTCGACGCACTGATTCACCCGGACGACCGGCAACGGGTTTCTGCCGAGGTGCAAGCCTACACCGAACACGACGACGACCATTTTCAGCAGGAATATCGCGTCGTCTGCCGGGACGGGACGATTCGCTGGCTTGACGACAGGACCGCCGTCGAGCGTAACGCGGCCGGGCAGGTGACCGATTATCTGGGTATCGTCATCGACATCAGCGAGCGCAAACACGCGGAACAGGCGTTACAGCGAGTCAACCGGCAGCTGGGCATGATCAGCGAATGCAATCAGGCGCTGATTCGTGCCAGCGACGAGAGCGAATTGCTGAACACTGTCTGCGAGATCGTCGTGCAGGTCGGTGCTTACCGAATGGCCTGGGTCGGTTACGCGGAAAACGACGCCGCGCAGAGCGTGCGACCGGTGGCGCACGCTGGCCATGCATCCGGCTACCTCGAGCAGATGAATTGCTCCTGGGCCGACAGCGAGCGCGGGCGCTGCGCCAGCGGCATCGCCATTCGTAGCGGCCACCCGTGCGTGCTGGCGAACATCGCCAGTGAGCCCGGCTTCAGACCCTGGCGCGCTGGCGCCATGGAGCGGGGTTATGTTGCCCTGTGCGCCTTGCCGCTGCGCCATGGCGAGCTGATCCTGGGCGCCTTGAGCATTTACTCGGCGGTCCTGGATGCCTTCGACGCCGAGGAAGTGGCTCTGTTGAGCGAGCTGGCGGACGATCTGAGCTTCGGCATCAGCGTCTTGCGAACGCGGATCGAACGCCAACAGTCCGAACAGGCGCTGCGCGAGAGCGAGGCGCGCTACAGGCTCCTCTTCGACAGCAATCCGCACCCGATGTGGGTCTACGACCGGGACTCGCTCGCCTTCCTGACCGTCAATGATGCAGCGCTGCGCAAGTATGGATATTCGCGCGCTGAATTCCTGAGCATGCCGGTGAGCGACATACGAATCAGCGACGACACGCCGCTTCTCCTCGAGGATGTCGTCTCGGTTGAACAGACCGGCGACTGCCCCGGGGTCTGGCAACATGTCACCAAAAACGGAACCATCATCGACGTCGAAGTCGTGACCCACGCCATCTCCTATCAGGGGCGTGCGGCGGAACTCGTTCTGGCCGAAGACGTCACCCAGCGCAGGCGCGCCGAGCAGGCGCTGCTGGAGAGCGAGTTGCAATATCGCGAACTCGTCGAAAACGCCAACAGCATCATTTTGCGCTGGAGTCGAGAGGGCAGGATCAACTTCATCAACGACTTCGGTCTGAAGTTTTTTGGCTACTCTGAAGACGAATTGCTTGGCCAGCATGTGATTGGCAGCATCGTTCCCCCGTATGAAACGAGTGGCAAGGATCTGCGCCCGCTGATGCAGGATATCTGTCGCAACCCGGAGAGCTTCGAGCGCAATATCAACGAGAACATGCGCCGCGGCGGTGAGCGCGTCTGGGTCTCGTGGACCAATCGGGCGATCAGCAACGGCCGCGGCGAGGTGGTGGAGGTCTTCAGTGTCGGCTCCGACATCACCGAGCGTCGTCAGGTCGAGGAGGAGCTACGACGCTATCGCGAACACCTCGAGGAACTGGTCGCCGAGCGCACCGACGAGTTGCGCCAGGCGATGGCGCAACTGGTACAGGCGGAAAAGCTCGCCGCGCTCGGCAACCTGGTTGCCGGTGTGGCGCACGAACTGAACACACCGCTCGGCAACGCGCGCGTCGTCGCCAGCGTCCTCGGCGAACAGTTTCGCGAGTTCGCTGACGCCGTTGCCAGCGGCCGCCTGAACCGTGCCCAGGTCGACACCCTGCTCAGCCGAGGTCGCGAAGCGCTTGACCTGCTCGAACGCAATACCGCCCGCGCCGCCGAACTGATCGGCCACTTCAAGCAGGTGGCTGTCGATCAGAGCAGCGCCCGCCGACGCGTGTTCAACCTGCGGCAGACCGTCGAGGAGATGCTGGTCACCCTGCGTCCCGGTTTCAAACACAGCCGGCATCGCATCGAGCTGGAAATCCCCGCCGACCTGGCGATGGACAGCTACCCGGGTCCGCTCGAACAGGTCATCGCCAACCTCGTCGGCAACTCGCTGGCGCATGGCTTCGAGGGCTTCGAGGGCTTCGAGGGCAGCGCCGGGGGCCGCATCGAGATCATGGCGCACAGCGTCGTCCCCGATCAGATCGTTCTGCGCTACCGCGATAACGGCAGGGGCATCCCCGCCGAGACCCTCAACCGCATCTTCGAGCCCTTCTTCACCACCCGCCTCGGTCAGGGCGGCAGCGGCCTCGGGCTGTACATCGTCTACAACCTGGTGACCGCGGTACTGGGCGGCAGCATCGAGGTCGATAGCCCACCGGGGCAGGGCACCAGTTTTACGCTGACTTTGCCGCGCTCGGCGCCGGAGCGTGTGGTTGGTGCTTGAGAGGGGGTGGCGTGTGGCGTGCCGCGCTGGGCGATTGACGATCGCGGGCCGCGGGGGCGCGTTTGGTTTCGGTACCCTTGTTAAGCGGGATTGTGACAATTTGCGTCAGTTGAGTGACGAAATGTGGCGCCGTTGATCGGCGCTGCGTGCGAAAAGTCACGCTTTTGCGTGCTTTCAGGCACCTGGCACGGAACTTGATACTGCTTAAATCAACGGATTGTCCGTTGCACTAACTGGAAGGAGTCCAAACCATGAAGAAGCTGCAAAAAGGCTTTACCTTGATCGAGCTGATGATCGTCGTCGCGATCATCGGAATTCTCGCCGCCATCGCCATCCCGCAGTTCTCCGAGTACACCAAGAAGGGTGAAGACAAGGCTGCGCAGTCGGATGCCAAGAACATTCTCACGGCTGCTGTCGTTGCCAGTACCCAAGAATAAATTCACTATCTAGATCCTGGAGAATATGATGAAGAAAACTTTGTTACTGGCTGGCTTGCTGGCGTCTGTCTTAAGTTCTGTTGCGTATGCGGGTGGTGCGCAGATTTGTGCTGGCAACGGGGTATCCAAGACTGTCACTAAAGGCGAGTACACCAAACGGGACTTCTCGGCGAAGTGCTCGGCTAATATCACGAGTCACTACGCTGACACTACTCTGGCGTTTGGGGTCGTTGCTGGATCATCGAAAGGGAAGAACATTTTTGGCGGTGGTACGGGCGGCGGCGGTATCAAGTCCATGGGTACGTGCGACCTTGCGGCCGGTTGCACAACCACCGAAGTAAACGCTACTAGTGCGGGTTTAGCACTCACCGCGAGTTGATGGGTCACCCGCAAGCAAGAACAACGCGCCTTGGCGCGTTTTTTCCGTTGCATGTGGTCATTCTGCCTTAGTGCGCTCCGTTCCGGCTTCCGTAGCCGGGCGGTGCTGCTGATTCTCGTTCTCGGGACCTTGCTGGTCGGCGTTGCCTTCCTGGCGGCCTCCTTTTCTCCGCGACAGCCGCAGACCGTGACCATGGACGTCGGGTTTTCCGGAATCCGCTTCAGCCTGGTGCTGTTCGCCCTTTTTTGGGTGCAGGAACTTGTCGGCCGTGAGGTGGAAAAGCGGACCGTGCTGTATGCGTTGGCCTATCCGGTTTCCCGTGGGGCCTATTTGCTGGGCCGTTTCTTTGGTGTACTGGCTCTCCTGGCCGTCGCCGCTGTGGCGCTGGGCGGGCTGTTGTGGCTATCGGTGATCCTCTCCGGCGGCGAATATACCCAGAGCTATGCCGTCCAGACCGGCTGGCCCTACTGGCTGACCATTGGCGGTCTGTGGGCTGACGCTGCGGTGGTTGCGGCGTTTGCGCTGTGGATCGCCAGCCTGTCAACCGTGCAGATGCTCCCGGTTGCCTTGGGCGCGCTGTTCGCGGTGGCTGGCAAGAGCTTGGGTGCGGTGCTTGACTACCTTGAACGTGGTGCCGATGGCGATCAGGAGTTGATCGGTCGCTACGGGTCCTTGCTGGAGACCATCCAGTACCTGCTTCCCGATCTCTCTCGCCTCGACTGGCGGACGTGGCCGATGTATGGCGTCCCCCTGAGTGACGCGGCTGTGTCGTACGGATTGCTGATGGGCGCCGGCTATGTGCTCCTCCTGCTGGCCATGGCGGTGATTACTTTCAGTCGGCGCGAGTTCTTTTGAAGGCTGGCATGGGTCGTCGTTTGTCGTTACTGCCGCTGCTCGTCATGATCGTCGGCGGGCTTGTTTTCTGGCTGGGGCAGAGCGGCCTGAAAGGCGTCAAGCGATCACGGCCGAATGCGGAAATAGAGGTCGCGCTGCCGATCTTTGTGCAGGTCGCACTGGCCGGTGGTGACCGCTACCTGGCGGCCAGCTGGTCGGTCATACGGGCATTGGTCACCGAGACCAGCCGCATGGCGCCCGAGGAATACCCGCTTCTTGGCCAGGTCCAGAAAGATGCGTCCTGGCTGAACCCGGCGCATGAAGACAACTACTACATTGCCACGGCGATACTGCCCTGGGAGGGGCAGGTGGAGCCCACACAGGTCATCTTGCGTCGAGCCACGGTGGCGCGGTTTTTCGACTATCAGCCGCCGTTCTACTACGCCTTCAACCTGTTTCACTTCATGGGTGACGTGCAGGGCGCGTCGGAGTGGTTGCGGCGAGCCGCAGAGGAACTGCCGGACCCGGATGAACGGCTGACGATGCAGGATCTTGCCGCCAGCTGGCTGGATCGCAGCCAGGATCTCGATATGGCAGCACGTATCGTCGACGCGATGGCCGCCCAGGCCAAGCGCAAGGATTTTGCCGCTTACCTGCAGAAGCGTAGTCAGCGCCTGCGCGATCTCGCTGCCTTGCGGCGTGCGGCGACAGTCTATACAGCGCGACGGGGTAAACCGCCCGGATCGCTACAGGACCTGCTAAGTTCCGGGTTGATCGATAGCCTGCCTGTCGATTCCTTTGGCTCCGGTTTTGCCATTGACGCCGATGGTCTGCCGGTTTTCGCGAGTAGCCTGAAGAAATGAGTTCCGCGATTTTCATTGACGGTTTGTGCAAGACCTATCCGCGGTCGTGGCGGACACCGCCGTTCGAGGCTGTGCGGGGACTGTCCTTGACCATCAGCGAAGGTGAAGTCTTCGGCTTCATCGGCCCCAATGGTGCGGGCAAGAGTACGACGATCAAGGTGCTGACTGGCGTCTTGCAACCCAGCAAGGGGCGTGCGGAATTATTCGGCAAGGATGTGTCATTACCAGAGGCCAGGCGCGGCCTTGGCTACGTGCCTGAGAACCCGAGTCTGTACGACTATCTCACGCCGCTCGAAATCCTGACGATGGGTTTGGCGATCCATCGTGTCAAGCTGCCGGATGCGCGCCAGCACTGCATGCAGTGGCTGGACAGGTTTGCGCTCTCGCAGGTGGCCGACAAGCGCGTGCGCAGCTTCTCGAAGGGTATGACGCAGCGTGTCGCGCTGGCACATGCGATGGCGATACAGCCACGCCTGCTGATTCTCGACGAGCCCCTGTCCGGGCTCGACCCGGTGGGGCGCAAGGACGTTGTGGACGTCCTCGGCGACTATCGCAGCTCTGGCGGAACGATTCTGCTCACCTCACACGTGTTGCACGACGTCGAGCGCCTCGCCGACCGCTTCGGGCTGATCAATCGCGGCGAGCTGGTGACGGTGCAAGCGCCTGGCGAGCTGCTCCATGATGAACAAAAAGTGACCGTGCGCTCAGCAGGGGCTGAGCCGGTGAGCGGATTTGTTGCCGAGACGAATGGACGATGGCGTGCGGATGTCCGCCGTGACCAGCTCTGGCAGTCGCTCGATGCCTTGCGTGCGGCGCAGCACACGGTGCTCGACATCCGCCCCGCCCTCACCCTGGAGGACGCGTTCTTCCGCTTTATCGATTCGGCGCCGACTTCCTCTGCCGTCAAGCGAAGCGACGTGCCGATAGAAAAGTAGTCACCACAAGTGGGGTGCCAAACCTGCCGGTGGCCGAGGACTATTTTTCTCGCGAGTAGGGTGCCGGAAGTGGCTGCAACCAATTCTGTAGCGTGGAACTGCCGAGACGTCCGACGTAGTGCGCGGCGGCTTGGCCACCCTGGCGATCCGCCAGCGTGTACTGGTAGTCCGCGGGGCTTCGCTGAAAGGTGGCGGCGCGCCAAAATTCGTTGAAAGCCGTGTGCGCGCCGACGAGAAGAAACAGGCAGGCTACCCAGAGGCTGGACAGCGCAGCGAGCCGGCCAGGTGCCAGAAGCGTTTGCAGACAGATCACCAGCAAGATTACCAGCGGTGTCGTGCTGAGCCGCAGGCCGAGATCGTTCGAGGGTCCAAAACGGATTAGCGGCAGCGCCAGGAGTACCATCACTGCGAGCCAGAACTCAGCGCGGCTGTCGCGAACGTGCGGAGCGAGGACGAGGGTCAAGAAGAGAAACTCGCAACTGACGAAGAGAGCGTACAAGTGGAGGGAAGCTGCCTGTAATGGGTAGTTTACCGGAGCGGCGGGCGGCACCGTCGCTAGCGTGGACTCGATGTTGCCGGTGTCGAGCAGGAGGAAAAGGGCGATCGGCAGAGAAAACGCGGCTGCCGCAACGATGCCGCCCCACGCTAGGCTCTGCCCGCCAAACCGGCGTTGGTATTTCGCTGCTCCAAGCACCGCGAACGGTATCAATCCCATTGCTGCGAAAGGGGTCCAGATCAGGGTCAACGGCAGCAAGGCGACCGTGACCCGGAATAGTTCAGCGCCGTTCAGGTGGCGCAGGAAGACCACTGTTGCAATCCAGATCGGCAGGCAGTGATTGGGTGCCCAGAGCAGCTGATTGGTGAGCGAGGGGTAACTCATGGGGACCCACCATTCGAGCCGTAAAGGAAAGAGCGGCATTGACTCTGTGGCGATGATCTGACCAAGAAAATCCATTCCACTGAAGAAGACCACCAACAGCAGCGCTAGCGCGAGTCGCGAGCCCACTCTCCGGGGTAGCGGCAGCATCAGCAGGAAGATAAGCACGCCGAGAGTGGTCCAGGCATAAACCGCGAGATCCAGATGAGCAAGCCCGAAGAGCTTGCCAAACAGCGCAAGCGGAAGAAAGTAGCCGATTGCCGAGCGCAGGATCAGTGGTGTGCCGTCGGCCGCCAGGTAGTGGACTGGCCACTCGGCGTTAACCAGGTCACCGAGAACGGCGTCGCGAATGTACCAGTCGGGATTGGCGTACATGAAGTGGCTGCCACCGCCGAAAGCTGCCCAGGCTCCACTGGTCACGATGAGTAGTAGCACCGCCGACCAGGCGTGTTGCGAGCGCCACACGGCGGACCACGGGCGGAACACCCGGGCGATGAAATAGATCATCGCGCTGCACAGCAGTAGGGCGATTGGCAGGCGAAACCAGCCAAACAAGAAAATCAGGTTCGGGAAGGCCAGATAGGCCAGAGCGAGGGCGGTCAGGCCGTCGACGCTGGCAGGCGCGCCGACCAGGGCATCCGCCTGTTTGCGCTGCGTTTGCCGAGCACCCGGCTTTCGCGCTGCGTCGTCCGCCGGGTCGCTTTCAAGCGGCGTCATTCATCGACCGGCGAAAAATTCACGCGCTCCTTCTCCACCACCAGGGGTCGCTTCAGGACCTGCGTGTGGATCGCCGCAATGTATTCGCCGAGGATGCCGATGAAGAAGAGCTGCACCGAAGCAAAGAAGAAGAAGCCGATGATCACTGGCGCGATGCCGACCGAGAACTGTTCCCAACTGACCAGTTTGTAGATCAGGTAGGTGATCGCCACCAGCAGGCTGAGCGCTGAAAGTGCGAATCCGGCCATCGTGGCCAGGCGGATCGGCACTTTCGAATGACTGGTGATGCCCAGGATTGCCATGTCGTACAGCGTGTAGAAGTTGTTCTTGCTGATGCCGCGGCTTCGCCGTGGCTGCACGAACGGGACTTCCGCGTGTGCAAAGCCGATGTCGGCGATCAGCCCGCGGAAGTACGGGTAAGGGTCATCCATCTGACGGATGATCTCGACGACCTCCCGGTCATACAGGCCGAAGCCGGTGAAGTTGGGGATCAGTCGGGTATCCGAAATACGCCCGATGGTGGCGTAGAAAAAGCGGCGAACGAAGGTCATCGCGGTGGTGTGCGTGCTGCTCGGCTTTACCCCGGCGACGACGCGATAACCTTGCTCCCAGCGGGCGATGAATTCCGGAATCAGTTCGGGCGGTTCCTGCAGGTCCGAGGCCATGGCGATGACCGCATCGCCGCGCGCCTGTAGCAGCGCGTGGATCGGCGAGCGGATGTGGCCGAAGTTGCGGGTGTTGACGATCAACTTGACGCGCTTGTCGCCTGCGGCGATGGCCTTGATACGGGCGACGGTGGCATCGGTCGACGCATTGTCGATAAAGATGTGCTCGTAGTCGTAAGCGGGGAGGCGCTCGAACTGCTCGCGGATGCGCGCGTAGAGCGCGTCGACGTTGTCCTCTTCGTTGAAGCAGCCGGTGACGACGCTGATCAGCTTCATGGCGTCAGATGCGTCATGACGAAAACGTGCAAGATCGCGGCGCGCGAGTCGATCCGCATGCCGCCGAGCGCGAAGATGATGACGCAAAACACGAGGCTAACGGTCATGACAGTCGAAACACCCCGGATCATGAAAGTCATGACCGTTTCCCCTCTTCCCCAACCCTTCTCCCGCGAGGGGAGAAGGGAGCTTCGTGAGTCGCATACGCGCCTTTCAGATTAACCGATCACAGGCCGCGTTGATAAATGAGTGCCTTGAGTTGCTCGTTCTCGGCGTAAGGGCTGTCGATCATGTCGATCATGATCGGGCCGTCAGCGGCGACGTCACAGAGCAGCAACTCGCCGCGCATCAGTTCGCGGCAGGAAATCTGGCCTTTTTGCAGCGGGATCGCCAGGTAGATGTCGGCGTCGCAGAGCGCGTGCCCCTTGCCGAGGTCGTGGCGGGCGTAGACGCCGCGCACCAGCGCATCGAGGTACTGGTTTTCCCGGCTCGGCGGGATGCGCTTCTGGGTGCCCGGCGCGCCGCACATTTCTGCGGCCTTTTGGTGCGCCTTGAACCACTGGTCAATCTGATGCGGCAGGCTGCAATACGCCGCGACCGGCAGACCGTCAGGGGCGATGTCGATGTGTCGTTCAAAGGTGCGCGCGCCTTTGGCGTAGGCGATGGCGATCGATGTCTGCCAGTCGCGCTGTTCGTGCGTCGAGAAACCAATGACATTGTGCGGATAACGTCGGCGCAGGAAATCGATCTGGTTGAGCTCGATCTCCTGGTCTTCGGACGGGTAGAGCGAGACGCAGTGGTTGATCGCCAGCGGAATGCCGCGCCGATCGAAGAACTTCACCAGGTCGTCGATATCCTTCAGGGACGACCCGCCGGTGGAGACGATGACCGGCTTTTTGGTGGTCGCAATCTTCTCGATCAGGATCCAGTCGTTGATGTCCGAACTGGCGATCTTGATGAGCTCGACGCCAAGCTCGACGCAAAGCTCCACCGAGACCTCGTCGAACGGCGTGGCCATGGTGATGCAGCCCGCTTGTCGGATGGCGTTGATCAGCGTCGCGTATTCGCGCTTCGAGAGACGGGTGTCGAGGGTGCGCTTGATGTAGCGGATGTCTGCGCGCTCACGAAAGTCGCGATGAATGAAAGCATCAACGTCGCGAAACTGCAGCTTGATCGCCGCCTTGACATTGTTGAAGCGCACGATCCGCGAGAAATCCCGGACGATCCGCAGTCCGCGCTCGATACGTCCCTGGTGATTGTTCGCCAGTTCGAGGACGAACAGATGTTCAAAAATCTCTGCGCCGGGTGACGCTTGCGAATGGCTCATGGGCTTGGCGGTGTGGTGGTCTAGCCACCAGGGTGGCACAGGTGGTTGTGGGTGTCCGAGTGCTGATCCTGAGTCACGTGAATTCTATACGGATTGAACGCGCAGCGTCGCGCCTGGCCGTCCGACCGCCATGCCTGCTTCCAGGCTGGTGAGGCGAGCGCCAACCTCTCGCATTTCGCTCTCAAGGCGGTCTTGTCCGGCTCGCAAGGCGCGCAGGTGTTCAAGAATCAGATTTTCTACGTTGTCGGTCATGGCCAAGACTCCTTTTTTTGAGTCTATCCCTACGGGAGGGAATTGCCAAACAGTTGAAATCGCACACCAAACATGGCTGGCGGGCAAAGCCGCCCATTGGGATTGACGCGGGCAGGGGCGTCAGACGTGCCCCAGCCGCACCCGTCAACTCACCCGCAACTCCCCACCGCCCCACAAGCCGTACAAAAATCGCAGCCATCCTTCCTGATCATCGTCCGGTTGCCGCATTCCCCGCACAGCTTTCCGGCCGTCGGCTTGGCTGCCGTGCCGCCAGCCGGCGCTTCCAGAATCCCCATCTGCTGCAACGGCAGGCCGTTCTCGTCGAGGATGCCGAGCATCGCGTAGCGGTGGATGATCAACTGCGCGAGGTAGGCGACGGTGGAGGTGTAGTTGGTCTGGCGGCGGGTGCCGGGAACGAAGGCCATGAAGTCGCCGAGGGGTTCGGGGTAGTCGAGCAGCTTTCTGAGCTTCAAGCGAAACAAATGGGGTCAGACCCCTATTTGCCTATTTGTGCGCTATTTGTGCGTTTCGGAATCCTAGACCCCTTTATTGAGAGTTGCTTCATCCGCAGATTACGCAGATTCTCGCAGATTCATGACCCTCCGTCGGTTGGCTTCAATCTGTGGAAATCTGCGTAATCTGCGGATATTCACGGAAAGAAGGGCACCCGATCCTGCGGCGACCGGGGCAAGCAGCAATGCTCTCAACTTACCAGAACATAGTCATACTCCATTTTTGTAAGCGTGGGATAGATGGGGCTTTTGAGTGAAGTTTCTGGGGTATGACCGGTCTGGTTTTATGCGGACGAGGTTCTTGATGAGTTCGTCGAAGACGGAGGTGATATTTTCGAGAGCATCCCGACCCTGGAGGAGCCAGCGTCCGAGGGTACGCTTGATACGAGAGAAGGCGTCGCCGCGGTTGATGAAGTAACGTGCGCAGATGTTGGGATCGAGAGATTCACTGGCGGCGTGGACGGCCAGAGCATTGATGTTGTCGCAGAGGATTTTAGCGCTGAAGTCTTGTTGTGCGGCCAGCCAGGACATGCCCGAGAGTTGCTCCAGTGCCAGACGGTGCTTGATCCGTTTGAACGCCTCCTCGATTCGCCACCGAGAGTGATAGAGGCCCCCGAACGCGGCGGCGGGGAAGGCGTTCATGTCGAGGAGCGAGGTGACGAGGACGCGCACCTTGTGGCCGAACACCTGGCGAATGAGGCGAACTTCGCTCGGCGTGGCGGCGATTTCGTAGTCGAGCGCGTCCTGTTTGCAGGGGGCTGGCAGCATCACAACCTGCTCGGCCAAGCCCGATCGGCGGAATGCTTGGATAGCGCTGAAATTGAGGCTATCGGCCCGCATGCAGAAATGGCGTTCTCGCTGCAACAAGACGGCGAAGAGCCAGTAGGCCGGGTAACCTCGGTCGAGTACCAGGATGTCATTGGAACGGAGCTTGCCGAGGTGTTCGAAGAGCATCTGACGCTCGCCGGTGTTGGGGGAATAGAGCTTGGCAGCCAGGGTCATTTCGATACCGGGCAGATAGAGCGCGAAGCCAATGGCGTCGACTATGTGGCGGACGAATCGCTTGCCGTCACGGGTCTTCCCGAAGAGGGTCAAGCGCAGGACTGTGGCATCACCGGCGACGACGCGCAGGCCGTACCAGAGGGGAAAGCCGAACTGCGCATCGACCAAGGCCAGGAAATGATCGTTGAGGAGTTCAAAGGCTGCGCTCGAGACCTGCATCCTGGCTTTGGCAAAGGCCTGCGCCGAGACTTCTCGCAGCAGATCGGCGCGGTTGGCCAGGTTGGCAAAGAACGCGTCTAGTTCCGACTGCACTTTGGAGGTGTATCCGCCGAGCATGCAGGCGATCAGGCGGGGGAAACTGAGGATGCCGGTTCGTGAGAACGCTTTTTCTGTCAGGCGCGACTTGAGGAAAAAAGCTTGAGAAAAAAGGAACTTAGAAAACGAGTCAACGACGTTGACATAAAGATCTTGGCATATAAAATTTTACATCCGTATCAATGGGATACAGATCATGCCGGGTGCTGCTCCGGCGCGCAACCCATTTCGTGCTTTGCTGATCAAATTATGACAACGGCGCGTTAGGTTGGGAGCATTGG
>QPGA01000001.1:242950-441828 GCA_003332265.1 Candidatus Accumulibacter meliphilus
GCAGGTGCGAGTTGCGCAGGCCGTGCTTGCGGATCTGGTTCTTGATCTCGTTCGGCAGGCGTGAGGCGAAGTTGCCGCCGGAGAGATAGAGTTCGGCGTTGAACAGCGGGAAGGCGCCGCGCTCCCGGGCCAGGTCGACCGACGCCAGGTAGGCGGTGTCGCGCATGTATTCGGAGATGCGCGCGCCCATTGCCGCCGCTTCCGGGCGGTCGTAGCGCAGGCGCAGCATGCACAGGGTGTCGCCGAGGCCGGTGAAGCCGAGGCCGACGCGGCGCTTGTTGTTGGCTTCCTCGCGCTGCCGTTCGAGCGGCCAGGCGGTGACGTCGAGGACGTTGTCGAGCATGCGCGTGGATACCTTGATCACTTCGCCGAAAGCGGCGAAGTCGAACTCGGCGCGCTGGCTGAAAGCGTCCCTGACGAAGGGCGTCAGGTTGATCGACCCCAGGCAGCAGCAGCCGTACGGTGGCAGCGGCTGTTCGGCGCAGGGGTTGGTGGCCTCGATCACTTCGCAGTAGTAGAGGTTGTTGTCCTTGTTCATGCGGTCGAGGAAGAGGATGCCCGGCTCGGCGTGGTCGTAGGTCGATTTCATCACCTGGTCCCAGAGGTCGCGGGCGCGCACGCGGCGATAGACCCAGATGCCGTCTTCGCGCTGGAAGGCGCCGGCGCGTTTCATGTCGCCGTTGGGCTCGGCGCGGTGTGAGAGTTCGACTTCGGCGTCGGCTTCGACGGCTTCCATGAAGCCGTCGGTGACGGCGATCGAGACGTTGAAGTTGGAGAGGTCGCCGTGGTCCTTGGCGTGGATGAAGACTTCGATATCGGGGTGATCGCAGCGCAACACGCCCATCTGGGCGCCACGGCGGGCGCCGGCCGATTCGACGGTTTCGCAGGAGCGGTCGAAGACGCGCATGTAGGAAACCGGACCGGAGGCGCGCGATTGCGTGCCTTTGACCAGCGCGCCCATCGGCCGGATCGACGAGAAGTCGTAGCCGACGCCGCCGCCGCGGCGCATGGTTTCGGCGGCTTCGGCGAGGGCGCTGTAAATGCCCGGCTTGCCGTCGACGATCTCGACCACCGAATCGCCGATCGGCTGCACGAAACAGTTGATCAGCGTTGCTGCCAGCGTCGTGCCAGCGGCCGAGTTGATGCGTCCGGCCGGGACGAAGCCGGTTTCCTGCGCCCACAGGAAGCGCTCTTCCCAGTGCGCGCGCTGCTTTTCGTCCTCGTTGGCGGCGAGTGCGCGGGCGACGCGGCGGCGCACGTCATGGACCGAGGTTTCCTTGCCCTTGGCGTACTTTTCGACCAGCACCTCGACGGAGATTTCCTGTTCGGCAAGCGGCGTGACGGCGGGTGCCTCGGCGACGGCTGACAGGGGTAGCTGGTGTTCAAGCTGGCTCATGGGTAGTTCCTCCGGTGTTTATGGTGTTGACGTTGTCTGTGCTTGTTGATTTTTTTGGCGAAGCGTCGTGCCGATACGAGGCGCGTGCCGCGGGTCGTAGCGGCGACTCTTAATGTGAAAGTCGCGCAAGCGACTCACGAAACTCCCTTCTCCCCTCGCGGGAGAAGGGTCAGGGGAAGAGGGGGACGGTCATGGCTTTCATCATCAGGGGTGTCTCGACATGTCATGACCGTTAGCTTGTCGGCGCAATGGCTCAATGGCGTAAAGCTACTGCATGTAGTGTACAAAGGCAATAACTTGACTAAATGTAGTTTTCAGGCCGTGGCTTGCCGAGGCGCGGGAAAGGCCGTGAAATCACGGCCTTGCGGCTGCTGGGGGCGGTAGAATTATTTTTCTCTGCTGCTGCTGCGGGCGCGCTCGGCAGCATGCGCGCTGCGCCCGGGATCGGAGGTGACGCGGGAGGGGAGGGAAGAGGCGCTAGGCAGTGCTGCTGCGCCCGAGGCGAGAGAATCCCGCCCCGGCCAACGGTGTCGTGGTTTCAGGTACTCGCCTGTCTGGCGCGCGCGGCGTGCGCCACCAGGGCGGCGATGACGCACGAGGCGATGCGCGTTTCGGCGGTGTCGGCGCGGCTGGTGAGGACGATCGGCACGCTCGCACCGAGGACGATGCCGGCGCTCAAGGCGTTGGCCAGGTATTCGAGTTGTTTGGCGATCATGTTGCCCGATTCGAGGTCGGGAACGACCAGGATGTCGGCGCGACCGGCGACTGCGGAGACGATGCCCTTGGTCTTGGCGGCGACCAGCGACACGGCGTTGTCGAAAGCCAGCGGGCCATCGACCAGGCCGCCCCTGATCTGGCCGCGGTCGGCCATCTTGCACAGCGCGGCGGCGTCGAGGGTGGACTGGATCTTGTCGCTGACCGTTTCCACGGCCGAGAGAATCGCCACCTTGGGTTCGGGCGTACCGATGATGTGCGCCAGGTCGATGGCGTTTTGCACGATGTCGACTTTCGCCATCAGCGTCGGCGCGATGTTGATCGCGGCGTCGGTGATCATGATCGGCCGTGGATAGGTGGGAACGTCCATCAGGAAGACGTGGCTGACGCGCCGGCCGGTGCGCAAGCCGGAAGTGCGCGAGATGACCTCGGCCATCAGTTCGTCGGTGTGCAGGCTGCCTTTCATCAGGGCTTCGACGTCACCGCTGCGTACCAGCGTCACCGCCATCGCCGCCGCTTCGTGGCTGTGCTTGCAGTTCACGATGCGGTAGTCCTTGAGGTCCAGGCCGTTTTCCTCGGCGACGGCGCGGATGCGCTGCTCGGGACCGATCAGGATGGGATCGATGAGCCTGGCTTCGGCGGCCAGTAGCGCCCCCTTGAGCGATTCGCGGTCGCAGGGGTGAACCACCGCCATGTCGATCGGTGCCAGGCCCTCGGCGCGCGACACCAGGGTTTGCAGGCGCGCGTATTTGTCCGAAATGGTGATTTCCGGCATCGCCTTGCGCTTGGTGATGATTTTTTCGCGCGGCGCCAGAACTTCGGCGCTGCCCGAGACGACAAGCAGCTGATCCTGGTTGTGGCAGTTGCAGTCAAGCAGGATGTGCCGGTTGCGGGCGAATTTCTGGCCGACGGTGACGGTCACCGTGAGCGTGTCGCCGATCGCCACCGGCCGCGCGAAATGCAGCGACGATTCGACCATCACCGTCCCCGGGCCGGGGAATTGCGTGCCGAGCATGGTCGACAGCAGCGAAGCGCACCACATGCCGTGCGCGATGAAGTCCTGGAAAACGCCGCTGTGACTGAAGTCGGCGTTGGCCAGGGCCGGATTCATGTCGCCCGACATCAGCGCAAACAGCTTGACGTCCTCCGGGCGCAGGGTACGTACCAGCGACGAGCTGTCACCGATGTTAATTTCGTCGTAGGTTCGGCTTTCGAGGAATTCCAGGGGCGTTTCGAAGTGCATGAGGGTGCTCCCAAGGGGACTGATCAGCGCGCATTATGCTGCAACGCAGCACGAAAATGTAGAGCGATTTATCGAGCGTAGCGAGGTGGCAGTCCCGTGGCCTTTTGCCTGATGGCCGTCACCCTTGTTGACCTGCGTCAGCATCTGCCGCTGTCGGAGGCTTTAGGCTTGACCAGGAAATCGGCAACGGCGGTGCAGTGTTGGAGGCGATGGTGAGCGAGGAAAGCTTTGACGCGGAGCGACTTGAGGAACTGCTACGGCCGGTCGTCGATCGTCACGGCGGTGATCCGCTGCAACTGGTGCAAATCCTGCGCGAGACGCAGGATGTCGTCGGCTATCTGCCGACCGCCGTGCTGACCGCCATTGCCACGGCGCTCAGGCTGCCGCGAGCGCAGGTCGAAGGCGTCGCCGGTTTCTACTCTTTTTTTCATCTGACGCCGCCGGGTCGCTACCGGGTGCTGTTCTCGGACAACATTACCGACCGCATGCTGGGCAGCGGCGAACTGCTTGATCGCCTGTGCAACAAGCTGTGGATCGAGCGCGGAAAAGTCTCAGAGGACGGTCTGCTCAGCGTCGACAGGACCTCATGTACCGGCATGTGCGATCAGGGGCCGGCGCTGCTGGTCAATGGTCAGCCGCTGACCCACCTCTCGGGCGAGCGCATCGACCGCATCAGCGAGTTGATTCGCGCGCAGGTGCCGCTGGCCGACTGGCCGGCCGAGTATTTTCGTGTCGACGACAATATCCGCCGGCGCGACAGCCTGCTGGCTACCGAATGGCCAGCCGGCGAAGCGCTGCGGGCGGCGCTTGCGCGTGGTGCCGAGGCGATGCTCGCCGAAATGAAGCTTTCCAACCTGCGTGGGCGCGGTGGTGCGGGCTTCACCACCGCTGTCAAATGGGAGTCCGCGCGTCGAGCACCGTGCCACGGCGAGGAAGGCCTGCGCTACGTGGTCTGCAACGCTGACGAGGGCGAGCCGGGCACTTTCAAGGATCGCGTTCTGCTCAGCAGTTACGCCGACCTCGTTTTCGACGGCATGAGCGTTGCCGGCTTCAGCATCGGTGCGAGCAAGGGCCTGCTCTACCTGCGTGGCGAGTACGCCTATCTGCTGCCAGCGCTGCGCGAGAAACTCGAGCGTCGCCGGCGCAGCGGCCTGCTCGGCCGCGCGTTGTGCGGCCAGGTCGCGTTCGACTTCGAGATCGACATCCATCTCGGTGCCGGCGCCTACGTCTGCGGCGAGGAAACGGCGCTGCTCGAGTCGCTCGAAGGCAGGCGCGGTATCCCGCGCATTCGCCCGCCGTTCCCGGTCACCGCCGGTTATCGCGGCCAGCCGACGGTGGTGAATAACGTCGAGACCCTGTGCAAGGCGGCGCTGATCGCGATCCGGGGCGGCGCCTGGTTTGCCGGTCTCGGAACCAAGCAATCGACCGGCAGCAAGCTGCTGTCGATCTCGGGCGACGTGGAGAGGCCGGGGATCTACGAGTATCCCTTCGGGGTTTCGGTCGAGCAGGTGCTCCAGGACTGCGGCGCCGGCAACGCGCAGGCGGTACAGGTCAGCGGACCTTCGGGAGTTTGTCTGGCGACGCACGAGTTTTCGCGCCGCATCGCGTTCGAGGACGTGCCGACGGCGGGCGCCTTCATGGTCTTCGGCACGCATCGCGACATGTTCGAAGTGGCGCGCAATTTCGCGCACTTCTTCAAGCATGAAAGCTGCGGCTTCTGCACGCCTTGCCGGGTCGGTACTTCGCTGGTCGCCAACTGCATGGACAAGATCGCCAAGGGCCTCGGCACGCAGTACGAGATCAACCAGATTTTCAAGATCCATCGCCTGCTGCATGCGGCCAGCCATTGCGGCCTCGGCCAGGCGGCGTGCAACCCGCTCTTCGATACCTTGCAGAAGTTTCGCCCGGCCTACGAGCGGCGTCTGTGCTCGCTCGATTTCGAGCCGGCTTTCGACCTCGACCAGGCGCTGGCGGCAGCTCGCCAGATGACCGGTCGCAACGATCCGGGGGCGCATTTCGGCCTCGCTGCCAGGCTTCCGGGAGTGGCCTCATGAAGCAGGCCAGCATCCTGCTCGACGGACTGCCAGTGCCTTTCGATGCTGGGCAGACGATCATGGATGCGGCGCTGGCCGCCGGGATCTTCATTCCACATCTCTGTCACCACCCGGCCTTCAAGCCGCAGGGCAGTTGCAAACTGTGCACGGTGAAGGCCAATGGCCGCTATGTTTCGGCGTGCACCCTGCCGGCTCGTGACGGCATGGAGGTCGAGAACAATACACCGGACCTCAACGACAAACGCCGGACCCTGCTGCAGATGCTTTTCGTCGAAGGCAATCACTTCTGCCCGTCGTGCGAGCAAAGCGGCAACTGCATGCTGCAGGCGCTGGCCTATGAGCTGGAGATGCTGAGCCCGCATTTCGACCAGTTCTATCCCAATCGGCCGGTCGATGCCTCGCACCCGGAGGTGCTGCTCGACTTCAATCGCTGCATTCTTTGCGAGCTCTGCGTGCGTGCCAGCCGCGATGTCGATGGCAAGAGCGTTTTTTCGCTCTCCGGGCGCGGCATCAACAAGCACCTGATCGTCAATGCCGAGTCCGGGCGGCTGGCCGACACCGACTTCGACTGGGCCGACAAGGCGGCGCAGGTCTGCCCGGTCGGCGTGATTCTCAAAAAGCGCCGCGGCTTCGCGGTGCCGATTGGCAAGCGCCGCTACGACATCGAACCTATCGCCAGGCAGGTCGAAAGCCTGGCGGCGCGTCGCGCCGACGATATGGGCCATGGGGACTGAGATGGACGCCCCGATAACGCAGCGCAAGCTGCGTCTGGCGACTGCTTCGCTGGCCGGTTGCTTCGGCTGTCACATGTCCTTGCTGGACATTGACGAGCGGCTTTTCGAACTTGTCGAGCGCGTCGATTTCGACCGCTCGCCGCTGACCGACATCAAGCACTGCGGGCCGTGCGACATCGGCCTCATCGAGGGCGGCATCTGCAATGCCGAGAATGTGCATGTGCTGCGCGAGTTCCGCCGCCACTGCAAAGTGTTGATCGCCGTCGGTGCCTGCGCGGTCAATGGCGGCCTGCCCGCGCAGCGCAATCATCTCGACCTCGGTCTGTGCCTGCAGGAAATCTACCTCACCGCGCCGGATATCGTCGGCGGACAGATCCCCAACGACCCGGAGCTGCCTCTGCCGCTCGACAAGGTGCACCCGATCCACGAGATCGTGCGCATCGATTACTTCATCCCCGGCTGCCCGCCGTCGGGCGACGCCCTCTGGAAGTTCCTGACCGATCTCCTCGATGGGCGCACCCCGCGTCTTGGGCATCCGCTGCTGCATTTCGACTGAGGGCGTCGCCATGGAACAAGGTCAGGGCTTCGAACTGGAAACCGCGTCCGCCGACGCCGGCACACTGCGCCGCGTGGCCATCGACCCGGTGTCGCGCGTCGAAGGGCATGGCAAAGTGACCCTGCTGCTCGACGACAAGGACCAGGTGCAGCAGGTGCGCCTGCACATCGTCGAATTCCGCGGTTTCGAGAAATTCATTCAGGGCCGGCCGTACTGGGAAGTGCCGGTGATGGTGCAGCGTCTGTGCGGCATTTGTCCGGTATCGCATCATCTGGCGGCCGCCAAGGCGCTCGACCAGGTCGTCGGCGCCAGCTGCCTGACGGCGAGCGCCGAGAAGCTGCGCCGGCTGATGCACTATGGGCAGATCCTGCAGTCGCACGCCCTGCACTTCTTCCATCTCTCGTCACCGGACCTGCTTTTCGGTTTCGCGAGCGAGGCCGGCCGGCGCAACATCGTCGCTGTCGCCGCCGCCTTCCCTGAAGTCGCCCGGCAAGGGGTGTTGTTGCGCAAATTCGGCCAGGAAGTGATTCGCCTCACCGCCGGCAAGCGGGTGCATGGCACCGGCGCGATTCCCGGTGGCGTCAACCGCGCGCTGAGCCGTCAGGAACGTGACGGCCTGCTCGCCGACATCGGCCAGATCGTCGGCTGGAGCCGCGATGCGGTGCAGCTGGTCAAGCGTCTGCACGCCGCCGACCCGGCGCTCTACGACGTTTTCGGCGCTTTTCGCTCGAACATCCTGTCGCTGGTCGGCGCCGAGGGCGCGCTTGATTTCTACGACGGTCAGCTGCGTGTTCGCGACGCCGACGGCGGCATTTTCGTGGACGGCTTCGACGCGCAGAACTATCACCAGCTGATTCGCGAAGAAGTCAAAGCCTGGAGCTACATGAAGTTTCCTTTCCTGGTTGCGCTTGGTCCGCAGCAGGGCTGGTACAAGGTCGGGCCGCTGGCGCGGGTGCAGAATTGCGACTTCATTTCGACCCCGTTCGCCGAAGCCGAGCGCCGCGAATTCATCGACTACGGGCAGGGCAAGCCGATCCACGCGCCGCTGGCCTATCACTGGGCACGCATGATCGAACTGCTGCACGCCGCCGAGACGATCGCCGCACTGCTGCCCGATGACGATCTTTCCGGCCGCGATCTGATTGCCGGTGGCGAGCGCAGTCGAGAAGGAATTGGCGTCATCGAGGCGCCGCGTGGCACCTTGATCCACCACTATCAGGTCGATGAGGACGATCTGGTGAGCAGTTGCAACCTGATCGTGTCGACGACGCACAACAATCAGCCGATGAACGAAGCGATCCGCCAGGTTGCGCGCCGTTATCTCAACGGGCGAGAGCTCACGGAAGGCCTGCTCAACCACATCGAAGTCGCCATTCGCGCTTTCGACCCCTGCCTGTCCTGCGCCACGCACGCGCTTGGCAAGATGCCGCTGCAGCTGGAGTTGCAAGACTCGGCGGGGAGCGTAGTCGGGCGCTTGATGACGGTGGTCTGACTGCCGCGGATGGCGCGCGCAATATTCGCGCTTGCGGCACGAGGCGCTGTGCCGATGAACCGTTCAAAGCACTCTCGGATCAAGGTCTGGGCAGGGTCATCCCGGCGCCCGGAGGCCTGGCAGATACGCGCCTCCATAGTAGGATAGCACCTGTTTTCTGGGGGTGACGCCGCTACCTGCGAGTCCCAGATGCACCCATCGGCCGTGTTCGTTGATGAGCTGGTCAAAGTCCAGGTCGGCGGCGGCAAGCCGTCTTGCCGTCTCCAGCACCGTGCCAAAGCCGGGCGCCGAAAAGTCGGCAGCCAGGCCTTTCATGTGGGCGCTGTTTTTTGCGCCCCCTATGGCCTGATTCAAGTCCGGGCTTCGATAGCCGCTGCTGATCCGCATCGGCACACCGCCCAGCAGCGCTCTCGCTATCTCCAGCATTTCGGCCAGGCGTCGCAGGTTTTCTTTTTCCTCGGCGTTCGGCGTATTGTCGATTTGATGCCTCGTCGCCGTCTGGCTGAAAAGCAATTCATCCAGGGTGAAGTGCGCTGTTAGCTGCCCTTCCATCAGGATCTTGGGTGGCGGACTGGCAGGCAGCTCCTGGCGTTGGTAGCTGACGGGTGTGGTCGGACTGGCCCAGAAGAAATGGCCGGTTCCCTCTTCCCGATACCAGTTGGACTCGCCCTTGATCGGTTCCCCTGGCAGAATCTCGACCACCTGTAGTAGGGCACCGATCTCTTCACGGCGGACGATTGGCTGGCTTGTAAATGGGCCACCGGAGCGGATGTTCAGGGGCCTGATGACACGCACGCTTGCTGAGAAGTTCATGGCAGTCAGCCTTCGTAGACAGTGAGATTGGGGTCGGCGCTGCCCGCAGTCGGGTTGCCGCCTGGTGCGCCAGAGTAGAGCAAGGTTGAAATCTGGGTTGCGGTCAGAACACCGGTTCCATCGATTTTCTGCTCGAGCTGCCAAGTGCTGATGGCATTTCTGGTTTGGGCGTCGATACGGCCTGTGATCTGGTCATTGCGCATGTTCAGTACTTTTTGCAGCGACTGAATTTCGCGCGTGCTCAGCTTCTTTTCGTCGTCGTTCAAGGCGTCGTTGAACGGTTCGTCGGTGGCCGACCGTGGTGGTGTCGTGGGCGAGAGGGTGATCGACTGTGGTGCGCCGGCTTCACCTGCTGACTTGCCGGGCTCAGCTTTTCCACCGGAGCCACGCAGCTTCACCAGTTTGCCGAGCAGGTCGAACCAGAAGGGCGCGCCCAGGGTTACGGCGACGGCGGTGATTAGCCAGCCGAACGCCATCGTAGCCATCGCGCCCCAGTTGGGCTCTTGTTGCTGCTCTTTTCCAGGCACGAACAGGCGGTCAATTTGCCCGTCGTACCAGCCGACCGGGATCCCGGCGTTAGTCAGGGAGTGGAGAAAAGCGGTGTTGCGACAGATCGTTGCCTCGTTGCCGGTCAGCTTGCTACAAAGGGCACTGCATTCCTTCCTGGCGGCTTCGCCGAGGCCACCGCAGGTCTCGGGTTTTTCCTTGTCAGCGGATGGTTTGGCCTCGTCCGTCGGTGCGCTTGCTATTCGGCTTGAATTTCGCTCCGTGCGGAGGAAGGCGCTTGCCGTCTCGGCGCTTTCGCGCAGATTGCGGAGAGCCCTAAGATCCGGCTGCGGGAGCTTGGCAAGCGCATCGCCAGAAAAACCTTCAATCAGGAGCCGCAAATTGTCGTCGTTCTGTTTTTCAACCTGGGCAAGATCACGCGGGTCATGTTTTGGCAAAGCTCGCATGCGCCTCTCGTCGGCAAGCGAAGATGTCAGTCGGGACGCGCCCCCCAACTGCTTGCCGCCGGTGGACCCGAGCAAGCCTTTCTGTTTGCCCAATTCTTCCAGGCCGGCCTTGAGTTTCTTGAATTGCTCGTCAGTAGCAGTTTGCGCTGCCGCCGCGGGATTGGTGGTTGTGGCCGCATGTGCTGGGGTCTCGGACGGCCCTGGCTCGGTGCCCGCGGTCGCCCCTGCTGCTACCGCCGTCGTGTGGGAAGCTGAAAGCTCCCTGGCCAGTTGCACGGTTTTTTCGCGCAGCGCCGGGTCATTCCACAGCGCACTACCGATGTGAATGCTGTCCACGTTCATCACCATGGCGATGACCAGCCCGATGACAAACAGATCCCACTGGGTGCGACGCTTGAACCAGCCGATGCTGCGCTCGCCCGTTTGTTCATACCAGGCCTGCACGCGGATTTCAAAAGCCGGCCAGTCCTGCTCGACCCCGGTCGCCAGCGTTCTCAGGGTTTCGAGCAGCGAAGCGAAGCCCGTGGGCGATCCTGCCGGCATGGTGATGGAGGAAAGAAACTCGCCCGGCGTTCCCTGACGCATCGGTACCGATGCGCTCTTTGCGAGGAGGCTGAAGAGTGCCGTCGAGAAGGCGTCGGCGCTGAGGTAGGACGGCCCGTCGGCGCTGAGGGCGGAAGGTTTGTCTGCGCGCGAAATGAACAGGGATTTCAGCAGCGGTTCCTTGTAGAGCTCGTCAACCACCTCGCTGTCGTCTCCCCCCATTGACGCGATTGCCTGTTTCAGATTCTTCCCCCGATAATTTCTTAACGAGGCAAGCCCTTCCTGGATCGCCGATGCCAACAGGCTGCTGACGGCAAAGACCATGACCAGACCGATCACTACGTCCAACATTCGCGTATCCATCGCTAGCGTCCTTTGCTATCAAGCGACATCGTTGAAGAACAGGTGCCCGTCGATTTTCTCGCACGGCGTCTTGCCGACCGCCCACCTTGGCGGCCTGCCGAGAGTCCTGGCGTAATAGTGGGTGGCGCCCTTGGTCGCGTCAGCCAGACGGTTATTCGCCGCCTCGCTGGCAATGCTCAAAGCCAGTGCAAAGACGGCATTGGACGCGGAGACTTGCTGCAACTTCCGCAGGTTGGGGTCGTTGAGATTCCAGCAGCTGAATTGCCAGGGCTTCTGACACACCTCGATGATGCTCTTGCCCCAGTAGGTCTGGCGCCGGACCCTGTTCAACACCACGGATGCCACCGCGGCCATGCTCTTTCCGGGATCACGTTCACCCCGAGCTTCGCCCCAGAGCGTGCGTGCGAGGATGTCCACCTCCCTGCTCGCGTTTGGCTGTCCGGTGCTCGGCGTGACGCTTGGTTCCGGTGCTCGCAGGGCGCGCGCCGCCACCTTGGGCACGCGCACGCTTGACGACAGCAGCGGCGGGGCGGACAGGTTCGCACTGCGAGCGAGGAGTTCAATGCGGAAATGATCGAATACGTCCAGGGCGCCACAGCCAATACCGTTCCAGCCGCTCGTGCTCTCCGGGGCGCTGCCGCAGTGGAAGGCAACCAGCCGCTCGCGGCTGTCCCAGACGCCTGCGCCACTATCACCACCCCTGGACGCAGGGGCCAGCTCGTAGGTCACGCCGTCTTGCAGCCAGTAATCGCGTCCATCCATGGTCACCCGGGCATCGACCCAGCCTGACCAGTAGCCCTTGAACCTGCCACTGAGCACGCCGTTCGTGCCGCGCAGGGTTACGGGCGAGCCGAGTTGTGTCAGCTCGCCGAGGCCGGTCGGCAGGCTTGCAGGATCGCGGATCAGGGCTCGTGCATCATCGGCCGCGAGCGACACCAGAGCCGAGTCAATGGATGTGCCGACCTCCGGGCTACCCATTACCGGGTACCAGTCATGTAGCTTGCCGCGAACGCTACGCGGACCGGTCAGCTCAATCGTGTCGTGAATCGATGCGCTCGCCGACCCTGCCGCCACGTGCGCGGCGGTGAGGGCAAAGTAGCGCGAGTGGGTAGCGGCATCCTGCGAAAATGCCCCGACCGACCCCGGCTCGACGCCACGGGACAAGTTGCGGATTGGATAGGCTTGTCCTCCCGAATCGGCGACGCAAATGGGACTGCGCACGAGGCGCAAGGGAACGCCCTCGCTACCCCGCATGGCAGGAAAGAAGCGCGGCAAGGCGCCCCTCGGCAGATCGTCCGATACCCCAAGCACGATGGCTGCGCCGTCCGTCGCGTCCCCCTGTGCCGGGACAAAGATCCAGCGGATTGCGCCCGAAGCGCAGCACTCGAACAGGCCATGGCCGATTCGGCGTGAAGCTACGGGACTTCGACAGCACTCCTGCAGCAGGCGGTAGGCTGCCATGAGATCCGTGCAGCGCTTTGGGTTCATCTTCCTTACCCCCTCGGGATCAGGTTCGACATGGTCCGTCGATTCTTGCGGTGGTGACCTTTCGGGCCTCATCCTCGGTTATCCTCTGCGCGACGTTCTGGTCAATAAGCTTTCGGCAGGCCATAACCGCCGGACTGGCAAGGCAGTTGTCGCCGAGTGCGAAGGCGGTGCACAACGCTTTTCTTGTCGCTTCCTTTATCGTCGATGGTTCGCTCGGCCCTCCTTGGCCGGTCGCCGTTCCACCCCCGGTGAGGTTGATGACCCGTTGCTGGCCGCTGCCGTCGGCAATATGGAGATAGAGGATTTCTTGTTCGCCGAGGGCTTGGTTCTCCTTGAGCGACACGCTGATTTTGTGTGCAGATCCAGCTACCTCGACTTTTGTTATCACCTTTTCGGTCCCCGCCCCGGCGACTTCGGCTATCGGCGCTCCGTTAGCACCGGAAACGAGAAAAACCTGCGTTCCGCCAGCGGCGAGGAACACCTGGTCGACATCGGGAACAATACTCATCTGGCCAGCGGGGAGCACAAGCTTGCATTGGGCCAGCTTCGCGGTTTGCGTCGAGAGCGCTTGTGCCAGATTCAAATAGTTGCGCAGCTCACTCTCGGCAGCACGCAAGTCGTCCATCACGTTCTCCGCTCCTTGCAGGTCCGTTAGCATTGCCTCGTCTGTTGGCCGCTTGGACTGACCCGTGCCGGGGCCGCGTTGGGCGCCAATGGTCGCATCTTTCTGCGGAGCCAGCCGGCTCGCGCCACTAATCTGGAATCCAAGGCTGCGCATGCCACCAAGCGCCTGCAGGATGGCGGCCGGCTCTGGCTGAAGCTTCAGGACCTCTTCGTTAACCTGGTTCTGGATGCCGACCGCGTGCTCGCGCAGGTCCGTGCCGGCGTTGGCGATGCGTGCCAGCAGCTTGTCACCGTCGGCGCGTGCCGCTCGAGCTGTCGTGATCTCGGCCTTGTAGCTTCGTAAGGTGTTTTCGATGCGCAGCAGTTCATCAAGGCGCGCCTCTACGTCGCTTTTGTTGGCCTTTGAGCTTGTGCGCTGGCAGTTGCGTTGCGCACGTGCCCTTTCCGCCTGCAGAGCGGTTGACAGTCTCGTTGCATCGTCAGGGTCAGTACCGATGGTGGCTATCGACGGCCTTGTCGCAGCGGCGCACCTCTGTGTTCCCGAGGCGCTGGTGACGGGTCCCAGTTCCTGCCGCCGCGAGTTGACCCGAGCAAGACTGGCATCTACACCCTGCTGGGCCTTCGCTATCAAGCCGGCCAGCTGCCGGACGGCTGGCCGCAGGCCCGTTACCGCACTGCAGCCGGCACAGCTCTGCCCTCCTTCGATGTCTACCGTTGTGTAGAGGAAGGGGCGCGAGGCGAGGACGGCGCAGCTCAAGGCCTGGGCGCCAGCCAGATAGACGCGCAAGCGCGGTTTGGACGTAAAGGTGTTGGCGTAGGTGTAGGCTGCGGCGCCTGTCAGTCCGGCGGCGGTAAGCCACCGTTCTGTCGAGCTGCCGCTATCGGTCATTCCCTTGTACATGGCTACTGCCGAGAGGGGTATGAGCAAAGCGCCGACCGTTTGTGTCAGCGCAGTCTCCGATCTCACCGCGGACACCAGCTCGTAGCGCAGTTGTGTGACCTGATCAATAACCCGGGGCAGGTCGCCATAGAAGGCTTGCTCTCCTGTCGCCAGGTCCACGTGCTTGCTGGTCATGAGTTGCTTCGAGGCGAAGATGGGATCCAGAGTCGTGCAGCCGCCCAGCGGCAACAGGGTCGCCAGAAGCAGCGGTCGTATTGCATACCCAATGAGCCCGTCGCTTCTACTCATCGACCCAGCCCTCGCGGTGCTCCTTGTTTCCTCGATACGTCGCACGCGGCAGTCTTCTCGTCTGCGGCAATGCGCCCCTGTTCTTTAATCTCCTCGCTAGAAAAAATGCTACCTCAATCAGGGCTGCGAGCACATCATGCAAACGAATGATGCCTATAAATCATCGGTGTCATGCTTCTTGCTTGTGTAAAATCAATTGGCAAGGGGGTTGGGATTGGACGAGCGGACGAGATACCACAGTCTGGTGCAGTTGATTTACGAGGCTGCTCTAGCGCCGATGCGCTGGGCGGAAGCGCTCCGGGCGCTCGCCGGCGAAGTGCGCAGCAACGCTTTCCACCTTCAGGCTTGGGATCGGATAGCCGAGTTCGATCGGCTGGGAATCGTCAGCACTGGCCAGGAGCACGCATTGGCAGCTTATCAGGGCTACTACGGTCGCATAGACCCACGCCGGCAGGCCGCCGCCAACGCCCCCGTGGGTTCGCTTCTCGCTTGCCATCACCATCTCGGCGAGGACTTTGTGCGCGGCAGTGAGTTTTTCCAGGAGTACCTGATTCCTCACGGGGGACGCTACACAGCCTCGGTGCCATTGGCGCGATTTGATGGCATTGACCTGCAACTGGATTTGGTCCGTTCGCTTGGTGGTGAGCCTTTTTCCGATACCGATCTGGAGTTGCTCGGCCATTTTTCTCCGCACGTGCAACGGGCTTGCAGCATCATGCTGCGCTTGCACGTCGCCCATGCACAGCAGCAAGTGGCACGATCAATGCTCGACGTTTCCAATCTTGGCGTGCTTGCCCTCTCGGCCTGCGGCAGGATTATTCAGGCCAATAGCCGTGGCGATTGCTGCGTGCAATCGGAAATATGGCTGAAGCAGATTAACGGACGGATTCACGCCGTAGACGCCGAACGCGACGGTCTTCTCTACGCTGCGCTGGGGAAGGCTGCTGGCTGCAGGGCCCCGCGCAATATTGATCTCGGTCAGTCGCTTGGCAAGGGGCGTTGTTGTGTGACCTTAATTACGCCAGAAGACTTGCTTATGGCTAGGGGGTCAGGTGCGGCCGTCCTCTGCCTGGTGGCCGAAAGTGGTCGCTGTCGCGTGGCGACCGTCTACCAGTTGATTGACCTGTTCGCCCTTTCGCCGGCTGAGGCGCGGCTGACGCGCGCCCTGGCCCAAGGCGAGAGCCTGGACGCTTTTGCCGATTCTCAGGGGGTTAAATGCACGACAGCGCGGACGCAGTTGCAGGGCGCCCTGCGAAAGACGGGAATGGACAATCAGAAGGATCTGATTCGCCTGACCCTCAGTTTGCCGGCGGTACGTTGACTTACTTGGTAAGAGTCCAGCCTGCGGGATGGCGATGCAAGCCAGGGGCAAGCGGCGGCTGACCAGGGTGATCGAGACAGTCATCGCGGTCAGTTCCGACCCGGCGTCGACGCCACTGCCTGCGGTCCTGATTCTCGCCTGCGGCAACCCCAGCCGTGGTGACGATGCGCTCGGGCCAGTGCTCCTCGATCGCTTGCAGGTTTGGCTGGACGACACTGGCAGGGCAGCCGGCTTCGAGTTGCTGGTCGACTTTCAGTTGCAGATCGAGAACGCGCTGGATGTCCTCGGCAGACACCTGGTGCTGTTCATCGACGCCGGCCAGGATACGCCAGGACCCTTCGTCTTCCGCCGCGCACAAGCGGGCGCTGCCGCCAGCGATCTCGCCAGTTACAGCACGCACGCGCTGTCACCCGAGGCGGTGCTGATGGTGCTGCCGCACGTGGTCCACGAAGCGGCGCCGCCGGCTTTCGTGCTCTGCGTGCGCGGCGAACGCTTCGAGTTGGGCGAAGGGTTGAGCGCCGCTGCGAGCAGTCACGGCGAGCGTGCCTTTGAACTGTTGCAAGCCTTGTGTGGTTTGGCCGAAGTCGACGCCTGGATGGGACAGCTGACGTGAGCAGGCGAGCGCTGCGGCGTATTCAGCACTCCTCGGTCCAAGGGGCGTGGCTTGCCGAGCCTGCTGAAGGCAGTCGCCGACGGCCGCTTTTCGGCTTATGATGCCTGCTTTATTGCGGTTCGGCGCGCAGCTTATCGTCCCTAGCCCCGCATCGGCCATGCTTTTTCAGGGCAATGTATGTGGAAATCCGTTCTCGCCATTTCGATCGGCGCCGCGCTTGGCGCACTCTTGCGCTGGCAGCTCGGCATCCGGCTCAACAGCCTGTTTCCGACGATTCCGCCGGGCACGCTGGTCGCCAATCTGGTCGGCGCCTACCTGATCGGCCTGGCGATCGCTTTCTTCTCCTCGTTTTCGGCGATCTCGCCGGAATGGCGCTTGCTGATCATTACCGGCTTCTGCGGCGGACTGACGACTTTCTCGACTTTTTCCGCCGAACTGGCGATGTTGCTGCAGCAGGGACGACTTTCCTGGGCGCTCGGCGCCGCTGCGGCGCACGTGGCGGGATCGGTGCTGATGACCCTGGCCGGTATCACCACGGTGGTCTGGGCACGCAGTTCAAGTTGATCGGCGACGGGAGGCTCCGGCCACCGATGTGCGGCCGGGATTTCAGCCTGGCGGCGCCGCTTTCTCGCCAGCATCAACATGGGAGGCAGGCATGCAAGGCTCTTACCTGAGGTTGTACGTGCGCGAAAGCGACAGGCATCACGGTCGCCTGCTCTGGGAGTGGTTGCTCGACCAGGGCAATCGGCTTGGCGTCCGCGGCGGGTCGGCCTTTCGCTCGATTGGCGGCTTCGGGCGATCACATGCGGTGCATGAAGGCAGCTTCTTCGAACTGGCTGGAACGACCAGCATCGAGGTCGAATTCGTGGTCACCGGGGACGAGGAGCAGCGCCTGTTCGCGCTGATCCGCCAGGCGCAGGTGCGGGTCTTCTACGTGCGCATCCCGGCCCGGTTCGGGGTGATCAATCCGGACGCCAAGGACCCGCCCGAGCTGAGCAGCGAGGATTGAGGGCGAATTGAGGGCGAATTGAGTGCGGAGAGGGCGGCGAGCAGCGGCCATCCCGTGCTGTCGGTCCGTGCCTATCAGTTGCCGCGGAAGGCGCGCACGCCGAGGATGACGCCACCGACCAGCAGGGCGATGCCGATCAGAGCCGTGCTCCCGGGTAGCGCAGCGCGCAGGATGAAAGCATAGGCGAAAGCGGCCAGGGTTTCGAAGACGATCAGTTGGCCGACGAGGGCGGCGGGCAGCAAGCGGCTGGCCCGATTCCAGAGCAGGGTGCCGAGCCACGAAGCGCAGAATCCGAGGATCAGCATCAGGCCGACGTAGCGCCCGGCACTGGCGCCGAGCGGAAAATCGAAGCCGCCATGCCAGTGGAAATACAGGCCGGCAGCGGCCATGCCAAGCAGCGCCAGTGGCAGTGTCGCCAGTCCCTGGGCGATGGCCCAGGTGCCGGAAGCCAGCGCCGGTCGTTGCTGCAACCAGCGCGAATTGCGCAGCGGGTACCAGGTCCAGGCAGCTACGGCCGCCAGGGCGAAGGCGGTGCCCAGGAAGTAGTCCTGTGCGCTGTGGCGGTCGTCGAGTAGCGCCATCTCGTGGCTGTTCACCAGCGCGATACCCGTGGCGATGACCAGCAGCGAGGGTAGCAGCCGGCGCCAGGGCAGGGCTTCGGCGCTGAAGTTGGCGGCGATGGCGATGACGATCGGCAGGGTGCCGATGAGCATCGTCGGCAGCGGGGCGTCGGCGAGCTGGATGGCGGCCGACAGAAAGAGGTAGTAGAGGATGTTGCCGACCAGTGCCAGTTCAAAAGCTTTTTGCCAGTCCTGTCGCTGCAGGCTTTGCAGTCGTGGCCAGTCGGTGCAGGCCAGAAACAGGGCAATCACCCCGAAGCTCAGATAGCGCCCGAAAGAAAGCATCGCCGGCGGATAGTCGGGCAGCATCAGCGGGACGACGAAAACGAGTCCCCAGAGCAGGCCGGCGCCGAGTGCGCAGCTCACCCCTTCGACGAGGAGGCGCCCGGCGGGCAGCGGCGGCCGGGCACGCGGCAAGCTGGCCTTGGCAGCCACAGTCAGCGCCGTCTGCGCAGCAGGCTAGGAGCGAAAAGCGGCCAGGTTGGGTAGCTGTGGCAGTTCGATGGCGTCGAGCATGTTCTTGATCACCAGGCCCAGCTCGGTGTCGCCGACGATCGACAGTTCGCGGCTGAAGAACAGGGTATCCGGGTCCTCCTGGCGCGCGAGCAACTGCAGAAAAGCCGAGAGGTTGGCGCTGAACGACAGGTCGGGTGTTTCGGGTGATTTTGGCGCTTTCCACAACGGCCGGAAAAGGCCGTCGCGGTAAGTAAAGCGTGCCTGCCCCCCGGCGTCGAGGACCTCGACCAGGAAACTGCGCCCTTCGAGCAGTGCCAGACTGTCGGCGGGTAGCAGCCCGATCCTGGCGGCGGCATTGAGGCCCGTGGCCAGTGCCAGCGAGTGCGGCCACTGCGGCAGGCGCGCGCCCAGCGAAGCGACCAGCGCGGGTAGTTTGAAACGGGGTATTGAAAAACCCTGGCTCATGAACACACTCCTTAATGCGAAAGTCGCGTATGCGACTCACGAAACTCCCTTCTCCCCTCGCGGGAGAAGGGTCAGGGGAAGAGGGGGAAGGTCATGATCAGGGGTGTTTCGACCGCTCATGACCGTTCATTCCTACGTCCGCAGTCGGCTGATGGCACGCGATGCCGGCGTCGCCGAACCAGTAGCCGTTGACCAGGCCTTCACTGGCCCAGACGCCGGTGTCGGGTGCTGGCGTTTGCCCGTTCCGGGCGGCGTCGAAAGCGGCGATGATGGCTGTCATGGCCTGCGGCTGTGGGCTGATGCGCAGCACCTCGACGCCCATCTTGAGCAGTTCCGGCACCTGTGGCAATAGATTGTAGGTCTGTGCGGACATCGTCTGGATGCCGTTGATGGCCAGAAATGGCTGTCCTTCGCGCGTGCGCAGGGTCATCCCCTGCGGATGATCGAGACATTTGAACTGGCAGTCGTCCTTGTTGAGGCCGTAGTAGCGCGCCGTGAAGCAGCGCGCCGAGAAGGCCAGCGGCAGCTTGCCGAAAACGAAGACCTCGGTTTCGACGCCGGCTGGGCGGCTGCGGTGCAGCGTCTCGATCAGCTTGCGGTCCCCTTCGAGCGGCGGCACCCAGCGTTGCATGCCGTAGCGGGCATAGGTCGCCAGGGTGACTTCGTTGTAGATATTCAGGTGCGCTCCGGCGACAAAAGGGCTGCCGGCGGCGACATTCACTGCACCGAGATCGTTGGCTTCGAGGCGGCAGCCGGGGATTTCGCCGAGCTCGGCACAGAGGCGCCGCAGCGTTTTCAGGTCGCCCTCGGACTCGAGCAGTGCCTGTGCGGAAAGGACCACTTCCTTGCCGGCGTCGGCGAGGTCGCGCGCCAGCGCCAGCCAGTCGGTGACGCGAATCTGCTGACGCCGCGAGCAGACCACTTCACCGATGTAAATGATATCGATCGCCGGGTTGTGAGCCATTTCGGCGTAGAACTCGAAGACTTCGTGTTTTGGCCAGAAGTAGAGCAGCGGCCCAAGAGAGAGTTTCATGGGGTTCCTCGCCTTACTGTGAAAGTCGCGTACGCGACTCACGAAACTCCCTTCTCCCCTCGCGGGAGAAGGGCCGGGGGAAGAGGGGGGCGGTCATGACTTTCATGATCAGGGGTGTCTCGACATGTCATGACCGTTACTGTGAAAGTCGCGTACGCGACTCACGAAACTCCCTTCTCCCCTCGCGGGAGAAGGGCCGGGGGAAGAGGGGGGCGGTCATGACTTTCATGATCAGGGGTGTCTCGACATGTCATGACCGTTAATGTGAAAGTCGCGTACGCGACTCACGAAACTCCCTTCTCCCCTCGCGGGAGAAGGGCCGGGGGAAGAGGGGGGCGGTCATGCCTTTTATGACCGCTAGCGCCACGGGCGGTTGTAGGCGCCAAGGGTGACCTGGCTGCCTTCGGAAACGTGCGCCAGCTCGGCCTGCCAGGCGGGTTTGACGTGGAAGTGGTCGGGATTTCTGGCCAGTTCGTCGAGCGCCGCGCGCAGGGCACGCGTCACTTGCGCGACGTAGGCCGGGCTGCGCTGCCGCCCCTCGACCTTGATTGCTGCGACGCCGATGGCGGCAATCTCCGGCAGGACTTCGAGGACATTCAGGCTGGTCGGTTCTTCGAGCGCGTAATAGGTGTCGCCATTGACCTCGAAGCGTCCCTTGCACAGGGTCGGGTAACCTGCCGGCTCGGCGTCGCCGAAGCGGTCGATGAGAATGCCGTTGAGGCGGGTGCTCATCTCGCCGGGCGATTTCTCCCACTTGACGTACTTCGCTGGCGAACAGGCGCCAACGGTATTCGGCGATTCGCCAGTGGCGTAGGACGATAGCCAGCAGCGGCCTTCATTCATCACACACAGACTGCCGAAGCCGAAAACTTCGATTTCGACCGCTGTGTTGCGGATCACCGTCTCGACTTGCGCCAGCGTCAGCACGCGCGGCAACACCGCGCGGCGAACGCCGAATTCCCGGTGCGCAAAATTGACCGCTTCGTAACTGGTCGCCGAACCCTGCACCGAGAGGTGCAAGCGCAGCTCGGGGTGGCGGCGGCTGGCGTAGTCGAGCAGGCCGATGTCGGCGAGGATCACTGCATCGACGCCGAGATCGGCCGCGCCATCGACAGCGCGCTGCCAGTCGGCGACGCGTCCGGGCTGGGCGAAAGTGTTGATCGCCATCAACACCTTGCGCTGCCGCGACTGGGCGTAGCGCAGCCCTTCGAGCATCGCCTTGCGGTCGAAATTGAGGCCGGCGAAGTTGCGCGCGTTGGTGTCGTCGCGGTAGCCGAGGTAGACCGCGTCGGCGCCGTGGTCGACTGCGGCTTTTAGTGCCGGCAGGCTGCCAGCGGGGCAAATCAGTTCGGGAACCGGTGTGCGCGACATGAAATACCTCGGCGAAGCGGGTCAGTGACGAGAACTGGCCAGTATAGTCAGGGCTGCCATCCGGCACTTGATTCGGGTCAAGTTCGCGGCAATTGCCTTACACCAGGCGGGCACGCAGGCGGCGCAGATACGCCAGCCCGCGTATGGCCCGGCTGCCATACCAGGAGACCATTTCACCGTCGATCAGCGTGGCGCGTGTGCGCGGCAGCTGCTCTGCCAGTTGGCGCAGGTGTTTTTCGCGAAACGGGTAGGGTTCGCTGGAAAGCAGTAGCCAATCCGCTTGCCCGGCCAGCGCTGGCAAATCGACTTCCGGGTAGCGCAGCGCGCTTTCGACGGGCAGGCTATCCCAGCCGGCGGCGGCCAGCATTTGCGAAATATAGGTGTCGCGGGCGACGCTGAGCCAGGGCTGCTGCCAGATCAGGTAAAGCACCTTTTGTCGCGGCAGGGTCGCGGTCTGTGCGCTCAGGGCCGCCCATTCGCGCTCGAAATCGGCTGCCAGTGCCCGCGCGCGTGCTTCGACCTGCGGGTCGCGGCCGAAGATACCGCCGAGCAACTGGTAAAGCGCGAGGTTGTCGCGTACCGCCAAGGGGTGGGTAACGATCACCTGCGGCACGAAGGCATGCAGGGCGGCGACTTCGTCGCGGCGGTTTTCGTCGATATTGACGAGCACGTGCGTCGGCGCCAGCGCGCGCAGTTTGTCGATCGCAAAACCCTTGGTACCGCCAAGCTTCGGCAGTCGGCGAACGACCTGTCGCGGATGGACGCAGAAGCCGGTGCGGCCAACGAGGTGCTCGGCGAGGCCAAGATCGACCAGCAGTTCGGTGAGGCTGGGTACCAGAGAGACGATTCGCGGCGTCTCCGCGTAGCGATCATGTCGCTTGCCGATCGCGTCAGACCATTGCATGATTGGCGTTTTGAGGTGAAAGAATGGGGGAAACAAATGCTAGCGCAAAAACTTGCCGTCGTTACCGGTGCCGCGCGTGGGCTTGGCCTGTCGGTGGCACGCGATCTGGCAGCGGCCGGATGCCGGGTCTTGATGGTTGGTCGCAATAGCGAAGCGATCGAAGACGCTGCCCGGCAGCTACGCGAGAGCGGCCAGGACGTCTTTCCGCACACTGCCGACGTGACCGACGCCGGTGCCGTCGCTGCCCTTGCCGCCCGCCTGCGCCGCGAGTTCGGGCGCGCCGATATTCTGGTCAACAACGCCGGCGTGTTTCCCGAACGCAGGAACTTCGCCCAGCCACAGGCCGGCAGCGTCCTGGTCGTCGATGCCGAGATGGTGGCCACCACCTACGCCTGCAACGCGCTGGCACCGCTGCGTCTGATTCAGGCAATTGTTCCGCTGATGCGCGAAAACGGCTACGGGCGCATCGTCAATGTTTCGTCGGGAATGGGGCAGTTGTCCGCCATGGGCGGTTCCTGGCCCGGTTATCGAATGTCGAAAGCGGCGCTCAATGCCTTGACCTGCCTGACCGCTGCCGAACTCGCGGAGAGTCCGATCAAGGTCAATTCGGTTTGCCCCGGCTGGTGTCAGACGGAGATGGGCGGCAGGGACGCGAGCCGTAGTGCCGATGAGGGGGCGAAAGGGATCGTCTGGGCCGCGCTCTTGCCTGACGATGGCCCCAGCGGTGGTTTCTTTCGCGATGGCCTGCCGATCGACTGGTAGGGTCAGCGCGAGCTGCCCGCGGAGATAGGCTCGGTGGTAGCCTACTCGGCTGCGGCTGGTCGCGGTTTGCGCGGCGCGGCGACCATCAGCCGATCATAGACAGCGTTCGGCAGCAGTCGTAGCAAACCGGCAACGACGCCCATTTGCCAGGGAACGACGACATGGCTGCAGCCCTTGGCGATGGCCCGCGCAAAGCGCGGCGCGGCGGCCTCGGCCGACATCAGGAAAGGCATCGGGAAAGGGTTGACCGCCGTCATCGGCGTGCTGATGTAGCCGGGAGAGAGTGTGACCACCTTGACTCCCGAAGCGCGCAGTTCGACACGCAGGCTTTCGAGATAGGCGATTACCGCCGCTTTCGAGGCGCTGTAGGCCTCGGAACCGGGCAGTCCGCGGATGCCGGCTACCGACGCGATACCGACCAGCCGCCCGCGACCGGCGCGACGCATAGGGCCGATGAAAGGCGAGAAGCTTGCCGCCATCCCGAAGAAATTGGTGTCCATGATCCGGCGAATGGCCTCCAGGTCTTCGGCGTGCTCGCTCAGCGTGCCCATCGAGATGCCGGCGTTGGCAATGACGATATCGGGAACGCCGAGGTCGGCCATGAAGTTTTCGCCGGCGGCACGCAAGGCGGCGGCGTCGGTGACGTCAAGCGGGTAGCAATGGACCTGCCCTGGCCAGCGCGCGGCCAACTGCAGCAGCGGTTCGGAGCGCCGCGCGCAAAGCCCGAGCTGCGCCCCTTGCGCGGCGTAGTAGTCGGCCAGTGCCTGGCCTATTCCCGACGAGGCACCGGTGATGAAGAGCTTGGCGGGGGGCGCCGGCATGGCGGCTCCGCGGGCGCTCATCGCGGCTGCCGGCTCACTTCTTCGGCTTCTCGCTGCGCGCCTTGTCGATCACCTGCTCGGTCAAGGCCAGGAGATCCCCGTAGCCTTTGAGATCCTTGCCGGAGACGAGATACTTGCCGTCGACGGCGAGTGCCGGAACTCCCTTGATCTTGTAGGCGTGCGCCATCTGATCCGCACGTTTGGCCTGGCTGAGAACCCCGAAGGAGTTGTAGGCGGCGGTGAACTTCGCCTCATCGACACCCTGCGCGCTCACCCAGGCGATGATGCTCTTGTCGTCGAAGAGGCGCTTGTTCTCCTGATGCAGGGCGCGGAATACGGCAGCATCGAGCTTGGTCAATTCGCCGCTCGCTTCCAGCGCGTAATACAACCGCGCCAGACTGGCCCACTGCGGGCGTCCGAAGGAAATCGGGACCCGTTTGAAGACCACGTCGCTCGGCAAGGCCTTGCCCCACTTGCTGACCAGCGGGTCAAAGTCTGCGCAATGCGGGCAGCCGTAGGAGAAGAATTCCAGCACTTCCGTCTTGGCCGGATTGTCGGTGACCTGCGCCGGGACGATGGCCACGTAATCGCGATCGGCCACCACTTCGGCGCGCGCCGGCAAGGCCATGGCCAGTACCGCCAGGGCGATCGCGGCGAAGCATCCACTCATGCGTCTTTGCATTGTCTTGTTCTCCTTGTAAGCGTCTCAGAGTGCTTGTGCGTCTGAGTGTTTGAGTATCTGACTCAGTCCTTCTTGACGACGCGGGCATCGATTCCCTGCCTGGCCAACTCGCCACGCAGGATGCTTACTTCTTCCATGCGCGGGTAGGGGCCCAGGCGAACGCGGTACCACACCTTGTCCTGCAGCATCACCTGTTGAATTCGCGCCTCAACGCCCATTAACGCCAGCCGAGCCTTCTGATTGTCGGCTTCAGCCATATTCTGGAACGAGCCGGCCTGCAGGTAGATGGGCTTCTTGAGCAGAGGTTCCGCTTCGGGTTTCTTGTCCTCCGCCTTCCTGTCTTCCGCCTTCCTGTCTTCCGGCGGCCTGACGTCGATCGGCTTGATTTCGAGAGGTTTGCCCTCCAGCGGCGGGATGGTCGCCGGCAGGCGTTCGGTCACGTGGGGAACGCGCTGTGTAGGTTCGGGAATGGCTTCGGCGTTGCCGGGCAGGATCTTGTAGAAGTCAAAGCGCGGTTTTTCGGGGGCCGTCGAATCACCGGGCTTGCCAGGCAGCGCTACCGGTGCCGGTGCCGGTGCCGGTGCCGGGGCCGGCACTTCCGGCGTCGGTTCCGGGCGTGGCGCGTCGCTGACCGGTGACGGCAATTTCGCTTGCTGGCCGGTGGTGGTGAACGGCAGCGGCACTTTGTTCACGTACCAGACCACGCCAGCCACGGCGATGACGCCGACGACCAGGCCAATGAACAGTCCAAGCAGGGTGCCGCCGCCCGAGGTCTTGCGGGGTGGGGTTCTGCGGGGTTGTTTCATGTCTCGACTCATGCCAGTGTTCCTTTGATTACATCGATTCGGGGCAGCTGACGCCGAGAATCGCCATGCCGTTGCGAATCACTTGCCTGACCGCCGCCGCCAGCGCGATGCGCGCATCGCGCAGCGCGGGTTCATCAACCAGCATCCGTTCGGCGTTGTAGTAGCTGTGAAATTCGGCCGCCAGTTCCTTGAGATAGAAAGCGATCAGGTGTGGCGCCAGTTCGCCGGCGGCGGTCTCGACGGTCTCCGGGAATTCGCCCAGTCGGGCGGCGAGCGCCAGTTCATGACTGCCATCCAGACGGCCGAGATCGGTGTTGGCGAGGGTTTGCGGCTCGCCTCCCCACAGGGCCAGCAGCGAGCAGACGCGAGCATGCGCGTACTGAATGTAGTAGACCGGGTTCTCGTTGGACTGGCTCTTGGCCAGGTCGAGGTCGAAATCGAGGTGCTGGTCGGACTTGCGTAGAACGTAGAAGAAGCGGCAGGCGTCGTTGCCGACATCTTCGCGCAAGGTGCGCAGGGTTACGAACTCGCCGGAACGGGTGGACATCTGCGCCTTGCGCCCCGAGCGATAGAGTACTGCAAACTGAACCAGCGCCACATCCAGCGCTTCGGGATCGAGCCCGAGCGCTGCGAGGGCGCCTTTGACGCGCGGGATGTAGCCGTGATGGTCGGCACCCCAGACATTGATCAGCCGCTGGAAACCGCGATCGTACTTGTTGAGGTGATAGGCGATATCCGACGCAAAGTAGGTGTACTGGCCATTTTCGCGTTGCACGACGCGATCTTTCTCGTCGCCAAAAGCGGTCGACCTGAACCAGCAGGCGCCGTCCTGTTGGTAGAGATGTCCCGCTTTATCGAGTTGCTCGACGCAGCGGGCCACCAATCCGCTTGCGAACAGCGATTCTTCGGAAAACCAGACGTCGAAATGTACTCCCGACTCTTCGAGGTCGTTGCGGCAGTCGGCAAGCTGTTCGCCGAGCACGTAGCTGTGCACGTCTTTCCAGTCGCCGCCGAGCAGCTGTTTGGCATTGGCAATCAGGGCATCGAGATGCGCTTCGCGCTGCTGCGCAGCTTCGGTGTCGGTGCGCGCGGGGTCGGGCAGGCCGGGAGTGCCGGCGATGGCGCTGGCTGCCGAACGCAGATAGCGCTCGCCCTGCGTCGCCAGCAACTGCCTGGCCATCTCTGTGACATAGGCGCCCTTGTAGGCGTTGCTCGGAAAAGGGATTGGCTCGCTGGCGTTGCTTCCGTGGTCGGCCAGTGCCAGATAGCGCAGCCAGGTCGACACGGCCAGAATGTCCATCTGCCGACCGGCATCATTGACGTAGTATTCGCTGGTCACCTCCCAGCCGGCGCAGGCGAGCAGCTTGCAGAGGCTGCCTCCGTAGGCTGCGCCACGGCCGTGGCCGACATGCAGCGGCCCGGTCGGGTTGGCGGAAACGAATTCGACGAGCACTTTCTTCCTGCCGCCGACTGCCGAGCAGCCAAAGGAGGGCCCGTCCTCGAGGACGCGGCGCACGGCTTCGAGCCGGGCAGTGGGGTGCAGGCGAAAGTTGATGAAGCCGGCGCCGGCGATTTCGGCGCTGCTGAGCAGTGCCGACTTCGGCAACTCGGCCAGCAGCAGCTGCGCCAGCTGGCGGGGATTGCGTTTCAGCGTGCGCGCCAGCTGCATTGCCAGGTTGCAGGAGAAATCGCCATGCGTGGCCTGTTTTGGCCTTTCGATGTGGATTTCGCTCGTAGCCACCTCGGCCGGCGCAACGCTGCGCAGTGCGGCACGCATCAGCTCGGCAAGGTGGGATTTCAGGTCTTGGCTCATCAGGGCGCGTCGCGTCGTGGATTCGGTTGAGCCGTCGATTATACGTTGCCAGGGCTCGAGCAGCGACGATAGCCGGCGCGATGCAGCTCGTTTCTGTGTAAACTCGATACTTTGCCGACCACAGGGCGCCCCTTTTCCGTGCGACTTTTCCGCCTCGCCAAAATCCTCAGTATTGCCAGCCGCTTCGGTCTCGACGAGATGATTCTCGAACACGAGCCCAGCGGGCGTCTGGCCGCGCTATCACGGACGCTGCACTTCTGGCGCCGCTTCGATACGCCATCGGCGGTTCGTCTGCGTCTGGCCCTTGAAGCTCTAGGGCCGATTTTCGTCAAGTTCGGGCAGGTGCTGTCGACGCGGCGCGACCTGCTGCGCCCGGACATTGCCGATGAACTGGCCAAATTGCAGGATCGCGTGCCGCCGTTCTCGTCCGAACTGGCGCTGGCGCAAATCGAGGCCGCCTACGGCCGACCGGCCAGCGAAGTGTTTGCCGAATTCGACGCGACGCCGGTCGCCAGTGCGTCGATTGCGCAGGTGCACTTCGCGCGCCTGCGTCCCGAAGACGGCGGCCAGGAAGTGGCGGTCAAGGTGCTGCGTCCGGAAATGCGCAGCGTCATCGCCAATGATCTGGCGCTGCTCGACACCCTGGCCGGATTACTCGAAACGGTATGGTCGGACGGCAAGCGGCTGAAGCCGCGCGAAGTCGTCGCCGAGTTTGCCAAGTATCTTTATGACGAACTCGATCTGATGCGTGAAGCCGCCAACTGCTCGCAGCTGCGGCGCAATTTCCACGGCTCGCAGCTGCTGCAGGTTCCCGAAGTGTACTGGGATCAGTGCACGACGACGGTGATGGTCATGGAGCGGATGCGTGGCATCCCGATCAGTCAGACCGGGGCGCTGATCGTCGCCGGCATCGACCTGCCGGCCTTGTCGCGCGCCGGCGTCGAGATCTTCTTCACGCAGGTTTTCCGTGACGGCTTCTTTCACGCCGACATGCACCCCGGCAACATTTTCATCGCCACCGACCCGGAGCACCACGGCCGCTACATCGCGCTCGACTTCGGCATCGTCGGGACGCTGACCGACACCGACAAGAACTACCTGGCACAGAACTTCCTTGCTTTTTTTCAGCGCGACTACAAGCGCGTGGCGACGGCACACATCGAAGCCGGCTGGGCGCCGCCCGATACCCGCGCCGACGAGTTCGAAGCCGCCGTGCGCGCCGTCTGTGAGCCGATCTTCGACCGCCCGCTGCACGAAATCTCCTTCGGTCGCGTGTTGCTGCGGTTGTTCCAGACCTCGCGCCGCTTCAACGTCGAGATCCAGCCGCAGCTGGTGATGCTGCAGAAAACGCTGCTCAATATCGAGGGCCTCGGCCGTCAGCTGGATCCCAATCTTGACCTCTGGAAAACCGCCAAGCCCTTCCTTGAACGCTGGATGAACGAACAGGTGGGCCGGCGTGCCTTCCAGCGTGGCGTCGAGCAGGAGGCACCAAACTGGGCGCGCATGCTGCCGCAGCTGCCACGTCTGGTGCACCAGGCGCTGGCCCGGCCAGCGGCGCCCGAGGTGGCGCCGCAGCTGGCGAAACTGGTGCGCACGCAGCGCCAGCAGAACCGTCTGCTGGCGATCATCGTTGTGCTCCTGACGGCGCTGCTGCTCAGCCAGTATTTCGGCCCGCAGCTCGGCTAACGGCCATGACACGTGGAAACACCCCAAGTCATGAAAGTCATGACCGTTTCCCTCTTCCCCTGACCCTTCTCCCGCGAGGGGAGACGGGAGTTTCGTGAGTCGCGTGCGCGACTTTCACATTAAGACGCGCTCACCAACGAAGTCCGCACGCTTGGCCTGTTACATCTGGTAGCCGAAGCGCTTCAGAAGCTGCGCCGTTTCGCACAGCGGCAGCCCCATTACCCCGCTGTAGCTGCCGGCGATATGTTCGACGAACATTGCCGCCCGCCCCTGGATGCCGTAGGCGCCGGCTTTGTCCATCGGCTCGCCGCTGGCGACGTAGCGCGTAATCTCGTCCTTTTCGAGTTCGCGAAAACGCACTTCGCTGATCGAGCAGAGGAGTTCGGTGCGTTCGTCGAAGCTGACCGCGACGGCGGTCAGTACGCGGTGTGTCTGGCCGGAAAGGCGGCGCAGGATGCGCCGCGCGTACTGAACGTCGCGAGGTTTTCCAATCAGTTCGCCCGCCAGTTCGATGCTCGTATCGGCAGCCAGCACCGGCTGCAGCAGTAATCCGCGCCAGTTGACGATGCGCCAGCCGAGGCTCGCCTTGTTGCGCGCGACGCGTTCGACGTAGGCCGTCGGGACTTCCTCGGGCAGCGGCGTTTCGTTGAGTTCCGGGTCGCCGCGCTGAGCGTCGCGGAAAGTGATGGTGTCGAAGCCGACGCCGATCTGGGTCAGCAATTCGCGTCGGCGCGGGCTGCGCGACGCCAGGTGCACCCGTGGGTGCTGCAAAGAGAATGACATCAGCCTTGCCGGTGGTAGGGGTGGTTGCGAACGACGCTGATGGCACGATAGAGCTGTTCGCAGAGGATTAGCCGGGCGACGGCGTGCGGCAGGGTCAGGCTCGAGAGGCGAATGCTTTCATCGGCTTGCCCCTTGAGCTCGGCGTCGATGCCGTCGGCGCCGCCGATCACGAAAGCCGTCGCGCCGCCGCTACGCATCCAGCCCTGCAGACGTTCGGCGAGCTGCACGGTGCTCAGGTCGGCGCCGCGCTCGTCGAGGACGATCAGCCGCTGATAGCCGTTCAGCGCGCCCAGCAGGCGGGTCTTTTCGGCGGCCAGCAGTTGCTCGCGGGTTTTTGCGCCGCGCGCTTCGGGTTTGATCTCGACGATCGCCAGGGGCAGTTCGCGCGGCATGCGCTTGAGGTACTCGGCACAGCCTTGCGCGACCCATGCGGGCGGCTTGTGGCCGACGGCAAGGATGGCCAGTTTCATGCGTCGCCGGCGGCCGCCTCTTTGCTCACTGCGCTCGCCCGGCGGACTCGCTCCGGGCCTTTGCCGCCCCACAGTTCTTCAAGTCGGTAGTAGCTGCGAATCGCCGGCTGCATGACATGGACGACGACGTCGCCAAGGTCGACCAGTACCCATTCGCCGCTTTCTTCGCCTTCGCAGGAGAGGACATGAACGCCCGCTTCTCGGGCCTTGTCCTGGACGTTGCGGGCCAGTGATCTGACCTGGCGGTTCGAGTCGCCGCAGGCGACGACGATGGCGTCAAATAGCGAGGTCAGTTTGGTGGTGTTGATGACTTCGATGTCACGGCCCTTGATGTCTTCGAGCGCGTCGACGACGAGTTTTTCCAGCTGCGCGAGTTTCATTGGCGAATCAGTACTCCGGGTAAAGGTTGTGCTTGCGGATGTAAGCGATGACTTCATCGGGGAGCAGATAGCGCGCACTGCCTCCGCCTGCCAGCAGCGTGCGAATCTGCGTTGCCGAAATGCCCAGCGGGGTCATCGCAAAAGTGGCGATACGGCCGGCTGCCGATTCGTGCAAGGCCGCTGGCTGCGTGCACAAGCGTTCACGATAGCAGGCGGCCAGCGCTTCCGGCAGCTTGCCGACGTCGATCGGAAAGCCGGGTCTGTGGGCGACGCCGATGTGCGCCAGTTCGAGCAGCGACTGCCAGCGGTGCCAGTCGGGCAGGGCGGCGAAAGCGTCGGCACCGAGCAGCAGGACCAGTGGTCGCCGCTTGCCCGGTTGATTGGCCTGGCGCAGGCGTTCGAGGGTGAGCACGGTGTAACTCGCCTGGGCGGCGTCGACTTCGGCGGCGTCAACTTCGAAGCCGGGATTCCCGGCTGTGGCCAGACGCACCATCGCCAGACGGTGGCGCGCGCTCACCTGGGGCGCTGCGCGCAGCAGCGGCTGCCCGGCCGGAATCCAGCGCACGGCGGCCAGCCGGAGATGGTCGGCCGCTTCTTCGGCGAGCCGCAGGTGCCCGCAATGAACCGGGTCGAAAGTACCGCCAAAAATTCCGAGTGGCCGCTCGCCTTGCTCCTCAGGCATCGCTTTCCGTAGCCGTGACGAAGACATCCCTGTAGCTGACGTAGAAGCTGGCGAACAGGGTTGGTGCCAGGATCAGGACCAGCAAGACGGTGAGCACGACGGTCAACAGCGCCGCGCCGTCCGGCAGCAGCGCGGCGAGGGTGCCGAGCAACAGCCCCGGGAGCAGCGTTGCGGCGACCAGGAGGGCCAGTGAATAGACCAGGAAAGCACGCCAGTTGCGGGCACAGGCGATGAAACTGAAGAACAGCGCCTTGGCCGGCGACAGTCCATGCCAGGCGGCAAGAATTGGCGCATACCAGTAAGCCATGATCAGCGGGCAAAGGAGAATCAGCGCCACCTGCAGGGCGAGCATCACGTCGCCACTGGCGAGCACCTCTGCATTCGGCGTGTGGCCGGCGAGCATCAGTTGCATCAGCGCGCCGCCATCGGCGAGTGACGAGATGGCGAGAATGCCGACCGTCGCCGCCAGGTAAATGGCGCCCAGGGTGATCAGTGCGCGCGGGTTCTTCTGAAAACCCGAGAACAGGGTTTGCGGGCCCAGCGGCCCACCTTTGTCGATGTTCCGGCAGGCGTTCATCAGACTGACCGAAAAAGCCGGGATGCACAGCGTGGTGGCGATGGTGCCGATCATCGGGATGACATTGACGATGGCCATCAGCATCCAGTAGCTGACGACCAGGAAGGTCAGCATGAGGTGGTTCTTCCGGAAAATCCGGAAGCCTTCGGCCAGCCAGCGCCAGCCGTGCGCCGCGTTAAGAGTCAGTGCTTGCATGTTGTCGTCAGTTGCGTTCAGGCGGCGAGAAAAATGTCACGGTACGAAGCATACACGGAGCCGGCCAGGACCGGTCCGAGGACCAGGAAGCCGAGACCAACCGGCAGTGCGGCAAAAAAACACAGGACCATGACCAGGAGGCCATAGATCAGAAACTCGACGACGTTCCTGAGGCAGGCGTTGAAGCTTGCCTTGAGCGCGTCGACCGGCTGCATGGCGTTGAAAATGACCAGCGCCGGGGCGAACCAGATGGCCATCACGATGGGCACCGAGAGCAGCAGCCAGAGCAGCCCGGCCAGCGCCACGCCGCCGAAAGCGATGCCGGCCGCGATGGGGCTTTGCATCATCATGGCGCCGGCCATGCCGCCGCCGGCGAGCAGCATCACCAGCACGAACAGCGCCAGCATGACCAGCATGTACAGCACGCCGAGCGTCAGCAACGCCGCCGTGTGCTGCTGGAAACCGGCAAAGAGGTCGCTGATTTCGAGCCCCTGCTCACGCGCCAGCTTGTGGCAGGCGACCAGCATGCCGGCCGCCAGTACCGGCGTCAGCAGATGGGCGGCGAGTGGGCCAATCAAGGGGACTATCGCCAGGCCGATGTAGATGACGATAACGATGACCATCATCGCGATCCAGGCCCCGGGATTGGCGATGAACAGGGCCCAGCCCTGCTTCAGCCAGTTCAGCGCGCTGCCGGCCGCGACGCGGCGGCAGGTGCCGTTGAACTGCGGTGCCGGGATAGGGAAGGAGGGCATGCTCATGCTCGTGTCGAGAATAGAGTGCAAATGCTAGTCGCCCTGAGCGGGTGAGGCAAGCCAGGGCACCTTGCTGCCCGCCGCGATGCGCGCCAGCAGGATCGAGCGGTAGGCGTCCGGGTCACGCTGAACGACCAGGTCTCCGGCTCGCGGCAAATGGTAGTCCTGCAGGCGTGAGACCCAGAAGCGCAGCGCTGCAGCGCGCAGCAGCGTCGGCCATGCCGCTTGCTCGGCGGGTAACAGCGGTCGTTGGGCGTCATAGGCGCCGAGCAGGGCGGCGCAGCGTTCGCTGTCGAGCGCCGCGTCGGCGCTCACGCACCAGTCGTTGACGGTCACCGCCAGATCAAAAAGCAGATCGTCGACGCCGGCGAAGTAGAAGTCGAGCACGCCGCTGACGCGATCGCCCGAGAACAGGACGTTGTCCCGAAAAAGATCGGCGTGAATCAGCCCGCGCGGCAGATCGTCCGGGCGCAGGGCCCGTTGCTGGCGCAACTCGTCGCGCAGCAGTCGGGCGTCGTCTTCAGCGAGGCAGGAGTCGATCTCGACGGCCACTCTTGCGCACCAGTCGATATCGCGCTGATGCCTTGGCGGCGCAGGGAAGGAGCGCGCGGCGAGGTGCAGCGCGGCCAGCAGGCCGCCCACTGCGGCGCACTGCGCCAGGTTTGGCGTGTCTTCAGAGCGCCCGGCAAGGCGGCTGACGATGACCGCCGGTTTGTCGCCGAGGGTGGTCAACAATTCGCCGCGGCGGTTGGCGACCGGAGCCGGGCAGGGCAAGCCCTGCGCCGCCAGATGGGCCAGCAGCTGAATGTAGAACGGGGCCTGCTCGGGCGTCACTTCTTCGAAGAGAGTCAACACGTAGTCGCCGCGGCTGGTGCGCAGGAAGAAGTTGGAGTTCTGCACGCCTTCGGCGATCCCGGTCAGCGTTTCGAGCTTTCCCAGAGCATAGGCTTCGAGCCAGGCGGCCGCCTGCGCGGTCGTCAGCTGGGTGAATACCGACATGGCTCTCCCGAGAGCTGTGAAAAGGGGGGCAGAGCGTTGCTAGGACGGGGCGGGCAGGCGGCGGTGAGCGCCAGCACGTCAGAAGGTGCCGATCACCCATTGCGGGACGCTGACATCGGCCGAGCCCATCGTCGTCTGGGTAAAGTTGCCATCGCCGTTGCGGTCGATCAGGTAGTAGGGAACGCCGTGGTCGGGGGTTACCTTGATCTTGAACAGCTTGCCGTTGATGCGGTGCTCCTCGATGGTGTCGCCTTCGCGTTTCTTGATCGTCACCTCGGGTTCCAGGCTCTCGTCGAACGGCGCCATTTCTGGCGGCGGTGGCGGGACGGCGGGCAAGGGCTGCAGATCGCTTCTCTCCTGCGCGAGAGCGGGCAGGGCAGCGAATGCCAGAAAAATAGGTACGAAGAGGGCCGATGAGATGCGACGCATGGGGATGTTTCCGGATAGTTGAGCCAACGGTGAGTATCATCGTGCAAAGTCGATGCGAGTACAAGCGAGTATCAGCGAGTACCAGCGAGTCCAAGCGCGTACAAGCACGTACAAGACTCGCAAGCCGTCGGCAGTAATGTCGCTGATCGCGAGGGGCCTCGCCGAAGTCTGCGATAATGTTTGCCGATTCGTCAGCATCACAGCGTCGGACAGCGATTTTCCTGCGGCCTGGCGATGTGGCGAACAAGTGTTTGGCTCGTGCTTCTTCCTCAGTTGTTTCTTTCTTTCTCCTCGCTCGTGGCCCGCTGATGCCTACTCTGCTCCTGGTCGACGGATCGTCCTACCTTTACCGTGCTTTCCACGCCATGCCCGATCTGCGCACGACGCGCAGCGAGCCGACCGGTGCGCTGCATGGCGTGCTGAATATGCTGCGCCGACTGGAAAGCGACTACCAGGCACGCGACGTGGCTTACAAAGCCTGTGTTTTCGACGCCAAGGGCAAGACTTTTCGTGACCACTGGTACCCGCAGTACAAGGCCAATCGGCCGCCGATGCCCGCGGACATGGTGTCCCAGATCGAGCCCTTGCATGCCGCCATCGCCGCGCTGGGCTGGCCGCTGTTGATCGTCGACGGGGTTGAAGCGGACGACGTGATCGGCACGCTGGCGCAGCAGGCAGCGGCGCAGGGCGTCAGCGTGGTGGTGTCGACGAGTGACAAGGATCTGGCACAACTGGTCGGTCCGCAGGTGCAGCTGGTCAACACCATGAGCAACGAAGTGCTCGACGAAGCCGGCGTACTCGCCAAGTTCGGCGTTCCCGCCGAGCGCATCGTCGACTACCTGGCGCTGGTCGGCGATGCCGTCGACAACGTGCCCGGCGTCGACAAAGTCGGTGCCAAGACGGCGGTCAAGTGGCTCAACCAGCATGGTTCGCTCGCCGGCGTCATTGCCGCCGCTACCGATATGGGTGGCGTCGTCGGTCAGAATCTGCGTCGTGCGCTTGACTTCCTGCCGCTGGCGCAGCGCCTGGTCACCGTTCGCTGCGACCTCGAATTGCCTCTGGCAGTGGCCGACCTCGGGCCGCGCCCGGTCGACCGCGAACGCCTCGCCGAGCTGTTTGCGCACTACGAAATGCGTTCCTGGTTGCGAGACGTTCAGGAGGGGCCGCAGGGCGGAGCAGCGACGGCCGCGCCGCCGAGCGCGCTGGCGGGCAGCACGCCGCTGCCGCCGCTTGCCCAGCCCGCGCAGCCGAGCCTTTTGTCCGATGACGCGCATCGAGCGAACTACGAAACCATCCTCGACGAGGCAGCATTCGAGCGCTGGCTGGCGAAGGTCGACGCCAGCCCGCTGACGGCTCTGGATACCGAAACCACCAGCCTCGACCCCTTTGCAGCGCGCATCGTCGGCGTCTCTCTGGCGGTCGCCGAAGGCGAAGCGGCCTACCTGCCGCTGGCCCATTGTTATCCCGGCGGGCCCGACCAGTTGCCGTGCGAGGCAACGCTGGCGCGTCTGAAGCCCTGGCTGGAATCCACCAAACACGCCAAGATCGGTCAGAACCTCAAGTACGACCAGCATGTTCTGGCCAACCACGGCATCAAACTGGCCGGCGTCGTGCACGATACGCTGCTGCAATCCTACGTCCTCGAATCGGGCAAGGACGGCGCCCGCGGCCACGACCTCGGTCGCCTGGCGACGCGCCATCTCGGGCTGGCGACGATCCCTTACGAAGCGCTGTGCGGCAAAGGCGCCAAGCAGATCAGCTTTGCCCAGGTGGCGATCGAGCAGGCCGCCGAATATGCTGCCGAGGATGCCGATCTGTGCCTGCGGCTGCACGCCAGGCTTTATCCGCAGATCACCGCCGATACGGGTCTGGCGCGAGTCTACGCAAGGATCGAGATGCCGGTGCGCGAGATCCTGTTCCGCATGGAGCGGACCGGCGTGCTGATCGATGCGCAGTTGCTCAGCGAACAGAGTGGCGAGATCGGCAAGCGCCTGCTCGAGCTCGAAGCGCAAGCGCACGCGGCCGCCGGGCAGCCGTTCAATGTCAACTCGCCGAAGCAGCTGGCCGAAATCCTTTTCGGTACGCTGGGTCTGCCGGTGAAGAAGAAAACGCCTTCGGGGGCGCCTTCGACTGACGAAGAAGTGCTCTCGGAGTTGGCGCTCGACTACCCGCTGCCCAGGATCCTGCTCGAATCGCGACAGCTGGCCAAGCTCAAAGGCACCTATACCGACAAGCTGCCGAAAATGGTCAATGCCCAGAGCGGACGCGTGCATACCAGTTACGCGCAGGCGGTTGCGGTCACCGGCCGCCTGGCGTCGAGCGATCCCAACCTGCAGAACATCCCGGTGCGCACGCGCGAAGGACGGCGCATCCGCGCGGCCTTCATTGCGCCGGCCGGAAGCTCGCTTGTAGCGGCGGACTATTCGCAGATCGAACTGCGAATCATGGCCCATCTTTCGGAGGACCCGCGTCTGCTCGAAGCTTTCGTGCAGGGCGAGGATGTGCATCGGGCAACGGCTGCCGAGATTTTCGGCGTCAGTGCGGGCGACGTCGGCCCGGATCAACGGCGCGTCGCCAAAGTCATCAACTTTGGCCTGATCTACGGCATGAGCGCTTTCGGACTGGCCCGGCAACTGGACCTCGAACGCAGTGCCGCGCAAGCATATATCGAGCGCTATTTTGCGCGTTACCCCGGGGTCGCCAGCTACATGGCCAGGACGCGCGAGATGGCCAGCACGCAGGGCTACGTCGACACCGTTTTCGGGCGTCGCCTATGGCTTCCGGAGATTCGCTCCAGCCAGGCTGCGCGTCGCCAGGCTGCCGAACGGGCGGCGATCAACGCGCCGATGCAGGGCTCGGCGGCCGACCTGATCAAGTCGGCGATGATCGTCGTCCAGGGCTGGCTCGATGCCGAGGGCCTGCAAACGCGCTTGTTGATGCAGGTGCATGACGAGCTGGTGCTCGAAGTGCCCGACGGCGAGCTGGCGCGCGTGCGCGCCGAGTTGCCGCGCCTGATGACTGACTGGGCGAAACTGCGCGTGCCGTTAGTGGTCGATGTCGGCGTCGGCGCCAATTGGGATCAGGCGCACTGAGGCAAGGGCAGGCGGCAGCGCTTCGCTTAGCGCGACGCCGGATCAGAACGCAGCACGCGACGTATTTCATCCAACAGCGAAAGGCAGAACAGCATGCCCCTACATGAGAAAGAAAGCATTCGCGAGAAACTCGAGGACCAGGTGTACGCCTCGGCCGATTTGTCGGTCAGCATGCCCAAGTACAAATTTCCGGCGTCGGAACACGATCCGCGCCATGCCTACTCGGTGGTTCATGACGAGTTGATGCTCGACGGCAACGCGCGGCAGAACCTGGCGACCTTCTGTCAGACCTGGGCCGAGCCCGAAATCCATCAACTGATGGATGAGTGCATGGACAAGAACATGGTCGACAAGGACGAGTACCCGCAGACCGCCGAAATCGAGGCCCGCTGCGTGCATATGCTCGCCGATCTCTGGAACTCGCCGACGGCGGCGAACACCGTCGGCTGCTCGACGACCGGTTCGAGCGAAGCGGCGATGCTTGGTGGTATGGCCATGAAGCGGCGCTGGGAGGGCCAACGAAAAGCCGCCGGCAAGCCGATCGACAAGCCGAATCTGATTACCGGCCCGGTGCAGATCTGCTGGCACAAGTTCGCCCGCTATTGGGATATCGAGCTGCGCGAGATTCCTCTCGAAGGCGAACGTCTGCTGATGACTGCCGAGGAAGTGCTCAAGCGCTGTGACGAGAACACGATCGGCGTCGTGCCGACCTTGGGGGTGACCTTCACCTGCCAGTACGAGCCGGTAAAGGCGGTCGCCGACGCACTCGATCAGCTGCAAAAAGAGCAGGGCCTGGACATCCCGATGCATGTCGACGGCGCCAGCGGTGGTTTTCTGGCACCTTTCTGTGCGCCGGATCTGGTCTGGGATTTCCGTATTCCGCGTGTCAAGTCGATCAATACCTCGGGCCACAAGTTCGGTCTGTCGCCGCTCGGTGTCGGCTGGGTCATCTGGCGGGAAGCCGCAGACCTGCCCGATGAAATGGTCTTCTGGGTGAATTACCTGGGTGGCAACATGCGCGACATCGCCCTGAACTTCTCGCGGCCGGGCGGGCAGGTCGTTTGCCAGTACTACAATTTCCTGCGTCTGGGCAGGGAGGGCTACGCCAAGATCCACGGCGCCTGCTACGATACGGCCGCTTACCTGGCCGCCAGAATCGCCGAGCTCGGGCCTTTCGAGATCATTTACGGCGGCGATCGCGAGGCCGGGATCCCGGCCGTGTGCTGGAAAATGAAGGAGGACGCCGATCCGGGCTTCAGCCTTTACGATCTGGCTGACCGCCTGCGCAGTCGTGGCTGGCAAGTGCCCGCCTATGCCTTGCCGGCCAATCGTCAGGATCTGGCAATCCAGCGCATCCTGGTGCGGCACGGAGTTAGCCGCGACCTGGCGACGCTGCTGGTGGAAGACATCCGGCGCGCACTCGACTACTTCGCCAAACACCGGCTGCCGGTGCCGCTGAGCGCCGCCGAAGCTTCCGGCTTTCATCACTGAGAAAAGCTGCGTTTGCCGGAGTGCACTCTGCACACTGAGTCCGGCAGCGGCGCGCTTGTCCTGTCAATGAAAGGTGAGTCACCATGTCCATGCAGCTCTTTATCGGCAACAAAAACTACTCGTCCTGGTCGATGCGCCCCTGGGTTCTGCTCCGCCAGGCCGAAATTCCTTTCGCGGAGGTGATGCTGCGCTTCGATGCCTTTACGCCCGACTCGAAGTTCAAGACGGATCTCGCCCGGCACAGCCCGGCCGGCCGCGTGCCGGTGTTGGTGGATGACGGTTTTGCGGTCTGGGACACGCTGGCGATTGCCGAGTACCTGGCCGAGAAATATCCTGATCGGCAGCTGTGGCCCGTCGAGCGGCAAGCGCGCGCCCGCGCGCGCAGCGTCTGTGCCGAGATGCACGCCGGTTTCGGCGCCTTGCGCAATCACTTTCCGATGAACATCGAAGCCGCCTTGCCGGAGGTCGGGCAACGCGTCTTGCGCGAAGAGGCGCCGGTGCGTGCAGACGTCGATCGGCTGGTGCAGATGTGGAGCGAGTTGCTGGTGGCGCACGGCGGGCCGATGCTGTTCGGCGAGTTCTCCATCGCTGACGCTTTCTTCGCGCCAGTGGTCAAGCGCCTGGTGAGCTACGCGGTGCCAGTGCCGGCGGCCATCGCCGCCTATATCGAGCGCGTGCAGGCGCTGCCCGGAGTCCTTGCCTGGAGCGAGGGCGCGCTGGCCGAACACGACTTCCTGGACTTCGAGGAGCCGTATCGAAGCTGCGCCTGAGACGGCGTGTCGCGATCAATGTGAAAGTCGCGTATGCGACTCACGAAACTCCCGTCTCCCCTCGCGGGAGAAGGGTCTGGGGAAGAGGGGAGGGTCATGACTTTCATCATCCGGGGTATCTCGACTGTCATGACCGTTAATGGTGGAGTATCTGCCCTGCCGCCGACCGGAGAATGGCGATGCCTACTTGCAGGAAACCCTTGGCAGACAATGAAATGAGCTGGTTGTCGAGTTTCTGTCGTTCATCTTCCGTTCGCCAGGTGCTGGCCGGAATGCTGCTGCTTGGCGTGCTGGCTGCTTGCACCAGTTCGCCTGACCGCCCCCCCGTTTACCAGCGGGAAGGCTTCGCGGCCGACGAAACTTTTTCGCGTCTCTTCGACGCCGGCGTCGAGGAGACCTGCGAAGCGGCACGCCGCGCCTTGCTCAGCCAGGGTTACCGAATGACTGCCGAGGTGCACGATTTCCTCAGCGCTAGCAAGAGCTTCCAGCCCGAGGGTGAGGTGCACGTGCAGATCGTTTTCAATGTCGTCTGCGCTCCGGTGGGTACGGAGGGCAAGTTGGCGATGGCTTATGTCAGCGCAGTCCAGGACCGCTACGCGCTCAAGAAGAACCCGAACTCGGCGAGCGTCGGCGTCGCAGCGCTCGGTTCCTTGTCGATACCTCTCTCGGCGAGCGAAGATTCGCTGGTCAAGGTGGCCAGCGAAACGATCCCGGCCGGGCTTTTCTACGATCGTTTCTTCGTGCTTATGCAGCACAATCTGCCGGCGCTGGAGGACAAGCGCTAGGGTCGGACAATCTGGAGCCGGGCCTCGCAGTTGCGGCTAGAACCCGAGCATCGGCCAGTTGCGCAAGAATGAGAAGCTGCGCGTCGGCGCACTGCGATGCGCTCGTCGTCAGGTTTCGCCGCCTTTCTGGAGGAGCGTCCTCGCCGGTGGCTTGCCGGCAATCGCCCAAGCCGACGAATATTTGTCGATTTCAAGTCCCGGCCTTTGGCGAGCGGTCGCTTCCGGAAAAGGAGAAAGCGCATGTATACGCAATCAATGGACATCCCGGATGCTGCCGAAAAAGGGCCGCCAGAGTCGGCCAGCGCAGCGTCCGAGCTGGCGAACGCATTCGAGGCGCGCATCGATGCCGATGGGCGTATCGAGCCGCAGGACTGGATGCCGGACAATTATCGCCAGACGCTGGTGCGCCAGATCAGTCAGCATGCCCACAGCGAGATCGTTGGCATGTTGCCCGAAGGGAACTGGATTTCACGTGCCCCGAGCCTCAAACGCAAGGCGATTCTGATCGCCAAAGTGCAGGATGAAGCCGGTCATGGTCTCTACCTGTATTCGGCTGCGGAAACCCTGGGAACGAGTCGCGAGCAGATGCTCGAGGGTTTGCATTCGGGGCGCGCCAAGTACAGCTCGATCTTCAACTATCCGACCTTGACCTGGGCGGATGTCGGGGTGATCGGCTGGCTGGTGGATGGTGCGGCGATCATGAACCAGGTGCCGCTATGCCGGTGTTCCTACGGACCTTACGCCCGCGCCATGGTGCGCGTCTGCAAAGAGGAGTCCTTCCACCAGCGCCAGGGTTATGAGGCCTTGCTGGTGATGATGAAGGGCACTGATGAGCAGCGTGCCATGGTCCAGGATGCGACCAACCGCTACTGGTGGAAGTGCCTGGCGATGTTTGGTCCCCCCGCTGCGGACAGTCCGCACAGCGCTTTGGCGATGCGCTGGGGCATCAAGCGCATCAGCAATGATGAGCTGCGGCAGAAGTTCGTCGATGCCACGGTGCCTCAGGCCAAAGTGCTCGGCGTGACGCTGCCGGACCCGGATCTCAAATGGAATGAGGCCCGCCAGCACTACGACTACGGCGAAATCGACTGGCAGGAATTCTGGACTACGGTCGCTGGCAACGGCCCCTGCAACAAAGAGCGTCTGGCGACCCGGGTCAAGGCGCACAGCGACGGCCAGTGGGTGCGTGACGCCGCCATGGCCTACGCCCGCAAATATCGAGAACGCACCATCACGGAGGCCGTATGAATGCCACCACCCTCAAGGATTGGCCGCTGTGGGAAGTTTTCGTCCGCAGCAAGCAGGGCATTGAACATAAACACTGTGGCAGCTTGCACGCAGCGGATGCGGCACAGGCGCTGCACATGGCACGCGATGTCTATACCCGCCGTCAGGAAGGGGTGAGCATCTGGGTTGTGCCGTCAGCCAAGATCACCGCCAGCAATCCTGACGACAAGGGTGAGTTGTTCGATCCGGCCAGTGACAAGATCTATCGCCACCCGAGTTTTTATGAAATTCCGGACGAGGTGGGGCACATGTAATGAAAGCAAACGCTGCTTACCTTCTCCATCTGGCAGACAACGCGGTCGTTCTCGGCCAGCGGAACAGTGAATGGTGCGGGCACGGCCCCATCCTCGAAGAGGATATCGCGCTCGCCAACATGAGCCTCGACATGATCGGCCAGGCCCGCTTGCTGTATCAGTTGGCTGCCACGCGCATCGGTGGGGACGCCAGCGAAGATCGCCTGGCCTACTTTCGCGATGCCAGCGAGTACCGCAACTACACCTTGCTCGAACTGCCCCACAACGGCCCGCTCGTCGGCTATGCCGTCGCCGATCGAGACTATGCCACCACCACCGTGCGCAATTTCCTCTACGGCGCCTTGATGGTGCTGCTCTGGGACGGTTTGCAGAAATCCGCCGACGAAGATCTGGCGGCCATAGCGGCCAAATCCCTCAAGGAAGCCAGCTATCACCTCCATCATTCGCGCGACTGGCTGATCCGCTTCGGTGACGGCACCGAGGAATCGCACGCGCGCGCCCAGGCCGCGGTCGATCACCTGTTCGCCTACAGCGAGGAGTTCTGGTCCGACAGCGTCGCGGAAAGCGCTGCCGTCGACGCCGGTGTCGGGGTCGACTTGCGTGAACTGCGATCAGCGTGGGATGCGCTGGTGGACGAGACGCTGACGGAGGCGAAACTTGCCCGGCCGGAAGTAAAGGGCTACCTGCCCAGCGGCAAGAACGGTGCGCACTCCGAACACCTCAGCTATCTGCTGGGCGAGATGCAGGTTCTCGCGCGCGCCCACCCTGGCGGGACCTGGTAGACGTGGTCGACGTCACAAGCGATGTCGTCGAACGCGCGTGGAGTGCCCTCGAAACAGTGACGGATCCCGAAATCCCGGTGATCACCCTGCGCGAGTTGGGAATTCTCCGGGATGTGCAGGAAACGGACGCTGGTCTGCAGGTGATCATCACCCCAAGCTACAGCGGCTGTCCGGCGATGGGCCAGATCGAGGATGACGTGCGCTCGGCACTCGAGCAAGCCGGTATTCCAGCCCAGGTGGTCACCCGCCTGGCGCCGGCATGGACGACCGACTGGCTGAGCGACGAGGCAAAAGTAAAACTGCGCGCCTACGGTATTGCGCCGCCGCAGCAGACACGCCCGGACGTCAGTGTGCTCAAGTTCATGCGCCGCCCGCCGGCGAATGAACCCGTCGCCTGCCCGCAGTGCGGCTCGACCCACACCCTTGTCTCCTCCCAATTTGGTTCCACGGCCTGCAAGGCGCTCTACAAGTGCCTCGACTGCCTGGAGCCGTTCGACTACTTCAAGCCCTACTAGAATGGGAGCACTTCCCTGTGTCAGCCCTCCGCTTTCAAGAACTATCGATCAAGCGCGTTAACCCGGAAGCTGCCGGCTCGGTGGCGATTACCTTTGCCATTCCGGCAGAAGAAAGAGCGCGATTTTCTTTCCAGCCCGGGCAGTTTGTGGTTCTGAGGGCAAATGTCGCCGGCCAGGAAGTGCGCCGCAACTACTCCATCAGCAGCTGCCGCAGCCGGCTCACGAAAGCGGGCGAAATCGAAATCGGCATTCGTCCGGTCGCAGGCGGCGTCTTCTCCAACTGGGCTGTCCAGTCACTCAAGGCCGGCGACACCCTGCAGGTGATGCCGCCCGACGGGTGCTTCGTGGTCAGGAAAGAGCGGGCCATCCACCGCGTCGGCTTTGCCGCCGGATCGGGCATTACGCCGATCCTGTCGATTGCCGCCAGCACGCTCGAAGAACAAGCCGGGTCGAAATTCACCCTGGTGTACGGCAATCGCCGCATGTCCTCGGTGATGTTCAACGAGACCCTGCAGGATCTCAAGGATCGTTACCGTGACCGGCTTACGCTGATCCACGTCCTCTCGCGTCAGGCGCAGGAAGTGGAATTGCTGGAAGGGCGCATCGATGGCGCCAAAGTGCAGGCCATCATCGACAAGCTGTTGCCGGCGGCAAGCATGGATGAAGTGTTTATTTGCGGGCCCGACGAGATGATCATGGCCACTGAAAAGGCGTTGCAGAAAGCCGGCGTGCGTGCAGATCGCATCTACAGCGAGCGCTTCGCGGCCAAGCTGCCGGCGGGTGTCAAGCCGCAGGCAAGCAGCGGCATCATTGCCGGGCCCGATAACGCGGTGAAAGCCATCGCTCTCGTGGTGCTGGTCGACGGCAAGCACCACGAAGTGCAGATCGGGCCGGATGAACACCTGCTCGACGCGGCCCTGAATGCCGGCCTGGATCTGCCCTTCTCCTGCAAGGCCGGCGTGTGCTGCACTTGCCGCGCCAAGCTGCTTGAAGGGACGGCCAAAATGGACAAGAACTTCACTCTCGAGGCGGACGAGGTGGCGGCCGGCTTCGTGCTCAGCTGCCAGGCGCGCGCAAGCTCCAAGCGCGTCGTCATCAGCTTTGACGAACGCTGAACCGCGCGCATTGTTTTTCAGCCCCGGCCGGGAGATGGCGCGCAATGCCCGCGCGTAGCAGAACGCAGGAAGCCCGCCGGGAGGCGGGCTTCCATGGGAGCCAGGCGGGTGCTACGACGAGGGCTTACTCGAACTCGATGATCACCTGATCAACCGCCAGGCTCTCGCCCGGCTCGGTAAGGATCTTCTTGACCTTGCAGTCAAGCTCGGCGCGGAGAACGTTTTCCATCTTCATCGCTTCGATGACCGCCAGTTTTTCGCCGGCGCTGACCTGCTGGCCGACGGTAACCGAGACTTCACGCAGCAAGCCCGGCATCGGCGAGAGCAGGAACTTGGAGAGATCCGGCGGTACCTTCTTCGGCATCAGCGCCAGCATGCGGGCAGCATTGGCAGTCATTACCGTTGCCTTGACCTGCTTGCCGAAGTGGACGACGCGATAGAGCAGGCCGATGCGTTCGAGTTGCAGGCATAGCGGTTCGCCGTTACAGGTGCCGTGAAAAACCTGTTCGCCGAAGCGCCAGTCGGAAACGAGATCGTAGCGATCCGCGCCGTAGGTGACCGAGTAGCCGCCGGGGATCGGCGTGACCACCACCGGATAGTCCTTGCCTTCCATCTGCACCACCCAACCGCTGCCGACCTTGCGCTCGTGCCCGGGCATCTGACCACTGACCTGGACTGCCCGGTCGATGTAGCGACGACGCCCGAAGGCGGCGACGGCAGCGAGCAGGCCCGGATCCTGGTGCACCACGTCGCTGGCGACGAAGCCGCTCGGGTACTCGTCGGCCAGGAAGGAAGTGGTGAAGATCCCCGACAGGAAACGCTTGTTCTGCATCAGCGCGGCCTGGAAAGGAATGTTCGAACTGATACCGCGGATCACGAAGGCGTTCAGCGCGTCACGCATGCGAGTGACTGCCTGTTCGCGGGTCGACCCGTGGCAGATCAGCTTGGCGATCATCGAGTCGTAATGCATCGAAATCTCGCCACCTTCGAAGACACCGGTATCGACCCGGACCTGTCCCTCGATGGTTTCCGGCGGCCGATACTTGACCAGTCGGCCAATCGACGGCAGGAAGCCGCGGAAGGGGTCTTCGGCGTTGATCCGGCACTCGATCGCCCAGCCATTGGCCTTGATGTCGTCCTGCACGAAAGGCAGTTTCTCGCCAGCGGCGACGCGGATCATCAACTCGACGAGATCGACGCCGGTGATCATTTCGGTGACCGGATGCTCGACCTGCAGGCGAGTATTCATTTCCAGGAAGTAGAAAGACTTGTCGGAACCGACGACGAACTCGACGGTACCGGCGCTCTGATACTTCACCGCCTTGGCCAGCGCCACGGCCTGCTCACCCATGGCTTTGCGGATGCTGTCGTCGATAAAGGGCGACGGGGCTTCCTCGATGACTTTCTGGTGCCGTCGCTGAATCGAACACTCGCGTTCGAGCAGATAGACGGTGTTGCCAAAGGAGTCGGCAATGAGCTGGATTTCGATATGGTGCGGTCCCTCGACAAACTTCTCGATGAAGACGCGATCGTCGCCGAAGCTGTTGCGCGCCTCGTTGCGGCAGGCGTCAAAGCCTTCGCCGGCCTCCTTGTCGTTGTAGGCGACACGCAGTCCCTTGCCGCCACCACCGGCAGAGGCCTTGATCATGACCGGGTAACCGATATCCTTGGCGATGCCGACGGCGGTGGCGGAATCTTCGATGGCCGCGTTGTAGCCGGGGATGGTGTTGACCTTGGCTTCTTCAGCCAGCTTCTTCGAGGCAATTTTGTCGCCCATGGCGGCGATCGAATGGTGCTTCGGGCCGATGAAGATGATGCCGCTTTCTTCGAGGCGACGCGAGAACTCCTCGTTCTCGGAGAGGAAGCCGTAACCCGGGTGCACCGCCTCGGCGCCGGTCTGTTTGCAGGCGGCGATGATCTTGTCCATCACCAGATACGATTCCTTGGACGCTGCCGGGCCGATGCACACGGCTTCGTCGGCCATCAGGACGTGCATCGAGTCCTTGTCGGCTTCGGAATAGACGGCGACCGTCTGGATACCCATCTGCTTGGCGGTCTTCATGACCCGGCAGGCAATTTCGCCGCGGTTGGCGATCAGTATTTTCTTGAACATCTCTATTTCTCCCCGTGGATCAAAGCGGAATGTTGCCGTGCTTGCGCCACGGGTTTTCCAGTTTTTTGTCCCGCAGCATGGCCAGCGAGCGGCAAATGCGCTTGCGGGTCTCGTGCGGCATGATCACGTCGTCAATGAAGCCGCGAGCTCCAGCGACGAAGGGGTTGGCGAATTTGGCCTTGTATTCCGCTTCGCGTGCGGCCAGTTTCTCCGGGTCATTCTTCTCCTCGCGGAAAATGATCTCGACCGCGCCTTTCGGACCCATGACGGCAATTTCGGCCGATGGCCAGGCGAAGTTGACGTCGCCGCGCAAGTGCTTGGAAGCCATCACGTCGTAGGCACCGCCGTAGGCCTTGCGGGTGATCACGGTGATTTTTGGCACGGTGCACTCGGCGTAGGCGTAGAGCAGCTTGGCGCCGTGCTTGATGATGCCGCCGTACTCCTGCGCGGTGCCGGGCATGAAACCGGGAACGTCGACGAAAGTCACCACCGGGATGTTGAACGCGTCACAGTAGCGCACGAAGCGCGCCGCCTTGATCGAGCTCTTGATGTCCAGGCAGCCGGCGAGGACCAGTGGCTGGTTGGCGACGATACCAACGGTCGAGCCGTCCATGCGCGCAAAGCCGATGACGATGTTCTTGGCGTACTCGCGCTGCAGTTCGAAGAAGTCGCCGTCATCGGCAACCTTGATGATCAGTTCCTTGATGTTGTACGGCTTGTTGGTATTGTCCGGCACCAGGGTGTCGAGCGAGAAATCAAGACGCTCGGCGGGATCCTGCGAGGGCAGGCGTGGTGGCTTTTCACGGTTGTTCGAAGGCAGGAAGCTGATGAAGCGGCGCAGCATCATCAGCGCCTCGACATCATTTTCAAAAGCCAGGTCGGCAACCCCGGACTTGCTGGTATGGGTGACTGCGCCGCCAAGTTCTTCGGCGGTGACGTCTTCGTGGGTCACCGTCTTGACCACTTCCGGGCCGGTGACGAACATGTACGACGAGTCCTTGACCATGAAGATGAAGTCGGTCATCGACGGGCTATAGACGGCGCCGCCGGCACAGGGCCCCATGATCAGCGAGATCTGCGGCACGACGCCCGAAGCGAGAACGTTGCGCTGGAAAACGTCGGCATAACCGGCCAGCGAAGCGACCCCTTCCTGGATGCGCGCGCCGCCTGAGTCGTTGAGGCCGATCACCGGTGCACCGACCTTGATCGCGTGATCCATGACCTTGCAGATCTTTTCGGCATGCGCTTCGGACAGCGAACCGCCGAAGACGGTGAAGTCCTGCGAGAAGACGAACATCAAGCGACCGTTGATGGTACCGCAGCCAATCACCACCCCGTCGCCGGGGACCGACTGTTCGGCCATGCCGAAGTCGTGACAACGGTGTTCCTTGAACATGTCCCATTCTTCGAAAGAGCCACTGTCGAGCAAGAGCTCGATGCGCTCCCGGGCGGACAGTTTGCCCTTGCTGTGCTGGTTATCGATGCGTTTCTGGCCACCACCCAGACACGCCGCCGCACGCTTTTCTGCAAGCTGGCGAATAATGTCGTGCATAAGGTTTACTCCCTAACGGTCGGGTCAATCACAACTACTCAAACATCAAAACTACGCTTGCGAGTCGGACTATCCCCTGATCCGACTCAAGAAATCATTCTTTCATCAGCGTCAGCAGCCGCGAGGCGGCCGCGCCGGGTGTCGTCCGCCCCTCGGCGACGTCGCTGGAAAGCTCGGGCAGCGCCGCTCGTACGGCCGGATGGGCGCGGAAGTAGCGGCGCAGACCGGAATCGATCAGGCTCCACATCCAGTCCACCGCCTGCCGGCGGCGCTTTTGTTCGAATTCGCCGCTGGCCTTCATGAGCCCCTGGTAGCGCTCGATTTCCGCCCAGAACTCGGCGATGCCACGCTTGCCCAGCGCGCTGCAGGTGAGTACCGGCGGCCGCCAGTTGGGGCTGGCGCTGCGCAGCATGGTCAGCGCGGTACGCATCTGAATGCGCGCGGCGGCCGCGGCGCGTTCGTCGATATCGGCCTTGTTGAAGATGATCAGGTCGGCAATTTCGACAATTCCCTTCTTGATGGCCTGCAGGTCATCGCCCTGGCTGGGTAACTGCAGCAGGACGAACGCATCGACCATGCCGGCAACCGTGGTTTCGGATTGACCGACGCCGACGGTCTCGACGATGATTACGTCAAAGCCGCCGGCTTCGCAGAGCAGCATCGCTTCGCGCGTCTTGTCGGCGACTCCGCCCAGCGAACCCGAGGACGGGCTGGGACGAATGAAGGCCTCGTCGCGCTGGCAGAGCAGCTCCATGCGCGTCTTGTCGCCGAGAATCGAACCGCCGGAGACCGACGACGAGGGGTCGACAGCGAGCACGGCGACGCGCTTGCCGGCGCCGATCAGGAACAGGCCAAGCGATTCGATAAAAGTTGATTTGCCGGCACCCGGTGCGCCAGAGATGCCGACGCGGATGGTTCGTCCGGTGTGCGGAAGCAGCGCCGTGAGCACCTGTCGAGCACGACGCTGATGATCGCTGCGCGTCGATTCGACGAGGGTGATGGCTTTGGCCAAGGCCCGTCGACGGCAGGCGAGGACGCCGTCGACGAGATGCTGGTCAGCCGTGGCCATACGGGTGGTTGAAGAGTGGGTCATATCCATGGCTGACAGCAGTGGGTGGCTCAGGCAGAGGCGGCGGCGCGAGCTTTGCGGATCTCGCTGACAATGGTCATCGCCGAATCCTCGATGCGCGTTCCCGGTCCGAAAATGGCCTTGGCGCCAGACTTGTACAGGAAGTCATAGTCCTGCGCCGGGATCACGCCGCCGGCGAAAACGATGATGTCGTCTGCCCCCTGATCCTTGAGCGCCTTGACCAGCGCCGGCAACAGCGTCTTGTGCCCGGCCGCGAGCGACGATACACCGATTGCATGCACGTCGTTCTCGATGGCCAGCCGCGCCGCTTCTTCCGGGGTCTGGAAAAGCGGGCCAACGTCGATGTCGAAGCCGAGGTCGGCAAAGGCCGTGGCCACCACCTTGGCACCACGGTCGTGGCCATCCTGCCCGAGTTTGGCGACCATGATCCGCGGCCGCCGGCCTTCGTCTTCGTTGAACTTGGCGATTTCGGCTTTCAGCGCCTCCCAGCTGGCGATCCCTTCGACGACCGCACCGTACACGCCGGAAACGGTCTGCTGTGTGGCGCGGAAACGTCCGTAAACTGCTTCCAGGGCGTCGGAAACTTCGCCGACCGAGGCGCGCAGGCGCATCGCCTTGACCGCCAGGTCGAGCAGGTTGCCTTCCTGGGTCTCGGCGCAGCGCGTCAGGTCGGCAAGCGCAGCATTGACCTTTTCGGTATCGCGACTGGCGCGGATCTTGTTCAGGCGGACGATCTGCGAGTCGCGGACGGCGGCGTTGTCGATGTCGCGGATTTCGAGGTCGTCTTGCTTGGCCAGCTTGTACTTGTTCACGCCGACGATGACGTCCTTGGCGGAGTCGATGCGCGCCTGCTTGTCGGCTGCGCAGCCCTCGATCTTCATTTTTGCCCAGCCGGATTCGACGGCGTGCGTCATGCCGCCCATGCTGTCGACTTCCTCGATGATCTTCCACGCCTCGTCGGCGAGATCCTGGGTCAGCCTCTCCATCATGTAGGAACCGGCCCAGGGGTCGATGACGTTGGTGATGTGCGTCTCTTCCTGGATGACCAGCTGCGTGTTGCGGGCAATACGCGACGAAAATTCTGTCGGCAGGGCGATTGCTTCGTCAAGGGCGTTGGTGTGCAGCGACTGCGTGCCACCAAAAACCGCGGCCATTGCTTCGATGGTCGTGCGCACGACGTTGTTGTAGGGATCCTGTTCGGTCAGCGACCAGCCCGAGGTCTGGCAGTGGGTGCGCAGCATCATCGACTTTGGATTCTTCGGTTCGAACTCCTGCATCGCTTTCCACCACAGCAGGCGGGCCGCACGCAGCTTGGCCACTTCCAGGTAGAAGTTCATGCCGATGGCGAAGAAAAACGAGAGCCGGCCGGCGAAGGCGTCGACGTCCAGGCCGGAAGCAATTGCCGTGCGCACGTAGTCGCGACCGTCGGCGATGGTGAACGCCAGTTCGAGCGCCTGCGTGGCGCCGGCTTCCTGCATGTGGTAACCCGAAATCGAGATCGAGTTGAACTTCGGCATGTGCTGCGCGGTGTAGCCGATGATGTCGGAGATGATCTTCATCGACGGCTGCGGCGGATAGATGTAGGTGTTGCGGACCATGAACTCCTTGAGGATGTCGTTCTGGATGGTCCCCGAGAGCTTGTCCTGCGGCACACCCTGTTCTTCGGCGGCGACGATGTAGCCGGCGAGAATTGGCAGTACCGCGCCGTTCATGGTCATCGACACCGAGATTTTCTCGAGCGGGATGCCGTCGAACAGAATCTTCATGTCTTCGACCGAGTCGATCGCCACGCCTGCCTTGCCGACGTCGCCGGTGACGCGCGCATGGTCGGAGTCGTAGCCGCGGTGGGTGGCCAGGTCGAAGGCCACCGAGACGCCCTGACCGCCGGCCGCCAGCGCCTTGCGATAGAAGGCATTCGATGCTTCAGCGGTGGAGAAGCCGGCGTATTGGCGGATGGTCCATGGCCGGCCGGTGTACATCGTTGCCTGCGGGCCGCGGACGAAGGGGGCCAAGCCTGGCAGGGTATCGGTATACGGCAGGCCTTCCAGATCCTTGCTGGTATAGAGCGGCTTGACGACCACGCCTTCGGGCGTCACCCAGTTCAGTGTTTCGAGTTCGGCACCGCGCAGTGCTTTGGCGGCAGCCTTCTTCCAGTCATCGAGGTTTGATGAATCAGCTAGTGCAGGATTGTTCGCGTTGGACATGACGGAACCTTTCACGAAATCAGTGGATTGGGGTGGGGTGGGGAATTCGCCCCGACGAGTCAAGGAATTATACCGACCAAGCGAGCCGCTATGGCAGACAAAGATCGCTAGCACTTGACACCCCGCTCGACGAATAATACTGTATCCATAATTATGAAAGCAAGGTCTCGTCTGAGACCCTGAACGAGTCAGTAGAAAAAAGAGATCGATGGATCCCAGTCAAATCGCCCAGACGGCCCTCTACCAGGAGGTCGCTGAAAGACTACGGCAGAGAATTTTCGCGCATCAGTTAGCCCCGGGAGCCAGGATCGACGAACAGGCTCTGGCAATCGATTACGGGATCAGCCGCACGCCGCTACGCGAAGCGCTGAAGGTACTTGCCGCCGAAGGCCTGGTGACCTTGCGGCCACGGCGTGGCTGCTTTGTCACCGAGATCTCCGAGCAGGACCTCGATGACATTTTTCCCTTGATGGCCATGCTCGAAGGGCGCTGCGCACTCGAAGCGACGACCCGAGCACAGCCCGAAGACCTGGCCAGGCTCGATGCGCTGCACGCGGAATTGCAGCGCTTTGCCGAGGGCAACGAGATCGAGCGTTTTTTCGAGGTCAATCAGGCCTTTCACTACCAGATCCAGGAAATGTCGGGAAACCGCAGGTTGCGCCAGGTGATTCAGGATCTGCGCAAGGTGCTCAAACTGACGCGCCTGTTTTCGCTGAGCATCGACGGTCGTGTGCAGCAGTCGCTCGCCGAACACGCGATCATTCTGGCGGCGATCAAGGCCGGCGACGCGGCGGGCGCGCAAGTCGCGATGCACGATCACATTCTTGCCGGACGCCAGGCGCTGGCCAGGAGCAACGCTACTCAAGAACGGCCGCCATGAGCGGGCGTATTCTATGCACGCGCGCCGAAAGGGTGGCCACCGTCACCCTTTCCAATTCGGGCAAACTCAATGCCATCGACTTTGCCATGTGGCAGAGCCTGGCCGCGATCGTCGCTGAACTGTCGGGCGACGAAGAGTTGCGCTGCGTAGTGGTCCGTGGCGACGGTGATCAAGCTTTCGCCGCCGGTGGCGACATTGACGAGTTCCTCAGCAGGCGCGACACGGTGGAGCGGGCAATGGCCTACCATGCGCAGGCGGGCGCCGCTCTGCAAGCCCTGGCCGACTGTCGTCAGCCGACGATCGCCTTGCTGCAGGGGGCATGTATCGGTGGTGGGCTGGAGATTGCCGCGCAGTGCGACCTGCGCATCGCCGCGCAGTCGTCGCGTTTCGGCGCACCCATCAACAAGCTTGGTTTTTCGATGTATCCCGCGGAGATGGCCAGTCTGCTGCGTCTGGCTGGACCGGCATGCCTGCTGGAAATCCTGCTCGAAGGGCGCATTCTCGGTGCGCAGGAGGCGCTCGCCAAAGGTCTCCTTACCCGGGTTGTGACGGATGACGAAGTCGTTAACGAGGCTTACGCCAGTGCTCGCCGCATTTGCGCCGGCGCGCCGCTGGTCGCCCGCTGGCACAAGCAATGGCTGCGCCGCCTGCAGCAGGGTGCGCCGCTGAGTGACGAGGAACTGCGCGCTTCGTTTGCGTTTCTCGCGACTGAGGACTACCGCGAAGGCCTGTCGGCATTCATCGAGAAACGCAAGCCGGAATTCAGAGGCCGCTGATCGCCGCCTGTGAAGGGCGCGTAAGCGACTCACGAATCAAACGGACAAACCCCACATCATCTTGGCTGCCAGCAGTATGAGGATGGCGGCGAAAAGACGCTTCAGGGTGGCCACCGGCAAGCGGTGTGCCAGGCGGGCGCCAAGGGGTGCGATGAGCATGCTCGATGGCACCAGCCAGAGCAGCGCCGGCAGGTACACATAGCCGACGCTCCACGGTGGCAGGCCGGGGTGCTCCCAGCCGTTGAAAATGTAACCCAGCGAACCGCCGATGGCGATCGGGAAGCCGACCGCCGCCGACGTTCCGATTGCATGCTGCACGCGCACGTTGCACCAGGTCAGGAAAGGTACCGTGAGGGACCCTCCACCGATGGCGACCAGTGCCGACAGCGCGCCGATGCCGGTGCCGACGCCAAAGACGCCGAGCGCGCCGGGTAACTCGCGCGAGGCCTTGGGTTTCAGGTCAAGGATCATCTGCACTGCGACCAGGCAGACGAAGACCATGAAGAAGAGGGCCAGAGGTCTGGACGGCACGCTGCCGGCGAACAGTGTGCCGATCAGCGTGCCGGCGAGAATCCCGGGGGTGATCTGGCCAACCACTTTCCACAGCACGGCCTGATGCTCGTGGTGGGCGCGCAGGCTGGCAAGGGACGTAAACAGGATCGCGGCCATCGACGTGCCGAGCGCCAGATGCAGGACCTCGGTCGCCGGAAATCCCGCCTGCGCGGCGAACATCATGGTCAAGGTGGGAACCATGAGCAGTCCGCCTCCGATACCGAGCATGCCGGCGAACAAGCCGGTAAACAGACCCAGCGCGATATATGCCAGCCACCAGAGCAACGCGGACTCCCTTCAGGATCGGTGTAACGAGGGTTCCATCATCCCACGATTCGTCGCCTCACCGCCGGTCAACGCCAGCAGCGCCGTCGGTGTGCTCATTGCCCGAGAACTTCGACGAGCATGCGGTCCACGCCGACCTGCCAGTCGGGCAGGCGCAGATCGAAAGCCGCTTGCAGCTTGCGCGTGTCCAGGCGGGAGTTGTGCGGGCGTGGGGCGGGCAAGGGGTAGGCGCTGCTTGGCACCGCCTCGATGGCTGTCGGCGCGACGCGGATGGCTTCGCCGGCTTGCCGGGCGAAGTCGATGACGTGCCGGGCGTAGCCATGCCAGCTGGTCTCGCCGCCAGCCACTAGATGGTAAAGGCCGGCGAGAGCAGGTTGTTGCCGTGCGCTGCGAATGGCGTGTGCAGTGACGTCGGCCAGCAATTCGGCGCCAGTGGGGGCACCGATCTGATCGGCGATCACCTTGAGCTGATCGCGTTCGCTCGCCAGGCGCAGCATGGTGCGTGCAAAGTTGTTGCCGCGCGCGGCGTACACCCAACTGGTGCGAAAAATCAGGTGTTTGGCGCAGGCGGCGGCGACCGCCTGTTCGCCGGCGAGCTTGCTTTGACCGTAGACACTCAGCGGCGCGGTGGCGTCGCTTTCCTGCCAGGGCTTCTCGCCGCTGCCTGCGAATACGTAGTCGGTCGAGTAGTGCACCAGCCAGGCGCCGAGGCGGCTGGCTTCCTCGGCGAGCACGCCGGGAGCCAGGGCGTTGAGCGTTCTCGCCAGTTCGGGTTCCGACTCGGCCTTGTCGACCGCCGTGTGGGCGGCGGCATTGACGATCACGTCCGGTGCGACCGCGCGCACGCAGGCTGCCAGGCCGGCGAGGTCAGTGAAGCTGCCACACAGTTCGCCATCGCCTTCGTGATCCAGGGCGATCACGGTTCCGAGCGGAGCCAGGCTGCGTTGCAACTCCCAGCCGACCTGTCCGCGCTTGCCGAAGAGCAGGACTTTCATGGCTCGCGCCCGCCATAGTTCTTTTCGACCCAATCGCGGTAGGCGCCGGACTGCACGTGCTCTACCCACTGCTGATTGTCGAGGTACCAGAGTACGGTCTTGCGAATGCCGGTGGCGAAAGTCTCTGCCGGTTTCCAGCCCAGCTCGTTTTCGATCTTGCGCGCGTCGATGGCGTAGCGCCGGTCGTGGCCGGGGCGGTCGGCAACCGTGGTGATCTGCTCGCGGTAGGGACGGCCGTCCGAACGTGGGCGAAGTTCGTCGAGCAGGTCGCAGACGGTGTGCACGATATCGAGGTTGGGCTGCTCGTTCCAGCCGCCGACGTTGTAGGTTTCGCCCGGGCGGCCCGCTTCCAGCACGCGCCGGATCGCCGTGCAGTGGTCCTTTACATACAGCCAGTCGCGAATCTGCTGACCGTCGCCATAGACCGGCAGGGCCTTGCCGGCGAGGGCATTGACGATCATCAGCGGAATCAGCTTTTCCGGGAAATGATAGGGACCGTAGTTGTTCGAGCAGTTGGTGGTCAGCACCGGCAGCCCGTAAGTGTGGTGGTAGGCGCGCACCAGATGGTCGCTGGCGGCCTTGCTCGCCGAGTAGGGGCTGTTCGGTTCATAGGCGTGCGTTTCGCTGAAAGCCGGCTCATCGCTGGCCAGGGAACCATAGACCTCGTCCGTCGACACGTGTAGAAAGCGGAAGCGCTTTTTGGCCTCGCCAGCCAGCGTCGCCCAATAGGCGCGCGTCGCTTCGAGAAGATGGAAGCTGCCGACGATGTTGGTCTGGATAAAGTCCTCGGGACCATGAATCGAGCGATCGACGTGCGACTCGGCGGCAAAGTTGACGATCGCCCGTGGCTGGTATTGCGCCAGCAGGCGTCCGTTCAGTTGACTGTCGCCGATGTCGCCGTGCACGAAGATGTGCCGCGGGTCCTCGGCCAGCGACGCGAGGTTCTCGCGATTGCCGGCATAGGTCAGTTTGTCGAGGTTGATCAGCGCCTCGTCGCTTTGTGCCAGCCAGTCGAGCACGAAATTTGCGCCGATGAAGCCGGCGCCGCCGGTGACCAGAATCATGTGCAGACCTTTTCAGAGGGAGAGTGGCGAGGGATAGGGCGCTCGGCGTAGTGAGGCATCAGGCGGCAGGCATCAGGCGGCAGGCATCGGCCAGCATGCACGGCCGGCAAGTCGGGACGCGCGGTCGACGCTCTTCGGGTCAGCGGCCGTAGCTGTCCTGCAGGCGGACGATGTCATCCTCGCCAAGATAGCTGCCGGACTGGACCTCGATCATTTCGAGGTCGATCTTGCCCGGGTTTTCGAGACGATGGACGACGCCGAGCGGAATATAGGTCGATTGGTTTTCGGAGAGCAACAGCGTTTCGTCGCCGCGGACGATCAGCGCCGTGCCCTTGACGACGACCCAGTGCTCGGCACGGTGATGGTGCTTTTGCAGACTGAGGCTGGCACCGGCTTTTACCAGAATGCGCTTGACCTGATAGCGCGGCGCATGCGCCAGCCCTTCGTAGCTTCCCCAGGGGCGATGGACGATGTGCCTCAGTTCGGTTTCGCTGCGCGCCGAACGCTTCAAAGCCTCGACCAGCGCCTTGACTTCCTGCGCTTTCGCTTTGTCCGCTACCAGGATCGCATCTGGCGTGGCAACGACGATCAGTCCGCTGACGCCGACGGTGGCCAGCAATTGCCCGTCAGCGAGAAGGATCGAATCGTGCGTGTCGATACTCAGTACGTCACCGCGCTGCGTGTTGCCGTTGTCGTCGGCCTGACCAAGCGCAGCCATTGCATCCCAGGCGCCGATGTCGTTCCAGCCCGCATCGAGCGGAATGACGACACCATGGTCGGTTTTCTCCATGACGGCATAGTCGATCGATTTTGACGGGCTGGCGAGAAAAGCCGCGTGATCGAGGCGCACGAAGTCCAGGTCGCAGCGTTCGCTGGCGACGGCCGCAGTCACGCACTCGCGGATTCCCGGCGCATAGCGGTCGAGGGCTTCGAGGTAGGTGTCGGCGCCGAAGAGAAACATGCCGCTGTTCCAGTAGTAGTCGCCGGAATCAAGGTAGCGTTGCGCGGTTTCAGCGTCGGGTTTCTCGACGAAACGGTCGAGCGCATAGCCACCCTCGACGACCTCACCGCGACGGATGTAACCGTAGCCGGTTTCGGCACGATCGGGGACGACGCCAAAGGTGACCAGGGCGCCGGCGCGGGCGTGTGGAATTGCCGCACTTATCGCCTCTTGAAATGCGGCTACATTGGCGATGACATGATCCGATGGCAATACCAGGAGGAGCGGTGGCTCTTGCCGAATGCCTGTGCGGATGGCGTGCACCGCGGCTGCGGCGACCGCGGGTGCGGTGTTGCGGGCCGCGGGTTCGAGGAGGATGTCGGCCTTCTGGCCGATCTCGTGAAGTTGTTCGGCGACCAGGAAGCGGTGGTTTTCGTTGGCGACGGCAATGGCTTCACCGAGCCCAACGACCCCGTCGAGGCGGCGCAGCGTGTTCTGCAGCAGCGAAAAATCGTCGACCAGGCGGAGAAACTGCTTCGGGTAATGCGTCCGTGACAGCGGCCACAAACGGGTGCCCGAGCCTCCACAGAGAATTACCGGGCGAATGACAGAGGCGTTCATTTACAAGGACTCCAGTTGGTGCAGGCTTGCCGCCATGGGGCTTTGAGAGGCGGCATTATACTGCCGCCGTGGCTTGCCGGTAGGCGCTGACGCCGGCAGTGGGCGGCGGCGAGCGGTCAGCGCTCGCCAAAGGCCTGCCGTTTGCCGAGCCAGGCAAGGCGGGTGGCTGTGCGCGCCATCTTCTATAATGCCCTCTTCTTGCTTGCCGCCCATCTTCCCCGGAACTGGCCTACCGATGCGCATCCTATTGGTAAAAACCTCGTCGCTCGGTGACGTAATCCACAATCTGCCGGTGCTCAGTGATTTGCGCCAGTGCTTTCCGGAAGCGGCAATCGACTGGTGTGTCGAGGAAGGCTTTGCCGATATTCCGCGGCTGCACCCGGCCGTCGACCAGGTCATTCCGGTGGCCATCAGGCGCTGGCGAAAAACGCTTGGCAGTCTGGCGACGTGGCGCGAAGTGCGCAACTTCCGCGCCCGCATCCGTGCCCGGAGCTACGACGCCGTGCTCGACACGCAGGGCTTGCTGAAGAGCGCGCTGATTGCCCGGCAAGCCCAGGGCAGGCGCTATGGCTACGCCGCCGAATCGGCGCGTGAGCCGGTCGCGGCGCGCTTTTATGACGAGACTTTCGTCATCCCGCGCAATGCGCACGCCGTCGAACGCAACCGCTGGCTGGCCGCCGCAGCCTTCGACTATCCGGTCGACCTGGCCCTCGATTACGGTATTTCGGCACCGGCAATCGACGACGCTTGCCGGTCGCCAGGGCGGCAGGTCATTCTGCTGACGGCGACCAGTCGCGACGACAAGCTGTGGGATGAGGCGAACTGGTGCGTGCTTGGTCGAGCCCTGCTGGAGCGCGGCCTGACGCCGGTCCTTCCGGCCGGCAATGCGCTTGAGCGGCAGCGTGCCGAGCGTATCGCTGCCGCCTTGCCAGGGGCCATTGTGCCGCCGCCGCTGTCGCTAGCGCAGGTCGCCGCCCTGATCGCACGGGCAGATTTGGCGGTCGGCGTCGATACCGGCCTGGCGCACCTCGCGGCTGCTTTGCGGGTGCCGGTGATCGCCCTTTACGTAGCGACCGATCCCGCCTTGACCGGCGTTTATGGCACGGGCTTCGTGCGCAATCTCGGCCGCTGCGGCGCGCCGCCGTCGACCGCCGAGGTGCTGACCGTTGCCGAGCAGGCGCTGCGCTGATGGCGCGTCTGGCTCTTCTCGCCTATTCGCTGCTCTTCTATCTGGCAATGCCCCTGGTCTGGTTGCGGCTGCTCTGGCGAGGACGGCGACAGCCGGCGTATCGACAACATTTTGGCGAGCGCCACGCGCTCTATTCACAAGCTCTGCGCTGTGGGCAGCGGCCGTTGATCTGGTTGCATGCCGTTTCGGTGGGTGAGACACGCGCGGCCGTGCCGCTGATCGATGCGCTGCTGGAGGCCTATCCGGACCATGACCTGTTGCTGACCCATATGACGCCGACCGGCCGCGAAACGGGCGGCGAGCTGCTGGCGGCTCGTCCGGAACGCCTGGCGCAGGCTTACCTGCCTTATGACCTGCCCGATGCCTGCGGACGTTTTCTCGATCACTTTCGGCCGCGGATCGGGCTGCTGATGGAAACCGAGCTGTGGCCAAACCTGATCGCGGCGGCGGGAAGACGGCAGCTGCCCATAGCGCTGATCAACGGCCGCTTGTCGGCGCGCTCCCTGGCTGGCTATATGCGCCTGCGCAGCCTGATCCGACCCGCGCTGGCGTCGCTGAGTGCCGTTGCCGCGCAAACGACAGCCGACGCCGAGCGCCTACAGCAGCTTGGCGCCCGCCAGCCAACGGTATGCGGGAATCTGAAATTCGACGTCATGCCGGCCGCGGATAAGTTGCAGCTCGGCGCAGACTGGCGGCAAGCCATTGGGCAGCGGCCGGTGTGCCTGTTGGCCAGTAGTCGGGAAGGAGAAGAGGCGCTGCTGCTCGATGTCTTGGCCACGGTCGCTGTTGCCGAACTGCTGCTGGTCCTGGTTCCTCGTCATCCGCAACGATTTGCCGAGGTCGCCGCCCTGATTGCCAGTCGCGGCCTGACTTTTTGCCGGCGCAGCTCGGCCGACCTGCCGGGTAGCGAGACCCGGGTCTGGTTAGGCGACAGCATGGGCGAAATGGCCGCCTACTATGCGCTGGCGGACCTGGTTGTGATGGGCGGTAGCTTGCTGCCGTTTGGCGGCCAGAACCTGATTGAGGCGGCGGCCTGTGGCTGTCCGCTGCTCCTTGGTCCGCACACTTTCAACTTCGCCCAGGCCAGTGCGGATGCGATCGCCTGTGGTGCCGGCCGGCGGGTGCCTGACGCCCGTCAGGCAGCGCTGGCGGCGCGTGCGCTCTTCGCGCAGCCAGCGGACCTGCTCGTCATGCGCGCTGCGGCGACGGCGTTCAGCCAGGCTCACCGCGGCGCCACGGCGCGTACCGTGGCCGTGATCGAAGGGCTCATGGCGCCTCGAAAAGGCTGTTGATCTGCTCCAGGTCCGCTTCCGCGAGCGCGCCGACGGCGGCTTTCAGTTTGAGTTGGGAAAGCAGGGTGTCGAAACGCGCTTTGGCCAGATCGCGGCGGGTGACGAAGACCTGATTCTCGGCGTTGAGCACGTCGATGTTGATGCGTACACCGACCTCGTAACCGAGCCGGTTGGATTCCAGCGAACTACGGCCGGAAACCAGTGCCGCTTCCAGCGCGCGCACGCCGGAGAGGCCATTGACGACCCCCAGATAGGACTGCCGTGCGTTCAGCGTCGAAGTGCGCCGGGCATTGTCGAGCGCCGCCTTTTCGGCGTCGAGCCGGGCGAGCGCTTCGCGAGTCTTCGAGTTCACCGAACCACCCTGAAAAATCGGGATGTTGAGCTGCAGACCAATCTGATTGGTGCGGTTATCGATCGAGCCGACTCCAAACTGGCCCGGACCGTTGTTCTGGTTGACGTTGCCCACCAGGTCCAGAGTCGGATAGTGCCCCGCCCTGCTCACCTCTACCGCCTTGGCGGCCGCTTCGGCAGCCGCCTTCTGCGCCTGGACGACAAAGCTGTCCTCTTCGGCAGCCGTCACCCATTGCTCCATGTTTGCCGGCTGCGGCGGTTGCATCACGGCTTGCGGCTTGAGCCGGTGCAGCTCGCCGGTTTCCTTGCCGACGACCACGCTCAGCGCATAATGCTTGACGGCAAGCTCGCTTTCGGCGGCAACCTCCTGCGCCGTTGCCAGGTCGAAGCGCGACTGCGATTCATAGGTATCGGTGACCGTGGCGATACCGACCTCGAAGTTCTTCTTGGCCTGTGCCAGTTGTTGTGCAATCGCCGTCTTGTTGGCTTGCACCGCGCGCAGGTTCTCGATGGCGAAGAGGACATCGAAGTAGGCTTGCGCGACGCGCAGGATCAGATCCTGGCCGGCCTGGGCGAAATTGGCCTCGCTCTGCATGACCAGCAGCTTCGACTGGTCGTACTGAACGAAATTTTGCCAGCGAAACAGCGGCTGCGTCAGGTTGACCCCATAGGTGTTGCTGTTGTACTTGTTGCTGTAGGATTCCCTGCTTGAGTCGATCCTGACCCTGTAGTCGGTGTCGTTCCAGAAGGTGTTGCCCGTCGCCGCAATGCTTGGCAGCAAACCGGCCAGGGCTTGCGGCTCTTTCTCGCGTCCGGCCGCCGCGGTGGCGCGTGCAGCCGCGTACTGCGCGTCGTAGCTCAGGGCATCGCGATACAGCTGCAGCAGGTCGGTGGCGTATCCGGGAGCTGCAGAAAGGAGCGCCGCCAGCAGGAGGCCGAGCTTGAGGGGGCAAGGTTTTACAGGCATCTTTTCTGAACTCGCTTTCAATATTTGTGCATCGCCGGATCGACGTCATTCGCCCAGGCGTCGACGCCACCGCTGAGGTTGTAGATTGAACTGAAGCCCTGGCGCTCCAGAAAGCCGCCGACCTGGCGACTACGCACGCCGTGATGGCAGATGACGACGATATCGGCATCTGCCGGCAGTTCATCGATGCGCGCGGCCAGGCTCTGCATTGGCAGCAGGCGAGAGCCGTCGAGATGGCAGAGCTCGAACTCCCAGGGTTCCCGGACGTCGAGCAACAGCGGTCGTTGTCGCCAGCCGCCAACACCACTTTCCGAGGCCGAATTGCTGGCTGCCAACCATTCGGCTAAGTCGGTCGCCGAGAGCTGCTGCATTGCGTCGTCGCCCGGGTGTCAGAAAACGAAGCGCTGGCGCGGCTTTGCCGTGCGTAGTGGTGCGACGACGGTTTCGAAGAGATTGATGGTGTTGAAGGCATTCTCGTCGCTATGCGTCGTCAAGCGGGCCTGCATCGCCGGTGGTTCACCAATGAACGCCGTCAAACGGCCACCGATCTTCAATTGCTGCAGGAAAGCTTCGGGCAACTCGGACAAGGAGCCGGAGATGACAATCACGTCATAGGGGCCGTGTGCAGACCAGCCTTCGGAAGCGTCACCAGTGTCGACGCTGACGTTGGCGACGCCCGCCTGTTGCAGATTGCGCTTGGCGGTCTCGGCCAGGAGCGGATCGATCTCGACGCTATAAACGTACTCCGCCTTGGTCGCCAGAAGGGCGGCCATGTGGCCGCTACCGGTACCGACCTCAAGCACGATATCGGTGTTCTTGACAGCCAGTTCCTGGAGAATGCGTGCCTCGATCTTCGGTTGCAGCATGGTCTGGCCATTGCCGATGGGCATTTCGATGTCGGCAAACGCCAGCATCTGGTAGGCCGTCGGCACGAAGTGTTCACGCTTGACCGCATCAAGAACCGCCAGTACCTCCGGATCCAGCACCTCCCAGGGGCGGATCTGCTGCTCGATCATATTGAAGCGAGCCTGTTCCATATCCATCTTCACCGCTGTCATAGCATTCCCCATCACAATAGCAATATTAGCGCGATCTAATGTTCGATCTGCAGCGAGATTATACCCCGGTATCTGCCGAGGGTCGTGGCGAAGCCCTTGCCGCGCACGGCCGGGCGCCAGTGTAGTGTTGCAGTCCGTATGGAAGCTATACATTCCGCCTGCCGCGTGGGTTTCGCGCCGCTGTCAGGCTTCCTGAGAGCCTAACGGACTCGCAGGCGAAAAAAAACGGCACCCTGAGGCGCCGCTTTCGCTGTGTCTGCTGCCCTGTCGCTGGACTCTGGGCCTACGCGGCCAGGCCCTTGATCTGAGCCGAGAGGCGGCTTTTCTGCCGTGCGGCTTTATTCTTGTGAATGATTTTCTTGTCAGCGATGCGGTCAATCACCGCGACTGACTCCTGGAAAATACTCTGGGCCGCCGTTTTGTCGCCAGCGACGATCGCTTTCTGAACGCGCTTCACGGCGGTCCGCAGCGTCGAGCGCAGGCCGGCGTTGTGGATGCGTTGTTTGACGCCTTGGCGGGCTCGCTTGCGAGCTTGTGCGCTATTGGCCATGAATGTTTGTCCCTATGAAAAAGCTGATGAAGAACTTGAAAGGCGAGGATTGTACAGAGTCGGGCAAAGTGACGCAAGCGGCCGAGCCCTGGCTGTCAGGATCCTGACAAGGAGGCGTACCCGGGAAGCAAAAAAACGGGCGCCAGGCGCCCGTTCCTTCTGCGACCTAAAGAACCTAGAAGCTGTGCGTCATGCCCGCACCGATGGCATAGTTGCTCTCGCCGACCGCGCCGATGCCGATCTGGCCACCGCCGGTGATTGGCGCCAATTGCGTCTGCATGGGCAGCGAGTACTTGTCGTTGCTGAAGTAGCTGTAGGCTGCGTATACCGAGGTGCGCTTCGACAGCGGGTAGCTGTACATGGTGCCCGCACCCCAGCTGCTGCCGTCCTTCATCTTGGTGTTATCCAATGACAGCTCGCCGTAGCTCAGGGAGGCCGTGCCGGCACCGATCGGTGCATTGATGCCTACCGTCCAGAGATCGCTCCCGTTAAAAGTGGGCGTCGCCTGGGTGGTCTGGCTATACAGCTCCTGATAGCTGGCGAACAGCTTGACGACTTTGAAGTCGTAGCTACCGCCAAGGTACCACTCGTTGATATCCTTACCCGTAGGGTTCGAGGGCGTGGTGTCGGTCGCGGGAATCACGATGTTCTGACGGCCCTGGTATACCAGGTCGACGTTGATCGGACCATTGGCGTAGTTGGCGCCAACACCATACTTGCCCCCGTCGCTCGTGCTGTTCTCGACACCTTCTTCACCGAATCCGTAGATCGCGCTAAAGCTAAGGCCGGAGTAGTTGTTGCTGGTATAGGTGATGGCATTGTTGAAGCGAGCGGGGCTGTTCGGGGTGATCGACATGCCGGACAGAACGCTGAGGTTCGACTGGATGGCCAGGTCGGTAGCATCAAGTGCCGAGTTGCGTGCCGAGGCGTTGAAGCCAGGGGCATATTGACGACCCAGAGCGACGGTGCCGAGCTTGTCGCTGGCGAGGCCGACGAACTGCTGACGGGCGTTGAGGCCACCGGTGCCGATGCCATAGTTGTCGTCGATGTTCAGGCCGTACTCAAGCGTGAACACGGCTTTCAGGCCATTGCCCAGCGCTTCCGAGCCCTTGAAGCCGATACGGTTGCCAGCACTGATGCCGGAAGAAATGCCGCTGAAAGTGTTGGTGCCGCCACCCGGCTGGTTGCCCGAGGAGTAAAGGTAGCCGGCATCTACGACGCCGTACATGGTGACGTTGGTCTGCGCGAGGGCGGCGCCCGAAGCCAGGCTGGCAACAGCCAGTGCGATAATTTTCTTTTGCATGATGAATCTCCTTATTGTCCAGAATGTCCAGAAACGCCAAGATTAAATCTGCTCCGCCAGGTCGATTCACTGGCAAGAGAATTTCGTGATGTGCTGGTAAGGATCTTCGCAGACGGTCAGATTACGAGCAAGCGTGGTGGCCGTCATTTCGGCACGCTGACGGCGGTTGTTGCATTTTTGTCACAGGTGAGTCGCCGAAATGCGCTTTGCTGCCGTCCATGGGAGCTTGGCGCACCGCGCTCGCCGTCCGTCGTCAGCATTTGTCCGCGGAACTGCTCCGCGACAGGCGTTGTAAGGATCGGCGGGCGGCTGTACCCGAACGCGGGCGAAAAAAACGGGCGCCGAAGCGCCCGTTTCTCAAACTAACTGACCGAAGTCGGATTAGAAAGTGTGGTTAACACCAGCGGCGAAGGTGTTGTTGGTCTCGTTGACCTGGCCAACACCGGCAGGAACGCCAGTGAAGCGAATCGGCAGGCTCTTCTTGTCGTTGTCGACCCAGACATAACCGGCGTACAGAGTGGTGCGCTTGGACATGGCGGTCGTCCAGGCGAGAGTTGCGGTGTTGCTCTTGCCGTCAACTCTGGCATCACGCGGGCCTGCATCCATTTCCAGCTGAGCATAGGTCAGGAGTATATTGCTGGCAGCCATCACCGGGACCTTTACGCCAAGGGACCAGACGGTGTTGTCGTTGTTGGCGAAGTTCTTGTCGTTCTGCTGCTGATAGCTGGCCGCGACCTTGGCGGCCTTGAAGTCATAGGAGCCACCGATGTAGCCTTCGTTGATGTCGTCGCCCCAGAGGTTCGGGACGGCCATGGCCGAGTCCGCGGTCGGAACGACGCTGTAACGCTGCTGGTAGACGAGGTCGATGTTCAACGCTCCGTTGGAGTAGTTGCCGCCAATACCGAATCTGCCGTTGTCAGTGCTGGAAAGATTCTATCGTAGACGCGGCAGGTTGGCGTTCGAGTCCTTACCGTCCGCGGCGAGGGTCTCGCTCTCGCCGAAAGCGTAGATCGCTTTGGCGGTGAAGCCGCTCCAGTTGGGCGAGGTGTAGGTGGCGGCGTTGTTCCAGCGCGCTGCCGAGTTCGGGGTGATGGTGTTGCCAGCCTGCGCGCTCAGGATGGACTGCGAACCGAGGCTCGAACCGGCGAGCACATCGTTAGCGATCGATGCCGCATAGCCAGGGGCATACTGACGACCGAGGGCGACGGTACCGAGCTTGTCGCTTTGCAGGCCAACGAACTGTTGACGAGCATTGAGGCCGCCGTTGCCGTTGCTGGTGCCGACGCCGGTGTTGTCGTCGATGGTCAGCGAGTACTCGAGAGTGAAGATGGCGTTCAGACCGTTGCCCAGGGCTTCCGTGCCGCGGAAGCCGATCCGCGAACCGCCCAGGACGCCGGACTGGACGCCGCTGAAGGTCTTGTTACCGTTGTTGGTGTTGAGGATGTTGTTCGAGCCGCCGCTGGAGTAGACGTAGCCGGCGTCAGCAATTCCGTAAATGGTGACGTTGGTCTGGGCAAGAGCGGCGCCCGAGGCCAGGCTGGCAACGGCCAGCGCGATGATTTTCTTTTGCATGGTGAATCTCCTCTAAGTTTGCGATCAATGAATCCAACTGGTGCTTCATCAAACTGGGCCTCTCGGTAAAGACGAGAAGTTGGAGTGATTGTGGCAAACACCGATAAGCGCGGCAAGTTCGCCGAGTGCTTTAGTGGCTTGTTGGGAAAAGAGTGTTGGGTTTTTGCAACAAGCCTGCCAATTCCTTGTGTGGAGCACTTCGAGGCCGGCTCTGTTGCGCGTTTCGGCTGGTGATGGCTGGTATTCGCAGGTTCGACTCTGCCGGAAAACCACAGCAGCGTCCGGCTCGTGGAATTATCTGGGCATTCCCAGATGAACCAGAATGGCAGCCTCGACGGCCAGCATGTCTGCCTTCGCCAATCTGGCCAAGCGGCTCTTCAGTCGGGCTTTGTCCGCAGTCATGATCTGGTCGGCCATGGCCTTGCTTTGCTGTTCTCCGATACTGACCAGCGCCTCGCCCGGATACAGGCGGCCGGTGCTGCTCGTCAGCGGCACGACAACGACCCGCGCAAGGTTGCGATTCGCTGCGTCATTGCTGACGATCACGGCCGGCCGGGTCTTGCGGATTTCGCTGCCAACGGACGGGTCGAATTCCACCCACCAGACTTCACCGCGCTTCATCGGCACTATCTCCCGCAAGCGCGTTGCTCCATTCCAGCGCTTCGGCCTCGCGCTTCTTGTCGGCGGCCATTGCCCGGTAGCCGGCATCAAGGGCGGAATCCAGCAAGCATGGCCGCACCAGGTCTTCGATGAACTGGCTGATCTTTCCTCTGCCGACGATGCGGTGGAGTCCGTCGTAAACTGTCTCGTCAATGGAGAGTGTCAATTTTTTCTGCATTTTCTGGCCCCTGGCGTATTACGTGATACGTATCATATCCGGGGCGCTGCGTGGCCGGCAAGCCTCGGCTCAGGAGGCTTCCCCGGTCGCCGGGAGAGGTCAGGAAAAAAGTTTGCGCAAGGCTTCGCCGGGTTCGCTGGCGCGCATGAAAGCTTCGCCAACGAGGAAGGCGTAGACCCCGTGGTCGCGCATCGTGGCGACGTCGCTGTTGGCGAGAATGCCGCTTTCGGTGACCACGAGGCGGTCTTCCGGGATCGATGGCAGAAGGTCGAGAGTCGTCTGCAGACTGACTTCGAAGCTGCGCAGATTGCGATTGTTGATACCGATCAAGGGGGTGGCGAGTTGCAGCGCGACGTCGAGTTCCTGGCTATTGTGTACTTCGACGAGCGTGGCCATCCCCAGGCTGTCGGCGATGGCCTCGAAGTCGCGCATGGTGGGCAGATCAAGCGCGGCAGCGATCAGCAGGATCGCGTCGGCGCCCATCGCGCGCGCTGCGAAGACCTGATACGCATCGACCAGAAAGTCCTTGCGCAATACCGGCAGCGCGCAGGCTGAACGCGCCGCTTGCAGATAGGCGGGCGAGCCCTGGAAAAACTGGCTGTCAGTGAGCACCGAGAGACAGGCTGCGCCGTGGCGTTGATAACTGGCGGCGATCTCGGCGGGGTGGAAATCGGCACGCAGGACGCCGCGGGAGGGGCTGGCTTTCTTTATTTCGGCGATCACCGCCGGCTGCGCGGCGGCAATTCTGCTGCGCAGGCTGGCGAGGAAGTCGCGTGTTGGGGCCTGTTTCTCGGCGGCGGCACGCAGCTCGAGCAGAGGCGTGGCCGCCTGCGCCGTAGCGACCTCGTCATGCTTGACGGCAAGAATTCGCTTCAGGATGTCGCTCATCGCGGTGCGCTCTCCGTGCTCTGTGGTGCGCCTTCTTCGGCGGTGTCTTCGAGTATCTGTTCAAGCGGCAGCTGCAGCGCCAGCGAAGCCAGTTCGACCGTTTCGCCAGGGCCATAGTCATGCAGCACCCAGTGATTCTCTGCATCGCGCCGGAAGACTTCGATGCGTTGCGCCGCCAGGTCGATCAGGACGTAGTCCTGCAGGCTGTCGAGTTTGCGATAGGCGGCGAACTTGCCTCCGCGGTCGAAGGCCGCGGTCGACTCGGAAAGGACTTCGGCGACCAGCAGGGGATGGCTGACGTAGTCGGGCGTCAAGCGGTCGCGCGGGTCGCAGGTGACCAGTACGTCGGGATAAAAGAAGCAATTGGCGGCTTCGACGCGGGCCTTGACCGCTTCGACGAAGACGCGACACGGACCGCCTTTGAGTGCCTGGCGCAAGGCGGTGGCCAGGTTCAGCGTGGCGACATTGTGCGACTGGCGCACGCCGACCATGGCGAACACTTCGCCGGCGACGTATTCGTGGCGTTCTGCCTGCGCCTCTTCCCAGAGCAGGTAGGCGGCCGCGTCGAAGCGCGTTTCAGTTTGCGGGATGGCCATGGCTTGCCTCCTTCGCCGAGCCGCCGGTCAGGCCGAGGCGGAGAAGTCGCGCGTGAAGGCGACAAACTCGTCCAGCCTGGCGAGGGCGGCGCCCGCGGCGATGGCTTCGAAAGCGCGCTCGACGCCCTCGGCCAGCGTATCGCTGAGGCCGGCGACGTAGATGCTCGCGCCGGCATTCAGGGCGACGATGTCACGCGCCGCGCCTCTCTTGTTCTGCAGGGTGGCGAGCAACATCGCTTTCGATTCTTCGACGTTGGCGACACGCAAGGCGCCGGGATCCTGCACCGACAGATTGAACTGCTCCGGGTGGATGCTGTACTCGTCGATGCGGCCGTCTTTCAGTTCGCCGACCAATGTTTCACCGGCGATCGAGATCTCGTCGAGACCTTCGCGGCCGAAAACGGTCAGCGCGCGCGAACTGCCCAGTCGTTGCAGAACACGCACCTGGATTCCCACCAGGTCGGGATGAAAAACACCGAGTACCTGATTGTCGGCGCCGGCCGGGTTGGTCAGCGGGCCGAGAATGTTGAACAGGGTGCGCACGCCCAGCTCGCGGCGGACCGGCGCCGCGTGCTTCATCGCGCTGTGGTGATTGGGCGCGAACATGAAACCGATGCCGACTTCGTCGATGCACTGTCCGACCTGCGCCGGGCTGAGGTTGATATTGACGCCAAGCGCTTCGAGAACGTCGGCGCTGCCCGACTGCGAAGACACGGAGCGCCCTCCGTGCTTGGCGACCCGGGCTCCGGCCGCTGCGGCGACAAACATCGCTGCCGTCGAAATGTTGAAAGTCTGCGCGCCGTCGCCGCCGGTGCCGCAAGTATCGACCAGGTGCGCGCGATTGCCGAGCACGACCTTGGTCGACAATTCCCGCATCACCTGCGCCGCAGCCGAGATTTCGCCGATGGTTTCCTTCTTGACGCGCAGACCGGTAATGATCGCCGCGATCATTACCGGCGTCACTTCGCCACACATGATCTGGCGCATCAGGGAGACCATTTCGTCGTGAAAGATCTCGCGGTGTTCGACGACTCGCGCCAGTGCTTCCTGTGCTTTCATTTGCTGTGCTCCTCGAGGAAGTTTTTCAACAGGTCGTGACCGCGCTCGGTCAGGATCGATTCCGGATGGAACTGAACGCCTTCGACGGCCAGACCACGGTGACGCAAGCCCATGATCTCGCCGTCATCGGTCCAGGCGGTAATCTCCAGGCAGTCCGGCAGGGAGTGGCGCTCGACGGCCAGCGAGTGGTAGCGCGTACAGGTCAGCGGGTTCGGCAGCCCGCGAAATACACCCCGATTGGTGTGCTCGACCGGCGAGACCTTGCCATGCATCAACTTGTGCGCGTGCACCACGCGACCGCCGAAAGCTTCACCGATCGCCTGGTGACCGAGGCATACGCCGAGCAACGGAATCCTGCCGGCAAACTCGCGAATCGCCGCCAGCGAGATACCGGCTTGTGCTGGCGTGCACGGACCGGGAGAAATGACCAGTAGCGCCGGGTCGAGACGGGCAATCTCGGGGACTGAAATGGCATCGTTTCGGAACACCCTGACCTCCTGCCCCAACTCGCCAAAATACTGGACGAGGTTGTAGGTAAAGGAATCGTAGTTGTCGATCATCAGGAGCATCGAAGGCCTAACTTTTTGAGTGTATTGATGGTGAGCCGAAAACTGCCGTTTGATACCCGCTTTTTCTGGTGCTGGGCTGAAAAGAGCCCGACCTGTGCCGGTTGGAATTGTCGCACATCTATTTTTCCTGCGTGCCGCTGCTGCCGGCACGATTGAAGTCGGGTTGAGCGTGCTCCAGCCGCGGAACGATCCAGGTGTAAATCGCACGTTCGCGCCCTGTTGGCGCGCGCATGCGCCTTACTCACAAGCGGGTGTCGAGGCCGTGTTCGGCGAGTTCTGCGGCGCGCAGCACGGCCTGTGCCTTGTTCTGGGTTTCCTGCCATTCGGAAGCCGGGTCGGAATCGGCGACGATGCCGGCACCGGCCTGCACGTGCAGCTGGCCGTCCTTGACGATGGCGGTACGGATGGCGATGGCCAGATCCATGTCGCCGTTGAAACCCATGTGCCCGACGGCGCCGGCATAGATGCCGCGCTTGACCGGTTCCAGCTCGTCGATGATTTCCATCGCTCTGACTTTCGCCGCGCCGGAGACGGTTCCTGCCGGGAAAGTGGCCTTGAGGACATCAAAGGCGTTCAGCTCGGGACGCAGTCTGGCTTCCACATTCGAGACGATATGCATCACGTGCGAGTAGCGCTCGACGATCATGTTTTCGGTGAGCTTGATGCTGCCGACACGGGCGACGCGACCGGCGTCGTTGCGGCCGAGGTCGAGGAGCTGCACGTGTTCGGCACGTTCCTTTTCGTCGGCCAGCAACTCGTCGGCGAGGGCCTGATCTTCCGCGAAGGAAACGCCGCGCCGACGGGTGCCGGCGATCGGCCGCACGGTTACCGTGTCGCCCTCGAGGCGAACCAGGATCTCCGGCGAGGCGCCAACGACGTGGAAGTCCTCGAAGTCGAAATAGAACATGTACGGCGAGGGATTGAGCGAGCGCAGCGAGCGATACAGGGCCATCGGGCTGGCGGTGAGCGGTTTGCTCATGCGTTGCGAGAGGACGACCTGCATGATGTCGCCTTCGGTGATATAGCGCTTGGCTTTGAGCACCGCCTTCTTGAACTGCGTTTCACCGAACATCGAGGTCGCTGGCTGCGAGGGCTGCGGCTTTTCAGCGGGAATGCGCACCGGCTCGCGCAGCTTGGCCAGCAGTTCTCGCAGTCTTGCCTGGGCCTTCTGGTAAGCGCCGGGAACGCCCGGTTCGGCGTAGACCACCAGCGTCAGCTTGCCCGAGACGTTGTCGACCACGGCGATCTCTTCGGAGAGCAGGAGGACGATGTCGGGAATGCCGAGGTCGTCGGGCTTCTGCGAGCGCGTCAGGCGCGTCTCGATATAGCGCACGGTATCGTAGCCGAAGCAACCGACCAGGCCCCCGCAGAAGCGTGGCAGGCCGGTGGTCGGTGCGGCGCGAAAGCGCTGCATGTATTTGGCAATGAAGTCGAGCGGGTTGGTGTCGTCTTCGCGTTCGGCGATGCGATTGCCGTTGAGCACCAGTACCTGATGCGCGTTGACCACGATTCGCGTCGGACTGGCCAGGCCGATGATCGAGTAACGGCCGAAGCGCTCGCCGCCTTGCACCGATTCCAGCAGGTAGGTGTAGGGCTGATTGGCCAGCTTGAGGTAGATCGACAAGGGGGTGTCGAGATCGGCAAAAGTTTCCAGCGTCACCGGGATACGGTTGTAGCCTTCGGCGGCCAGCCGATTGAAATACGCTGCAGTCATGGGAGCTCCACAAGAAAACACTGCTGGAAGAGGTGTGCACCAGGCTTGATGCACGCCGCGCGGCGGGGCAGCGGCGACGCTGCTGGCCTGCCTACCGACGCCAGGGGCGCCAGGGCCAGGCCTCTGCCCGGCTGGCAGGCGGCGAATGCAATTTGTGGTCGAGGCTGTTCATGCGTGACTGACGCGCTGGGCCGCTTCGGCGAGGGTCGAGACTATAGCATCGCAAGCGAGATCGCTGACCCCGTGCCCTTCGTTGTAGCCGTAGGGCACCAGAAAAACGTGGCAGCCAGCCGAGCGTCCGGCGTGAAAATCGTGCACCGAATCGCCGATCATCAACACCTCGGCGGGTGAGGCGCCGAGGCGGCCGCTGGCCCAGACCACCGGCATCGGGTCGGGTTTCGCTCGTGGCAGTACGTCACCGCTGACGACTACCTGGAAAAAACGTCTCAGACCGAGCTGTTCGAGCAGCGGCAAGGAAAAAGCTTCGGCCTTGTTGGTGATCACTCCGAGCGGTAGGCCCAGGGCCTGGAAAGCTTCAAGGCCGTCACGGACGCCCGGGAAAAGGAGCGCGTGGCGTCCGTTGGCAATGGCGTAGTGGTGCCGAAAGCGGTCCAGCGCTGCCTTGGGCGGTGGCGTCGGGTCGTCGGCGGCAAGCATGCTGCCGGCGAGAACGCGCTTGACGAGATTGGGAATGCCGCGCCCGACGTAGCTGCGAACCGCTGCCACGGCAATTTCCGGGCGACCGAGGTCGCTGAGCATGGCGTTGGCTGCGGCGTGCAGGTCGAGGACGGTATCGATCAGCGTGCCGTCCAGATCGAAGAGCACGGCGCGCACGGCGAGTGGTCCTGAGATCATGCGGTCGCCAGTTGCGCGCGCAGCGCCGCGATGACCGTGTCGTACCGATTGGCGTCGCTGTCACTGCCAGCGCTGAAGACCGCCGAACCGGCGACGAAAGCGTCGGCGCCGGCGGCGGCAATCTCGGCAATGTTGTCCACCTTCACCCCGCCATCGACCTCGAGGCGGATGCGGCGCCCACTTTCGCGTTCGTAGGCGTCAAGGCGCGCGCGTGCGGCACGCAGCTTGGCCAGCGTCGAGGGGATGAACTGCTGTCCGCCGAAGCCCGGGTTGACGCTCATCAGCAGGACGATATCCAGCTTGTCCATGACGTAGTCCATGACCTCCAGCGGCGTCGCCGGATTGAACACCAGCCCGGCCTGGCAGCCGCATTCACGAATCAGCGCCAGCGAGCGGTCGACATGCTCGCTGGCTTCAGGGTGAAAAGTGATGAGGTTGGCGCCAGCCTTGGCAAAGTCGGGAATGATGCGGTCGACGGGTTTGACCATCAGATGCACGTCAATGGGTGCCTTGGTCAGCGGGCGGATCGCCGCGCAGACCAGTGGGCCGATCGTCAGGTTGGGTACGTAGTGGTTGTCCATGACATCGAAGTGAATCCAGTCGGCGCCGGCGGCAAGGACGTTGACCACTTCCTCGCCAAGCCTGGCGAAATCGGCGGAAAGAATGCTGGGCGCTATGACGTTCATGGACAAAGACCCGCGGGAAAGATGAGGTCATATTTTACCGCGAAACGGTTTCCTGCAGCCTCGCGTGCTGTTGCGCTTGCTCGCCGGGCTTGTCAGCATGCGCACTTTGGTGTGCAATGCCACTTCTGATCGTCCCAACATTGAGCAAACATGGCCGAAAGCAGGAAATACGAGGTCGCAGTCAGCGCGGTCCCGAAATATATCGCCGAGCAGTCGGATCCCGCCAACGACAGCTACGTCTTTGCCTACGCAATTACCATCGAGAACGTCGGAACCGTGGCTGCGCAATTGATTTCGCGGCACTGGATCATCACCGATGCCGCCGGCGAGGTGCAGGAGGTGCGCGGCCTCGGCGTCGTCGGCCGGCAGCCGCTGCTGCAGCCGGGCGAGAAGTTCGAATATACCAGCGGTTGTCAACTCGAAACGCCTGTCGGCACGATGCGCGGCAGTTACCAGTTGACGGCCGTAGACGGCACGCAGTTCGACGCGGAAATCCGCGAGTTCACCCTCGCCGTGCCGCGCGTTCTGCACTGATTAACTGCGGTAGTCGGCGTTGATCCGCACGTATTCGTAGGAAAGGTCGCAGGTATACACTGCGGCACGTGCGCTGCCGCGTCCCAGGTCGACGCGGACGCTGATTTCGGTCTCGCCCATGATGCGTGCACCGTCCTCTTCGCGATACGAAGCGGCACGGCCGCCTTTTTCGGCCACCAGAATCTCGCTGCCGCCACTCGCCAGCCAGACCCTGATCCGATCGACGTCGAGCGGGTCGAGCGCGTCGATTTCGGCGTAACCGATAGCGGCCAGGATGCGCCCCAGATTGGGATCGGAAGCGAAGAAAGCCGTCTTGACCAGCGGTGAATGGGCGACGGCGTAGCCGACGCGCTTGCATTCCTGGCGGTCGCGGCCACTTTCGACGGCGACGGTGATGAATTTGCTGGCCCCTTCGCCATCGCGAATGATCGCTTGCGCCAGTTCCATGGCGACGGCGATTAGCGCTTCGCGGAGTTGCGCGTAGGCCCTTGTCGACGCGTCCGCGATTTCGATGCCGCTCTGGCCGGTGGCGATCAGGATGAAGGAGTCATTGGTCGAGGTGTCGCCGTCGACGCTGATGCAGTTGAACGACTCGTCGGCCGCTTCGCGCAGCAGTTGCTGGAGCAGCGGCACGGCGACGCCGGCATCGGTGGCGATGAAGCCGAGCATGGTCGCCATGTTCGGCCGGATCATGCCGGCGCCCTTGCTGATGCCGGTGATGGTGACGCGCTTGCCGTCGATCGCGAAGCGCCGCGAGGCGGCTTTGGCGACGGTGTCGGTGGTCATGATGGCGTGCGCGGCAGCATGCCAGTGGTCGGCGCGCAGGTCGGCGATACAGGCTGGCAGGCCGGCGATCAGGCGCTCGACCGGTAGCGGTTCGAGGATCACGCCGGTCGAGAAAGGCAGCACCTGGCGGTCATCGATAGCCAGCAGTTGGCCGAGGGCGGCGCAGGTTTCGGCCGCCGCCCGCAAGCCTTGCTCGCCGGTGCCGGCGTTGGCGACGCCGGTATTGATGAGCAGCGCGCGCGCGTCGCTGCCGAGTTCCAGATGGCGGCGGCAGACGTGCACCGGTGCGGCGCAAAAGCGGTTGCTGGTAAACACGCCGGCGACGCGACAGCCGGGGTCGAGAGCCAGCACGGTCAGGTCATGCCGATCAGACTTGCGGATGGCCGCCGCGGCGACGCCGAGACGAACGCCGGCAACCGGCCAGAGCTCTGCGGCGGCGGGGGTACGATAATTGACGGGCATTGCAACCTCGCGAACGGGGTAGGGCAGCGGCAGTGCGGCGGCAAGCGCAGGCTACGGCTTCGGCAGCGGGGGGCCTGCGCAAGTGGCTATTCACCCCCCTGCCACGGGGTACTGTGGTGGCAGCGGCGCTTACGACAACTTGCCGTGACAGACTTTGTACTTCTTGCCCGAGCCGCAGGGGCAGGGGTCGTTACGGCCGACTTTGGGCCCGGCGTGCAGCGGTTTCATGGCTTCCGCCGGAGGTGCGTGATCGTCGCTCCCCAGCACTTCGTCGTAGCCCAAGTGCTGATACTGGACATTCTGTACTTCGGCATGCGGAGCGCTTTCCTCGACATCCTGCGGGCGAATCTGAACGGTCATCAAGATTCGTGTCACGTCGGCGCGTACGCTGTCGAGCAAGCTCTCGAAAAGTTCGAAAGCTTCGCGCTTGTACTCCTGCTTGGGGTTCTTCTGTGCGTAGCCACGCAGATGAATTCCCTGGCGCAGGTGATCAAGTGCTGCCAGGTGCTCGCGCCAGTGTGTGTCCAGGCTCTGCAGCATGACGTTGCGTTCGAACTGGTGAAACATCTCGGCGCCGACCAGATCGACCTTGGCGGAATAGCTGGCCGTCGCCGCGTCGACCATCCGCTCGAGCATTTCTTCGTCGCGTAAGTTGGGCTCGTCGCTTGACCAGGCGACAATCGGCAGCGGGAGCTGCAGGTCGGCGGCGAGCGTGTTTTCCAGCCCTGGCAGGTCCCATTGCTCTTCGACGCTGTCGGTCGGTACGTGCCGTCGGAAATTCTCCTGCAACACCGCCGCGCGCATCGCGGTGACCGTTTCCGAGATGTCTTCGCTCTCGAGCAAGTCGTTGCGCTGCGCGTAGATGACCTTGCGCTGATCGTTGGAGACGTCGTCGTACTCGAGCAGCTGTTTGCGAATGTCGAAGTTGCGCGCTTCGACCTTGCGTTGTGCCGATTCCAGTGAGCGTGAGACCAGCGGATGCTCGATCGGCTCGCCTTCGGGCATCTTCAGGCGCTCCATGATCGATTTCAGACGATCACCGGCAAAGATGCGCAGCAAGGAATCGTCAAGCGCCAGGTAAAAGCGTGAGGAGCCCGGGTCGCCCTGGCGGCCCGAACGGCCGCGCAGCTGGTTGTCGATGCGGCGCGACTCGTGTCGTTCCGAGCCGATGATGTGCAATCCTCCGGATGCCACCACCTGGTCGTGCAGCACCTGCCACTCGCTGCGGATTTCGGCGATGCGCTGATCGCGCTCCTCGGCAGCCAGGTTTTCGCCGTCGCGGATCTCGCTGATCTGCTTTTCGATGCTGCCACCGAGAACGATGTCGGTGCCGCGACCAGCCATGTTGGTGGCGATGGTGATGATGCCCGGGCGGCCGGCCTGGATGACAATCTCGGCCTCACGGGCGTGTTGCTTGGCGTTGAGTACCTGGTGCGGCAGCTTCTCGTGGTCGAGCAGCGCCGAGAGCAGCTCGGAATTCTCGATCGACGTCGTGCCGACCAGTACCGGCTGTCCGCGCTCGCGACAGCTGCGAATATCGGCGACGATGGCCGCGTGTTTCTCCTGCGCGGTGCGGAAGACCTGATCGTTGTTGTCGGTCCGCCGCATTGGCTTGTTGGGCGGAATGACCACCGTTTCCAGGCCATAGATCTGCTGAAACTCATAGGCCTCGGTGTCGGCTGTGCCGGTCATCCCCGAGAGCTTGCTGTACATGCGGAAGTAGTTCTGGAAGGTAATCGACGCCAGCGTCTGATTCTCGTTCTGGATCTTCACGCCTTCCTTGGCCTCGACCGCCTGGTGCAGGCCTTCGGACCAGCGGCGGCCGGACATCAGGCGACCGGTGAACTCGTCGACGATGATCACCTCGCCGTTCTGCACCACGTACTGCTGATCCTTGAGGAACAGGTTGTGCGCGCGCAAGGCGGCGTAGAGGTGGTGAATCATCAGGATATTGCTGGCGTCGTAGAGACTGCCGCCGTCGGGAAGCAGGCCGGCAGCAGCGAGCATTTCTTCGGCGTGCTCGTGACCGGCCTCGGTCATCAGGATCTGATGACCTTTCTCGTCGACCCAGTAGTCGCCGGGACCATTTTCTTCCTGGCAGCGCTCGAGCATCGGCGCGATCGCGTTCATGCGCACGTAGAGATCGGTGTGGTCTTCGGCTTGTCCCGAGATGATCAGCGGCGTGCGCGCTTCGTCGATCAGGATCGAGTCGACTTCGTCGACAATCGCGAAGCTGAGCTTGCGCTGTACCCGTTCGCCGGTCGTGTAGACCATGTTGTCGCGCAGGTAGTCGAAGCCGAACTCGTTGTTGGTGCCGTAGGTGATGTCTGCAGCGTAGGCGGCCTGTTTGTCTTCGTGCTGCATTTGCGACAGGTTGACGCCGACCGAAAGACCCAGAAAGCGATGCAGGCGTCCCATCCATTCCGCGTCGCGGTTGGCCAGATAGTCGTTGACGGTCACGATGTGCACGCCCTTGCCGGCCAGGGCATTCAGGTAGGCGGCCAGCGTGGCGACCAGAGTCTTGCCTTCGCCGGTGCGCATTTCGGCAATCTTGCCGTCGTGCAGGACCATGCCGCCGATCAGTTGCACGTCGAAGTGGCGCATGCCGAGGGCCCGTTTGCCGGCTTCGCGCACGACCGCGAAGGCTTCCGGAAGGAGGGCGTCCAGCGTCTCGCCCTTGACCACACGTTCCTTGAATTCGACCGTCTTGCCGCGCAGCTCTTCATCGGACAGCGCGCTGATCCCTTCCTCGAGCGCGTTGATCTTGCGGACAGCCCGCGAGTACTGTTTTATCAGCCGATCGTTGCGGCTGCCGAAAATCTTTTTGAGTAGGCCGGGAATCATTCTGGGAACGGTAAAGGAAGCTGCGAAGTTAGTGTAAGGACCCCTGCCAGGCAGCGGTGGCGGTGTATTGCCATCGCCAGAAATGGCGAGCGATGGAGATCCAGGCGGGAGCAACCGGGCTTGCCGCGCCGAAAAATCGGGCTGACAGGACCAAGGTAAGCATATGGCGTGCGGCATGGATACTACCTTCAAGACTCGCTGGACGCAATTCTGGCTGTCGTCTGGCGTCGCTCCGTTACGTCATTGGGAGGGGGGCGTCCGACGCTAGCGTTGGCGCCGGCCCCTGCTGCGTCCGCCGTGGCGCTCGATGTCGGCCCGCGGCCGAGGCAGCCGAATTGCGCTTGCCAGAAAGGAATGCCAGGTGCTTTAATTCTCCTACCGTCACCCAATGGGAGTCACGACATGTCCGATAGTCACTTCAAGCCTCTACCCTGGACCCGGCTCAGGAGAGGTGTTCCGTGTTACCTGCCGAAGGCTGTCGTGGGTGCCCGGGTTGGCGCGGATTCCCCGGCACTGGCCGTGATGACCGATTTTCGTCGCTTTGCGCCGGCCACCATTGCGCGCGACGCCGCACTGGACGAGGCCAACCGGCTGATGACGCTGTGCGGCGTGCACTATTTGCTGGTCGGCGACGAGCAGCGGCAGTTGCTCGGCATTGTCACCGAAGCCTGCACCAAGGGACACCGGCCGCTGGCGACAGCGCATGCGATGGGAATTCGCCCTGGCGAACTGGTCGTCGGCAATGTGATGATCAACAAGCACGACGACGCCGAGGTCGTGCATCTGCGGGACCTCGACGGGGCAAAGGTCGGTCATGTCGTGGCCACGCTCAAGCAACTGGGGGCATCCAGCTGTTTGGTTGTCGAGCACGACGAAAGCGACAACCACATCCTCTGCGGCGCCTTCTTCCTGCCTCAGATCGAGCGTCAGCTGGGCGGTGAGTCGACCACGGAAGAAGTCGCACACACTTTTTCGCAAGTGGTGAACTCGCTGGGGCGCTGAGCGGGCTCAGTTCTCGCAGGCTCGCAGGCTCGCAGTCGACAGGGCGGGCCAGGGCTGCTCGCCGGATACTCTTTCACCGCATGGTGCCCGTCCGTGTGTTCCGGCACCCTGGTTTTGTCCACGCAGCTGACGTGGCCCTTGGCCGGATTGGCGGCAAGGCGCTGACGGTTGTTTTTCCGGGTACAGACGACCGTCACAGACCTCCCGACTGCTCCTTTTCCTGGCGCTGGCAACAGAATATGACAAACCCATCTTTACAGAGTGACCCAGAGCGTGAGCAGCGCTAAGGCAAGCCCGGAAATTTCCTTCGACGACCCGGGACGGTACGCGCTGACCCAACGCTGCACGTGGATCAGCGTGGCGGTAAACGTCCTGCTGACGGCGGCGCAGGTCGTCGCCGGTATCGTCGCCAACTCGCAAGCGCTGGTCGCCGATGGCATGCATTCGCTGTCCGATCTCGTTTGTGACTTTCTGGTGCTCTTTGCCGCCCATCACAGCAAGGATCCGGCTGACGAGAGTCACCCTTACGGTCACGCGCGCATCGAGACCGCGGCATCGTTTGGCCTGGGGGCGATTCTCGCGGCCACCGGTGGCGCCATCATCTGGAGCGCCGGCGTCAAGTTGCAGGACCTGGGCAGCCTGCCGCCGGTGGCGCCGCTGGCGCTGTGGACGGCGCTTCTCGCCCTGGTCGCCAAAGAAGGCCTGTTTCGCTACATGTTGCACGTCGGTCAACGCCTGCGCTCGCCGATGCTGATCGCCAACGCCTGGCACGCGCGTTCGGACGCCGCCTCCTCGCTGGTGGTGGCGGTGGGGATCGGCGGCAATCTGATGGGCTTCGTGTTTGCCGATTCCGTGGCCGCGGTGATCGTCGGTTTCATGATCGTGCGCATGGGGGTGGTGTTTTCCTGGGAGGCGCTGCAGGAACTGATCGACACCGGGCTGTCGGTGGAGGAGGTCGCCAGTATTCGCCAGGTGATCATCGATACCCAGGGAGTGGGCAGCCTGCACGAATTGCGTACTCGGCGCATGGCGCACCGCTCGCTGGTCGATGCGCATGTCTGCGTGAGTCCGAGGATCAGCGTCTCGGAGGGGCATCGCATTGCCGAGGCGACGCGCAAGCGGGTGCTCGATAGCCACCCCACGGTTTCCGATGTGCTGGTACATGTCGATGTCGAAGACGACGAGGATCACGACGGCAAGAGCCAGCGCATGCCCGACCGCAGCGAGTTGATGGGTTTCCTGGCGCCGGTGCTGGCGACCCTGCCGAAACCGCAGCGCGTGGTCCTGCACTACCTCAATGGCCGTGTCGAAGCCGAGGTCTTTCTGCCCTGCGAGGCGCTCGCCGACGCGGCCGTGGTGAGCGCGGCGGAGCGTGAGTTCGCCGAGCGTCTGCGCGAGCATCCCTTGCTCGGCGCGCTGTCGATCAACTACCGCCAGCGCGTTTTCCCTGCCCGCCGCGGCTGATTTCCGGCTGCGGGTCGCCTTGGCGTGCGTGCTATAATCCCCTTCTTTTTCAAGGCTTGAGAGGCGTACGATGTTTTCGGCTAACGACACACTGGCGAAAGTGGATCCCGAGATCTGGCAGGCGATCGAAAACGAGAATCGGCGTCAGGAAGCGCATATCGAGCTGATCGCTTCGGAGAACTATGTCAGCCACGCGGTGATGGCCGCGCAGGGCTCGCAGTTGACCAACAAATACGCCGAAGGCTATCCGGGCAAGCGCTACTACGGTGGCTGCGAGCATGTCGATGTCGCCGAGCAACTGGCGATCGCGCGCCTGAAAAAGCTGTTTTCGGCCGAAGCGGCGAACGTCCAGCCGAATTCCGGGTCGCAGGCCAATCAGGCGGTTCTGATGGCTTTCGCCAAGCCGGGCGACACGATCATGGGCATGAGCCTCGCCGAAGGTGGCCACCTGACGCACGGCATGCCGCTGAACATGTCCGGCAAGTGGTTCAACGTCGTGGCCTACGGTCTCGACAAGCATGAAGCCATTGATTACGCGAAAATGGAAGCGTTGGCCCGCGAGCACAAGCCGCGGATTCTGATCGCCGGCGCTTCGGCCTACTCGCTGCGCATCGACTTCGAGCGCTTTGCCCGTGTAGCCAGGGAAATCGGTGCCATCTTCATGGTCGATATGGCGCACTACGCCGGTCTGATTGCCGCCGACTGCTACCCGAACCCGGTTCCGCACGCCGATGTGGTCACTTCGACGACGCACAAAACCTTGCGTGGTCCGCGCGGCGGCGTCATCCTGATGAAGGCCGAGCACGAAAAAGCGATCAACTCGGCAGTCTTTCCGGGCTTGCAGGGCGGGCCGCTGATGCATGTGATCGCTGCCAAGGCGGTGGCTTTCAAAGAGGCGCTGAAGCCCAGCTTTGCCAAATACCAGGAGCAGGTGCTGGCCAACGCCCGTGTTCTGTCGCGGGTACTGTCGGAAGAGCGCGGCATGCGTATCGTCTCGGGCCGTACCGAGTCGCATGTCTTCCTGGTCGACCTACGAGCCAAGAACATCACCGGCAAGGAAGCCGAGGCAGCCTTGGGCGCGGCGCACATCACCGTCAACAAGAATGCCATCCCGAACGATCCGCAGAAGCCTTTCGTCACTTCCGGTGTTCGCATCGGTTCGCCGGCGATGACCACGCGTGGTTTCACCGAGATCGAATCCGAACTGGTCGGTCATATGATCGCCGACGTGCTCGATGCGCCTGGTGACGAAAAAGTGCTGGCCAGAGTGCGCGCCGACGGTGCGGCCCTGTGCAAGAAGTTCCCGGTCTATGGTGGAACGGCCGGATGAAATGCCCGTTCTGCGGCGCTGACGAAACAACCGTCGCTGATACCCGTATCAATGACGATGGTGACCTCGTCCGCCGCCGCCGGCGTTGTCTGAAATGCGACAAGCGGTTTACGACTTACGAGCGTGCCGAGTTGCGCATGCCGCAGGTGATCAAGAAGAATGGCTCGCGAGTCAATTTCGACCCCGAGAAGCTCGCCGCCAGTCTCCGCCTGGCTTTGCGCAAGAGGCCGGTCGGCACCGAGGCGGTTGAGGCGGCGATTGCCCGCATCGAAGGAAAACTGCTGGCCCTCGGCGAGCGCGAACTGGCTTCGGAAAAAGTCGGCGAGATGGTCATGCTCGAGTTGAAGAAGCTCGACAAGGTGGCCTATGTGCGCTTTGCTTCGGTCTATCGTAATTTCGAGGACGTCGACGAGTTCTCCAAGCTGATTCGCGAAGTTTCTCGCTCGCCACAGAAAATCGGTCGTTGATGGCGCAGGGTTTCAGCGCCGCTGATCACGAAATGATGGCGCGGGCGCTACGCCTGGCCGAGTTGGGTCTGCAGTCCACCACTCCCAATCCGCGTGTCGGTTGCGTCATCGTCAACAATGGCCAGATCGTCGGCGAAGGCTGGCATCTGCGTGCCGGTGGCGAGCACGCCGAAGTGCATGCTCTGTGCGCCGCAGCTGAACGTGCGCGCGGAGCGACCGTCTACGTGACGCTTGAGCCCTGCAGTCATCATGGCCGCACGCCGCCGTGCACCGACGCGCTGTTGGCGGCGGGTGTGCGCCGCGTCGTTGCCGCCATGCCCGATCCCAATCCACTGGTCGCCGGACAGGGCCTGGCTGGCCTGCGCGCTGCCGGGGTACTTGCCGAGGAGGGCTTGCTGGCGACCGAAGCTCGGGAACTCAACATTGGTTTCGTCGCTCGCATGACGCGTGCGCGACCCTGGCTGCGCATGAAGGTCGCCGCCAGTCTCGACGGCAAGACCGCACTGCGCAACGGTGCCAGCCAGTGGCTGACCGGTGCGGATGCCCGTCAGGACGGGCATCGCTGGCGCGCGCGCGCCTGCGCCATGCTGACCGGCATCGGCACGGTCCGTCACGACAACCCGCAGCTCAATGTGCGTGGGCTGGAAGGGCTTCGCAGCGATTCACGGCAGCCGCTGAAAGTGGTCGTCGATAGCCGGCTTGAACTGCCGCTTGACGCCAGACTGCTACGCGGTGGTGCTGTCCTGGTCGTTGCGGCCATTGGCGATGTCGCGCGGATCGCCGCTCTCCGCCAAGTCGGTGCCGAGGTGCTGTTGCTGCCAGGGCCGGACGGGCAGGTCGATCTGCTCGCCTTGCTCACTGAACTTGCCCGCCGCGGCATCAACGAAGTGCACGCCGAGGCGGGTTTTCGCCTCAGCGGCTCGCTACTCGGCGCCGGCTTGGTCGATGAACTACTGCTCTACCTGGCCCCGTGTCTGGTCGGCGACGCGGCGCGTGGCATGTTCGATCTGCCGGCGCTGGAGTCTCTGGCCGGCAAGCGCAGACTGCTCATTCGCGACCTGCGCCTGGTCGGCCCGGACCTGCGCCTGCTGGCACGCCTTGCCTGATGCCCGGGAAGAGGGGGACGGTCATGACCTTTACGCACAGACCGAACACTGGGGATCCTTGCTGAAGTTCACGCTGCGCCATTCCATTGACAGGCCGTCGAGCAGCCACAGACGGCCAAGGACGACTTCGCCGGCGCCGGCGATCAGTTTCAGTGCTTCGGCCGCCTGCATGGCCCCGATGATGCCGGTGAGCGGTGCGAATACGCCCATCACCGCGCAGCGCTCCTCCTCGACGTCGTCGCCTTCCGGGAACAGGCAGCTATAGCAGGGCGTGTCCTTTTGGCGACTGTCGAATACCGCCAGCTGGCCGGCGAAACGGATCGCCGCACCGGAAACCAGTGGCGTGCGCTGTCGGACGCACTCCCGATTGACGGCGTGGCGGGTGGAGAAGTTGTCGCAGCAATCGAGCACCACGTCGGCCTCGGCGACCCGCGCGGCCAGTGCTTCGCCGGCGAGACGGATGTTGATCGCCTCGACCTGTACTTCGGGATTGATGTGCGCCAGTGCGACCTGTCCCGAGCAGGCTTTGGGCTGACCGATGCGCTCCTGCGTATGCAGGATCTGGCGCTGCAGATTGGTCAGGTCAACCTGATCGCCGTCGGCGAGGGTGATGTGGCCCAGGCCGGCGGCGGCGAGATAGAGGGCGGCCGGCGAGCCCAGGCCGCCGGCACCGACAATCAGCACCTTGGCGTTGACCAGGCGTTGCTGTCCTTCGATGCCGATCTCGTCGAGCAGGATGTGGCGGCTGTAGCGAAGCAACTGCTCGTCGTTCATCGGGCGGGCCCTGGCCTTTTCCTGCAGATGCGGCGCATGTTCCGACTGCTCTGAGCGTTCGGAATGCGGCGCTTACTTGTACTCGCGCCACTCGGGCGGCGTGTCGTCATGATCCCCATGCGGGTGGCGTTCCCAGGCGTGCGTGTAGGCTTCCGACTGCGAGCGTTTCAGTGGTCGCTCAGGTGCTTCGAGGTTATGCAGCTGCGTTTCCTCGACGTAGTAGATCAGCGCCCGCATCATTTTGCTCATCAAGGTATTGTCGAGGTGGTAGCCCTTGTCCTCAAGACTGGCTTCGAGCTCTTCCAGGGAGTGCTGGTGAAGATCGTAGGCGACGCCGACAGCGCGCTGCTGCTCACGTCGCTCGACCTCCAGCTGCTCGATCTGGGCGAGGAATTCTGAGGCTTCAGGGACCTGGTCAGGGGGAAACTTGGCAAACAGGATATTGCGTTCCTTGCGGATCGGTGCTGTCTTGTAGCTCGTCGCGGCCGGTCGTTTCACGTGCCTTCCCCCGAGAGAAAGGTTCAGGGTTTGCTGCGGATGATCTGCATGCCCTTGAGCAAATTCAGCGCCTGGGTCAGCTGGTAGTCCTTTTTCGAAGCCAGCTCGCGGTTCGGTAGCTCGGCCGTCTCGTCGCCTTCGTCCTGGTCGCTGTCCTTCGCGTCGTCGGGCTTCGGCTGCGCGGGTAGCGGCGCCTTGCTTGAGGGTTTGGCGGGCCCTTCCGGCTTTGCGGCCTCGGTCGCCGGCTGGGTGTTGTTTTCAAGGTGGTGATCAAGGTTGGCTTCGCGCAAGCGCTGCCGCGAGCCGCCATTGGCCGTTTCCTCAACGACAATGTCGGGGCTGATGCCTTTGGCCTGGATCGAACGCCCCAACGGCGTGAAGTAGCGTGCCGTCGTCAGCTTGATGGCGGTGTTTCCGGGCAGGGGCAGAACGGTCTGCACCGAGCCCTTGCCGAAGCTTGTCGTACCCATGACGATGGCACGTTTGTAATCCTGCAGCGCGCCGGCAACGATTTCGGACGCCGAAGCCGAGCCACCATTGACCAGTACCACCATCGGTACCGTGCGCGCCTCGGCAGGCAGCCGCTTGATGTAATCGTCGCGGCTGCCGCGCAGATAGTCTGCCGGCGAAGCGTGGAACTCGTGCTTGGCGTCGGGGGCACGTCCATCGGTCGAGGTAATCAAGGAATCCGGCGGCAGAAAGGCCGCCGAGACGCCCACGGCACTATTCAACAGGCCGCCCGGATCGTTGCGCAGGTCGAGAACCAGCCCGTTCAGGGGTCCCGGTTTGGCCAGGTCCTGGAGGTGCTTGACCACCGCTGCACCGGTATTTTCCTGGAAAGATGTGACGCGTAGATAGCCGTAGCCGCCATCGAGCCGTTTCGACTTGACGCTCTGCACCTTGATCACTTCGCGGGTCAGCGCGACTTCTATCGGTTTGCTCTCACCCTTGCGCAGGATCGATAGTTTGATCTGCGACTGCGGCTTGCCGCGCATGCGCTTGACCGCTTCGGTCAGGGTCAGCCCCTTGACCAGCGTATCGTCGATCTTGAAAATTAGATCTCCCGGTTTCACGCCGGCGCGATCTGCGGGAGTGTCCTCGATCGGTGACACCACCTTGACCAGGCCGTCTTCCATGCCGACTTCGATACCGATGCCGCCGAACTCGCCTTGCGTACCGACCTGCAAGTCCTTGAAGGCGTCGGCATCAAGGTAAGTCGAGTGCGGGTCCAGGTTGGAGAGCATGCCGCTGATCGCGTGCGTGATCAGGGCCTTGTCGCCGACCGGTTCGACATAGCCCTTCTTGATGGCATTGAAGACCTCCGCGAAAGTGCGCAACTCTTCCACAGGCAGACTCGTGCGAGTCTCCTTTTCGGCCAGCGCCGAAAACTGCAGGCTGATCAGAACGCCACCAAGAACTCCGGCGCAAAGCAGCCCGGCCTGTTTCCACTTACTCATTTCTCTCACTCCGTGCGGCCTCATCTGCGCCTGACCCATGCCAGCGGGTCAAGCGGCTTCCCGTCATGGCGGATTTCAAAGTATAAACCGGATTCCGGGTTGCCACCGGTGTTGCCGACGGTGGCGATGGTTTCGCCACCGCGGACATCGTCGCCGACCTGTTTCAGCAGGGAGTCGTTGTTGGCGTAGACCGACAGGTAATCGCTGCCGTGGTCGACGATCAGCAGATTGCCGAAACCGCGCATCCATTCGGCAAAGACGACGCGGCCAGTCGCGATGCTGCGCACTTCGCTGCCGGTCCCCGCACGGATGAACAATCCCTTCCAGGTACTGCCTTCCTGGCGTGCGCTACCAAAGCGATTGGTCACCGAGCCCCTGGTTGGCAGGTGCAGGGAGCCTTTCATTTGTGCCAGGTTGCCGACGAAAGCTTCAGCCGGCGAGGCTTCGCGTGGCGCCTGCTGGCGCGCTGGCGGGGGAGCTGTCCGGGCAGCCGTCGGAGGAGGCGTCGAGGCCTTCTCGCGGGGTGTTTCCGGGTGCGGCGGTGTGCTTGCCACCCCTTGTTCCTTGTCTGCGCCAGCGTCCGGCCGGGCCGGCGGCTGCTGCAGCCGGGCTGCGCGCTGCGCCTCCTGGCGGGCGAGTTCTTGCTGCGCCAGGGCTCGTGCGCGTCGTTCGACTGCCTCGCGCTCGGCTTCTCGCCTTTCCGCGTCGCGGCGCTCTGCTTGCCGGCGTTGCTCTTCCCTGCGCTGCGCTTCCCGGCGCGCTTCGGCCGCTCTGGCGGCGATGATTTTCGACAAGCGATCGATGAGCTTTGTGAGGCCCTTCTCGTCACCCTGGAGCTTGCCAATTTCGTGCCGCTGCGTTGCGATCTGTTCCGACAGTGCGTCCAGCGTCGCCTTGCGTTGCGCCCGCTGCGCCAGCAGTTTGGCGTGTTCTTCGCTCTGTTTGTCTTGCGCGGCGGCGAGTTGTGCTGCCTGTTCCCGGGTGTCGGTGGCGAGCGCTTTTTGACGTTGCAGGTTGGACTCGATCTCCAGCAGGAGTTGGCTGCGTGCTCGCCCAATCGCTTCCAGATAGTAAAGATCGCGCGCCAGCTGATAGGGGTCGTCGCCATTGAGAAACAGCTGCAGCGCATCCGGGTTGCCACGCAGATACTGCCGGTAGAGCAGCTTTTCGAGCTGTTGCTGCTGCAGGCTGAGTTCCTGTTCGAGCGCTTTCGCCTGTCCGTCAAGGTCCTTGAGGGTGCTCTGCCGCGCGCCGATCTGTTCCTTCAGCAGGTGCAGATCGCGCTGGGTCGATGAAATCGACCGCTCGATGTCCTTGAGCTGGTCCGCCGATTCCTTGCGTGAACCTTCGGCAGCGACCATCTCCCGGCGCAGGGCTTCGATCTGGCTGCGCAAGGACTTCAGGTCACCCTGTTTTTCGGCGACGGCGCTTGTTGAGGGCGTATCGGAATCCACCCCGTCCTTGTCGCTGGCGGCGGCGGAAGTGGCTGCCAGCAGTGTGCTGGCGAGCAAAACCATGGCCAGCCGGCGCCCGAACTCCCCGCGTGCCGCGCGAGCTGCTGCTGCCGGAAGCTCTGTGTGGGCACGCTCCCCCAGCCGCAGTACGGCAAGGCACGCCTTGGCCGCAGTGTGGTCCGGCGTTGCGGCGTCGAAAGTTATGGCGGTGGTTTCGGTCAATGAACGGCGCACGCCTGGCAGAAACGTGGATTGGCTGGAGAGAGCTGGAAGGGTGAGATGGTGAGATCGCTAGACCGCTGGACCAGCACTTCGAGAGGCCGGCAAGCACGGTATTCTACGCTCACGTGCAAGGCGTGCGGAGCACCCCTTGTCGGGTGGTTTTGTTCTATAATCGCCGATTATATGATAAAAGGCGACTCTGGCGTAACGTGCCTATCCGGACCAGCATCATCGACAAGCAGGAGCATATCGAACAGGCGGCACGTGCGCTCAAATCGATATCGCATCCCTTGCGCCTCAAGATCCTGTGTGTGATCGGCGATCAGGATGCCTGTGTACAAGAGATCGTCGACGCCGTGGGTACTTCGCAAAGCAACATTTCCCAGCATCTTGCCATTCTGCGCGAAAAGGGCGTTCTGCTGGCGCGCAAGGACGCCAACCGCGTTTACTATCGCGTTGGCGACGCGCGCACCCTGCAGTTGATTGGCATGATGCGCGAGGTGTTCTGCGGCGATTAATGTGAAAGTCGCGCAAGCGACTCACGAACCTCCCTTCTCCCCCTGCGGGAGAAGGGCCGGGGGAAGAGGGGGCGGTCATGACTTTCATGATCAGGGGTGTCTCGACATGTCATGACCGTTGGGAAGCGCCTTAAAGGTGCGTGCGCGCTGCGCGTCGGTCCTGGCGAGTGGGTGGGCTAGGGCCTCGTTCCGGGTGTAGTCGGGTCTTTCGCCATTTTTCGCGTCAATTTCTGGAGTTTCGATTGGAATTCATTCAGCAGAACCTTCTTCTGGTGGCTGTCGCTGTGGTCAGCGGCATGCTGCTACTCGTACTTACGGTGTATCGACCCGGCGGCTCGCGATCGGTGACCACAACGCAGGCAACGATGTTGATCAACCGCGAGAATGCGCAGTTGCTGGACATCCGTGAAACGAGTGAATACGTTACCGGACACCCGGTCGACGCGCGCAATATTCCTGTCGGATCGCTCGATGAACGTGTCGAGGAACTGGCACAGTTCAAGGACACGCCGGTGATTCTGATCTGTCAATCTGGCGCCCGCTCGTCTGCCGCCTGCGCCAAGCTGGCCAAGCTTGGTTTCTCCAGGTTGCATTCCCTGGAGGGGGGTGTTGCCGCGTGGGCCGAGGCCGGCCTGCCGCTGAAAAAGGGTTCGCGGAAGTGAGCGGGGTGCAGCGGGTGTTGATGTATTCCACGGGCGTTTGCCCCTTTTGTGTTCGCGCCGAGCAACTGTTGCTCGCCAGAGGCGTCGCCACGATCGACAAGATCCGCATCGATCTTGATCCCCAGCGCCGTAGCGAAATGCTCGAGCGGACCGCCAGGCGTACCGTTCCGCAGATTTACATCGGTGAGACGCACGTCGGCGGTTTCGACGATCTCCTTGCTTTCGATCGAGCGGGCAAGTTGTTACCCTTGCTGGCGGGTGACGCTGCCTGACAGCTGCTCGCGGTCATGACATGTCGAAACACCCCGGATCATGAAAGTCATGGACGCCCCTCTTCCCCAACCTTTCTCCCGCTAGGGGAGAAGGAAGTTTCGTGAGTCGCATAGGCGATTTTCACATTAACGGTCATGACAGTCGAGATACCCCGAATGATGAAAGTCATGACCGTCCCCCTCTTCCCCCGGCCCTTCTCCCGCGGGGGGAGAAGGGAGTTTCGTGAGTCGCATAGGCGATTTTCACATTAACCGAGTGAGCGCGAACTTCCCCGCAGTTTGTTTTCAATCCCCAACCATAGGCGTAAAAAAAACCATGAGCGAACAAGAAACCCCGAACCCCGTCTTTGCCATTGAGAAGATCTACATCAAGGATCTCTCGGTTGAAGTGCCGAATGCGCCTCAGATCTATCTCGACCGCGAGACGCCGACGATCAACATCCAGTTGCAGACCAAGGCGCAGGGTATCGGCGAAGGGCTCTTTGAGGTCGCTTTGACGGCTACAGTGACGTCCAAGATCGGCGAGAAGACTGTTTTCCTTGTCGAAGTCGGCCAGGCGGGAATCTTCCGTGTTCAGAACGTGCCGAGCGAAAATATGGAGCCCTTGCTGTCGATTGCCTGCCCCAATATTCTCTACCCCTATGCTCGCGAAGTCGTTTCCGACGCTGTGACCCGCGCCGGTTTTGCGCCGGTCATGCTGCAGCCGGTCAATTTCGAAGCGCTTTACATGTCTCGCCTCCAGAGCCAGCAGGAGGAGGCGGCGAAAAATGCGCCTCAGGCTGAGCCTGGCGACGCGACCATTCAGTAAGGGGAAGCGGTCGCCAGAAGCGGGAAGGCCTCGGCGATGAAGCGATCGCTGACCGTGTTGTTCGCGGCAGGCCTTGCCGTGCCGGCCCTGGCGATCGAGTTTCGCACCGTCGCCACGGCCGCGGTACTCTACGACGCTCCTTCGCCAAGAGGCAAAAAGCTCTTCGTCATCAAGCCCGATACACCGGTCGAACTGGTCGTCCACCTCGAAGGCTGGGCGAAGGTGCGCGACTCGGAGGGCAGCATGGCCTGGATCGAGAGCAAGTACCTCGCGATGCGGCATTCGGTGGTCGTAACCGCGCCACGTGCGCAAATCCGACAAAGCGCTGACGACGCCGCGGCCATGGTCTTTGAAGCCGAGAAGAATGTCGCCCTCGATTACCTCGAAGGCGTCGCTGGCGGCTGGGTAAAGGTTCGCCATCGCGATGGAGCGTCGGGCTACGTCCGCGCCGATCAGATCTGGGGTCTGTGAACACATGAAGTTGACAGTACTGGGGGCTGGCGCCTGGGGTAGCGCGTTGGCTGCTGCTTTTAGTGATCAGCATGCCGTGACGCTGTGGGCGCGCGAGCTGGAAGTGCGGCGCAGCCTGCGCGACAAGCGGGAAAACACGCGCTATCTTCCGGGCCACCGCTTTCCCAACGCCTTGCGTATTGGTGAGGATTTCGAGACGGCCGTAGGCGATGCCGATTTGTTGTTGATTGCGACGCCGATCGCTGGTCTGCGAGCAACGCTTTGTCGCTTGCGTGATGCCGCTGTGGCGAGCCCGCTGATCTGGGTGTGCAAGGGCCTGGAGGCCGAAACGGCCCTGCTTCCGCACCAGATCGTCGCCGAAGTGCTCGGCGCGCAGCGCTTGTGCGGAGCCTTGTCGGGCCCGAGCTTTGCCGACGAGGTGGTGCGCGGCCTGCCGACGGCGGTGACCCTGGCGGCCAACGACATCGTGTTCGGCCAGCAGACGGCTTTGGCCTTGCATAGCTCCCGCTTTCGCATCTATGCCAACGACGATTTGCCCGGTGTTGAAATCGGCGGAGCGGTGAAAAACATCATGGCCATTGCCACCGGCGTCTGCGATGGCCTCGGCCTCGGGCTCAATGCCCGTGCGGCGCTGATTACGCGTGGACTCGCGGAAATGGCGCGCTTTGGCGTGGCTCTCGGCGGACAGGCGCAGACTTTCATGGGGCTGGCCGGGATGGGTGACCTGATCCTTACCTGTACTGGCGCTTTGTCGCGTAATCGGCGTGTCGGTCTGGAACTCGCCGCCGGCAAGACGCTGTCGCAGATACTCCGCGACCTCGGTCACGTTGCCGAGGGCGTCAGCACGACGCGCGAAGTGGCTCGCTTGGCCAGCCAACTGGCGATAGATGTGCCGATCACGCAGGCAGTCGACGCCATCCTCTATCGTGATGAATCGGCCGCATCGGCGGTCGACAAACTGCTCAACCGCGATCCGAAGTGCGAGGGGAGCTAGCCGGCTGCCCGCGTCGCCAGCAGCGTCACGCGGCCGGAAGCGGCGTCAAAAGTTCTCGGAGTTCACGAAACTTTCTCCGTGGCCGCGTGTCTCAGGGCGCTCTCGAAGTTTGGTCGTGTCGTTCTGCTGCCACAAATACGAAACCTGTAGCCCCTATGCTGTGCTCGCCGCAGCGGCGAACCAGCTCTGCTGGCGCATCACCCTGAATATAATGTGTAGTAGAAATGATGGATGACGGCACGAGAATTGCTTTGTTGCTGATATGCCCAGCCATCAACGGAGGTAGGCAAACGATGTTTAAAAAACTGTTTTCTCGTCACTCACTCGGCGGTCAGCTGCTGCCGAACCGCGTCGTCATGGCGCCAATGAACCGCAACCGTGCGACCGACTGGCAGCTCGCGCCGCCGGCGATGACCGCCAGATACTATGCGCAGCGCGCCTCGGCCGGCTTGATCATTGCCGAGGGCACGCCGGTTTCGCCGCAGGCTCGTGGTTGCGCCCGCACGCCTGGAATCTACAGCGGCGCGCAGGTCGCCGGTTGGCGCAAGGTGACCAAAGCGGTGCATCATGCCGGTGGCCGCATCTATCTGCAGCTCTGGCACGTCGGGCGCGTTGGCCACAGCAGCTTGCGCGCGGACCGCTCTCCGCCTGTTGGGCCGACCGGAATCGGCCTGCACAGTGACCGGGTGCCGATTCTCAACGGCGGCGCCGAGCCGGTGATGGTGCCCTGCGAGGCGCCGCGCGGACTGGCGACCGAGGAGGTGCGGCTGATCATCGCCGATTTCGTTCGCGCCGCCCACAATGCCGTCGCAGCGGGCTTCGACGGCGTCGAGATTCACGCCGCGAACGGCTATTTGTTCGACCAGTTCCGTTGCCCGTACGTAAACGACCGTGGCGACGAGTACGGTGGCTCACTGTCCAATCGCTGGCGCTTTTTGCTGGAAACGGTGCACGCCGTCGCGGCGGCGATCGGCAGCGCACGCGTCGGTGTGCGAATCTCGCCACTGGGTACTGCGCACGAGATGCAGCCAGATCCGGATCCCCTGGTCAGCTATGGCTATCTCGCAACGCGGCTGAAGCTCTTGCGGATCGGCCATCTGCACGTCTATGACCAGGAAGGGAGCTGGATCCACGATCGTCAGGGCGAGCTTCTGCCGCACCTTCGCGCCTGCTTTCCGGGCACGATGATTCTCTGCGGAGGCTTCGATCGCGAACACGCAGAAGCGGCGCTGCGTGCCGGGAGTGGCGATCTGATCGCCTTCGGCAGGCATTTCATCGCCAACCCGGATCTCGTTCAGCGTTTGCGCATCGGGGCGCCCCTGGCGCCCTGGAACTCGACGACGATCTACAAAGGAGGGGCGAAAGGCTACATCGATTACCCGTCACTCGACGCTGCCGCTGTTACGGCGGCGTGAGCGTCAGCGGTCGGCGGTTAATGTGAAAGTCGCGCCAGCGACTCACGAAGCGCCCTTCTCCCCTCGCGGGAGAAGGGTCTGGGGAAGAGGGAAACGGTCATGACTTTCATGATTCGGGGTATCTCGACATGTCATGACCGTTAGTCGGGGCCGTGTTCCCCAAGCGCAGAACTCTTGATTGCAGCTTAGGGCCCTTTTTGAGCACTATTGCACCCTATCAGCGCGGCGCCTCTTTGGCTTGGCGAGCGGCGATATTGTAGGCTGCGATCAGCGCTAGCGGGATCCACGTCAGGAACCAGTGCTCTTGCGGCCTGGACAGGATCCAGCCACCTTCCGCCAGTCCGGCGCCAGCACCATAGATCAGCAGCGCGCCGCCAACCAGGAAGCCCAGGCGGTGCCTATGGCGCCAGCAAAGACTGAGAGCCACCGCATTGAGGGCCAGCCATAGAGACAGACCGATGATGCCCGTGTAGTACAGAACGCCAAGGGCAAAACTGTGGGGTTCGCTGAATGGCACAGCGAAATCCTTGATGTCAATGGCCAGGGAGGCTCCGACCCCAAAGCCCAGCCAAGGGTGCTGGCTGATCTTTGCCAGGGCCTGATGCCAGATTTCAAGGCGATAGGAATCGCCGCGACCCAGGAGCGCATCGGGATGCAGCAGGAGCAAAGCCAGCAAGGCTGATATGCCCGCCGCGACGAGTATGATCGAACGTTTATTCCAGCAGGCGATGGCTAGCCAAACGCAAACCAAAGCCGTAGCGACGAGCGGTGAGCGCGAGCCGGTCGCTAGCAGAGCGCCTCCGAAAATCACGGCCGGAGCGAATGCCATACAGGCCTGGCGTCGCGGCAAGGTGATGCCCACAGCAAGGCAAAGGGTGCAAAAGAAACCGAAAATATGAGAGCTAAGCAGGGGATTATCCAATGCGCCCGGACCAACGAGTCTCTCGCCAGGGGTCCAGGCAATGGCGAATGTGCCCAGCGAGTACATCGTCAGCGGAATCATCAGCAAGGCGCCGACAAGTGTGCTCTGTTCGAGCCGCTTACTGGCTTGAAGGCTTAGCAATGAGCAAGCGGCAAATAGCAGTAAGACGTACAGAGGCTTTTTCAGCATGCTGCCGATAGAGGTGTCGGAGTCTGACCAGCTGCCGCTGAGCAGCGACCAAGTAGCGAAGGCCAGAAAAAGAATGACGATGGGCTCGCGCAACAACACCCTTAGTGTTGCGGGTCGCAAGAGCATCGCTATCGCGGCGGGAGCTGCAATCAGGGCGTAGAAAAACTTGGTGTAGATGCTGCGATCCGGCAGCACGACCAAGCCGACCAGCAAGGTCACGTAACCTAGGGGGAGCAGCCAATTGCAGATGAAAGAAAAGGCTTGTTGTGAGCGTGTCAGCACCAAGGGTGGCATCTTTCTATATCCTCAACACCGATTAGGTTGAATTCTTCCATGAGTCGGCTGGTGTCGGTTGCAGGCCGCGTGGAAGTTATGAATTCCAGCCACAGACAGGGTTTTGCGATGCTTGCAGGCCTGCTCGAAGGCTTTTCACGAATGCGGCTCTGCGGCAGAGAAACGCTGGTCCAGCCCGACATATACCTATGGTATAGTTCGGCTGGCAAGATCGAGCGAGCCCCGATGAAGCAGGTCAGTGCTCTCCAGCTGTGGTTTGAACGCAGGCAGAAGCGCACACGGGGTAAGCGGTTTCTTGCCGAGAGTGAAGGATCATACGGTGGGTGGACCTGTTCGCGGTGATTGAATCGTACTCTTCCTTGCGAATAGGAAAATGAGGCGCTGGCCGGCCGCCCGGCATGGCAATGGTTCGGCAGTTCCGCTTTCTCCTGGAGGAGTATGGGCCAACGAAATCGACGTCTGGAACCGGCTTGATCCAGCGCCATGGCGCACGAGGCGATCATCGCCGCACCGAGGTCGTTCAAGAACGAAGTCAAGGCACGCGACTCCGAGAGGCCCCAAACTGCGGTTTGCGAGTTTGCAGATGTCCACTTTATGGTCTGAAAGACATCCTAATGGGAAAAGCTTCCGGTCGATCGGCTGCAGGCAGCTACCAGGTTTGCCGGGAGCTCCGCTTGCGCAATCAGTGACCAAACTTTCGAGTGTGAATAATGATAAATAGGCGAATCAAGGTCTTGCAGCTGCAGCCCGACTACAACGTCAAGGCGTACGATTTCGCCGACCTCGCCGAACAGATCGTCAAGGCCTTGCCGGCTGAGCGCTACGAGATCGTGGCCGCGTTCCTCCGCGGTAAGCCGCAGCAGGACGAGCCAGTGAGTCGGGCAGATCGCTCGGTCTATTTCGAGTTTTCCGATGCACAACTGAAGGGCTTGCGCTTGCAGGCCATGTGGCAGCTCTATCGTTTCTGCCGGGCAGAAAGCTTCGATGTGGTGATCTGCAACCGCTTCAAGCCGGTCAATATGCTCTTGCAGTTGAACCGCTGGCTGCGAGTGCCGTTGTGCATCGGAATTTCCCATGGCTTTGGCGAGTACGGGCGCTACTACCGGCGGCTGCAGGCCAAGTGTCTAATCGACCACGCCTGGCGCTTCGTTGGCGTCTCGCCGGCAGTCAAGCAATACCTGCTCGACTGCAAATGCGGCTTTACCCAGCAGAATACTGTGGCCATCACTAATGCCATTGATATCGCGCAGGCAGAGGGTCTGCAGCTTCCTCGCGATGAGGCGCGCCGCTTGTTGGGGATCGATCTGCAAGTGCGTCTGCTGGGTACCTGCGGCCGTCTGGTGCCGGTCAAGGGGCATGTTTACCTACTCCAGGCTTTCGCCCGGTTGAAGGATGCCTATCCGCGAGCGAAGCTCGCGATCATCGGAAGAGGGCGCGAAGAGTCGCGATTGCTGGCAGAGGTTGACAGGCTCGGCTTGCAGGGGCGAGTTCACCTGCTCGGCTTTCGCGCCGATGCCTTGCAATATATTCGTGCCTTCGATATCTGGACGATGCCTTCCCTGGCCGAAGGCCTGGGGCTGGCCTTGCTCGAAGGCATGAGCGGGCACCTGCCGGTGATTGCCTCCAGTGTGCCTGCCATGCTGCCGTTGATCCAGGGAGCAGGTGGTCTTGCCGTGCCGCCAGGAGACGTCAATGCGTTGACCACCGCATTGGCAGATTACCTTCAGCTGAGCGATCAAGAGCTTCAGGAAAGGGGCGAGCGAGCCTACGCCTATTTGTGCGCCAGCCACGATATCGAAAGCTTCCGTCAACAGTACCTGCGACTCGTCGAAGAGTCGCTGGCCCAGCGTAGCCGTCCGTCATGAACAGAGATCACGAACTAGTCACCGTCATCATCGCCTCCTATAACCATGGGCCCTATATCGAGGCGAGCATCCGCAGCGTGCTGGAACAGACCTATCCCTACGTGGAGCTACTGGTCATCGATGATGGCTCGACTGATGATAGTGTCGAGCGCATCCGGCGTTTGCAGGCTGAGCATGGCTTTTTCTTTATGGAGCAAGCGAACCAGGGCTTGACGCACACCCTCAACGCGGCCATCAAGCAAGCCCAGGGCAGTCTGATCGTGTCCTTCGGTTCGGATGACATCATGCTTGCCGAGCGCTTGGCCAAGCAGGTCGCCTATTTGCGGGACAAGCCGGAAGTGGGGATCTGTGCGGGTAATATCGAACTGATCGATGCCGCTGGGCGAGCTTTCCCGGAAAAGCGACAGCGTCGCGACGTGCCTTTTCGCCGGCTGGATTTCGAGGATGTGTTCATGGAGCGCAAACCCTACCCGCCAGCGCCTACTTTGATGTTCCGCAAGGAGGCCTTGCTGAAAGTCGGAGGTTTCGACCCTGAAATTCGGCTGGAAGATCTCTTGATCGAGTTGAAGATCACCCATGCGGGCTACTACATTGATTGCCTGGGCGAAGTGCTTGCGCGTTATCGCAAGCACGCCAGCAACTCGTACAAGAATCATCGCTTCATGGTCGATAGCATTCTCAAGACCTATGCCGTCTTTGGCGAGCATCCGCAATACGATTGGGTCCGCTACCGTTTCCTCAACTCGATGTTTCTCAAGTGCTCCAATCGTGATCGTGGCTTGGCCCGTGAACTGTTGGCGCAGATTCCCTTCAAGCGCTGGTCGAAGAAAACCTGGCGGGGCCTGATGAGACTTTACCTATTGCCATTGGAGAAGGGCTGAATCGAAATGGGCTTTTGGGCAAGATTCCTGAAGCGACGCGCCAACAAGCCGATACGCCGCTTAGCCAAGTTTTATCGTGGACCAGCGAAGTTCCTGGCGCTCTATCCGCAGTATCAGATTGGTCTGGGAACCTACGGTATTCCCATCGTCCATGACTGGCAAGAAGGCGCGACGCTCAAGCTGGGCAGCTACACGTCGATAGCCGAGAATGTGGAAATCTTCCTGGGCGGCCATCATCGTACCGACTGGGTCAGTCTCTACCCGTTTCCGGCGATGATCCCCGAGGCCGCCGGGATTCGCGGATACGCGATAACGCGTGGCGATGTGCTTATCGGTAGCGACGTCTGGTTGTGCAGTAACGCCGTCATCCTGTCCGGGGTCACCATCGGCCATGGCGCGGTGGTCGCTGCTGGTGCGGTGGTTAGCCAGGACGTGGCGCCCTATTCAGTGGTGGCGGGAAACCCGGCGCGGCAGATTCGCTGGCGCTTTCCCGAGGCGACGCGGCAGGCGTTGCTGGCGGCCGCGTGGTGGGATTGGCCCGAGCAGGAAGTACGCAGCCTTAGCTGCTTGCTGTGTAGCGAGCAGATCGAGGCCTTTCTGGACTACGCTCGGCAACGTGAGCTGCGGCAGGCAGTTGACTGACTGCGGCGTCTTCGGTCAGCCGGAAAACTGGCTGCCGAGCTGCTTTGCCGCCGGCTTTCAGAGCCTGGCATCGTCTTCGCTCCAGGGCTGCATGCAGGCTTGCTCCCAGAACTGGCGCCGCGCCGCGGCCAGCGAGAAATGGGCTTCGAGGTGCGCCAGTTGTGCCCTGACGAGGTCCGTGCGGGCGCCATCGTGCAAGGCACGGACGGCATGCATGCGGGAGCACAGAGTGTCGGTGTCGCCGAGCGGAAAGCGCCACTCGGCAGCAGCGACCACTTCACGGGCGCCGCCACAGTCGCTGGCGACGACTGGAATCTCGGCGGCCATGGCCTCGAGTAGCACCATCCCGAAGGGCTCGTGGTCCGAGCTCAGGACAAAGCTGTCGAAGGCACGGAAGTAGCGGTCCATGCCCGGCACCTGGCCGAGAAAGCGCACGCGGTCGGCGACGCCCAGTTCGGCGGCCAGCGCCTTCAGCGAATCGTCCAGGCGACCGTGTCCGGCGATGGCCAGCAGCGCGTCGGCGGGTTGCAGGCCGGCGAAGGCGCGGATCAGCGTTGCCTGATCCTTGTCCGGGTGCAGGCGGCCGACATTGCCGAAAACGTAGGCGTGGTGTGGCAGGTCGAGTGCGCGCCGCGCCTCGTCCCGGGGCTGCTGCCGAGCCTGTAGCGGAGCCCGTTCGACGTGGTTGTACTGCGTCCCTATGCGCTCTGCCGGCCAGCGCGGCAGGCAGGAGCGAAGATCGTCGCGCACCGCATCGGAGACTCCCAGCAAGGCCAGTCGGGTGGCGAAGGCTCCGGCAAACAGGCGCCGTCCCAGGCGCTGGTAGTCGCCATAGGCGTGATGGACGCCGATGACCGGGATGGCCAGCGCCAGGCAGCAGGCGTAGATCGGCTTGAAGCGATGGGCGATGGCCAGCGAGAAACCCTGTGTTTGCTGCAGCTGGCGCAGTTTCCAGAGGGCAGCCAGCTTCAGGCCGCGCACCTGCCGTGAGTCGAAGCCGAGAAAGAGGACCTCGTCGCCGCCGGATCTGCGCACGACCTCGGCGTCGGCTTCGCCGGTGAGGTAGACGGTCGTCATTCGCCAGCCCCGGCCCGCGAACAGCCTCGCCCACTGGCAGGTGACATCCGTGAACGGCGCGCCATAGCTGTGGCAAAGCTGCAGCACGTGGCGCGGTTCAGCCGACATCGCAGTAGTCCTCCAGGTTGATCACGAGCGGCTCCTTGCCGCCGAGTTCGGGCGCGCTCCAGGCCGACAAGTATATCGTGCCAGCCATAGCCTGCGCTTATCGCGAACGCCGGGCATGGGGCGTCGTAATTGGTTTATCCTTCCGGCCGTGGCTGTGGCTCGCTTGCACAGCTCAACGACACTCCACCACGAGCGTTCGGAGATTCCTCCGGGCGCTGCGAACCGCGAGGACTCCGGCCGCCATGACCCGCTTCTGCACACGCTCCGCCGGCGCATGTTGAATCGCCTGCGCGTCTGGCGCGAGCGCGGCTGGACAGAAATCGATGCCGCCGCTTATGCCGCCGCCTGGCAGCGCTGCGGCGGCAGCGTGTTCACCCATCCGCTGGTCGTCGAGCGACTCTCGGCACTGGCGGGAATCCCGGTGCGCTACCTCGGCTATTTCTCCGGCGAGCAGTTGCTGGCGGCGATTCCCTGCTGGGGGCGCTACCTCGCGTTGTCGAAGGAGGTGCTGAAAAAACGCGGTCAGCGCGGGCTGTTCGATCTGGGTAATGCCGAAGTGATCTTGCCGATCGACGCGCAGGCCCGTGTGCCGGTACGCCAGCGCATGCGTTATCTGTCCGAGCTCAACGCCGGACGGATCAGCCAACTCAAGGCGCAGCCGGAAGGCCTGGCGCTGGCGCGTGCTCCCGAGGACTACTCGAAGAAGTTTCGCTACAACCAGCGGCGCGAGCGGCGCCTGCTCGAAGAGGCCGGCGGGCAGGTACGCCAGATGCTCGACTTTTCGCCGCGCGAGCAGGCCAGCATGTATGCCGATCTCTTCCGGCGCCGCTGGGGTTTCGCGGCCAGGGGGCACGCGCATCTGGCTGAAGTGTTCGCGCTGCTGCGCGAATTCATGACCGGGGCCATCCTTTTCCGTCAGGAGCAGCCGATTGCCGTGCAGATTCTCTATCGCGTCGAAGCCCCGGCGTGGATTTCGCTCGAATACATCAATGGCGGTGTCGATCCCGAAACGCGTGACTTCAGTCCCGGAAGCGTGCTCAGCTTCATCAATACACAGAACGCCTGGGCAGACGCGCGCGCGCTCGGCAAACCCTTGCGCTTTTCCTTTGGTCGTGCCGATCGCGAGTACAAGGATCGCTGGTGCCACCGCGTGCCGGCCTATCGAATCTAGGATGCCGCAGGCCCATGACGTCAAGAAAACAGCAACTGCTGAAGCGATATCGCCAGCGCAAGCGCCTCTTGCTGCTGGCAGCCCTGATATTGCTCGTCGCCCTCGGCTTCTTCCTTGCCTGGTGGCTGCTGCCAGTCCTTTTGCTGTGCGCCTGGGTGGCGCACGAAGCCTGGTTCGCCGACCACCTGTTCTATTCGCCGCAGGACGACTACCAATATGGTTTTCCGGCCGAAACGGCGCAGCAGACGGTATCGTTGAGCGACGGGCACGTGCAGTTGAGTGTGCCGCTGGCGGCTGGCGAGACGCTGCTTCTCGAGCTGCACTTGCGCAGCACTCTGCTCGGTCATTTTCTCGACCCACATGTCGTGCTCGGTGACGACCGGCAGGATTTCGAGCGCGCTGTCAGAGGGCGGCGTTATCTGAACCTCTCCGGGCAAGCGGCGGCATTGGCCAAGGGCGACTTGTCGATCAGCGGTCATTTCTGCCGGCTGCCGGTGACCGCCACCCTCTACGTGCTGGATAGCCCCGACTACGGCCAACGGCGAATGATGATCATCGCGCCACACGCCGACGACGCCGAGCTGGCGGCTTTTGGCCTCTATAGCCGTGCTGCCGGGGCTGCCCAGGCTGGCGAAGCCCCGGAACTCACCATTGTGACCCTGACGCAGGGCGAGATAGAAGCCGACCGCTATCGCTGCCTGGGCCTGGAAGCTGCCCCCGCGGCGCGCCTGAAAGGGCGTTTGCGTACCTGGGACAGCCTGGCCGTGCCCCTCTGGGGAGGTGTCCCGCAGAGCTCTTGCGTGCAGTTGGGCTATTACTGCCTGCAACTGCCGGCGATGCTCGGCGAACCCGAGCGCGCGTGGGCTTCACGCGAGTCGGGGGAAGCCGATCTGCGCTCGGCGCGAGCGCATAATCCGCTTCCCCTGCCAGCCGACGCCGACGGTGTGCCGTGCGGGAACAACCTGCTGGCCGATCTGGTCGCCTTGCTCGAGCACTTCCGCCCCGAAGTCGTCGTCATGCCGCACCCCGAGCTGGATCCGCACGCCGATCACGTGGCCGGCGCGCAGGCGCTGCTGCTGGCGGTCGAGCGCTCGTCCTGGAAGCCCGCAACAAGCCTCCTCTATGCCAACCACCTGCACGACAACGACCGCTGGCCAATGGGTCCGGCGGGGCAGGGCATCGCCCTGCCGCCGGTGCTGGCGCCGCTGCCGCCAGATGCCCTGTGGAGCCCCTGCCTGAGCGCCACCACGCAACTTGACAAGGCCATGGCACTGGCCATGCAGCACGACCTGCAAGGACCGCTACCGTTCAAGAAACGCTTGCGGCGGGCGATTCAGAAATTGCTTGCCGCTCGTCAATGGCCGGCCAGTGGGGAAAATGAGTTCTTTCGCAAGGCCGTTCGGCGCCATGAGCTGTTCTGGGTTCGCCCCTTCGCTCAGCAGCGTTTGGCGGGCGCTGATCATCTGGGCGTCGCTGACAGTCCACCGGCAGCCAGCGTATAATCCCTGACTTGACGATGTCGCTGATTAAAGCTGTTTTTTGATGGGGAGTAGGGCAGATGGCCTTGTACGAATCCGAGCACACCAAGTTCATGCGCGAGATGCTGGCCCGGCACCCGGAGTGGCTTGAAGACCAAAGCCGTGGTCGGGCGATCTTCTGGGACAGGAAGACCGATCTCGACGAGCAGAAAGCCTACCGGGAAGCCAGCGAGCCGCCTCGTCCCTATCCCTACGACGTCAATTTCGAACAGCAGTAAGCTTCTGCCGGGAGTTTGCGGAGAAAAGCGACCAGGCCCGCACAGGGTCTGGTCGCTTTTTGCGCTGCTCCGGCTTGACCGGTGGGGCCAAGACGGCACTGCTGCCCGCTTACCGAGAATCGGACAGAGCTCGCCTTAGGTGTTCAGGGGTTTGATGACGCGCTTGACGGCCGGGTCGTCGGGGTGTGGGTGGATCGTGAAACCGAGCTTGGTCATCAGATTGAACATCTTGGTGTTCATCGACAGCACGTCGCCGACGACCGTCCGGTAGCCTTTGGCGCGTGCGCAGGCGATCAGCGCGCTCATCAGCTTGCGGCCGACGCCGTGCTTTTGCCAGTCATCGGCGACGGCCAGGGCAAATTCGACCGATTCGCCGTCCGGGTTGGTCACGTAGCGGGCGACGGCGATCTGCACTTCCTTGCCTTCGCCGTCGAGGATCGTCGCAATCAAGGCCATTTCTCGGTCGTAGTCGATCTGCGTGAAGCGTACCAGCATGGTCTGCGTCAGCTCGCGGATGGTGTCCATGAAACGGTAGTACTTGCTTTCCTCGGACATCGCGATGACGAACTGCTTTTCGCGCTCGGCGTCTTCCGGGCGAATCGGGCGGATGGTGACCACTCGGCCATCGGGCAATTCCCAGTCCTGGATCAGATGCACCGGGTAGGGGTGGATCGCCATATGCGAATAACGGTCGCCCGATGGTGCTGCGTAGTCGATCACGATGCGCGCGTCGGCGGCGATGGCGCCGTTCTCGTCGACGATCAGCGGGTTGAGGTCGAGTTCCTGCAAGGACGGCAGCTCGCAGATCATTTGCGAGACGTGCAGCAGGACGTCTTCCAGCGCTTCGAGGTTGACCGGTGGCATGTTGCGGAACTCATCGAGCAGTTTCGACACCCGCGTCGAAGCAATCAGATCACGCGCCAGGAAGCGGTTGAGCGGTGGCAGGGCGACTGCCCGGTCGCTGAAAACCTCCACCTCGGTGCCGCCGGCGCCGAACGTGATGATCGGACCAAAAATCGGATCGCGCGACACGCCGATCATCAGCTCGCGACCGTGCGGGCGCGCCAGATAGGGTTCGATCGAGACGCCATTGACGCGCGCCGTCGGGTGCCGTTTCTTGATCGTCTCGATGATGTCGTGATAGGCGTTGCGAACGGCCGGTGCATTGGTGATGTTCAGCCGCACGCCGCCGATTTCGCTCTTGTGGACGATGTCCGGCGAATCGATTTTCATGGCGATCGGGAAACCGATCTGCTCGGCCAGCAGCAGCGATTCGGTTGGCGTGTGCGCGACCATGGTCTGCGCGACCGGAATGCGAAAGGCGCGCAGGATCGCTTTCGATTCCATTTCCGAGAGAATCTTGCGACGCTCGTGCAGTACCGCGTCGATCAGCATCTTGGAGCCTTCGGTTTCCGGGCGCGCGTCCTTGGACAAGGGGGCCGGAGTCTGCAGAAGGAGCTTCTGGTTCCAGTAGTAGGTTGAGATATGGTAGTAGAGCTCGACGGCGGTTTCCGGCATGCGGAAAGACGGGATACCGGCTTCTTCGAGCAGGGCGCGTGATTCCCCGACCTGTTCCTCGCCCATCCAGCAGGTGAGAATCGGCTTGGCGGTCAGCAGGTCGACTTCGATGACGGCTTTGGCGACTGCCATCGGGTCGGTCATTGCCTGCGGTGACAGCATGACGAGAACCCCGTCGACTTCGCTGTCTTCGGCAACGGCGAGAATCGCGTCGTGATAACGCTGGGCTGTGGCATCACCTTCGATGTCCACCGGATTGCGTTGCGACCAGGTCGCCGGCATTTTCGCGTTGAGCGTCTGCATGGTGCTTGGTGACAACTCGGCAAGCGGGATATCGAGGTCGCCGGCACGGTCGGCGGCCATGGCTCCGGGTCCGCCACCGTTGGTGATGATCGCCAGACGCTTTCCTTGCGGACGGAATTTCGAGGCCAGAGCCTTGGCCGCGTAGAACAGTTGCCCGATGTTCTTCACCCGCACCACGCCAGCACGGCGCACGGCGGCATCGAAAACGACATCCGAGCCGGCGGCCATGCGGGAGTGCGTTTCGACGGCCGCCAGGCCGCCCGCGTGGCGACCGGCCTTGAGCAGGACAATCGGCTTGACGCGCGCTGCCGAGCGCAGCGCGCTCATGAAGCGGCGGGCGTCGCGAATGCCTTCGACGTAGAGCAGTATGTAATGGCTGCGGTTATCGTAGATCAGGTAGTCGAGGATCTCGCCGAAATCGACGTCGGCAGTGCCCCCCAGCGAGATGACGCTGGAAAAGCCGATGCGGTTGCTGGAGGCCCAGTCGAGAACGGCCGAGCAAATGGCGCCCGACTGCGCAACCAGGGCCAGATTGCCGACGTGCGCGTGTACGCTGGCAAAAGTGGCATTCAGGCCAAGGTCTGGACGAATGATCCCCAGGCAGTTCGGGCCGAGCAGGCGGACTCCGTAGCTGCGGGCGATTTCCATCATCTTGCGTTCGAGTGCAGCCCCCGAGTGCCCCGCTTCGGCAAAGCCGGATGAGATGACGATGGCGTTCTTGACGCCGCTGCGACCGCATTGCTCGACGATTCTCGGTACTGTCTGCGGTCGGGTGACGATGACCGCAAGCTCGACGCGGGCGCTGATCTCTTCGATGGACCTGTACGCAGGCACGCCCTGGACCGTGTCGTGCTTCGTGTTGATCGGATACAGGCGACCTTTGTAGCCAGAATCGAGGATGTTCTTGAAGAGCACGTTGCCGACCGAGTTCGCTCGGTCGGAGGCGCCGATTACCGCGACAGACTTCGGTTCAAACAGCGTAGTGAGGTAGTGGTGTTCTAGCATTGGGGACTTTCACCTCGTGTTTGTGAGGCGCGGTACAGGTTGATGTTGCACCGCATCAATTTACCACAGATGGCCCGTCGAGTCTCGAAATATGGCGGTCGCGCTGACCACCACCTGCGACATTTGTCACGCCTCGAGCAGGCAGTGGAGCGCTGCTACGCTTCGAGTCACGGTGCTCGCCGCCCGACGGGGCTGCTTCCCAGTGCCCAGGAACTCGGCTTAGGCTGCTGCTGCCCCGCCACGCTTGCTGAGCCGACTGTCGATGCGCGTGTCGGATTGCAGGGTACGGTGCATTGGGCACTTGTTGGCGATGGCCAGCAGGCGCTGCTGTTGCTCCGGCGTCAGCTCGCCTTCCAGAGTGATCACGCGGGCGATGCGCTCGACCGTGCCGCGGCCGTTGTCAAGCTTGAGCTTGTCGTGTGTCAGCGCGACGCTGACTCCGGTCAGCGGCCAATTTTTGCGTTTGGCATACATGCGCAGAGTGATCGAAGTGCAGGCGCCGAGCCCGGCGAGCAGGAAGTCCATGGGTTCAGGGCCCGCGTCTTCGCCGCCCATGGCCAGAGGTTCATCGGCAATCAGCGTGTGCCTGCCGAGGCGCACCGTCTGTTGGTAGGGTCCCCGACCGTTTTCGCTAACGACCACGGGCGCTTTTTCTTGTGCCATGCTGTGCTCTCCGAAAAGGTTGGCTAATGATAAAGGAAGGAAGGTCGCGCATGGCAGCTTCTCCTGATGAATCGCCCCCATCGCCCCCATCCACCCCCTCGCCCTGGGTGCGCCGTTTTGCGCGCCTGATCCCCGAGCATGGCGAGGTGCTCGATCTGGCCTGTGGGAGTGGCCGCCATGCGCGTTTGCTGGCGGGGCTTGGTTACCGCGTCGAAGCGGTCGATCGCAGTCCATTGGCGCTTGCTTCGCTGCAGGGTCTGGCGCGCGTGGTGCCGCGCCAGGCCGACCTGGAAGACGGCAGTTGGCCATACCATGGTCGCCTGTTCGCGGGGATCGTGGTCACCAATTACCTGTTTCGTCCGCGCATCGACGAACTCCTGGCCTGTCTCGCCGAACCGGGGGTCCTGCTCTACGAAACCTTCATGGTCGGCAATGAGCGCTACGGCAAACCGTCGAATCCGGACTTTCTGCTGCGCTCGCAGGAGATGCTCGGCTGGGTGCGCGAGCGCGGCTGGCAGGTCGTGGCTTTCGAGGAAGGTCAGGTCGATGCGCCGAAGCCGGCAATGGTGCAACGCCTGTGCGCCACGCGCGGGGCGATCGCGGCCCGGCTCTGACGGTGACTCCCACTGCTGATCCGACTACTCGACTCCGCAACTATCCGCCGCAGATTTTCAGTGCCAGGGCTTCGACGCCGACCGGGGTCAGGTCGTCGCTGGTAAAGCGTGCGGGCGCTGCGAATCCGCCGTAGTTTCGCGTTTGCGAGCGACTGTAGAGCGGGTCGTAGTGCAGTTCGAGCAGTTCGCTGACCAGTTCTCGCCACTGCGCGTCGCGCACGTAGTCCTGCCAGCGCAGGAGGGTTTCCGCGCTCTGCAGCGTGCGCAAGGGGTGCAGGCAGGCCTTCAGTCGGGCGGGGGCAAGCAGGAAATAATCGTAGTCGCGCAAGAGAAAATCGACCCGCGCGGCGAAAGACGCTTCGATAGTGAAGCATTCGCCGCCACGCATCGTCTCGATAAGTGCTGCCGGCACTTGCAGCGAACCGATCTTGCGGCTTTCGGCTTCGACATAGATCGGGCGATTCGGGTCCAGTGCGCGCAGCGCGGTGAGCAATTGCGACTCGAACATTTTCTGTGACGGCTGCGCCGAGTCGGGCAGGACGCCCAGCACCGAACCCTTGTGGCAGGCGAGTTCCTCGAGATCGAGGACTTGCTCGCCGCGCCGGCCAATGGCCTGCAGAATGCGGCTCTTGGCGCTGCCAGTAGCGCCGCAGAGGACCTTGAACTGCAGTTTCCGCGGCAGCTCGGCGAGGTCTTCGACGACCAGGCGGCGGTAAGCCTTGTAGCCGCCTTCCAACTGTAGCGCGTCCCAGCCGACACGCCGGAAAACGTAGGTCATGGCGCCGCTGCGCTGGCCACCACGCCAGCAGACAATCAGCGGGCGCCAGCTCTTCGCGCGGTCAAAGAACTGTGTCTGCAGATGCTTGGCAATGTTGGCGGACACGTAGGCTGCGCCAAGCTTTTTGGCCGCGAAGGGCGATACCTGTTTGTAGAGCGTACCGACTTCGATACGTTGCTGGTTGTCGAGCACCGGACAGTTGATCGAGCCCGGGATATGGTCCTCGGCAAACTCGCCGGGCGAGCGAACGTCGATGACCTGGTCAAAGGAAGATAGTTCGCTGAGTTGTTCGAGGGTCGCGATATCGCGTTTCATACGGCTGCCTGCCTGCTCGGCAAGTTCTTTGGTTGGCAGCCTGCTATTTTAGCAGCGGCGCCAGCCCTTGCCAGACGTTATCGAGCAGCTGGGGTTGGGCGGCAGCTGTCGGATGCAGGTTGTCGGCCTGAAAGAGTTGTGGCGTGGTCGCCACGCCGGCGAGCAGGAAGTTCACCAGTGCGGCCTTGCGAGCCTCGGCCACGGCGCCGAAAGTTTCGTGGAATTCGCTCGCATAGGCACCATAGTTGGGCGGGATGCGCTGCCCGACCAGGAGCACCTGCGCCTTGCTATCCTGGGCGCTGGTGACGATGGCGCTGAGGTTCTCGCGCAGCTGCGCCAGCGGCAGGCCACGCAAGCCGTCGTTGGCGCCAAGGGCCACGATTACGATCTGTGGGGAGTGTTTTCGCAGTGCCGCCGCGATGCGCGTACGGCCTCCGGCGGATGTTTCTCCCGAGATGCTGGCATTGACGACGTTATAATCGAGCTTCTTCTCCTGCAAGCGTCGGCTTAGCAAGGCTGGCCAGGACGCCTGCTCGCGGATGCCGTAGCCCGCCGAAAGCGAATCGCCAAAGACCAGTATGGTACGCGCCGCCTGTGCAGCGGGGGCAAGCAGCAGCAATCCGGCGAGCAGCAGAGAGCGCAATATCAGGAAACGGAGCATGGTAGCGTGGTAGGAGATGCAGCAGCAATGGTGATAGAGGTTCGCGATCTCGCCAAACGGGTGGATAGCGGCGGCCAGCCGTTGACCATTCTGCACGAGATTTCGTTCGCCGTCGCGGCGGGCGAGACAGTGGCCATTGTTGGCGCCTCGGGTTCCGGCAAGTCTACCCTGCTTGGTCTGATGGCTGGCCTCGACCAGCCGAGCGAGGGCTCGGTGGTCCTGGCGGGCGAGAACCTGGGGACGCTGGATGAGGATGCGCGCGCCGTATTGCGTGGTCGGATGTTGGGTTTTGTCTTTCAGACTTTTCAGTTGCTGCCATCGCTGACAGCGCTCGAAAACGTCATGTTGCCGCTGGAGCTGGCGGCTGTGCCCAACGCCCGCGGCGAGGCTGAGCGCTGGTTGCAGCGGGTCGGGCTGGAGCACCGTCTGAAGCATTATCCGAAGCATCTCTCGGGTGGGGAGCAGCAACGCGTCGCTCTGGCCCGTGCCTTTGCACCGCAGCCAGGACTGGTGCTGGCCGATGAGCCGACGGGCAACCTTGACGCGGTGACCGGGCATCAGGTGATCGACCTGATGTTTGCGATCAACGCTGAAAGTGCGACGACCCTGATTCTGGTCACCCATGACGAAGAGATCGCCGCGCGTTGCCGTCGTCGTCTGCGCATGGAAGCCGGAAAACTGGAAGAAGTCAGCGCCGAGGCGCTGGAGAAGTCGTAGCAGGCTGGGCGAGAAACGAGGCGCCGAGGGAGGAGATGTTCCATTTCCTTCCGCGCTGGTAGTAACCACTGTAGTTCAATAGCTTAGGAATCTTATGTCGCTGATGGTCGAACGAGTAGCAAACCTCAAGACGCCGGAAGAGTGCACCATGTTCGAGAAGAACGTTCTCGAACGCGGGCGCCCCGATCTGGCGGTGGCGGCGCGCAAGCGTGCGCTCGAATTGCGTGCCGAGAAATACGGAGCGAACAGCGAGCCAGAACGGCAGGGCCTGGAGGCGGTTTATGCCTACGAAAGCGTGCTCTCGGCCAGGAATGGCAAGGCTACGCGCGACCTGCGTACCTGGCAGCTGATCAAACGCTATGGCATCATCGGCGCCGTCGAGCGCGCCGTGAATCGTGACGTCGATGTCGGCAGCTATCCGGCGCTGCTCGAACTGGGTCTCGAGGACTACGCTTTCGAGGAAGTCGTCCTCCGTCACCCCGATCTCTTCGCTGCGGCGACCGTTGACTGCTCGCGGACGCGCCTCGATAGCTGGAAAGCACCCGCCTGAGCACCCGCCTGAGCGCGCGCTCAGGCGCGGCTTTCGAGCAGCATGCCGCGGGCAGCGGCCAGGCCGCTGCGCACCGCTGCTTCGAGCGTCGCCGGATAGTCGGCGCAGACATAGTCGCCGGCCAGCCACAAACCGCTGCGTGCGGTGCGTGTGGCTGGGCGATGCAGGCCGGGGCGGCACGAGAAGGTCGCGCGCTGTTCGCGGATCACCTGTTGCCATTCGATCGCCGGTAGGCGGGTGCACAGCGCTGCCGAGAGTTCGCTGTCGAGCTGCGCAACCAGCGTTGGCTTGTCGAGTTTCTCCCAGGCGCCATGGCCACTGAGCACGAAGGCGATCACCCCTGGCGTGCCGCATAGCATGCCGCGATCGAAAACCCACTGCCCGATCTGGCCGCTGTTCTGCGCTGTCAGGCCGAGCATCGGGAAAGGCAGGCGCAGCTGCGGAGGATAGCCGCAGTAGACGGTGGCGATCGGCTCGAAGCGATAGCCGGCCAGCAGCCGTGCGCTCTCGGCCGTCGCCGGCTGGCCGGCGAGCAAGGGCGCCGCGTGCTGCGGACCGACGGCGACGACTACGCAATCGAAGCGCTCGCCAGCGAGCTCGAAATGGTGGTCAATGCTCGCAATGCTCTCGATACGCGTCGCCAGGCGGATTTTCCCGCCGTGCGCAACGATGCAGCGGGCGGCAGCGGCCGGGAATACCTGCTCGAGGTCGGTTGCCGGCAGCAGCAGGTCGGTGGCCGCGCGGCCTCCGCCGAGGGTGTCGCGCAGCGTATTGACGAAAATCTGCGCCGATGCCTGCTCCGGCGCGGTGTTCAGCGCGGCCAGGCAAAGCGCCTCCCACAGATACCTGCGCAGCGGGCCGTGCTGGTGATGGCGATCGAGCAGTGCGCTGACCGTGCAGTCGGCGTCCAGGCGGTAGCGCACGCCCTGCAGAAAACGCATGAAGCGTACCGCGCCGATTTTCTCGGCGAAGCCGACGCCGCGCGCGCCGAGCAGGCCTGCCGCGAGGTGCCAGGGGGCTGGCAGCCGCGGCAAGCGCATCCGGAAGTGGCTGTCCCTGCCAGCCGGGAAATTCAGTTCGAGTGGCAGGCGCTTGAGCAGTCGCTCGGGGTCCGCGCCGACCTCCTTCATCAGGCCTAGCGTTTCCCGATACGCGCCGATCAGAAGATGTTGGCCGTTGTCCAGACGCTGGCCGTGCGTCTCGACGCTGCGTGCCCGGCCACCGAGTTGTCTGGCGGCCTCGAAGAGCGTTACCTGCGCCCCTGACCGGGCCAGTTCGACGGCGGCGGCGAGACCTGCCCAACCACCGCCGACGATCGCCGCTCTCATCCCCGCACCCAGGTCCGCCAGGCGATCCACAGCTTGCGTATCGGGGTCAGCGAAGTGCGCTGGCTGAGGACTTGATAGCCGTCGCGCCTGATCTCGTCGAGCAGGGTACGGTAGATCGCCGCCATCACCAGGCCGGGGCGTTGCGTGCGGCGATCGCTGGCCGGCAGGGCGTCGATGGCTTGCGCGTAGTAGCTCTCGGCACGCTCGACCTGGAAGGCCATCAAGCGCTGGAAATTGTCGCTGTGGCGCGCGTTGAGGATGTCGGCGGCGGTCACTTCGAAGCGCTGCAACTCGTCGATCGGCAGGTAGATGCGTCCCATGCGCGCGTCTTCGCCAACGTCGCGAATGATGTTGGTGAGCTGGAAAGCGAGGCCGAGATCGTGCGCGTACTTCTGCGTCTTGCGGTCCCGGTAGCCGAAGATTTCGGCCGCCAGCAGGCCGACGACGCTGGCGACGCGGTAGCAATAAAGCGACAGCGCCTTGAAGTCGAGGTAGCGCGATTGCTGCAGATCCATCTCCATGCCGTCGATGATTTCCTGCAGTTGCTCTTCCGGAAGATTGAATTCGGCACAGGCTGCCTGCAGCGCCTGGGTTGCCGGATGCTGTGGTTTGCCGCCGTAGACGCTGCTCAACTCCTGCCGCCACCAGGCCAGTTTGGTGGCCGCGATCTGCGCGTCCTGGCACTCGTCGACGACATCGTCGACTTCGCGGCAGAAGGCATAGAGCGCGGTAATCGCGCGGCGCTGGTTCGGCGGCAGGAAGAGAAAACTGTAGTAGAAGCTGGAACCGCTGCGGGCGGCTTTCTCTTGGCAGTATTCGTCGGGGGTCATTCGCAATCTCTGGAGGTGCACAGGGTCGCAATTCTCACATGACTTGCCCGGCTTGTAGCACTTACATGACCAGTGCGCGGCTGGCGATGAACAGGTAATCGCTCGCACCCAGCTGTGGACGCTGCTGGCAAACGTCGCCGTGGGTCTGCTCTATCCTTTCCAGGATGCGCAGGCCGCCTTGCACGGTCAAGCGTATTTCCCAGCCCATGCGCCCCGGCAACTGGCGGACCAGCGCTGCGCCGGCGTTCATCAAGTCGCGTGTGCGCGCAATCTCGAAGGCGAGCAGCGCTGTCCATTCGGCGCTGCAGCGTCCGGCGGCGATCTGCGTTTCGCCGACGCCGAAGCGTTCGAGGTCGCTCTGCGGCAGGTAGACGCGGCCCTTCTGCCAGTCGATTGCCACGTCCTGCCAGAAATTGATCAACTGCAGCGCCGTGCAGATACAGTCCGAGCGGTGCAGATTCTCTTCGCTGGCGCGCCCGACGAGATGCACCAGCAGGCGGCCGACGGGATTCGCCGAGCGCCGACAGTAGTCGAGCAGCTGCGCGTAATCGGCGTAGCGCTTGGTGACCACATCCTGCGCAAAAGCATCCAGCAGGTCGCGAAACAAGGGCGTCGGCAGCTGCCATTCGGCGATGACCTCGGCCAGTTCGTTGAACGCTGGCCGGAGAGGTGCTGCGCCGCGTTCGATGCGTCCGATTTCTTCGCCATAGTCGGCGAGCGCTTGCAAACGTGCCGCGTCACTGGCGTCGCCTTCGTCGGCAATGTCGTCGGCGCCGCGCGCAAAACGATAGATGGCCTCTATCGGTCGACGCAGGCGCCGCGGCAGCAGCAGCGAAGCGACGGGGAAGTTTTCGTAGTGATCGACGGGCATCGGTAGCGGCTGGGCGTGGCTGGTTGCGGTGAAGCGCTCAGCTTGAAGGGATCCTCTCAGGCAACGCGCAGGGAGTCAGGCGGTGGCTTTCTCGCCGGAACTTCGGCTCGGGAAGGCAGTATAAATCGGCTCGGGAAAGGAATCGTGGGAATTGTGGGGAGCGTGGAAAGTGCCTGTTGTGCGGGGCAGCCCCCGGCACACGGGACGGGCCGACCGGCGGCGATTCCTGCTTTCACCGCCGGGCATTTTCCGCTACTGTGCTCAGCTCGCAAAACCCACCCCAGCAAGGAGTTACAAACGTGATCGGATACGTAACCATCGGTGTAAGAGACATGGACAAGGCCAAGGCGTTTTACAGCGAACTGCTCGCTGACCTGGGCGCCAAGGTGTTGATGGACATGGGTCGCATCGCCTTTCTCGGCAGCAGTATGGACGCCCCGATGCTCAGCATCTGCGTCCCCTACGATAAAAACGACCCCAGCCCCGGCAACGGCAACATGGTCGCCATCAATCCCGGCTCCAAGGAAAAAGTCGATGAGCTGTACCGCAAGGCAATCGCTCTGGGTGCCAGTTCCGAAGGCGAGCCTGGTCAGCGTGTTCCCGATGTGTTCTACGGCGCCTATATCCGCGATGCGGACGGCAACAAGATCGCTTTCTTCCAGTTCGGCTAACGGTCATGACATGTCGAGATACCCCGAATCATGAAAGTCATGACCGTTTCCCTCTTCCACCGGCCCTTCTCCCGCGAGGGGAGAAGGGCGCTTCGTGAGTCGCATACGCGACTTTCACATTAAGGCTGATAGCAGGCCTGGGAACACCAGGTCTGCTCGATTGCTTCACGTCAAACGGCTGCTTGTTCGGATTCCGTGCGTCGAGTTTGGGTCGTTTGTTGCCCTACGCCAACAAGAACTCAAGGGCAGGAGATGCGCGGATGGCTTACCGTCACCAGGTCGCCGACCACTCTTCGCGATTTTGGCGGTCGCTACCGGCCGACTCCGGCCTGCCATCGCCGAATGCTGGTCATGGGCAGCTTTCGACAAATCCTGGCGACGGCAAACGACCCAGAGCGGAAGTCGCCCGATTTAGAAAGCTGACGTTCAACGTCTGAAAGGAAAAGTTAAACGTCATCATTAGACCACAAACGTTTCAGCAGAGCGTTGTGCTGTCCAAGATTGAGCCTCGGAAATAATTGCTGGATCGGTGTAGTACTGAAAGTCATAACTCCGCCTCGCCATCCTAGATCGGTAATCTGCATCCCGCACCAGAGCGCGGCAAGATACTTGTCCCGAGTACAGAAGGCAGCGCTCGGACCACCTAGCGAATTGACAGCCACCAGTGTCTCCAATGCTCGGAGGTCAGCAATAGCGTTGTGCGCCTGCTCTTCGGAATAGATTCGGCTTGGTTTGATGACGCCTCTTCCAATACGCGGTTCAGTGCCGTCACGAGGTTCGTAAAGGCACGAAAGGGCTGTAATCAAAGGGAAAGATCGTAAGGGCAAACCAGATGAGACTGCAAGTTCGCATATTTTCTGTTCGACTCGAGGTAGGACGTTATCTCGATGACGTTCCGCAATCATCGGCGCGACGCATGCAAGGAAGCGGACCTCCGCCTCGTATCGAAGAGTGAAGCCCTTCACGATTTCATAAGCGGCACGGTAGTGCTTCTCTTCGTAGTCGATGATTCGAGCTTTGGGTAGGCTTTTTTGCAATACCGCCCGTGCTTCCACAAAGGCCGAGCAGAACTCTTCGTATGAGGGTGAGGACCGGGTCTTCCCCTCAATTGCGCACAGGAGCGGGTTGACGAAGAAGCTTTGCGAATTCAGAAACTCAAGCCACCACTCGTTTGCTTCAATATCACCTCTGACTTCACCCCGATCAATCGCCGTCAACATACCAGTGACGTTGCGGTCCACTAACAGCATCGGTGCAGAGCAAAATGCCAACGGCAGCCAGCCACCCATCTGGAGCGCATATGCGGTGACTCGGTGGTGGAACGTAATATCGAACTTTACGGATAGCGTGTCGACCATGGCAAATGACTTCTAACGCCAAGCGCAGCAGCCCGAGCACTTCTTGGGCTTCTTGGAGTAAAGTCTTTCCCCGTGCCTTGGGCAAGAGTCAAGACCTGACCCCTTCAGCGTGACCCCGTCAGCGGAGGTCTGTTGCTTCCACGGCCTCAACGTCAAGTCGAGCGCGTGGCCCGTGCGGAATGAAGTCCGGTCTAACTGAAGGTTAGATTGCCGTGGAAGGCCCCGAAACTGCATAAATAAAATCATGGAGCTGAACACAGAGATCGTCAGGGTTTTCCCATACGATATGATTATATTGGCGAGTATCAAAGTGGACATTTTGGAGGTCATCTTTTCGTACACACCAGTAGACGGGAATTCCCAGCCCGATTGCGTAACCGGCCTCGAAGTAAACCCCAGGACGCTGAAGCGTAACGTCGGCGACGACGAGGTGAGAGCGCTTTATTTCAGCCATGATTTGCACGTCGATGCGATCTAGCGATGGTTGTGCATCCGTTCGAAATGGCCTGTAGCCCGATCGAATAATCGCAGGTTCGATGCCTTTTCGCCAAGCAGACCTAAGTGTAGTGTCGAATGACATCGCGACAAAGGCTTGCGTGCTAATTGAACGCGGCCGATTGACCTCGTCCAAATGACTCCAACCAGCCGCGGTCAGCATGTATTCTGGCGGGCCTTGACCGGCTGCTGCCTTTAGTTGATCGCCTGCCTGTATCAAAGACCTTGCCATCAAGGTGCGTAGGTGGAAGTCTAGTTCATTTGCGTTCTCACCCCAAATTAGTGGAAAGTCCAAGTTTGAGTCAAATGACACGCTAGAACCGGGATATTTACTCCGCCGGCCAAAAATTTCTAATAATATCGCCTGCTTGTCAATTACTGACAGAGTGGGGAAGCAATCGATAATATTTTTAATAGTGGCTGTGGATATCTCCGGAATTTTGGCGCCTTGCTCGTTACGATTACGAATCCAGGCACTCAATTTCGTCGCCAGCTGACGCTCGTCCAAGGTGCGTGCCACTGTCTGCGTAATTGTGAACTTGCCGCAACGAGGGCACGTCAAGTTTAAACGCTCACCATGGTCTGAAGTCCCAACGCGCAGGGGGCCGAATGCACAAATCGGGCAAAGGTTTTCGGTCTCAGTCGTCATCGCAAGTCCTTAGAAATCTAATGATTAGTGTTGAGCGACGCACTGAAAGTGCCCCCCGCAGCAGACATTATGCCGGATGTTTTGTGCGCCGTGCCAATGCGCTGTCTTTCAGCGGGTGCGAATCCCGCCCGGCAACTTTCGCTCCGGCCGGTAGCAACTGGAGCAGTCGTGGAGGTAACGAAGCGGCTGAAGCCTCTGGTGTAGAGGGTTCTTTAAGGAACTTGGCGAACACGCAGGCCGTAATTTGATTGAACACTGAGCAGGCCTCGAAAAGGGTGATGCGGAAGCCGACCCGGCGAAACTACGGGGAAGGCCGTTGTCACAGGTGAATGCGAGCGAAACGCAGCCTGGGGTTCCGCCGGGGTAATGGTGACGGCATGTGTGGAAGAGGGAGACAGACGCAACACGGGAAGCCCCATCACGTGGTCAAGCGCAAGACCAACCGGACGCCCGCGAGGGACAGGCCGGGCGAGGTGGGGTGGCGGAGAGGCCCGTAGTACCGTTGAAGTCGGGTAATGCCGATGGAGGAAAGGGGCCTCAGTTCAAGACCAACNTATTGGTGACGGCATGTGTGGAAGAGGGAGACAGACGCAACACGGGAAGCCCCATCACGTGGTCAAGCGCAAGACCAACCGGACGCCCGCGAGGGACAGGCCGGGCGAGGTGGGGTGGCGGAGAGGCCCGTAGTACCGTTGAAGTCGGGTAATGCCGATGGAGGAAAGGGGCCTCAGTTCAAGACTAACGCAAGAAGCGGAAAGGGACAGGAGATTGGGGCAACCCTGTACACTCCGGAGAGTTCAGAGACCGTGGAAAGCGTTACATGCCGAAGTGAAGGAAGAACTCGGGTACTGAACACGTGCTCGGGAAACTGGCGTCGCCAGCAAGTCATGGGATCAATATCCATGCTTGTCGCGGCTGCGTCAGTGGTTGTGCAAGGCTCTTGGCAAAGGGGAGGCGTTACCCCAATCAGTGCCCAGCAAACTGCTGGGGCTGGTCAATTTGCCGGTAAGAAGAACCCATGACCTTCCGTGGGCGAAAGCGTGATGTCTTGTCCGAGAGCCGGATGCGGGAAATCCGCACGTCCGGTTCGATGAGCGGGATGTGGAAACGGGGCGATGGCCCGGTTACTTGGGCACCGTCAGACGAAAGGGACGGTAACGGACAAACCGAACCTAATGCTACCGCGCTACATCTCGACTCTACTTCAGGCGCAAGGTGGCCAGTCCCAGCACTGGCTTGGTGGGCGTTCCCGAGGATGCCTCTCCCTGCCAGTACGCCCGGATGCCGTTGGTCCCCCAGGGCGTCGTCTCGTCCTTCGGAAAGGCCATGCTGTTGCCGCTGATCTCGACGTTGTCGGTGAGTGGCAGGAGGGAATCCTCGCCGAGCGACAGCTTGAAGATCTCCTGCGAGAACTGCGGTGGAACGAGAAAACCGCCGTCCTGGCCGACGGCTTCGTTGCCGTAGTTGCTCGGTGCGGCGGCGCCGATGCCGCCCAGCAGCAGGCGGGCGTCGATCGACTGGCCGGGTTTGTCAGCCTGATAGACGGCCTGCATGAATTCGCCGACGGAGCCGAAGCCGCGCCGGGGGTCCGCTTCGCGGTTGTCGGTGACGATCGGGCCGATGACGTGGTCGACACCGATGCGTGCTTCGTCGGCGATCAGGGCGGCTTCGCGGTCGATGGCGGCCGTGGCGGCGTCGATGCGGGCGCGCAGGGCGTCGAAGGCGGTCACTTCGTCGTCGGTGAGGTCGCGGTTCTCGGAAGCGGCGAGGTCGGTCAGACCGCGGGCCTCTTTGACCAGGGTGGTCTTGCGAGCCTGAAGCTCGCGCAGTTGCTTGCTCATTTGGTTCTCCAAAAGCAAAAACCCGCACGAGGCGGGTTCGAGGGGCGTAAAAAAACCGCCGGGAGGCGGTTTGGGTAGGGGACGACCGGCGGGTCGTTTTAGAACGGGGCGGAACTCAACCGAGCTTCGCCGGGAATCTTGGCAGCAGCGCACGAGTGCGCTGTCGCGCGTGCAACGCGTGAAGCAAGCGGCGCATCAATCTATCGAGGTTCCTCGTTTCAGTCGACTCACGGGAATCATTCGGAGCCCGAAGCGGATTGCCAGAAGCCCTTCGACCGACACTCTTCGGCAACCCATGATCCTGAGTTAAGTTGGGCGCTTAACTCCACGCACCTCGCCATGCGCTGTGATGTTCAGGTACTGGTTGAACGAGTGGCGCGTGCCATGCAGGTCGGGGAACGACGTCTTGTTCTTCTTATTTAGCGGCGAAACGTCGAAGTGGAAACCATTTGGCAATCGAAATGAATACTTCCAGTCATTGGGAAAGTCGGGGTCTCCGTGTCGCTCGCCACCGTCGTCCCAGATCCACTCGTCGGCGGATAGCCACGGTGTATTGTCGAAGCGGTCGACCCTCTTCCGATGTTCCTTGGTGAATCGATCAATCAGCGTGGCGGCGGCTTGCAGATGCCCTTCGTTGTTGTAGCTCAACGAGAGGCGCCACATCTCCGACAACGGGCGCGTGGTCACGAAGATCTGCGGGAGAATTAACGGAGACGCAGAGTCTTTCGGCTTGACGTGCTCCAGCCAGTACTCGTCCTCCGTAGTGGCGGCGGTCAACGTCTCAATGAGCGGCTCGACCTCGCCTTTACCTGTGAGTCCAACGACGCGTGTTGGAAGCCAACGAAAACGAAAGTATGGACTGATGCGGTGTTCGATCTGCTGGCGCTCTCGATCGGAGGAAACGGCGTAGACATGCGCGCCACCATTTGCCGCGGCAAGTCGCTGAATCTCGTCCACCTGGCTGAGGCTGATCGACGGTTCCTTGGACTTTTCGCTGGGGAACAGCACGTACGCCCAGCTTCCGAAGCGATCTTTCTCCCTTTCGAGTGCTCGCTTGACGTGTTGGGCGAGCGATCGCTGGTAGCCCGCCAGTATGAATGTGGCCACCTGCTGGGCGCCCTATTTCCGCGACAGTAGACGAAGTACGATGTCGAGCGGCACACTGATCCGCGAGAGGTCTTCATCGCTCAACAGCGACGCCATTTCAAACAGTTGCCGCTTGCTGTCAAGGGTTATGCTTTGTGCACCGGCATGTGCGGGAATCACCCTCGGTTCGGCTAGGTCGACCCAGTTCCGATGCCAAGAGATGGCCTTGCTGACAGACCATTCGCGCAACTTTCTGGACAATGCTCCGAGGCGGAATTGATGCCACTGCCTCCCAAAGCCATGAATGCTAACCAAGTGGCTGAATGTGCGCAATGGCGCTGGTTGGTCAAGCGACTCTTCCAGCGCTTGCTTGACTGCGGAATCCGCTTCCAGATCGTGCGCGAATTGCCTTCGTACTGTGAGTTCCTGATCGTATGTCGCTTCGGGTAGCGCAATGGCGGACGAAGGTACTTGCTCGTTGGAGTTGACCCAGACTACGACGTCAGTTTCGGGTCTGTAGTAGGGTCTTGGACCATTTGCGTCGGGGATCCTCGTCAGAGCCTCGAACAGATCCTCCCTGACGCGTGCCTTTGACGACCCCGTGTAGGGGTTTTCGACTGTGAGCAGGTCGGCCTGAGAGGTTGGGACGACGAGGATGTCTCGCCCGGGCTGCCGATGCACGATGAAGTCGGCCGGGAAGCTCTCGATAAAGGATGAGAACTTTCCCATCTCCGGTGGAGGGAATTCGAGCGAGCGAGCCGCGGCGACCTTCGCAACAGCGGATCGAAGCTTTGCGCCCGGCACCGCAGTCCCCGACTGCCTGACCACATCATGCAATGCCTCATGGACGATTTCGAGCCAGACGTTGTTCATGAGCGCCCTGTTGCCGAAGTGTGGACCAAATTCATGATGAAAAATGGGCACCGAAGTGCCCATTTTGAAAACTACCACGCTCGCATACAACTAGGGCCAATGGACAGCGTCCATGCGGTGGGGGTGTTAGGGCTTCGTGGAAACCGCTAAGTCGCACCGCGCCAGTTGGCGATTCTTCCGGATAGGCGCAGGAATAGTCTGACCGATGCGGAATCGCCTCCTTTATATCACATTTCACTGCTGTGCAACGCTGTACATACCGGTCAATTTTACTTTCGCGCAAATACGTGCGGACCGAGCGTGATAAGCGCATCGTGCCACCCCTATACAACTGGACAACCTTTGCCGATGCCCATTATCACAGAATCTCGATCACCCGCTGCGCATACGCAATACGGCTTGCCCGCGGCCGGGCGATCGACCTGGCATCCCGCCGCATCTTCCTGACGACCTCGTCGAACGAGATCGGAAGAGCAATCATGCCTTGCGTCTGCGCAGCTTCGCCGCCGAGCACGCGACCCTGACCCATGCCCTCGCGCACCTGCGCGATCGGCACCCCACGCCCACGCGCCACCGCCTTGGTGAAACTCGCGTAGTAGTCATCCACACGCGACTGCATGAAACCCTGAGCCTCCTCGTCGAGCGGCACATACGGATTGCCCTCGACCTTGTACTTGCCCGCCGAGATCAGCGTCGGCTTGACGCCCTTGGTGGCAAACGCCTGCGAGTAATCGAAATGCGCCTGCCAGACGCCGATCGACCCGACCTCGCCGCCCGGCGTGACGTAGAACTCGGACGCCGAGCACCCGATCCAGTACGCAGCGCTGGCGGCGAGGCTGTTGGCGATTGCCACGACAGGCTTCTGTGCCCGGGCGCTAACGATCTCGTCGGCGAGTTCGGACACCCCGTAGACGCTGCCGCCCGGACTGTCGATGTCGATCAGAATCTGACTGACCGAGTCATCGGCCAGCGCCTGGCGCAGAGCAGAGGCAAACTGCTGCGTGCTGATACTCCCCGGCCCCGAGACATCGTCGACCATGTTGCCGCGCTGGGTAACGACGCCGTACAGCGGCAGCACCGCGATCCCGCCACTGGACACCGCCGTGGTCGCCTGCCGGCGTGCCTCCCGCACGTTGCGGTCAGCGGCGATCGATGCCAAGACGTCTTCACCAGCCGGAACGTCCTGCGACCAGCGCGCGAGCACTGCCGCAACCGCATTCAGCCGTTCAGGCATCAGCGCCCAGGGGGTGGCCAGAAATTCAGCAACCAGCAAGTGGTGGTTCATCGTGTCATCCCCATCGTCATTCGGTCTGTGCGTCTTCATCGTCTTGCGGTCCAGTCACATCCTGGGCAGGCCGCTGGTCCTGCCCAGCATCGCCTTCGCGGTCCTCTGCCGAACCTTCCTCGACCATGTTCAGTGGCCGCAGTGGCTCATCCAGTCCGTCGAGCGGGTTCAAGTTCTCCGCAATCCGCGCCTCGTTGCGCGTCAGCCAGCCGTTTTGGATCCCGCTCTGGTAGTACGACGACCGACTGGCCGCATCGCCGCGCATCAGGTTCGCGAAATCAAACTCGACTTCCAGATCGTCGCCATCGAGCAGCAACTCCGACTCAATGCTTGCTTCCCACCGCTCGGCCCACGGCGTCATCGTGTGCATCACGAATTCCAGGCTCTGCTGCTCGATGTTCGAGAAGGTCGCGCGATCGAGATCAGCGATCATGTGCGGTGGCACCCGAAACAGCCGCGCGATGTCGGTGATCTGGAATTTCCGGAGTTCGAGAAACTGCGCTTCCCGGTTGGTCACGCCCACCTCGTGGAACTTCATGCCGTTTTCCAGCACGAGTACCTTGCCGCGGTTCGCGCCGGACTGCGCCGCCTGGTAGGACTCGCGGAAGACCTTCTTGGCCTCGTTGTCCTTGAACGATCCCGGAAACTCAATCCAGCCGCCGGTGGGTTTCGCGTCGTTGGCGAAGAAGCGCGCACCGTAGTCCTGCGCCGCCAGCGCCATACCCAGACTCTCGCGCGCCAGGTCAATCGGGCTCATGCCCATCAGACCGTCCGACGACAGCCCACGCAGATGCCAGATCTCGCCACGCGGCAGTATCGCCTCCACGCCAAGGCGGTCGGTCACCCGATAGCGGTAGTCACCGGACTGCATCAGCTCCATCCTGATCCGGTCCGGGTGGACCGGCATCAGCTCGACGATCTCGCCGCGGCGGTTGGCCACGATCCGGTTGTAGGCGTTGCCTCTGAGCGCCAGATGACCCTGCAACATCTCGCGCCATTCATACGGGTTCTGGTAACGATTCGGTCGTTTCGCCAGCACGCGGTACAGCCAGTGATCCGTCACCCGGTCCTTGCCGCCATCGGCGCGTTGCCGGTAGAGCACAAACGGCAGGGACGCCATCGTCTCGGCCAGGATGCGCACGCTGGCGTACACCGCCGCCACGCGCATGGCGTTGTCCGCCGATACCCGCATGCCGCTGGAACTCCGCATCGTCACCGGCTCGAACCAGAAGTCACCTCCTGGCGAACGGTCGTCACTCGATGCCATCCAGCGCGAGAGAAAGCTGAACATCCCCATCAGAGCATCACCAACTCGTAGTCGGCCCCGAGCACCACCTGAGTGCCGGGCGTGATCGCCCGCGACAGCGCCATGATCAGCGCAACGATGCCGTCGATCTTGTTCTCTGGACGTTCCTTGCGCGGGTAGATGTTGTCCTTGGCGTCGAGGTGCGCGACGACGTTGCTCACCATCCAGCCCAGTACGGGGTCACCGTCGTGGACCAGTTTCCCCTGCAGGACCAGCGCCTCCAAAGTCTTCATCGGCTCCGAGAAATTGAGCACCGTCGGGCGTACCTCGATCATCGGCAGTCCCTCGGCCAGCATGCGGGTCGACAACTGCGTCGCCTGGAAGGGGTCGAACGCGACCGCCTGGATGGCAAAGCGCGAGGCGAAGTCGACCAGGTCGGCCTCGATCCAGGAGAAATCGATCACGTTGCCCGGCGTCACCGTCAGCCGCCCGCTGCCCATCCAGCCGGGGTACTGGCTGTTGCCGGTGGCGTGCACCGTATCCTCGGGCAGGTAGTAGCGCCCGAACACCGCAAAGCCGCCGTCGATTTCCTGATGCGCGAAGACCAGCAGCAAGGCGGCGATGTCGGTCTTGCTGGCCAGATCGAGGCCAATCCAGCACGGCTGTCCCGCATAGGACTCGATGTCGAGCCCCTGGTCGGCGCAGCGATCCCAGGAACGCATGTCCATCCATGCGGTGTCCGCGTTGACCCACTCATTGAGATGCTTGGTCTTGAAGTTGTTCACCGCGCTCGGCATCTGCATGGCCTTGGCCTGCAGCGGCGCCAGCACTTCTGGGCGTACCGAGATGCCCCAATTGGGATTGGCCTTGATCAGCGACTCTTCGAGCGTCCAGTCGTCCCCGTCATCGAGCCCGTACACGATGCCAAATTGGCTGTCGTCCGCGAACACGCCGTCGAGCAGGCGGGTGACGAAGGTCCGGATCTCGTAGCAGATCCCCGAGCGGTTGCTGCCGGCGGTGGTGATCACCCACAAGAGCGAGTTGTCGCGCTTGCCGGTGCCGGTCTCGACCACGTCATAGACGGTGCGGGTCTTGTGCGCGTGCAGTTCGTCGATACAGCCGAAGTGAATGTTCAGGCCGTCGAGGGTCGAGCCTTCCGCGGAGAGCGCCTCGAACTTCGAGCCCCTGGCCAGCACGTGCAGGTTGTGCGCGCCGACGCCGACGCCGAAGCGGGACCGGAACCCGGCCGACTGGCGGGCCATGGTCTGTGCGTCGCCGAAGACGATGCGCGCCTGGTCGCGGGTGGTCGCCAGCGAATACACCTCGGCGCCGCCTTCACCATCGGCGGCCAGCATGTACAGGGCCAGGGCGGAGGAAAGTGTCGATTTCGCATTGCCGCGCGGCACTTCGATATAGGCGCGGCGAAAGCGCCGCTTGCCGTCAGGCTTCACCCAGCCGAAGACGGTGGTCAGGATGAACACCTGCCAGGGCTCCAGTCGGATCGGCTGTCCTGCCAGCGGTCCCTTGACGTGCGGCAGGCGCTCGATGAAGGCACACAGGTTGTCGGCAGGCCGGAAACTGCGGCCCAGCTTGTCGGTCAGCGTCGGGTTGAAGCGGTAGGGACTGTCCCTGCCCGTGAAGCGCGCGAGATCGTCGAGTTGCCGCTGGCAGGCCTCGCGCACCCACTTGCCGGTGAGAACCCTGCCGGTGACGACAGCCTTGGCGTACTGGCGGGCGATCGTCGTGTAACTGCGGTTGGCCGTCATCCGGCAATCTCCGACCACGGATCCGACTCGGTCGTCGATTCCGCCGGCAGCGAGATGCGTGAGCGCGCCGCCGGGGTGAATCCCATCTCGGCCTCGTAGCCCTTCATCTCCAGCGCCAGATCCCGGATCACGTCCATCAGGGGCGAGCGCCGCAGGATGCCGCTGGGCGTTTTGATCATCATCCCCGAGACACCGGCCTTGTTGATCTTGGAGAGCGCCTCGCGGTACATCCCCGAGCAGTTCGCCCAGCGCTCCAGCACCGCGCCGTCGAGTGCCGACAGCAAACCGGGTGGCGAATTGGCCACCGCGTAGTTCCACGCTTCCTTGGCGCTGTCCGACATGTACTCGGGCGGGGTGCAGAGCACCGTTGTCGGTTTCGGTTCGCGCACGTTGGTCCGGCACTTCTGCAGCGTCCCCTTGATCTCTTTCACGACCACGGGCAGGGGCTTACGTCCGGGAGCGGCCATACGAAATCACCCCGCGAAATGGCCCTTTCGCACCGATTTTGGCCGGAAACGAGCCGGATTTGGCACCTCTCAATTTGCCACAAACCCCAATGAAATCAATGCTCAAGCGCTATTTCCCGCCAAAAAAAAGTTTTCTAATTTGCACGCACAAAAAATTGACCACGCGCACGCATACAGCATATGCTATCGTAGAGAACCTAGGCCCCTAGGGGCCTGCAGCCGAGTCATTTCGCGAAGCTGGACTTCCATATCTACACAAATGGCATTTTCCGTGCATGCTGAACGTATAATGTGATGATGAGCGAATGATCTGGCCTTGCTTCGTGCGTGCGCAGCCGGACATCGAGTGGCCATCGACCGACGCTGACACGCTCAGCAGTCTCGGTCCGCTTGGCGACGCCGGTTCGGGNCATATCTACACAAATGGCATTTTCCGTGCATGCTGAACGTATAATGTGATGATGAGCGAATGATCTGGCCTTGCTTCGTGCGTGCGCAGCCGGACATCGAGTGGCCATCGACCGACGCTGACACGCTCAGCAGTCTCGGTCCGCTTGGCGACGCCGGTTCGGGTTGCCAAAGCCGCCGTCGTGCCTCGCCGTGACTCTGGCGTGGCAGCGACTGCAGAGCGACTGCAGATTCGATCGGTCGTTATTGTGGCTATCGCCATCGATGTGATCGACGACGCTGGCGGCGCACAAGACACCGAGCCGCAGGCATTCGCGGCATAGCGGCTCATCACGCAGAACCCGAGCGCGCAGGCCTCGCCACGCGGCGCTGTTTGTGGGCAGGGCACGTTTCTCTTGTCGCTGCCTCTTCCCCGTATTGCTGTCCCACTGCCGGTGATCGGCACGGTGCGCGTCGCAGTAGCCGGGCGTGGTCAGCACCGCACCGCAACCCGGATGTCGGCAGGGCGTTGGCGCACGTAGGGGCATTCGCATCTTTCTTCGTGGGAAGACTTGGCTTCGTGATTGAACAGCGCGTTCATGTGCTCGTCATCAACCCCGATCAAGGAGATCGCCATGACCCGCACCGCACTCACCGACACCCAGCGCCTGGTCCTCGAACACGCCGTCGAGCAGCCCGATGGACGTGTCAATTGGTTTCCCGACAACGTCAAGGGCGGCGCCCGCAAGAAGGTGATCGACGGGCTTTGCAACAAGGCCCTGATCACCGGCAGCGACACCGACTGGTTCATCTCGCCGGGTGGCTACGACGCCCTGGGGCGCACCCCGCCGGCACTGCCGAGCACGCATCCCGACCCGGAGGTGGAAGCCGCCCTGGTGGCCACCGAGGCGCAATGGGTGGCAGACAAGCAAGGGACGACGGCGAAGCCCCGCACCCGCGCGAACAGCAAGCAAGCGACGGTACTGCAGATGCTCAAGCGGCCCGAGGGGGCGACGATTCCGCAGATCTGTGAAACCACCGGCTGGCAGAGTCACACTGTGCGCGGCACGTTTGCCGGGGCTTTCAAGAGGAAGCTCGGGCTGACGATCACCTCCGAGAAGGCCCCTGGCGGCGAACGCACCTACCACGTCGCGTAGTCACCGAAGAGGTGGTTGGAGACATCCAGCCACCCCGAAAAAGATTGAGAAGGCGCTTGGCTTCGGCACCAGACAGCGCGTTCATACGATCGTCATCAACGCCAGCAGGAGACCACCATGAACACCATCAGCGCCCAAACCATCCAGCACCTGATGCGCAAGCATCACAAGACGATCCGCGGCATTGCCAAGGAGTGGAATCTCACCATGAAGCGCGTGCGCCAGGTGCGCACCCAAGGCGTCTCCGGCGAGCACTACGTCATGGACTGGCTCGAAATCCTGACCGGCGACCCACGCCACATGGTGTGAGTCGCCACAGCATCACCAGACGCCCGGGCCACCGGGCGTTCTTGCGTTTGGAGCCACGGCGAAGATAAACGACAGAGGACTAAAAAATCGCTTGGCTTGTGTTGGGCACAGCGCGTTCATATGATCGTCATCAACCACACCACGAAGGAGAAACACCATGGCACACCAGATCGACTTCACCACCGGCCAAGCCGCCATCGCCTACGCCACGGACACCGATGTCCCCTGGCACGGGCTCGGGCAAACGGTCGATCCCGAGGCCAGCGTCGAGGTCTGGCAGAAGGCCGCGCAGCTCGAATGGCGCGCCCTCAAGGCCGAGGTCCAGTTCGACAGCACCGTCACGAACCAGCGCGAGTCCTTTGCCGACAAGCACGTGCTGTACCGCAGCGACTGTGGCGCACCCTTGTCGGTCGTCTCGTCCGACTACCAGGTGGTCCAGCCGGCGGACATTCTCAACTTCTTCGGTGCGTTGGCCGAGGCCAAGCAGTTCCGCATCGAGACCGTCGGCGCTCTGATGAATGGCCGGCGCATCTGGGCACTGGGGCGCGTTGGCAAGAACGCCCGCATCCTGGACGACGAAGTCGCGCCCTACCTGCTGCTGGCGACCTCCTACGACGGCACGATGGCGACCGTGGCGCGGTTCACGACGATTCGGGTCGTGTGCAACAACACGCTGCAGGCCTCCCTGCGCAACCGGGATGCGCAGCGTCAGGTGACGATCTCGCACCAGGCGATCTTCGATGCCAAAGCGGTCCGGGCGGACCTGGGTATCGCGCTGGACGCCTGGGACGAGTTCCAGCAGAAGGCCGGGCTGATGGCCGGCCGGAAACTGACCGATCTCGAAACCGATGGCTGGCTGCAGGACTTGTTCCAGCCCTTCATGCCCTACGGGCAGAGTTACACGCCTGAGCAGGTCAGGAAGTCCAAGGGCTACCGCCGCATCGTCGAACTCTTTGCCGGCGAGATGATCGGCGGCCACCAGGACGCGACCGACCAGACCCTGTGGGGTCTGCTCAACGCCACCACCGAGTACATCGACCACGAGAAGGGCCGCCTCCAGGACAACCGGTTGAACGCCGCCTGGTTTGGCCCGGGCGCCCGGTTCAAGGATCACGCGTACCAGCTGGCGGAGAAATTGGTGGCCTAGCCGCCAACCATCTCGCCAGACGCCCGGGCCACCGGGCGTTTTGGCGTCTGGGCGCCGGAACTGGCGCGGTGCACCAAGTAGTCAACCGGCGGCGTCGAAGCGCCACACGGCGCGGCCGTGCAACCCGCAGGGCCAACGCCGAGGAGGTGGCGAGCGTCACGACGCCAGGGGCCAGCCGACGAAAGCTTGAGGTTTCGCTTGGCTTCGGCACCCGGCAGCGCGTTCATACGATCGTCATCAACCACCGCAGGAGCCCGCCATGACCCCGACCCAGACCAGCAACCTCGACACTCTCGGCAACCAACTCGCCACCGCCGCCCTCACCACGCTGATCCGGCTCTGCCCGGAGATCAGGACCGCCAGCCACGAACGGCGCGAGGCGGCACTCGTGGCGATGCGCGCTCGGTCTCGCGAAGTCGTCGACGAATTGCTCGACGACACCCAGGCGTGCCCGGGGATGGCCGAGACGATCTTCGCGAGCGCCGCGTTGACCCTGGCGCAGGCCGGCATCACTGTCCTGCGGGACGTTTAGAGCCGATGGCCCCCTTACCTCGTCAACCAGTACACCAAAGGAGTCCATCATGACCACCAGCATCCCACCCTCCGCCGCCGACTTTCATCTCCAGCAATTGCGCCCGCTGTTGGGCGGCACCATCACCAACCTTGCCCGGACCGGCGTCGACGAGTGCGGCGACGAATTCTTCGGTCTGGTCATTACCTTGCCCAACGGGCAGAAGCGAACCCTCATCTTTCTCGCCGACGACGAAGGCAACGGCCCGGGCAGTTTCCAACTCGACAGCCAGGGTTGAGGCCATCTCGAACGAGACGTCGGGTCACGCGAACGATCGTCGTGGCGCTTGGCTTCTCAATCAAACAGCGCGTTCATCGGGGTGTCGCCACCAACCACGCCAGGGAGCCACACCATGAGCATTACCATCCGCATCGATCAGCAGCCCGAAACCGAGGTCAACTACTCCAATCGCAATGCCGCCATCGTGCTGGGTGCGCTGGGCATCGACACCTCCGAGGGTTACGGCGAGATCGACTTCGCCGAACTGCCGCGCCTGCGTCAGCGGGCCATCCGGGCGTTGCATCAGGCCTGGGCAATTCAGACCGTCGCACCGACCGACGAGAGCGGTCCGACCCGCATCCTTGAGATCGACGGCCAGCCGACCATCCAGCGCGGCGTTCGGGTGATCGACCCGGGTATCGACCAGGAGGGTGTCGTCCGGCGCCTCAAGGAAGTCTTTCACCTGCTGGCGGTTGCCCACGAACTGCGGTCTNGGCGCGTCTGTGCAAGCCAAGGCGCCATGGGCCCGCGATGATTGAGAACGCGCTTGCCTTCTCAATCGAACAGCGCGTTCATACGGGTGTCGCAGCCAACTACCCCGAGGAGCATGCCATGACCGCCAAGACCACCCTCCAGACCACCGTGACCGATACCAACGGTCGCAACCGCGGCATGATGAGCATCCAGATCGAGTTCAGCAAGGCGGCGCCGAGCATCATCATCCACGACGGCAAGACTTTCTGTGCCACCGGCAAAGCGGGCGTCAACACGAAAACAGGCAGCGCGGTGGTCGAAGCAGCAAGCGACGACGACCGGGCGCGCATCGGGATTGCACGCGATGCAACGTCCATTTGGGAAGACTGAAAGCGTTGCCAAAATGATTGAGAAAGCACTTGGCTTGTGTTCGTGGTAGAGCAATCATGTCTCTGTCATCAACGCAAACGGGAGAAACACCATGACCACCGCCAACACCATCGCCAACCCGATCCCCGCCACCGAGAACGAAGCCTGGGGCTTCTACGGCGGCATGCAGGACAATGCCGAAGTCGCATGGCTTTTGGCCATGACCGCAATCTCCAACGCTACCGGCGAGCCGCTCGAATCGGTCAGGCTCTTCCTCGACAGCCGCCACGGACGACACTTTTCTGATGATGTCCGCAACCAGATGCTGGTCGGCAAGCACGTCGAGCAGGCGATTCACGCCGCCATCACGCAATGGATGGGCTGGACGATCAACCGCCGGACCAGCAAAGACTCCGGCATCCCGCAAGGCTTGCCGTACCTGACGGGGTTTGTGATTCACTGCGCGATCTCCGAGGAAGCACTCTCGGCCTGACCCAACACCGCATCAAACTCAACGCCATCCGACTCCCGGGTGGCGTTCTTGCCGGTGTAGTCCTGCCAGCGGCGAACGATGGTATCGACGTACTTGGGGTCCAGTTCCATCAACCGCGCGGACCGTCCCGACTTCTCGGCGGCGATCAACGTGGTACCGGAGCCGCCGAAGCAATCGAGCACCGTATCGCCCGGGTGGCTCGAATTGCGAATCGCGCGCTCGACGAGTTCCACGGGCTTCATCGTCGGATGGAGATCGTTCTTGACGGGCTTCTTGATCTGCCACACGTCGCCCTGGTCACGGTCGCCGCACCAGTGGCGCTTGCCGCCCTCGGGCCAACCGTAGAGCATCGGCTCGTACTGGCGCTGATAGTCGGCGCGGCCCAGCGTGAAGGTGTTCTTCGCCCAGATGATGAAGGTCGACCAGTGGCCACCGGCGGCGCGGAACGCTGACTGCAGCACGTCGAGCTCGCTGGAGGACATCGCGATGTAGACCGCGCCATTGCAGCGCGCCAGCGCCGGGGTGAGGGCCGCCACCAGGAAATCGTGGAACCCGTCACCCAGGTTGTCGTTGATGATCGCGCGATTCTTGCCGCGCACTTTGTCCTTCGCGCTGTTGGCGTAGTTCACGTTGTACGGCGGGTCTTGCCAGAGCATCGACACGTGATCGGTGCCGAGAAGCGCCGGGTAGCTGCCTTCTTGCGTGGCGTCCCCGCACAGCAGCCGGTGCTTGCCGAGCACCCACACATCACCCAACCGCGACACCGGCGTTTCCGGCACGTCCGGCACGGCGTCGTCTTCGGTGTTCCCCGCCGCAGTCGTCTCCTCGCCGGTCATGATTTCCAGCAACTGGTCGGCATCGAAGCCGGTCATTGTCAGATCGAAGTCGTCGAGCTTCAGCTCATCGAGTTCGAGGCGCAGCAGATCCTCGTCCCACTCGGCCCAGGTCGCCGAGCGGTTGGCCAGCAGACGAAAGGCCTTGATCTGCGTCGGCGTCAGGTCGTCGGCGAGGATCACCGGCACCGTGTCGAGCCCGAGCTTGCGCGCCGCCTTCAGGCGCAGGTGACCATCGACCAGGCGCCCATCGGACTGGGCGACACAGGGGATCCGAAAGCCGAACTCCTGGATGGCGGCGGCCATCTGGTCGACGGCATGATCGTTCTTGCGAGGATTGCGCGCGTACTCGATCAGGCGGTCGATCGGCCACTGCTCAACGGTCAGCATCGTCGCTCCCCAGGCGCTCGTCGGCGACTTCGACAAAGGTCTGGCCGGTGGCTGCGAGTGTCACCGGCACGCCAGCAAAATTCTGCTGGAAGCGCTTGATGGCCACATCGACGTACTCGGGGGCAATCTCGACCGAGCGGGCGATGCGGCCGGTACGCTGTGCCGCGAGCATCGTCGTTCCTGAACCGCAGAAGGGTTCGAACACGAGGTCGCCGGTGTCGGAGTAGGCCTCGAGGATGAACTCCGGAAGGGCGATGGGGAAGACGGCGGGGTGGTCGATCCCCTCGCCGATCGATCCGCGCTGGCGAGTCGCGGTGACGACCGAGTCCGGAATGCGGAAGTCCTGTGTCACCTTGCCGGCGTGATTCCAGCCGGTGCGCTCGCCTTCCCGGGTGCGCAGCCCGCCGCTGCTGCTGCCGTCGGCCTGCAGATGCTTGTCCTGACCCGCGAACTTGCACGGTACGATCTTGTTCGGCTTCCGCGCCTCGCGATTGAAGTGGAAGAGGAACTCGTGGCGCGGTGCGAGTCGGCCGGCCCAATCGCCAGGAACGGTCACGCCCTGGTCCCACACGTACCAGCCGAAGAAGCGCCAACCCTGGCGCGGCATCCAGGTGAGCCATTCGTCCCAGTAGCGCACCACGGTGCCTTCGCGATGGACCAGGCCGAGGTTGACCAGCATCTGTGCCGCGCTGGCCATCACGGTCATCGCCAGGGCGAAGACGCCCTGCATCAAGCGATCCCAGTCGGCGATGCCACCGGTTGTGTAGGCGCGCTGGTTGGCGTATGGCGGGCTGGTGAACAGCAGGTTGGCTTGCTCGCAGGGCATAAGCGTGGTGATCACGCCGGCGTCCGCGGCGTCACCGCAGATCAAGCGATGCTGACCCAGAGCCCACACGTCGCCAAGGCGCGAGACTGGCTTGGGGGGCACCTCGGGTACGTCGTCGGCGGCATCGGTCTGGTTGCCATCGCCCGGCTGCTCCGCGTCGGTGTGACTGTCCGCCAGCAAGGCCTCGATCTCATCGGCGTCGAAACCTGTCAACGACAGATCAAAGTCGGCCAGCTTCAGGTCTTCGAGTTCCAGTGCCAGCAGGGCGTCGTCCCAGCCGGCATCGAGCGCCATGCGGTTGTCCGCGATGAGATAGGCGCGCTTCTGGGTCGGCGTGAGGTGGGCCAGTTCGATGACCGGTACATCGTCCAGGTTCAGCTTGCGCGCCGCGGCGAGTCGGCCGTGACCGGCGACGATGCCGTTGTCGCCATCGACCAGGATTGGGTTGGTCCACCCGTACTCGACGATGCTGGCGGCGATCTTGGCCACTTGCTCGGCGGTGTGGGTACGCGGATTCCGGGCGCAGGGAATCAGCGTCTCGACCTTGCGGTACTCGACGTTGAGCATGGTGTTCGGGAGTTCCAGGAGGGTGCGGCGCTGAAAGCAAAAACCCGCCACCGGGGCGGGTCAAGTCGAGCCAGAATGCAAAAACGCCTGCGGCGAGGAGGATCGGCAGGCGCTTTTGTTTGAGGCTGACGAAATGCTAGGCCTTCGATGTTCACCGGTCAAGGGGTTTGCTCCCGGCCTCACGCAAATACCCGTAATGCATAGCAAGCATGGCGAGCGCCGCGACCAGGATCCCGCGCGCCTCGGGCTGTGACAGCGGCCGACCGTTCCAGCCTTGTTGCGCCGACCACTCCTTGATGCTCTGCCCGAGCCCGGCGACATGCCACACTGCCGAGCCACCCGGACTGGCGATACCGCCCACGGCGTCGAGCGCCTGGCCGATACGCTTGCGGGCAAAGGCGGTGCGCTCGGTCATGCTGTCGCACCATTGTCCACCGCGAATGCGGTCGAGCGCCAGCGCGCGCGGTCCGTCCAGTTGAGCCCGCGCGAACGTGGCCGAGAATTCCTGCCCGGCGTCGTGCATCGGTGGCGTGATGGTGCCGTTCTTCAGCATCAGCCTGAGCGAATCGATGGTACGGAAGTGCTCGTTGCCCTGGTGCTCACCGGACGCCTCGCGCACCCACTCGACCTGACGACTGCCGGCCAGGGGGCGCACCGGACCGTACGGAGTGGGTTTCGTCTTGGCGCTCATCGCGAGTTCTCCCCACGGCGATCGGAAGCCTTCTGCCGGCGTCCGTAGAGCCGGCTGCCGATCGCCTCGAGGAGCGTGCGCTCCCAACGGTCGGTGACCGATTCGAGCGACACCGCGATGACGCCCTGCTTGTGCCAAGCGGCGGCACGCATCGCCCGCAGCTCGTCTTCGGTCGCTGGCGCCACCGGCACCAGGCGCCCGAGGGTGCAGGTCAGTCGGCTCATCGTGCACCCCCTTTCAGCACCCATTGCAGAAGCGCCAGCGCATCCGCTTCGTTGTCGTCGGCGGGATAAAAACCCTTGGCGCGCATCGCCGCGATCACCTCGTCCTTGCCGGCATTGCCGCGTCCGGTCGCGTGCTTCTTGATCGTGCCGACCGGCACGCCCTGGTAGGGCACCTGGTGGAGCTCGCACCACGCCGTGAGCTGGCCGAGGAAGGCGCCGTAGGTGTGGGCCGCCGCCGTGCCTCGGTGCGCGCGCACTTCCTCGAACACGACGGCGGTCAGCGGACCGGCCTTGGCCTGCAATTCGTCAAGCCACGCGGCGAAGCGCAGCAGCGGCATGCCGCCGCCCTCGAAGCGGCCCGCTTTGAAGGTCTCGGTACCCGAGGTGATGGGACCGCGTGGATAGGCCAGCGCCCAGCCGGTGTGCTGGCCGAGATCGAGCGCGAGTACAGCGCCGGGCAGGGTCACTGCGGCGCGAGGGCTGGCCGCTGGCGGGGGTGTTGAATGGTGAGACATGGTGCAGTTCCTCCAAGAGGCTAAGGCGGCCTGGAGGAGCGGCACGCGACCGGGTCAGGGTCTTCGGCGCTCCCTCATGCCCGATCGGGATCGGGTACGGGTCAGAGCAAAAATGGGGCTACGGCAATAACGTCAATACTTCAATCTTTCAATGGAGTGCTCGTGGCGAGAGAGATAGATATATCAATATTTAATTCTTTCAATATATCCTGTTTTCTCTCTCCCTCTCTTCGGGTCTCGCGCGCGAGGCGATGTGGATGTGTGTACGCAGGGCATGTGAAGTTTGAAATAATAAAAATTGAAGTTAATCACTGTCACCATCTAACGCATTGTTTGTAAGCGCTTTTATTACTTGCGTTGGACGTCGGGTTCCTTGAATCATGGCGACCTCGATGAACTGTGCGTCCAGCAGCGTTTGCAGCACGCTGTCGCGCTGACGGCCATCCATGAACTGCGTACGACGCGTAAACTCGCTCCTAGTCATCCCCTCGGTCCCCGACCCTTGAAGTATCAGGAGCGCGCGCTTGTGATTCGACTCGATGACGTTCTCCGAAACCCGCATCGACGCTTCACGAATGGTCTGATTGGCGCAATGCCGTGCGATGAGAATGCCCCACTCTGCGTCCTCTTTCTGGATCTGCGGATCCACCGCATCGCGCGATACGGCACGGATGAGAGCGAGCTTGGTGGCGTTTTCCTCGATGCGCGCCAGGATCGACGCGAAACCGCTGCCGGACGAGGCGCGCAGGTCATCCAGGAGGTCGCGGTCAAGCGCCTTGAATCCTGCCTTTGCCTTGTCACTCATGGGCACCAAGCGGGGTGTCGGCGACACCTGATCCACGCCACCGATATCGCTGAGGTTGCCCGACAGCTTGCCCCCGCCCTGATGGATCAGCAGCAGGCGATCAATCAACCCCTGGGGCGGATCGATGACGCCGAAGTCCTTGTTGCTATCCGGGAAGTCCTCCTCCGTCTGAAGGATCAGGAACCGCGCCAGCGAACCATCAGCGACGTTGGCTGCCTGCAGCGCTTGCCAGAAGTGCACCGGCGTCGTCGTGCCGTAGACACACACACAGGGTTGATGAATCGCCCGATGCGCGGCATCTGCCTGGCTCTGTGCATATTCGATTCCGAAATAGGTGGTACCCGACGTCGTATAGAGCTCGGTGAGCAGATCCAGGATCTCGCAGACATAGCGCGGTGAGCGCTTGCGGTCGACAGCCGCCGACAGGAACATGCCGAATTCATCGAGTTGAAACAGCGGCGAAGGCTGCCGAGACAACGCATTGAGCAGCCCCGAACCAGAGGCGATCTTGTTGCCACCGAGGTACTGCAGCAGCCCGGCTCGGCGAAGAAGCTCGTTGATCACCAGCCGGCTGTTGTTCTTGCCAGCGCCACTCTCGGCAACCCCAACGACGTAGAGGTTCGAACGGATGTTGCTCGCCGTGCGGTACTTACGCCCCATCAGCGCGCCGACGGCGGCCAAGGACGCTCCCAGTGCAAGCACGGGCTGTGAACGCTTCGCGCTGCGGTCCATCAGCTCCATCATGTCGGCAATGACGCCCCCGACCTGATTCCAACCAAATGGCATCAATGTCGCCTGGGGCATCTTTGTCCCGACCTTCTTGTAGGGTGCCGTCACGGGACCGAGCATCGCTTTGGTGCTGTTAAGCATTTCGAGAAACTCCTTCGCCGGATGATGACCGTTCACGATCAGCGCGCCGTTGAGTTGCAGCGTCGGAGCCGGGTCCCAACCTACCTCGAGCGCCAGTCTGTAGAGCGTGCCGGCACCAATGCGGGTCGGCTTCATGCCACGCCATGCCTTGTCCGTTGTCTCGGGAACATTCTTCACTGCGCGTCCCGACCAGGCCTCGAACAGTGGCCAGCCATCGTCGCCCAACGCACCCTTAATCGCCAGGCCGATCCGCACCCAACTGTCGTAGTCGAGGTCATCGTTCGCGATGAAGCGCAACGCCTCGGTGACCGCCTCAAGTGTGCCGCGCTGTTCCCCAGCCCCGCCAGCGGCTGTTTCAGCGCCTTGAAGATGCGGCAACCGCGCCGGCCGCAATTCTGGCGGCACCAGCGCGATCGCTGCCGTGGCAAAAGCGTGCGCCTGCGCCTCGGTGACCGTCGGCAGCTCCCCGATCCCGATCTCGGCCAGCGTCTCCAGTGGCCAGTCGTAAGGCTGACCGGTCTCCGGATGAATACCGTAGGCGATGAACTGCTGGCCCAGGCCGAGGACCTCGATTGGCGGCAGCTTGAACCCCTTGAACGGCTGGTCGGCGCGATAGACCAGGAGGCGCTTGGGGGCCCGGCCAATGCGCAACGCCGGCGTGTCGCCCAGCATCTCGCGGGCCAGGACCTCGATACGCTTGGCCAACTTCGGATCGCTCAACACATCGATATCGATGCCGATCACCCGCCCGGCAGCGACGCCGATGCCGGCATCCGGCCAGTCGCCCCAGACGTCGATCTCGTGGTCGGTGGTGTCGCGCGTGCAATGGCGACTCCAGGCCGGATAGTCGCGCCACGTACCGCGGCGAAACACGCCCGGCTTCTTGGTGCCCGGCTGGATCGGCAGGATCGGAAATCCGGCGTCGACGAGTTTGGCGCCCAACTGCGCCATGAAACTGGAAGCGGTCATTACCTCCTCCTCAAAACGGCGGGTCTTGGTTATAGGCTTCCCGCAGGTGATCCTGGAAAGCAGTGACAACGACGTCGATCAGCGTCGACCATTCGTGCGCCGACCACTGGGCCAGATTGGTGCGGCCGAGCGATTCGACGTACTCGCCGCCTACGGCGCTGGCCTGACGCAGTGCGGCTTCTTCATGTTTATTGGGGTCGATCATTCCTTTGAGCCTCCCGATGATGTCCAGACACCGCATGGAACAGGCCCACAGATCGGGGCCGCTCTGGCGGGTCAGACGTGGTGAGTAACCAAAACCACGGTAGTCGCGGCGGCACACGTCGCAGAGCATCAGAAGCGCGCCGCGACGACTTCGGTGTAGCGCCCGCTCGGGCGTACCGCGATCTCGGCTGGTTGCCGCAAAGCCGGGGCGTGTTGGAGCGCTTCGTCGACGCTTTTCGGTAAGGCCGTACCCGGTGCGCGCGCGGCCCACCAGGTCGCTGCTTTCTGGCGGGGGTAGCCGGTATGCTCGACGCAGATCCACTCGTGATGGGCCGACAGGCCGCACCAGTACTCGACGCGCAGCGAGGGCGGCTTGCCGGCCTTCTCGTGGCGTGCGTAGCAGACCTGGCTCACCGCCACCCACTCGGGCTTGACCAGGCTTGAGAGCACCTCGAGCGTACTGGCCCGGGCCTCGATCATTGGCGCGGGCAGGGGAAAGGCGTGCCCGCACTCAGGGCACTCGCGCGCCGCCGCATGAACGCTGCTGGCGCAGTCCGGGCACACCTTGATCGGCGCGTCGCCGTCGCCCTCGCTGGGACGTTTCGGCTTGATCGCATCGATCGGTCCGTGACGGGCGATGTTGCCGGCGAAGTCCAGGACCAGGCAGTCGCTCTTGCCCGGCGCCAGCCGACAGCCGCGACCGACGATCTGCACGTACAGCCCCGCCGACTTCGTCGGTCGCAGCATCGCGATCAGTTCGACGCCAGGGGCATTGAAACCGGTGGTGAGCACGTTGGCGTTGGTCAGGCAGCGGATCTTGCCGCCCTTGAAGGCCTCGATCAGCCGATCGCGCTCGGCGCTGGACGTCTCGCCGAGGATGGTCTCGCACCCGATGCCCTGCGCGCGGATCGCGTCACGCACATGTCGCGCGTGCTCGACGCCGGCGCAGAAGACTAACCACGAGCGGCGATCCTGACCGTAGGCGACGATCTCGGCCACGGCACTTTGGGTAATCGCCTCCCGGTCGACCGCGGCGTTCAACTCGCGCGCAATAAACTCGCCGCCACGGGTGCCCACGCCGCCGACATCGAGCTGCGTCGCCATGCGCTTGGACACCAGCGGCGACAGATAGCCCTGGTCGATCAGGTCGCGCACCGAGACCTCGTAGGCGATGTCGGTGAAGATCGCGCCATCGCCCTCGTGGAGCCGTCCGGAGTCCAGGCGGTACGGGGTGGCCGTGAAACCGATCACCTTGAGCAGCGGATTGAGGCGCGTCAAACCGTCGAGGAAGCGCCGGTACAGGGTGTTCGATGAGCGCGGAATCAGGTGCGCTTCGTCGATTAACACCAAGTCGCACTGCTGCACGTCATAGACGCGCTTGTGGATCGACTGGATGCCGGCAAACAGGATGCGCGCCCTGATGTCTCGCTGCTTGAGTCCCGCCGAGTAGATGCCGGCCGGCGCCTGCGGCCAGAGCCGGATCAGTTCGCGGTAGTTCTGCTCGATCAGCTCGCGGACGTGCGTCACGACGAGAATGCGCTGGTCCGCAAACGCTTTCAGCACGCCTTCGATGAAGCGGGCCATCACCAGGGACTTGCCGCCAGCGGTCGGGATGATGACCAGGGGATTTCCGGTCTCCCCCTCAAAATACTGGTAGATGCCATCGATGGCTGCCTGTTGGTACGGACGCACGGTCAAGGTCATAGCGAATGCTCCGCGTACTTGTGGCGGCCGCTGTCGCGCCAGATTCCGCCACCGGGAAGTTGATAGCTGACCCAGTCCGTTCCGGCGTCGATCTGCTCGCACGGCACCAGGTCGGGGAGGTAGAGATGCTGGTCGCAGCCGGCGCGCTGGTCGGCCTCGGACAAGGCCCGCTGGTGGCGTTCGCACCACCAGCCCCCCTCGACGGGTGTCGAAGAGAGGCAGGTGCGGCAGTTCACAGCGGCGGCGGCTTGACCCCGGCAGACCTCGGCATGGGCGCACATTCGGCACTCGTACCACGCCGGATCCTCGCTGACCCGGTCGAGCGGCCGCGCGGCGAAGAGGATGCGAGCGGCTTTTGCCAGCAGCCGATCGGCGTACGCGGTATCGACCTTGACCCGCTCGACGTAGAGGTCGTCCGTGTCCTTGTTCACCGCCAGGTACATTGCTCGGGTCATGCCGGTCAGGCGCATGTAGATCTGCATCTGCGCGAAGTGCTGCGGTTTGCTGTCCCGGACGCGCTTGGCCAAGAGATCGGCGAAGCTCTTGCGCGAATGGGTCTTGAACTCCACGACGTGCCAGGTCTTGGGCGCTTCGATCAGGTTCAGTGCAACGGCGTCGAGCGACCCACCGAAATGGCCGCCGTGCGCCTCGACCCGCCACTGGCGCCCGGTTTCGGGATCGACGTCGAGCACGGTGGCGCCGGTGCGCCGCAGGTTGCGCACGAGGCGGGTCTCCTCCAGCTGCCCGGTCTCGAAGAGGCGCAGCAGGCGGCCCGGATGCTGCGCGACGGTGGTCCAGCGAAAGTCGTACCACAGCGACCGCTCGCAGGGCTTGCCGATCAGCGAGGCGCCCAGGTGGACTCGGAAGCCCTGGCGAGCGTCTGCCTCGTAGGCGGCGAAGATCGCTTCGCGGGTCGGACTGACGACGATCGGCAAGTCAGCCATGACCGACCTCCCGGCCTTGCCGCTCCCGGGCGACCGCCAAGGCCGACTGCCACGCGTCATCCGGGAGGTGCTCGCGCAGCACGTCGATCAGCGTGTCCTTGAATCGGTCGCGCGGGAAGTCGCCTGACAGCGCGGCCAGATGCGCCGACACCCGAGCAAGCTCCTGCTGCTTGAAACGCAGCGCCGTCTTCGCCCGGTGGAACCACTGGGCATCGAGCGCGCCGCGCCGGGCCTGACGGGCGATGTCCGCCGTGGCGATCTGGGTCTTGATCGAGGCGATCTCGTCCTGCAGCTCGACCAGGCGCTCGCGACACGTTTGTGCGGTGGCCGGCAGTGGTGCAGAAAGGGGGGCGTGCTTGCTCATCGTCTCAACCCTGACGTTTCCATGGCAGCGTGGCGTTGGCTGCCGGGGTGGCTGGACGCGCCAAGCCAGCCGGGGCTGCGGGAGGCGACGTGGGCTGCGCATCGGTGCCCGACAGGTAGCGGATCGAGTTGCTTTCGCCGTACTGCCCCTTCGGCGGGCGCACCTTGACGTCGATCTGGACCGGGATCAGGTGCAGTTGTTCGCTGTTGCTGACCTGCATCTTGCCGGCCGCCCGGCAAAGCGCCGACAGGCTGCGCTGCGCCATCAGCACGGCGTCGGGGTTGGCATTGACGAGGTTCAGGCGGTCGAACAGCTTGCGCCCGGTGTACTGCCCTTCGAGTACATCGAGTTCGAGAAGCAGGTATTGCCCCATGCCGTCCTTGGTTGGGCGCATTTCGCTGGCGACGAGCTGGACCCGATACTTGCCGGGCGGAAAGACTTCGAAGGGGGTGGAGGGTTCGACGGTCGAGGCGTCGAAGGTGTGTCCGAATGAAGCCATGGTGTTTCTCCTTTGCGGTCAAAAATGAGAATTCAGTGGTTGCTGAGAGCGGTCTTCAAACTGTCCGGCATCGCCTGCGCGAAGGCCGACCAGTCGAGCGGCAAGCTGTCGGGCAGGCCGTAGCGGTTTTTGGCCAGGAAGGCGGGACGTTCGGCGGTATGGATGACGCGCTCGCCGGAACCGAGGGCGCGATTCACCTTCTTGTTGAAGCCGACGTCGGCCTTGACAGTGCTGATCCGGTAGTTCGCGAAAAGCACGATGTCGGCGTGCTCCTGCAGCAAGGCCGCCGCGCGGGTGTGCAGCTTGATCACGTAGCGGTCGTAGGGGTCATGCTCCGGGCTGTCGAAGCGCTTGATGTCGGTGTGGGCGATCTGCACGATGGTCATGCCACGTTCGTCGCGCAGGGCATTCAGACCGTCGAGGTACTGTCGCCAGAACTCCATGGTGGCGAGGTAGCCCTTTCCATAGCCGGGAGCCTCCAGATCCTTCCAGCCGTATTCCTTGCAGGTCTTCGCCCAGATCAGCGGTTCCAGCCAGTCGGCGCTGTCGACCACCGCCGTCTTGAAATCGTGCTCCTCGTTGTAGAGGCTGACCAAGATGTCGATCACGTCTTCGAAGGAGCGTGCGATCGGGAAGTGGCTGGCCTCGATCGTGCCGAGACCGTCCTCGGTCTGGATAAATACCGGATGGTTGGCGTTGGCGGCGAACGTGGTCTTGCCGACGCCGGCGACGCCGTGAATCAGGATGCGGGGCGGCTTCGGCGCGCTGGCGCGCGTGAGTTGGGAAAGCGAAATGGCCATGTAGATGCGCTCCTTTGGGTGGTCAGTGGCGATTCGGTGTTGGCGCTCAGTGCGCCGGGGTGAGCAGTTGTTTGCGGGCCTGCGAGGCGTCCGGGGTCATCCGTGCGCGCTCCGCGATGTAGCGAAAGACGAAGGGCTCGACGCGCTGGCTCACCAGATGCACCAGGCCTAGTTCGCAGGCGTGCCAGGCACGTTTGGCCACGGAATGGATGCGCTGGCGCTCCCTGGATGGATAGGAGCTACTGGCCTCCGACCGGTCCAGCAGCAGCAGGCCCTGGTGGTACTGGATACGTTCACCGGGTACCGAACTGGCGATCCAGTCACACAGGGCGGCTTCGGTGAGCGGCTTGGCGGGTATGTGTGGCGGACGTTCGAGATTGACCGTCAGGGGGCTCGGCTCGCTTTGGGACAGCACAGAGGTGGGATCGAAGGCGTTCATGAAATCTCCGTCAGTTGGCAGCAGCAGAAAAGCTGCGGCGTCTGATTGTTCTTACCGGCGATGCCGGGTTTTTTCTCAGGGCGGTCTACGCGGCGGCCTTGATGCCGAACATGCGCAGATGCATCTGGAGGTCGGCCACGCGGCGGTAGAATGTCGGCTTGGAGAGCCCTGAAGCCTTGCAGGCCATGGGCATGTCCTGATGCTCGGTCAGCAACCCCAAAAGCACGCGTTGCTCGGCGTCCATCAGAGAGACGGCGTAGTCGAGATCCCGGGCCACGTGAATTTCGTCGTAGCCCCTGGGGGGCTCACCCCACCGCGGCACCACTCTGTTCGCGTCGGCCAACACGTCGAGGCAATCGGAGTCGCACTCGTTCGCGGCGTCCTCCCCGGACGATCTGAAAAGCATGTGCTGGCGGTCGTGCACGATCGCGCTGGTCAGTTCTCCTGCGCGGTGCTGAGAAACCAGTCCGGTGAACGTTCCGGGTTGACCGCGGGATGCGTCGTAGCGGGACTCGCGCTCAAGCAGTTCAAGCAGGATGTCGTGCTCGACGTCCTGGCGTTCCTCTGCCGACAAGCCAATCTTGTGGGCCACACGCCAGGCATTAGCGCCAGCGGCTCGGGTCGCTGCGTTGAAGTAGCTCTTGGGGGAGTGGAGAGTCTGCATCGTTGTCCTTTTTTTTGCGTTTCGCCAGCCGTCAATCCTGTCGATTAAGAGATGCCACCCGGGGGTGTCACACACCGCAACTGGTGTAAGACGAACGATAGGGTCGGGATTTACTGACGCGCCAACGGCAGATTTACTGAAGACTTACTGAACAACGGCGAGCAAAAAAAAACCGCCCGGAGGCGGTTGGTTTGGGTCAGTCTCGGCGCAATCGATATCGTGCTGCGCAGATCCTTTCGATCCAATCCTCTCGACAGGCTTTTCCGGAAAAGGCGTCATCAATGCCTCGGGAGTCCGAGTTGGCATACCTCTTGATGTCGGCCCAGCTAAACCCGCCGTGATCGGACTCCCGCATCTTCCACAGCCACGCAACGATGTCGCGCTGCACGCCCTTGAAGACCTTGCTACGTCCGCGGATGATCAGCTCGCCTGATCTGTAATCGAAGCTGAACAACGGATCACTCCGGTCAGGCGAAATCCCGGAAACGATTTTGTCGAGGTAGGATCGGATCAGCGTTGCGCTGGTCGATTCGGTCGAAAAGGCGTCGATCAGGCCGACCGCGAAGTGGCGTCCCGGAAAGACGATATGTGGGCTCGGCGCCTTCCCGGAGTACAGCATTAGTCCTCCCTCGGTATCCGAGCGTCCTTGCAAGGTGCTGACGATCGCGTCGAGGTGACGAGTCAAGTTGCGCGCAAAGAATACTGGCAGTCGGGCACCCCCAAGGTTCGCGTTGCCAAGGAACCAGAAGCGGTCTGACATGAGCGGTGCTTCGATGTGTCGGGCGAACTCGTCACCGATCTCCAACTGCTCGGCGATGGTCACGCATAGCCGCTGCGGTTTGAGCCGGTAGAGTTCGACTTCGTACAGCGGGACCGACAGCTCTCGGCCTGACTCGGGACAGAGGTATCGCGCAATGCCACGCCCCTGGTCGACTTCCACTTCGACGGATTCTTGACCATCGATAACGTCGATCATGATTTCGGAAGCGTGAGTTTCAAACGCAAGGATACCGAAATTCACCATCTCTCTGACGAGCTCCCGCTGGCGCAGCAGGTCGCGATGCAACACCAGATGGTCGTGCCGTTCCAGCAATTGGAGGAACAGTTCCGCGGCGCGTCGCGAGACTGTCGAGCAGGTCTCAGAAGACATTCACGATCTGCCAGTGACGCAGCAGCCTGTCGCGCAATTCTCGCTCTTCACCACTCATGTTGCCGTTGGAACAACCATTGGGCGTAGTGATCAGGACAGAAAGCCCATGCGCTCGGCGTTCCACTTGCTTCGGGATACCGATCACGATTCTGACCTGCTTCACCTCGTACGGCGTCAGGTCAGAAATATTGAAATCGTCCTGCGCGACAGCCCAGATAGAACGCGGTTCGTTACGATGCAATCGGATGTCCAGGGCGTTGTAGGCCGCTTTCTTGGTGCTGTTGTCGCCACCGCCAACCTCATGCCGGCGCTCGACCTTGATCTGGGTTACCCGGATCGCACCGATGTTCTCGCCGTTGGCGGGGAACGCGCGTGGTTTCTTGAAGGACTCGAGATCGTAGTCCTCGAGTGGAATGGTCTCGCTCGTGAACTCGTGCATCATGATCGTGTCGGCGAAGGCGCGTGCGATATCCCGACGCATCCCGATACTCGGCGCATAGACTTCGATCGCCCCCGAGGCCGGCTCGTAGGTCAGCCGGATCTTGTTACAAGGCACGAAATACCCTGTCTCGACTTGGCCGTTCCGGACGGTCTCGAAGCTGTTTGCCTCAGTATTCACGGCAGCCGAGAATTGGTAAAGCGTCACCTGCTCGGTCTCTTCCTCACCGTCATCGCTCTGGACAGAATAGCCACTTCGGGTGAAGTCGGAGATGGCGATCTCGTTCGGCTCAACATTCATCAGCCCTGCTATTTTCGAAGCAAATTGCTGCTTGCTCGCATCAGTCACAGTCAAAGCCAGATCTCTTGGGCCTGAGAATGCGCTGTAGGTCTTCGGGCTAAGCCGGTGCTCGATCGCGTACCGGGCTTCTTCCGCGTAAACGAAGGCATCGTTTTTTTCCAGGTAGAGCCAGAGCATGCGCGCCATGCCATCGGGAAGATCCTCCTTGCCAGGGAATTCCAGGCCCTTGCCGAGGGAACGCACTGCCTCGTGGCCGCTCTGCTTGGCCATCAGATAGATACGCTCTGCCCGATCTTCCAGCTTTTTCCGAGTCTGGCCGATCACCGCGCCCATCGCCGCGACAATCGATTCGCGCACCTTATCAATCGGCTGTGACCAGTCGATGGATTTTGAAGTCTGTTGATCACATCGCGCAACGTACCGCTCCAGCAGCGGCAGGTTCTCCTTTCTCGTTTTCCGAACGAGTCGGGAGAAGTTCTCCATGTCTTTCATGTTGTGGTAGCTCCTTGAACACAAAGAGGGGCCTTGCCCCTACGGGAGTCGATGTGTTCCTACCACAGCGGCAGTTGCTCCCTGCAGGTGGCCGCGTCAAATGACCCTGGCCGTGGGGAGTTCAGTGATTCGAGTGGTGTAGCACCGCGACTTGTTACTTGTTATTTGTCCGCATTCTTTTTCTTGCCGCTGATCGCTGCCTTCCCACGCACATCCGGAGGTCTGGTCGGCCCAACGCGCGGTTGATGTTCGTCGCGTGGATGTGTTTCTCCGAGGGAGTCATTTGGTCAGGTTGTCGAACAGCGTTGGCTCTTGCCGGTCGGCCGGCGTCAACGCTGCAAGCATAAACCCTCGCAAGGGTGTGGGGAAACTGGCATGTAGTATCGTCTTGAGAAAAGTTGAAGCCGGGCCGGCACGAGCGTGGCAAGGCGCCGGACCCAGACAATGGAATTACGAGAAGTTGCGGTTTCGTGAACGGATCTGGTGAGGGCTTCGGTCTTCGAACGTACCCAGATGATCGGGTCGGCGCCAGGCTCGGTTAGGCGCCTGAGAAAATCGGCCATCGAATCGGTAAGAACATGGAAGCCATTTATGCAAGGGTGTCCATGTCCAAGTCCCTTTCGATTCCACCTCGTGTGGCATGCCGACCAGCCGGCACCCCGGTGACTCCCCTGCGCGCCGTCGCCATGATTTTGGCGCACGGCGTTCTCCGCCTGCATGAGCGTCAAAAAGCCCTTGATAGCCGCACCGAACAGCGCGTTCATGACTCTGTTCTGAACCCCAAGGGAGACATTTCATGACTGACGTACTGGCCCGGGTGGTGGCCCTCAGAACCACCCCGATCCCCGAACTGAAGCAACTTTGGCGGGACCTGTTCGACACCGACCCGCCACCCTACAACCGCCGTTTCCTGGAAAACCGCCTGGCTTACCGCCTGCAGGAACTGGCCAATGGCGGATTGAAGACCAGCACCATCAAGCGTCTGGAAGTCCTGGGTGAGCAAGTCGATGGCGGCAAGGTGAAGATTCGCAGCCGCCGCGCTGACGACCGCCCGGTTGCCGGGACCAAGTTGATCCGAGAATGGCAGGGCACCCCCTACGAGGTCGTGGTGCAGCCTGACCACTTCGAGTTCCAGGGTCAGCGGTACCAGTCACTGTCGTCGATTGCCAAGGCGATCACCGGCACGATCTGGAATGGCTGGATGTTCTTCGGTCTGCGCGCCCGGAGGTCGGCATGACCCCCACCCGGAAACTGCGCTGCGCCATCTACACCCGGAAATCCACCGAGGAAGGTCTCGACCAGGCCTATAACTCGCTGGATGCTCAGCGCGATTCCTGCGAAGCCTTTATTGCCTCGCAGAAGTCCGAAGGCTGGGTGGCATTGTCCGACGCTTATAACGATGGCGGGTACTCCGGCGGCACCCTCAACCGGCCGGGGGTTCAGAGGTTACTCGACGATGTCCGCGAAGGTCTGGTCGATGTGATTGTCGTCTATAAGATTGATCGTCTTTCTCGATCGCTGGCCGATTTCGCGAAACTGGTCGAACTGTTCGACGCGCAGAAGGTGACCTTCGTCTCCGTGACCCAATCGTTCAACACCACCACCAGCATGGGGCGGCTCACGCTGAACATCCTGCTATCGTTTGCTCAGTTTGAACGGGAACTTGGCGGGGAACGAGTCAGAGACAAGATTGCTGCCAGCCGCGCCAAGGGAATTTGGATGGGCGGCATGCCGCCGCTGGGCTACGATGTGGTTGAACGCAAGTTGATACCCAACCCCGCCGAGGCAGCACTGGTCAGGCGGATTTTTGAGCGCTTCATTGCCCTCGGATCAATGACCACCTTGTGCCGGGAACTGCGGGCCGAGGGCGTGACCACGAAATCCTGGACGACCCTCAAAGACAAGACCCGCGTCGGGAAGCTCATCGACAAAGGCTACCTCTACAAGATGTTCAAGAATCCCGTCTTTGTCGGCGTCGCTGCCTACAAGGGCAAGCACTTCGCCGGGGAGCACGAAGCAATCCTGGATCGGGCAGTGTGGGATCAGGTGCAGGCAATGTTGGGTCGCGGAGATCAAGAACAACGCGCTCGCCAGAATCGTCCATCGCGGGCTCCTGCCCTTTTGAAGGGCCTGATCTTCGCCGACGATGGCTGGGCCATGACGCCGGGCGCCACCAACAAGGGCGACAAGGTCTATCGCTACTACGTGAATACCGCTTCGATGAAGATCGGCAAGGACGCCTGCTCGATATCTCGTGTTCCCGCGGGAGAAGTGGAAGCCGCCGTCATTGCCCAGGTACGCAAAGTACTGCAGGCCCCCGAGGTGATGTCGCAGGCCATTCGCGAGGTGGTGGCGCTCGATCCGGCAGCAGACGCGCAGCAGGTCATTCTGACCCTGCAGTCAATCGAGCCAGTGTGGGATGAACTGTTCCCCGCTGAGCAGGCGCGGATTGTTCAACTGCTGGTGGAGCGAGTGACGGTCAGCCCCACCGGCCTGCGCATTGACATGAAGGCGGCGGGGATCAGGGAACTGATCCAGTCGGTGATGCCCGCGAGAAAGGCTGCGTGATGACTGCTGATGTCATTTCTGTTGATCTGCCAATGACCTTCAAGAAGCGTGGTGGGCGCAAGGTGATCGTATTGCCGGATGGTACGCAGGGAAACCCGGCGCCGATGGCCACCATCGACAACACCATGATCAAGGCGATTGCGCGGGCATTTCGCTGGCAGAAGCTGCTGGAAAACGGCACCTACGGATGCCTGGACGAAATCGCCAAGGCAGAACGCATCGGGCCATCGTTCGTGAGTCGCGTGATCAGATTGGCGCTGCTGGCACCAGACATCGTGGAGGCGGTCCTGGCGGGAAGACAGCCGGCGCATCTGGCGTTGAAGGATCTGATGCTGCCGTTTCCGGTGGAGTGGTCGGGGCAGAGGGAGAGGTTTAGGATGGGAGGTGGGGGATGATCCTGCGTTGGCACCGGATCCAACTCAAGAGACGGAGTGATGCCAGACCGGCACCTGTTACAATCGCACGACTGCCGAAGCTAGGTGCCGTCGAACAAGGTTTTTGCCGATGGACCGGGCGCTGACGGCCTAGCAGCTAAACGCTGTTCCTAATACGTCGTAGGAGTGCCCGTGAGTGCCAACTGTCCCATTTGCGGATCGTCCGTCATTTCCTCTGAACCAAGCCCAGATGGAAGCGACCTCACGGAATATAGCTGCCCGAGATGTGGCGATTTCAAGCTCAGCGGTAGTCTGGTCTCGACACTCCCGCATCTGCACTCAACAGATCCGGACGCCCCAGCCAAGCTCAGCCATACGATTCGGCGCTCCCAAGAGAGAGATAGGCCAGTATTGCTCAATACGTACATGGCCGAGGCATCGTTGAAGCACCCGCTGCCGCGGCCGCGTGAACAGGCTGACCTCCTGGTTCGTTGGCTTGCCCAGAACGTACCCGGACCAGGCGAAACCGTATGGGTTGAGTTCAGCACTCACGGATCGATCATCGGAGCAAAGAGCAAAGCAGGATTCGGGCTCGTCCTTGATCACCTCTTTTCGGCTGGCCTGGTTACCGGCAATCAGCCGAAGGCTTTCCAAGGTGGTGACCAGGCGTACGCCACTCTGACTTTCGAAGGATGGGAGCACTACGAGCACTTGCGGCAAGGTGGCGCGGTCTATCGGAAGGCCTTCATGGCGATGAAGTTCGGAGACGAGAACCTAAGTATTGTGCTTGAGAAAGTCTTCAAGCCCAGCGCAAGACGCGCGGGGTTCGACTTGGTCAAACTGGATGACGTACCGAAGGCTGGGCTCATTGACGACCGTCTGCGCGTAGAGATTCAAGTCTCGGACTTTGTCGTTGCAGATCTCACCCATGACAATCTGGGTGCTTACTGGGAAGCAGGCTATGCCGAGGGGCTTGGGAAGCCTGTCATCTATACCTGCGAGAAGAGCAAGTTCGCGACCGCCAAGACCCACTTTGACACGAATCACCACCTGACCATATTGTGGGACTTCGCGGCACCCGAAGCCGCGGGCAACGAACTCGTGGCGACAATCCGCGCAACGCTTCCGCATTTGGCAAGCCTCGTCGACGGCAACGCCTAATCGGGTAGCGGGAGGTTTCTCTTCCCCCGGCCCCACACTGCCCGCCTTGCCGGTCCTTGTTGGACAGGTCAACGATCTGGCTCGCTTGATGATGGGACCTGAACCGGTACCCTGCGACTCTGGAGCCAGTTATTCACCGACGCTCGGCAACTGTCAGCTTTGCTCAATCAGAAAACTTGGGCGAGAACACCGATTGCTTGCAGGCTATAGTTACACTATCCGCAGACCGCTCACTAGGCCTCTAGCATCCCGACAAAAGGTGCAACGCGGTTTCCGATTCGCTCGCAAAAGAACCCAAGAAAAATGACGAAAACACTCAACCAAACCTGCACCCCCCGCGCCTCCGTTCTCGACGGCACTGCCGATTTCGTTGTTAACTTGGCGGACCTACCATCGCTCAGTGAGGCCGACGCAACGGAATTCCTTGATTCCAACGTCCTGACCTCTGGCATGGAGATACTCCTGTCGCAGGCGTTTGCCCGCCTGGCCGGCACGGGAAGTTCCAGCGGCATCTACAAACTGTCCGAATCGATGGGCGGCGGTAAGACGCAGAGCATGATCGTCGCCGGCATCTTGGCGCGATTTCCTCAACTCGCCAAACTCATGGCCTTCCGTGACCCGCTGGCCAATGCCAAGCCGGACGTGGTCGCCGCCTTTACCGGCCGCGCCACCGATAAAAAGGTCTGGGTTGCCATCGGCGATGCCCTTGGTGTCACCTTCGCCCCGGATCGCGCCCCGTCGGAAACTGAATGGCGCGACGCGCTCAAAGACCGTGCCGCGCTGATTTTGCTCGACGAACTGGCCTTCTACCTTGTCCATGCCGCCAGCCAGGGCAGCAAGGAAGACGGCACCCGCGCCGCCACGCTGGCCGGCATTGCATTGACCAATCTGTTCGGCGCCGTGCGCGATTACAAGGAATGCCGCCGCTGCGTCATCGTCATCGCCGACCTGCAAAAGGACTGGGAACAGGGCGCCGAAGAGTTGGCCCGCATCATGCGTTCAAACGACACGCTGGGCGGCACCATGCAGAGCGTAAACAACGAAATGTCCAAGGGCGCGCAGACCATTGCCCCTGTGGATAACAGCAAGGACGAGCTATACGCCATCTTGCGGCGCCGACTGTTCAAGACGCAGGATGCCAGCGCCAAGGATATCGAGGCTGTCGCCGACGCCTACGTGGCCGAACTGAAGAAGGCCAGCGCCATCATCGAGCGCCCGACCATGAAGGTGCGCGAGGAAATCCTTGTTTCCTACCCCTTCCACTTTTCCACCAAACACCTGATTGCTTCGTTCAACGACAACCCCGGCTTCCAGAAAACCCGTGATGTCATCCGGCTCGTGGCCACCATCGTGCGCAGCCTGTGGGGCAAGGGCGATGCCGAAGTCGCCAAGCACTACTTGCTGGCGTTGGACACCTCCGACCTCAACGACGCCAACGTCGCCAGCCGTTTTGTTGAAATCAAGAAGTCCCTTCAGGACGCGATGCAGACCGACATCGCCAACAGCGGCACCTCGCACGCCGAGACGCTGGATGCCGAAACTGACGGGCTGGCCAGCTTGTGCGCTAAATGGATACTGTCCGCATCCCTGTCCGAGATCCATCCGCGCGGTCTTACCGATGCTGAATTGGCGGAATACCTGCTGGCGCCGGGGCGCACCATCCTCGGCCTTCAGGATGCCCTGAAAAAGCTCTACGACACCTGCTGGTACATCGAGCAGACCAAATCCGGGCGCTACCTATTCAACCGCCACAAGAACCTCAACGCGCAGGTCAACAGCTATACCAAGGTCTGCACCAATGAAGACCGTGACACCAAGATCGAGGCCAAGCTGGCAGAAATGTTCGAGCCAAAAGACAAGCGCTGCTATCAAAAGCTCGCGGTGCTGCCCGGTCTCGATCAACTTCAGCTTGAGCGAGAAAAGTCCACGCTGGTCATCCTCAAGCCCGATACCGATTTCCAGAAGTTTTTCGCCGGGCAGAAATTCAAGAACCGCGTCGCCTTCCTCACGGCGGTCGATCAAACCGGCATCTTCAACGTCAACAAGAAAGCGCAGCGCCTCTGGGCCATCAGCCAGGTGGTCAAGGACCTCACGCCCGACGACAGCCAGTACAAGAAAGCCAAGGACACCGAGGCCGAGTATCAGACGGAGTTGTTCCTGGCCATCAAGGCCGTGTTCAACAAGTTCCACTACCCGCTGATCGATGAAGAACAGGAAACCGCGCTGATTGGCGCGCCGCTGCTGGATGGCTATGTTGACCAGAAAACCGGCCACCATGTGAAATACCGCAATGAAGACGCCTCCAAAGGTGAATTCGTGGTCGAAGCCACCCTGCGTGAGGCCAACAAATTTCAGGTCTTCAATCCGGGGTCTGGCGACGACAAGCTCAAGGTCTATCAACCCCTGCGCAATCGCGTCGAATCTTTCCTCTTTCCGCCGACCGGCCGCACCACCTGGGATCAAATCAAGGACGGTGCCGCCAGTCGTGGCCATGTCCTGTGGACCGAACCCGGCACGCTGGAGCGCATGCGCGAAGTGCTGATTACCTCCGGCGCCTGGCGCGAGGATGCCGGGCAGATTCAGAAGCCGCCCTTCGACGAGATCACCGGTGTCAGCATCGAGTACGCCCGCGACAAAGATTCTGGCGTCATCACCACCACCGACATAAACTTGGTGCACGCCGACAAGCTATTTGTGCGCGAGGACGCCGCCGAATACCGCGTTCATCCAAGCGATCAAGCGTTGGTGTCTGGCGCCATGTTGATCGAGTTCAAGGCGGTGGACTCCAGCGGCAAGAACAAGGAAGGCAAACCCTACCGCATCGAAAACAGCATCGACCTCGCCCATGATTTTGTCCCGTCGCCCAATGCCGGGCATCAGGTCGTCAAGGTCAAGGTTGTGCCACCCGAGAGCACCCTGCTGTACTCGCTGGATGGCTCCAACCCCGCCAACAACGGCAAGCCCTATGCCAAACCCGGCATCGAAGCGCCGGAAGGCAGCACAGTGCGCCTGCACGCCGCCAAGGGGGGCGTGGTGCGCGACATTTCGATCACCGTGCCCAAACCCCAGAGCGGCGGTGGCGGTTCTGGCGGCACAGGCCCGGCCATCAACCCGGACATCCCCGCCAGCGTGAACGGCACGGCCTTCGCCCACCTGGTGACCCGTTCGGCCACCTACCACTTGTTGGGCAGTCTACCGGCCGATGCGCGCCTGCAAATGGTGCAGGTCAAGAGCACCGTCGCCGCCACCGACACCACCGTCACCATGACCTGGGACAGCAAAACCCAGCTCGCCCCGCAGGCCGTCATGGAAGCCTTCGAGTTTCTCGACAAGCAGGTTGAAGGCGGCGAATGGTCGCTGCGTTTCAAGCACCTTCACTTCGCCACCGGCAAGTCGCTGCTGCAATGGCAGGTTGATACCAGCAGCAAGATCGAGCTGTCGCAGGTGTCGCAATGAACGAGCCGCACGATGCCAACGTGAGCATCGGGGCCGAGTTGCACGACTTCGGCATCGTCGCCGAGCACGGCGACTGCTTCGAGTTTCTGATCGACGGCAGCGCCGGCGCCAGTTGCCTGCTGGTTTCCGTGGTGCAAACCGAGCGCGGGCCGCGTCGCACCGAACTGGCCGAAATTTCCGGCGCCACCTGGCGCAAGATCAGCGCCCGCGCCGTGCGCGAACTGGCGCAGGACATGAACGCCGACGAACTGGAGGGCAAGAAGGCCCCCAGCCTCAAGACCGGTACCAACCGTCTCAGCCCGCTGGTCGGCCGCGAATTGGCCCTGCTGCTGTGGGCCTTGCAAGAAGAAGGAGCGCCGGAACAAATCGAAGCCATCCTGCACGGCTGGCGCGAACTGGCGCGCGAAGAACGCTGGTGGCTCTACGCAAAAGCTGCTGCCCACGGCCAGCAAATCGGCTTCGGCTGGCGTCGTGCGCTATTCCACGCCCTGTCCGAATCCACCGAATCGCGTGCAGCCCCGCCGCCGGCTGAAAAAAAAAGCCCGAAGCGAACGAGTTCGCCGCGCTCCTCAGCCAGCACTCGCCTGAAGGCAACGCCGCCGCCCCCGGCAGCAATGCCGCCGCAAACCCCGCCCCGCCCCGCCGCAAGAAAAAGAAAGACAGCGGCAGTGGCAATGACCCTCAAATAGACCTCTTCTGACATGACCGCTGCCCAAGCCACCAAGACCTTCATCGAAGTCCAGTTCCCCATTGGCCCGCTGTCGCTGGAGAGCTACATCGAGCGCGACGCCAAGGGCGCGAAGGCGCTCTCCTCGCTGGGCAAGTGGTGGGGCTCCAAGCCGCTGGTGCTGACCCGCGCCATCATCCTCGGCACTGTGTTTCCGGCCTCGGAAGACCCCGAACGCTGGCCCGACGACCTCGCCATCTTCCTGCGCTGCATGACGTTCGATAACGCCGGCATGTGGAAGCGCAAAACCGAAGCCCTGCCTGCCAAGCTGTGCTACCCGATGGCAACGGCCTCCGAAAAGGCCGATTTGTTCCAGGATTCCGAGCGCTGGATTCGCGGCGCAGATCGTGAGCAAAAGTCGGCGCTGGAGAGACGGCGGTTTTATGCGCTGGACTATGTCGAGCAGCGTGAATACTGCTGCCGCGTCGAACAAATCGACGGCCCGCCGGAAGAATCTTGGGCGGAAATCAACGCCTATCTCGGCACCACGGCTCAAACGCTGCCGGAACTGATCGAGCAGCTTTCAATTCGTCGCTACGGCAAGCGCCTCAAGGTCGGAGACGCCTTTTCTGGCATGGGGTCAATCCCGTTTGAAGCGGCTGAGCTGGGTTGCGATGTGTATGCCTCCGACCTCAACCCGGTTGCCTGTCTGCTGACCTGGGGTGCACTCAATCTGGTGGGAGGCACGGACGAATTCCGCGCCACGGTCCATGCCGAGCAGAAGCGCATTTACGACGAGGTCGACGTCTGGATACTGGAAAAGGGCTTCGAGACCAGCGAGGAAGGTTGGCGTGCTGAAGCCTATCTTTACTGCATCGAAATGACCGTGCCGGAATGGGATGGTTGGACGATTCCGGTTTGCCCGAGTTGGGTTATTGCGCCCAAGGTCGAGACTTGGGTGGAATTAGTGCCGATCGAGTCCGAAAAGCGTTTTGGCTTCAAGGTTCGCAAGGGCGGTAAAGGTTATGCGCTCGCGGATGAGGGTACGAAGCAAAGCGGCGACATCGTATGCCCGCCGCCACTTTGGGAAATATTTAAGAAACAGGGGCGCCACCAGCAGATGCAACGCACCTTGCCCTACAACCAATTAATAGAAAATGCCGGGGGGCTGCGGCGCTGGGAAAGCGCCGACATCGTTCCGCGAGCCGGCGATGTATTACAAGAGCGTCTCTTCTGCATTCGCTGGCGTGAGCCCGACTGGACTGACGAGCGCGGTCGCGAACGGCGCGGTGAAATGGTTTACCGTGAGCCTCGTGCTCATGACCTAGATACTGAGCAGACCATTTTGGACACATTAAAGGAAGAATTTTCCGCCTGGCAAACAGTTGGATGGATACCTAGCTGGCGGATCGAACCTGGCCAAGAAACGACACGACTGACCCGAGAAAAAGGCTGGACCCATTGGCATCACCTCTATACGCCGCGACAGTTGTTGATGGCCGGCGAGTATTCCCGAAGAGTTGGCGGCTGCGAACCTTTAGTCCGAGCGGCCCTTGCACTGAACCTAGGCCGCCTCTCTGATACTAATGGTCGTTTATGCCGATGGAAAGTTTCACAGGGAGGTGGAATTGGTGGGTCAGTCACAGTGTTTTACAACATGGCGCTCAATACCTTTCCAAATTACACGGGCCGTGGTTTGACTGGTCTTGCTCCTCAACTTCAGCAAGAACATGGACGCTATATCTGCCAGAGCGAAAAGACAACTGCACTTGCCGACGCTCGTTTGGTTTCGGAAAACTGTCAAGTCTGGATAACAGATCCACCCTATGCAGATGCTGTGAACTACGAGGAGTTGTCCGAATACTTTCTGGCTTGGTACGTGCCGCATCTTAAGGCGGCATTTCCGAATTGGTATGCTGACTCTATGCGCAATCGCGCGGTGAAGGGAGACGATGCTCCTTTCCGTGTGGCAATGGCCGAGTGCTACCGCAATCTCACGCAGCACATGCCGGACGATGGCTTACAGGTGCTGATGTTCACGCACAAGTCCACCGACGTATGGGAGGACCTAGCGCTCATCATGTGGTCGGCAGGCTTGCAGGTGAAGCAGGTTTGGAGTGTGGCGACTGAAACGCCAGGGGTTGGGACGCGCACAGGTAACTACGTCCAAGCTACCTATAACATGGTGCTGCGCAAACGCACCGGGGACAAGTGCGGCTTTGTTGATTTCATCACGCCCCAAGTCAACAAGCGGGTCACGGAAGTCATCACCCGCATGCGCGAGAGTCAAATCGACGCGGGGTTGGCGCGCTGCGGCTACACCGACACCGACTACCTGCTGGCCGCCCAGGCCGCTGCTGCCGAAGTGGTGACGGGTTACGCTACCATCGACGGTGTCGATCTGGATGCCGAGCTGCGCACGCCGAACAATGAACGCGGCCGCTCTGCGCTGCGCACCTTGATGGAAAACGCCAAACGCACGGCCACCGATTTTCTGCTGCCACCGGCGATGGACCGCGCCATCAAGAAAGTCGGCGGTGGTGATGCCTACCAGTTCTGGCGGCAGTTCTGCGCCGAAGAGAAATTCCTGCTCAAGGGGCTGGAAGGTGAAGCGCAAGGCGTCTTCAAGCTGGGGGCGTTCCAGGACTTGGGGCGCGCCTATGGCTTGGTGGATTACGAAAGCTTGCTCGGCCCGACCCGCGCCAACGATACCCGCACCTCGCTGCCGGAAGAATTGCCCCGCCCGGAAGCCCTGCGCTTCGATGAGGTGCCCTCGTCGGACCGTAGCCTGTGGCGCTATTCGCCAACCCGCCACATTTACCACGCACTCAAGCTGCTGGCCGATGGCGCGGACGCGGAACGCGCCGTTAAACATCTGGTGGATAGCACCGACTTCTGGAACCTGCGCACGACCCGACTAGCGGCGATCCTCGGCTATTTGCAGGAAACCACGGCGCACCTGCCGCACTGGGCACCGTATCAGGAGGCGCTGACGCAACTGGCGATTGGCGTTGAGCATCATCGCGGTTAAGCGTTTCGTGCCCTGATGCTCAACCGTCACAGCTCACGCCGCGCCAGCCTCTACGAGACCTTCCTCAAGCCTCGCCTGGCAGGCGCGCAGCGCTACGACCGCATCGCCGGCTATTTTCAGAGCAGCTTGCTGGAACTGGCGAGTGAGTCGCTGGCCGACATTCCGCGCATTCGCATCGTCTGCAACACCGAGGTCAGCGCCGAGGATGTAAAAACGGTGCGCATGGCCACAGGCGCTCGTCGCAAGGAACTGGAGGAAGGTCTGCTACGTCTGGCGTGGAATGCCGGCCATTTTCCGCATCTGGTGGACGTGCATGGCATACCCGCCCAGACGCGCCTGAATGTGCTGCACGACCTGCTGATGGCCTCCGGCAAGGAGGGCCGTCTGTTCGAGATTCGTCTGGTGCCGGATTCCGAGTTCGGCTTTGTGCACGGCAAGGGCGGCATTGTCGAAGGCGACTGGGGCAAGACCTCGTTCATCGGCAGCGCCAACGATAGCGCCCGCGCCTGGACCAAGAATTACGAGCTGGTCTGGGAGGATGACACGCCCGAAAGCGTGGCATGGGTGCAAGAGGAATTCGACGCCCTGTGGGACAAGGGGTTTCCGCTTTCCGAATTCATCGTCAAACAGATCGGCCGCTTGTCGCAGCGCACCGTCATCGAGCATGTCGGCCCGTGGAAAGAGAAGCCTACGCCGGCGCCGTTGCTGGCGGAGGTGCCGACGGCGACGGAGCTTTTTGGCTTTTGGGACCACCAGAAATACTTTATCAACCTCGCATTTCAAGAGCATCTGAAATACCGCGAGGATGCGCAGCGCGGCGCGCGCTTTCTGCTGTGCGATGGCGTTGGCCTGGGCAAGACGCTGCAACTGGGAGCGTTGGCCAAGTTGATTGGCACGCTGGACAGCCTGCCGATTCTAATCATGGCGCCCAAGCCCTTGCTGGCGCAGTGGCAGGAAGAGCTGCTGCAAAAGCTGGCGATTCCCTCCGCTCGCTGGGAGGGTGGCGGCTGGCTGACGGAGCGCGATGAGTTCCACCCGGCGCTGCCTGGCAAGGCGACCAATTGCCCGCGCAAGATTGGCATCGTTTCGACGTCGGTGGTCACCAGTGCGCCGCTGTCGGCCCGCAACAGTGCGCTGGTCGAGCAATTGCTGGAAAAGCGTTTTTCCTGCGTGATCTGGGACGAGGCGCACAAGATTCGACGCGGCAATCTGTCGGTGAACAACGTCTATTCGCCGCCTGAGAAAAAACGACTGTACAAGTTTGCCGAGGCACTGGCAGCGCGCGCGAAGACGCTCTTGCTGGCCACCGCTACGCCGGTACAACTCCACTCGATGGAGCTATGGGACTTGCTGTACATCCTGTCGATGAACAATCCGCAGGTGCTGGGCAGCCCGAACAGTCTGTGGCGCAAGGTGGATGGCCCCGAGGTGTTCGACATCCTGGCCGGGCGCAAGGAAATCGAGGGCTACGGGGAGAAATGGCGCTACTGGCGCGACCCCATGCCGTCACCGCTCGATGCCAAAGCCCATGCCTTTGAGTGGGTGCGTCAGGACCTAGGGCTGTCCAGTACCGATAGCCAAGCGTCCGACGCCGATCAGGATACCGTCGATGATGCACGCAAATTCGACTTGGAATTCCTGCCGCTGCGCGAGGTAAATCCCTTCACGCAGTGGGTGGTGAAGCGCTCGCGCGACCGGCTGGAGGCCGAGGGCAAACTGGTCAAGATTGAGATGGTGCCGCACGGCGATGGCCATCCGATTCTATGCTCGCACAGCATGGGGCAAGCCTTCGAGCTGGCCGAAGACTTTGCCAAGGCGCTGCACCATCGGGTAAAGGCAGGGGGTTTCATCAAGACATTGCTTCAGCGTCGCGTCGGCAGTTCCCTCGAAGCAGGACTGCGGACAGCGGAAAAGATGCTTGCCGGCAAACAGCTGGATGATGACGACGACCCCGACGAGGAAGGCGGCTCAATTTACCCGCTCATGGCCGAAGAGAAGGCTTTACTGCAACGCTTGCGTGATCATCTGGCCAACCACTTGGGGCGCGAAGATGACCCGAAGTTCGAGCGGCTTCGTCATGTGCTGGGTTTGGAATTCGACGGGCAGAAGTGGATCGAGCGCGGAGTGCTGATCTTCAGCCAGTTCTACGACTCCGCTTACGCGCTAGCCGAATTCCTGGTCAAGCATTTTGACGAGCCCATCGGTCTCTATTCAAGCACCAGTTCCAGCAAGCTGTTCGAGGCTGGCCGGGTCCAGAGTGTGGATCGGGAGTTGCTCAAGGAAAAGGTGACGCAGGGTCGCTTGAAGTTGCTGATCGGCACCGACGCCGCCAGCACAGGCCTCAACCTGCAACGCTTGGGCTGCCTCATCAACCTCGATCTGCCGTGGAACCCGACGATCCTTGAACAGCGCAAGGGGCGGGTGCAACGCGGCACGCTGGCCAAGCGCATTCCTTTTTACAACATGCGCTACGACAAAGGGGCCGAGCAGAGACTCTTCGACACGCTTTCCGGCCGGATTCAGGAAATTACTTCCATCTTCGGCACGGTTCCAGACTTCATTGTCGATCAGTGGGTCGCCGACATGCTGGAAAACAAGGCGTGGAATCAGAACACCGTTCTGACCATTATTGCCGAGCGTCGAGAGAATCCGTTCACCTTGAAGGAAACGACCGAATCACTCGATGCCGACTGGGAGGCTACGGCGGAGGTGCTGAACCAGACGGAGGCATTCAGGGAACTGGCTTCCGGCTGGTAGCTTGTGGAACGGCCGCACACGGGAGGGCACCAAGCGCGGTGGCGATTCCTGGTCTTTCGGCGGATGTACAACGATGTCGCTTTCTTGTGCAGCGAATGGGTACAGGAGAAGCATCGTCCATCACCAACCAGAAATTTCGCGATGGCGTACCTCTCGAAACCAAAGCATACACCATCACAAAACCCGCCAGGAGCACTCTAAAACTCAATCTAAAACAACGACTTGCAAAAAACCGTACCAAATTTGCGAAGTCACGAGGTTTCGAGAGAAACGGCCCGTAAGACGCCAAAATTGGTCAGAAATGACGTTTGGGCGAAAACGAGGTCAACAGGTATAAACGAAAAACCCCGCGGAACATGGCGTTCAGCGGGGTGTTCGTTTTTTGTCGCAGAGCTTTGCTGCGACGTTCCTGGCGGAGACGAAGGGATTCGAACCCTTGATGCAGGTTTATGCCCGCATGCTCCCTTAGCAGGGGAGTGCCTTCGACCTCTCGGCCACGTCTCCTAGGAGGGCGTGATGATATCGGTTTCGTCACGCCCGGTCAAACCCAACTTCGACTTTGGCGGCTTCTCCAGGCCGAAGGCCTTGTGCAGTACGCGCACGGCAAGTTCGAGGTACTTTTCCTCGATGACGACCGAGATCTTGATTTCGGATGTCGAGATCATTTGCAGGTTGATGCCTTCCTTGGCCAGCGCGCCGAACATCTTGCTGGCGACTCCGGGGTGCGAGCGCATGCCGACGCCGACGGCGGAGACTTTGCAGGTGCCGGTGTCGCCACTGAGGTCGCGGGCGCCGATCTTTTGCCGCACGGTTTCCAGGACGGCGAGGGCCTTGCTGTAATCGCTGCGGTGGACGGTGAACGAAAAGTCGGTGGTGTCGTCACGGCCGATGTTCTGGATGATCATGTCGACATCGATGTTGGCGTCGGCGATCGGTCCGAGGATCTGGTAGGCGATGCCGGGGCGGTCGGGAACGCCGAGCATGGTCAGCTTGGCTTCGTCACGATTGAAAGCGATGCCGGAAATGACAGGTTCTTCCATGGTACTTTTTTCCTCAACAGTGATCAGCGTGCCTTCGCCTTCATCCTCGAAGCTCGAAAGCACACGCAGTTTGACTTTGTACTTGCCAGCGAACTCGACCGAGCGGATCTGGAGCACTTTGGAGCCGAGGCTGGCCATTTCCAGCATTTCCTCGAAAGTGATGGTGTCCAGTTTACGTGCTTCCGGCTCGACGCGCGGGTCGGTGGTGTAGACGCCGTCGACATCGGTGTAGATCTGGCACTCGTCAGCCTTCAGTGCGGCGGCCAACGCAACGGCCGAGGTGTCCGAGCCACCGCGGCCCAGAGTGGTGATGTTGCCGTGTTCATCGGCACCCTGAAAGCCGGCGACGACGACCACGTTGCCCTCGGCCAGGGCTTTGCGAATTCGCGTTTCGTCGATCTTGAGGATGCGCGCCTTGGTAAAGGCGCTATCGGTCAGCACGGTGACTTGCGAACCGGTGAAACTCCTGGCTTTAAGGCCTTCGGCATGCATGGCCATGGCCAGCAATGCGATGGTCACCTGTTCGCCGGTCGAAGCGATGACGTCGAGTTCGCGTGGGTCGGGCGTGGGCGAGATTTCCTTGGCCAGGGCGATCAAGCGATTGGTTTCGCCGGCCATTGCCGACGGAACGACGATCACGTCGTGCCCCGCCGCCTGCCAGCGGGCGACGCGTTTGGCGACGTTTTTGATTCGATCCGTCGAGGCCACCGAGGTACCACCGAACTTCTGAACTATCAGTGCCATTGCCAATCCAATTTGAGGTCCAAAAAAACCGCTATTCTAAAGCATTGCTTGACACGGCGGCAAAGTGCGTCCGGCCCTGATGAACCGATCGGCATTAGTCAAATGTTCTAATCAAATGCCACTTGCAATTCTGTTTGATTCGCCTATAGTGTGCCGTGTATTACTTGGGTCAGAGGGTGTCGATCTGTGGCAGGAAGCGGGTTGCCTGCTGGTTCGCGTAGAGTCATCGTACGAAAGGATAACTATGAGCACCGTCAAAGTCGTCGAGAGGGTCGATCCTCGCGAAATTCGCCGCAAGCTTGGCCTTAATCAGCAGCAGTTCTGGTCAAAAATCGGCGTGACGCAAAGTGGTGGTTCGCGCTACGAGAGTGGCCGCAACATGCCAAAGCCGGTGCGTGAGTTGCTACGCCTGGTGCATGTCGAGCAAATCGATATTCAGCGCCTCAAGCGCGAGGACTTCGAGGTCGTCGAGTATCTGAAGGCGGAAGACCCCGAACAATTCAAAATCCTCAAAAAAGCCGCCAGAGGCAAGATCAAGAAGACTGTTTGAGCCTGGCTTCGCGGCTTGCCGGCGCCGCTGGCAGCGCCGCTTCCGGACGTGATCCAGGTTCTCACGAACGTGGCCAACTGCGGGCTGCTCGCCGGGCGGCGAGCGCCACCGCCCGGGTGTCCCGGAAGTCAGGTTTCCCGCAAGATTTCCCGAAGCGCGCGTAGTTCAGGGTGAGCCTGTGACGCGAAGCCCTTGCGCCGGGCCCGGCGCCGCAGGCGTTTGGCGGCCGGCGGTGAGCGCTGCAGTGCCTGCCGTAGCGTTCCGTAGTGCGCCTCGTGCCTGGTCCGCGGTCTTGTCCTCCTGGTCAGGGAAGTTGCAGCATTTCCTTGGCGTGCTGGCGAGTGATCGGCGTGATTTCTATGCCGCCCAGCATGCGGGCGATCTCTTCGATACGTGCTTCGGTTCCAAGTGTGCTGACACGGCTACGTAGCTGACCGGCCTCGGAGACCTTGCTGACTTGCCACTGCCAGTTGGCGCGTGCGGCGACTTGCGGCAAATGCGTCACACAAAGCACTTGTCGTTCGGCACCCAGTTCGCGCAGGAGGCGGCCGACGACCTCGGCGACGCCGCCGCCAATGCCCACGTCCACCTCGTCAAAGATCAGTGTCGGGACGCTTGCCGCCTGACTGGTGACTACCTGGATGGCCAGGCTGATGCGCGACAACTCGCCGCCCGAGGCGACCTTGGCCAGGGAGCGCGACTCATTTCCGGCCAGCCCGGCAATGCGAAACTCGATCTGCTCAAGCCCGGAGGCGCTGCCGCCCTCGATCGGCAGCAGCGCGATGTCGAAGCAGCCGCCGCCAAGTGCCAGTTGCTGCATCACCTGGCTGACTTCGCCGCCCAGAGCCAGCGCAGCGCTTGCGCGACCGGCGGACAGCCGCCGAGCCAGTTCACCGTATTGCTTGCCCGCCGCTTCGACGCGTTCGCTCAGCCCGGCGAGGTCGCCGGCATCGCCAAGGACCGCCAATCTCTCCTGCCAGCGCGCCAGCAAGGCCGGCAGCTCGTCCGGAGTGCAGCGAAATTTTCGCGCACAATCAAGGACGGCTTCGAGGCGGCTCTCGACGTCGGTCAGGCGCTGCGGATCAAGCTCGACGCGGTTGGCGTAGCGGCGAAGTGCCGAGATCGCTTCGCTGAGCTCCGCCTGCGCCGATTGCAGCAGAACGGCGACTTCAGAGAGCGCGGGGTCGTATTCGGCGAGGCCATCGAGCCGACTGGCGACGCTGGCGACTTGCACTTCACACGCGGCATCGCCTTCGGCGAGCACCTGCAGCGCGAACTGGGCACCTTCACCCAGGCTTGCGGCGTGTGCCAGGCGCTTGTGCTCGTCGTTCAGTGCCCGCCATTCTTCACTCGAGAAGCCGAGCGCTGCCAGTTCGCCCAGTTGCCAGCTCAGCTGCTCGCGTTCGGCGGCCAAGGCTTCAATGCCGTCGGTGGCGGCCTCGAGGCGGTTCCTGGCTTCGCGCCATTGCCGCCAGGCCGTGGCGACCTCGGCCAGCAGGGCGTCGAGCCGGGCATGCGAATCGAGCAGCACGCGTTGGGCGTCGCCGCGCAGCAGCGACTGGTGGGCGTGCTGACCGTGGATGTCGACCAATCCTTCGGCGACCTCGCGGAGCTGCGCCTGGGTGACCGGCGAGCCGTTCAGATAGGCGCGCGAGCGGCCGTTGGCATCGAGCACGCGGCGCAGCAGCAGACCGTCCTGGCTATCGATATCGTGGTCTTGCAACCATGCTGCGGCCGCCGGAGACTGGTCGAGATCAAACTCCGCGCCAATCTCGGCGCGCTCGCTGCCGGCGCGTATCAGGCTGGCGTCGGCGCGCTCGCCGAGGGCAAACGCCAGCGCGTCGACAAGAATCGATTTGCCGGCGCCGGTTTCTCCGGTGAGCGTGCCGAAACCGCCCTGGAACTCGAGTTCAAGGCGATCGACCAGTACAAAGTCGCGAATCGTCAGCCGGCGTAGCATGATGGGGTGGTCGCAGGAATTGCCTAGTGCTCCTTCGGTCGCTCGCTCCAGTGCAGCTTCTGACGGAGCATGGCGAAGTAGCTGTGGCCGGGTGGATGCAGCAGGCAGATCGAATACTCGGAGCGACGGATGCGTACGCAATCGCCGTTCTTGAGGTCGACTGTCACCTGGCCGTCGAAGTGTACGCGCGAATCCGTGCCATGAACGATGCGGATCTCGATCTCGTTGCGGTCGCCAACGAGGATCGGCCGGTTGGTCAGCGCATGCGGGCAAAGCGGAACCAGGGCGATCGCCGAAACCTGGGGATGCAGGATCGGGCCATTGGCCGATAGCGCGTAGGCCGTGGAGCCGGTGGAGGTGGCGACAATCAGGCCGTCGGCGCGTAGGTGGTAGATGAATTCGCTGTTAACGAAGAGCTCGATTTCGATCATTCGGCCGATGGCTCCCTTGTCGACGACCACGTCGTTGAGCGCCAGGTGAGGGGCGCCGACAGGGCGTTCGTCACGCAGCACCTCGGCTTCGAGGAGCATGCGGGTTTCGGGAACGAATTTGCCGTCGAGCAGGTCGTCCATGGCGACCAGCATGTCGTTGCGCGAGATGTCGGTCATGAAGCCCAGGCGCCCCTGGTTGACCCCGACCAGGGGCACCCGGTAGCGGGCCAGCTGGCGCGCGGCGTTGAGCATGGTGCCGTCGCCGCCGGCCACGATGGCCATGTCGGCATGCGCCCCCAGCCAGGCAAAACTGCCGCTCGTCCAGCTGCGCAGGTCAAGTTGCGAGACGACGTTGCGCGCGGTTTCCTCCTCGATCAGGACCGTCATGCCGCGTTCGTGCAGGTATCTGGCCAGCATGCGGATCGATTCGGCAATATCCTGACTTTGATACTTGCCGATCAGCGCAATGGTCTTGGGCAGATTCGCGCAATCGGTGGGTTCGTGAGGAAAGACATTGTTCATGGCGTCAATTAGACCACAATTCAGCTTTCATCCGCGGCGCCCCGCGAGCGGGGAATTTTTGTAGAATCCAAGCCATGCTAGACGAACGCGCCAGAAGGCTGCTCAAGACGCTCATTGAACGCTACATCGCGGACGGGCTGCCGGTCGGGTCGCGTGCCTTGTCAAAGTACTCCGGCCTGGACCTGTCGGCAGCGACCGTGCGTAATGTCATGGCGGACCTCGAAGAGAATGGTCTGATCGCCAGTCCGCATACCTCGGCCGGACGTGTGCCGACCTCGCGGGGCTACCGTTTCTTCGTTGATAGCCTGCTCACCGTCGAGCCGCTCGAGAAAGAAAAAATTGACGCCATCGAGGGGCAACTCCTGCTTTCGCAGCCGCGGCAGCTGATCAGCAATGCTTCGCGCCTCCTCTCGGGCTTGAGTCACTTTGCGGGGATCGTCATGACGCCCAGGCGGCGGGTGCCGAGGATTCGCCAGATCGAATTCGTCAGTCTGTCGGAAAAGCGCATTCTGTTGATCCTGGTGACTGCCGACGGCGACGTGCAGAATCGCCTGCTCTTTCCCGGGCGCTCATATACCCCGTCGGAACTGGTCACCGCAACCAACTACCTGAACCAGCATTTCATCGGCGGCGATTTCGAGCATATCCGCCGGCGTGTGCAGGAGGAGGTGCTGCGCTTGCGTGGCGATCTGCAGTCGCTGATGGCCGCCGCGCTGGCTGCCGGCGACGAGGCGATGAAGGGCCCGGACGAGCGCTATATCATCTCCGGTGAGCGTAATCTGCTCGAAGTCGAGGAGTTCTCGTCGAACATGAAGCGGCTGCGCGAGTTGTTCGACCTTTTCGAGCAGCGGACTTCACTGATGCAGTTGCTGGATCTGTCGCATCGCGCCGACGGCGTGCAGATCTTCATTGGCGGCGAATCGGGCCTGGCACCCCTCGATGAATGCAGTGTGGTGACCGCGCCGTACGAGGTCGACGGTCAGATCGTCGGTTCGGTGGGCGTGATTGGTCCCACCCGCATGGCCTACGACCGCGTTATTCCGATCGTCGATATCACCGCCAAACTGCTTTCTTCCGCGCTTACTTACCAGGCCAATTCCTGATGCCTCGTTATCTCCCCGAGCCGGCCTACGGTCATGGTTCGCCGGCAAAAACTGCCGTCTTGCTGATCAATCTCGGGACGCCCGAAGAGCCGACGGCGCCAGCGGTGCGTCGCTACCTCAAGGAATTTCTTTCCGACGCGCGCGTCGTCGAGATTCCACGCCCGCTCTGGTGGCTGATCCTGAATGGCATCATTCTCAGAGTGCGACCGCGACGGTCGGCCGAAAAGTACGCGTCGATCTGGACGGCCGCTGGCTCGCCGCTGAAAGTGTATGTCGAGCGGCAGGCGAAGCTGCTGCGTGGTTTCCTGGGTCAGGCCGGGCATCACCTGGTCGTCGACTACGCAATGCGTTACGGCGAGCCGTCGATCGCGGCGACCCTATCGAGACTCAAGGCCGCAGGCTGTACGCGGATTCTGCTACTGCCGCTCTACCCGCAGTATGCGGCGAGTACCACTGCCACCGCCATTGATGCCGCTTGCAGCTGGTTACAAAGTGTTCGCAACCAGCCGGAAGTGCGCTCGGTCCGCAGTTTTGCCGACCATCCCGGTTACATTGCGGCGCTCGCGGCCAGTGTTCGCGAGCATTGGGCGAGCAGTGGGCAGCCGGGCGACTCTTATCGGCTGATCATGAGTTTTCACGGGCTGCCGCGCTACACGCTGGACAAAGGCGATCCCTACCATTGCGAGTGCCAGAAGAGCGGCCGCTTGCTGGCCGAGGCGCTTGGTCTTGCTGCGGAGCGCTATCAGATCTGCTTTCAGTCGCGTTTTGGTCGCGCCGAGTGGTTGCAACCGTATACCGCGCCGACTTTGCAGGCGCTCGGCAAAGAGGGCGTGCAGCGGGTCGATGTGATCTGCCCGGGCTTCCCAGCCGACTGTCTGGAGACGCTCGAAGAGATTGCCATCGAAGGGCGCGCCGAGTTCCTCGGCGGCGGTGGCCGGGAGTTCCACTACCTGCCGTGCCTCAACGACCGCGACGACTGGATTCACGCCCTGGCCGACATTGCCGAAACGCAGCTGCGCGGCTGGCCGACGCAGCTCGCACCCGAGCCGGCCGGCCTGGAGCTCAGCGCCCTGCGTGCCAAGGCTCTGGGAGCGTCATCCTGAGCGAGGGCGCCAGTGCACTGTGCCATATCCTCGCAATACTCTTCCGCCACATCGACAACGGGCCGAGCCAGGACTCGGTCTAGAGCAATTGCAGTGGCGGCGTCAGTCCGAGAGAGGAGGCCGAAATGCTTCCCTGGACGGCGGTCTGGCCAAGCTTGGCGAGGACTTTGTTGGCTTCGCGCAAGCGGCCGAGCACATTGGTCAGGAGAACTTTGTTGAAGCGTTCGCGCAGTTCGTCGGAAGCCAATTCCAGCGCCGCGCTGTTGATTTCCAGGAACAGCGTAGCTTCCAGGGTGACTACCGTGGCGTGTCGCAGGGCGTTTGTAGGGTGGAGGAAAGCCATTTCGCCGATCACGTCGCTCGAACCCAGTCGGCAGATGACACGTCCGTTGGTTGATACTTCGACGAAGCCGTCAATGATCACGCCGAACTTGCGGTGATTGTCGCCTTCGCGGATCAGGGTGACTTTCTCCGATATCTCCCGCCACCTGCTGATGCGCAGCACTTCCCAGAGCTCGATATCCTCGAATTCCACGAAGAAGTCGAGCCTGCGCAGTCTTTCGAAGTGCGTCAGATCCTGTTGCGTCTGGTCTTCGTCGAGCATCTGGTAACGTACCGCCGAGAGATCCTTGGCGAACGCGGCGCCATTGCGGTAGCGGCTGTAGAGGTCTTTTTCGAGAGACTTCTTGATGATTGCATCGAGGCCGGCCGGCAGGTTGGGGTTCAGCGCACAGACCGACGGCGCATCCATGTTGACGATCTTGTACACCAGCGTCGCAGGATTGTTGGCACGATACGGTAGCCGCCCGGTGAGCAGCTGAAACAGGAGTACGCCCAAGGAGTAGAGGTCGGTCTTGTGATTGAGCGGGTAGTTCTTGACCTGTTCTGGAGACATGTAGGCGGGTGAGCCGACGCCCATGACGAAAGTCGAGTCCTGACCCATGTCCTTGTGCAGGTTCAGCCCCAGGCCGAAGTCGGTAATGCGCGGATTGTCGTCGGCGTCGAGCAGAATGTTGGCCGGCTTGATGTCGCGATGGACGACGCCCTGGTGGAAAGCGTGATCAAGCGCCAGGCAGCACTTGAAAATGATGCCGATGACGCGGTGCATCGGTAGCAGGCGGTTGATCGAGCAGAAGCGGTCGAGCGCGCCGCCGTCGACGAATTCCATGACCAGGTAGGCCTGGTCTTTCTCGACGACGGCGTCGTATACCTTGACGATGTTGGGGTGATTGAGCCGCCGGCCGATCGCGTCCTCGGTCTGGAAGATCTTGCGCAAGCGCCGTGACATCGCTGCGCTGTCCTTACCAAAGCGGATCAGCTTGATGGCGACCTGACGGTCCGCGTCCGGATCCTGGGCCAGGTAGACGACCGCTGTCGCACCCTTGCCGAGCGTGCGAATGATCTGATATTTGCCGATTTTCTCCGTCATGCGCGTACCAAGTCCGGTTGGGGGGGACTAGAGATAATTGAAAGGCTGCTAGGGAAACAAGGCGCTGAATCAGTAATTATGCGCGAATTGCGGTGGCCTTCCACCTCCTCAAGCAGATAAAAAGCCCTTGAAATCGAAAAACTCGCCCCAACCTGCCTGCAGTTTTCTGGGAGATCATCATCTATGCAAGTAAACGACACACCGCCTGACGAGAGCAACGCGGCGCCCGAAGCCGCGGGGCCTGTTGAAGTGATTGCCGAAAGCGCGCCTGCGGAAGACCACGCGCCGAGTCTTGAAGACGCCCTGCGTCAAGCCGAGCTGAAAGCCGCCGAGCATCACGATGCCTGGTTGCGCGCCAAAGCGGAAACCGAGAATGTGCGCCGGCGAGCCCAGGAGGATATCGCCAAGGCTGCCAAGTTCGCCATCGAGCGTTTCGCTCGCGAACTGCTGGCGGTCAGGGATAGCCTCGAAATCGCGTTGGCCACCGACGCGCAGAGTGTCGACAGCCTGCGCGCGGGAAGCGAAGTCACCCTCAAGCAACTGGTCGCCGCTTTCGAGAAATCGGCGTTGAAAGAAGTCAATCCGCTCGGCGAGAAGTTCGATCCCAATCTTCATCAGGCGATCAGCGTGGTCGAATCGGAGCAGGAGCCGAACACTGTGGTTACGGTCTTGCAGAAGGGTTATTTGCTGGCCGAGCGCGTGTTGCGCCCGGCGATGGTCGTCGTCGCCAAGGCCAAGGCCGAGGCTTGAAATTCCTGCGATAAGCCCCAGTTTGGGCTTGTCACCAGACATTCAGCCAGTGGGCGGATGTCGTCACAATTTACCGAAATATTGAAAGGATTCTGCTATGGGCAAGATCATCGGCATTGATCTGGGCACAACCAACTCCTGCGTTGCCGTTATGGAAAACGGCAAGCCGAAGGTTATCGAAAACTCCGAAGGTGCGCGCACCACGCCGTCGATCGTGGCCTACGCCGAGGATGACGAAATTCTCTGCGGCGCGCCAGCCAAGCGGCAGGCGGTCACCAATCCAACGAACACGCTGTACGCGATCAAGCGCCTGATCGGCCGCCGCTTTGAAGAGAAGGAGGTGCAGAAAGACATCGCGCTGATGCCTTTCAAGATTCTCAAGGCTGACAACGCCGACGCCTGGGTCGAGGTGCGCGGCAAGAAAATCGCCCCGCCGCAGGTTTCCGCCGAAGTGCTGCGCAAGATGAAGAGGACCGCTGAGGACTACCTCGGCGAGGAAGTGACCGAAGCGGTGATCACCGTCCCGGCGTACTTCAACGACAGCCAGCGTCAGGCGACGAAAGACGCCGGTCGCATTGCCGGTCTGGAAGTCAAACGCATCATCAACGAGCCGACCGCCGCAGCGCTGGCTTTCGGTATGGACAAGAAGCAGGGCGACAAGAAGATCGCGGTCTATGACCTTGGCGGTGGCACGTTCGACGTTTCGATCATCGAAATCGCGCAGGTCGAAGGTGAGCACCAGTTCGAGGTCTTGTCCACCAACGGCGACACTTTCCTCGGCGGTGAAGACTTCGACCAGCGCCTTATCGACTACATCATCGACGAGTTCAAGAAAGAGTCGGGGGTCAACCTGAAGGCCGACGTGCTCGCGCTGCAGCGCCTCAAGGATGCGGCCGAGAAAGCCAAGATCGAACTCTCTTCCGGCCAGCAGACCGAAATCAACCTGCCGTACATCACGGCCGACAGTTCCGGACCCAAGCATCTGACCTTGAAGATCACCCGCGCCAAGTTCGAAGCTCTGGTCGATGAGCTGGTCGACCGTACCATCGAGCCCTGTCGTATCGCCCTCAAGGATGCCGGCTGCAAGATAGGCGACATCGACGATGTGATTCTGGTCGGTGGCCAGTCGCGGATGCCGAAGGTGCAGGAAAAAGTGAAGGCTTTCTTCGGCAAGGAGCCGCGCCGCGACGTCAATCCGGACGAAGCCGTCGCCGTCGGTGCTGCGATTCAGGGCGGCGTGCTGCAGGGCGAGGTCAAGGATGTCCTGTTGCTCGACGTGACGCCGCTGTCGCTGGGTATCGAGACGCTTGGCGGCGTGATGACCAAGCTGATCAAGAAGAACACCACCATCCCGACGAAGGCGAACCAGGTTTTCTCGACGGCCGATGACGGGCAGTCGGCGGTCACCATTCATGTCCTGCAGGGCGAGCGTGAAATGGCCAACGGCAACAAGAGCCTCGGACAGTTCAACCTCTCGGACATCCCGCCGGCGCCGCGCGGCATGCCGCAGATCGAAGTCACTTTCGATATCGACGCCAACGGCATTCTGCATGTCTCGGCCAAGGACAAGGCGACCGGCAAGGAGAACAAGATCAAGATCCAGGCTTCTTCGGGCCTCAGCGAGGAAGAAGTGCAGCGCATGGTGCAGGATGCCGAAGTGCACGCCGAAGAAGACCGCAAGGCGCACGAACTGGCCGAAGCGCGCAATCAGTGCGACGGCATGATCCATTCGGTCAAGAAGTCGCTTGCCGAATATGGCAAGGAGCTTGGCGCTGACGAGAAGGCAGTCATCGAGGCGGCGATGAAGGACGCCGAAGAATCCATTCGTGGCGACGACGTCGAAAGTATCAAGGCGAAAACCGAGGCCCTCGGCACGGCGGCGCAAAAACTTGGCGAGAAAATGTACGCCAAGCAGCAGGCCGAAGCGGGTGGCGCCGAGCATCAGCAGGAGGCTGGCGGAACCGAGTCGGCGGGTGAGGCGAGAAAGGACGACAGCGACGTCGTCGATGCCGAGTTCACTGAAGTCAAAGACAAGAAGTAGGCATTCTGCTGCAGGGCGGGGCGTATAATCGCGCCTCGCTCCGTCCCACAACGTGCTTGAGAAACGATGGCTAAACGCGACTTTTACGACATTCTGGGCGTCAATCGCGACGCATCCGAAGAAGATATCAAGAAGGCCTATCGCAAGCTGGCGATGAAACACCATCCGGACCGCAATCCGGATAATCCCAAGGCCGAGGATCAGTTCAAGGAAGCCAAGGAAGCCTACGAGGTTCTCTCCGACGCTCAGCAGCGTGCGGCCTACGACCAATACGGTCACGCCGGAGTCGATCCCCAGTCAGGCATGGGCGGCGGCCCGGGCGGTTTCTCCGACGCTTTTGGCGGTATTTTCGACGAGATCTTCGGCGGTGCTCGCGGTGGCGGCGGTCGTTCGAACATCTATCGCGGTGCAGACCTGCGCTACAACCTCGAAGTCACCCTCGAGCAGGCGGCCTTTGGCACGGAAACCAAAATTCGCATTCCGACCATGGAGGTCTGCGCTGCCTGCCATGGTAGCGGCGCCAAGTCCGGCACGCAGCCGAAGACCTGCCCGACCTGTCAGGGGAGTGGCCAGGTTCGCTTGCAGCAGGGCTTTTTCTCGATCCAGCAAACTTGTCCGAAGTGTCATGGGACCGGTCGTTTCATTGCCGACCCCTGCGCTCCGTGTCAGGGCGCGGGTCGTGTCAAGCAGCACAAGACGCTGGCCGTCAAGATCCCGGCCGGCGTCGACGAGGGAGATCGCATACGGCTCTCTGGCGAGGGTGAGCACGGCGTCAACGGTGGGCCGTCGGGAGACCTCTACGTTCAGATTCACCTCAAGGCGCACCCGGTTTTCCAGCGTGAGCAGAGCGATCTGCACTGTGAAATGCCAATCAGCTTTACGACCGCCGCTCTCGGTGGCGAGATTGATATTCCGACCCTTGACGGTGCGGCGAAAGTCAGGATTCCTGCGGAAACGCAGTCCGGAAAGGTTTTCCGTCTGCGCGGAAAAGGTATCAAGAGCGTGCGTAGCCAGGCGCATGGGGATCTGCTGTGTCACGTGGTTGTCGAAACGCCGGTTCATCTGACCGACCGTCAGAAGGAACTGTTGCGCGAACTCGAAGAGTCGAGTCAGGAAAACTCGGGGCGTCACAATCCGCGCGCCAAATCCTGGATGGATCGGGTACGCGACTTCTTCGCGGCGACCTGAGCGCGCCGTTCCATAAACCTGCAACAGCTTCTTCGACTCCTTTCTTCGCAGTCATGTAAGCCGCCTGTCAGTTTTTCTTGCCATTCTTCCTTTTTGGTCGAAACGGTCCACAGACGGTCGTGACTCGCACCGAGGAGGAGGGGCTGGCGAATGAGGTTTGCAAAGGCGCTGCTGTGCGCTCTGTTGAGCTGGTTTGGCTGCGTCCTTGCGGGCGAGACTGGGGTCACCGCCAATGGCATCCTGATCGGCATGACGGCGCCGTTTTCCGGCCCCAACGGCGCTTACGGACTCGATATGAAGCGAGTCATTCAGACCTATTTCCGCCAGATCAATGAAGCCGGTGGTATCAACGGCAGGATGTTGTCGCTGCGCGTCCTTGACGACGGCTACGAGACCGAACGTGCGGTGGCCAATACCAAGGCCTTGATCAACACGGAAAAAGTCTTCGCCTTGCTCGCTTCATACGGGTCGAGCCCGACGACCGCCGCCATGAACGAGGCTTTCGGGATTGCCCGCGTGCCGCTGATAGGGGCAATTTCCGGCGCCGATTCGCTCCGTCAGTCGCCCAGCGAGCATCCGAACAATCGTTACATGTTCAACGTCCGGGCCAGCTACGCGAACGAAACAGAAGCCCTGGTCAATCACCTGGTCTCGCTGGGCATCAAGAACATTGCCGTTTTGTACCAGAACGATGGTTTTGGCAAATCCGGACTGGAGGGCGTGGTCAGCGCGCTGAAGAAGCATCAACTGACGCCGTCGGCGGTGGCAACCGTCGAGCGCAACTCCGTCGATGTCGCTCCGGCCGTGCAGCAGATCGCCGCGGTCAATCCGCAGGCGGTGATCATGGTGACGCTTTACAAGCCCACGGCAGCTTTTGTCCAGGCCATGAAGAAGGCCGATCAGCTGCCGCAGTTCATGACCCTTTCTCCGGTTGGCGCCGAACTGCTGGTGCAGGAGCTTGGCGAGGCGGCGCGCGGCATCGGCATCTCGCAGGTCATGCCGTCGCCCTGGAGCGATACGACGCCGCTGGCGCATGAGTACCAGAAGTTGATCGGTCCGCAGGGGAAGCCTTCCTACTATGGCCTCGAGGCCTATGCGATGTCCAGAGTGCTGGTCGAAGCGATCCGCAAGGCTGGCAAGGAGCCGACTCGCGAAGGGCTGGTCAACGCTCTCGAGAGCATGCACAACCTCGACCTGGGCGGTTATCGCGTCAGCTATTCAGCGAATGAGAGGCGCGGCTCCGGCTTTGTCGACCTGACCGTTATTGGACCAGACGGGCGCATCATGCGTTAGCTTCTCCGAGTCCGTGACTCCGTGACTCCGTGACTCCGTGACTCCGTGACTAGGAGCGTCGCCAGGTGGTTCCGGCCGCGCTATCCTCGAGGACGACACCGGCCGCCAGCAACTCGCCGCGGATGCGATCTGCGGCTGCGTAGTCCTTGTTCTTCTTGGCGGCAAGGCGCTCGGCGATGCGTGCTTCGATGTGCGCGACGCCGGTCTCCGTCTCGGTTTCGCTGCTTGGCGTTGCTTGCAGGAAAATCTGTGGGTCGCGCGTCAGCAGGCCGAGCAGACCCGCCAGCCCGCGCAATTGCCCGGCCACCGCCGGTGACTTGCTGCGGTTGAGTTCGGCAGCCAGATCGAAAAGTGCCGCGCAGGCTTCCGGGGTGTTGAAGTCGTCATTCATCGCCTGCCTGAAGCGCAAGGCGTGTGGCTCGTCCCAGTCGACTGGCGAGGCTTCGGCGTCCACGCTCTTGAGCGCCGTATAGAGTCGCGTCAAGGCCTGACGGGCATCGTCGAGATGGCTGTCCGAGTAGTTGAGCGGGCTGCGATAATGCGCGCGCAGGATGAAGAAGCGGACAACTTCGGCGTCGTATTTCTTGAGAATCTCCCTGATCGTGAAGAAGTTGCCGAGCGACTTGGACATTTTTTCTTCGGCGACCCGAACGAAGCCGTTATGCATCCAGTAGTTCACAAACTGGCAGTGATGGGCGCCTTCGGATTGCGCGATTTCATTCTCGTGGTGGGGAAACTGCAGATCCTGCCCGCCGCCGTGAATATCGAAGTGCTTGCCGAGCAGGTCGGAACTCATCGCCGAGCACTCGATATGCCACCCGGGGCGGCCATTACCCCACGGCGAAGGCCAGAAAGGCTCGTTCTCGCGGGCATGTTTCCAGAGCACGAAGTCGAGCGGGTCGTCCTTGGCGCTGTCCACCTCGACGCGTTCCCCAGCCCGCAGGTCGTCGATCGATTTGCCGGAAAGCTTGCCGTAGCCAGCGAACTTGCGCACCGCAAAGTTCACGTCACCGTCCCTTGACTGGTAAGCGAGGCCGTTCTTTTCCAGTTGCCCGATCAAGTCGAGCATCTGCGGCACGTAGGCGGTGGCGCGTGGTTCATGATCCGGCGCTTCGACACCGAGAGCTGCGCCATCCTCGTTCATGAAAGTGATGAAATGCTCGGTCAGCTCCGCGATGCTCTGCTTGTTCTCGAATGCACGTTTGATGATTTTGTCATCGATGTCGGTGATGTTGCGAACGTAGGTCACCTGCAGCCCGCTGGCGCGCAACCAGCGTTGCACGATGTCGAAAACGACCAGGACGCGGGCATGACCCAGGTGGCAGTAGTCGTAAACGGTCATGCCGCAGACGTACATGCGAGCCTCGCCGGGGGTGATCGGCACAAAGTCCTGTTTTTCCCGCGCCAGCGAGTTGTAGATTTTCAGCATTTTCGGACTCACGAGAGTGCTCGGCGCCGACCAGCGCGAGTGGGGGGGGCTTTGGTTTCGACGTACTTCTTGTTAGAATTCACCGGCTAAGTTAGCTCTAAGTTAGCTCTAAGCGCTGCACCGGCCAGTATACCATAACGATGCCTTCGGTCTCGCCGAAGCCTCGGTCGGCGCTGCTTCCAGCCTAATACCCGCGATCCGCTCGACGTCTGCATCGGGGCGCCGCAGTACGGGCGACGGTAGCTGGCGAATCATTTACGAAGGGAGTGCCTGATGTACAAAATGCTTGCACCGCTAGCCGGCGCACTGTTGTCCTTTGCTGCGCTGGCCGCACCGACGGTCGAAATGCAAACCAGCATGGGAACAATGGTCATCGAGCTCGATTCCAAAAAAGCGCCGAAAAGCGTGGACAACTTTGTCAAGTACGTCAACGAAGGCTTTTACAACGGGACGATTTTTCATCGCGTCATCCCGGGATTCATGATCCAGGGCGGCGGTTTCAACGCCGCGATGGAGCAGAAATCGGCGCCGCGAAAAGTTGAAAACGAAGCCAGCAATGGGCTGAAGAATGATCGCTGGACGATTGCCATGGCGCGCACTTCCGATCCGCATTCGGCAAGTTCGCAGTTCTTCATCAACCACCAGGACAATGCCGCACTCAACCATCCTGGATCCGACGGCTGGGGTTACACGGTCTTTGGCAAGCTAACGCAGGGGATGGACGTCGCCGACAAGATTGCCAAGGTCCCGACCGGCAACCGTGCGATGTACCAGAACGTTCCTCTTGAGCCGGTCACCATCCAGTCGGTCAAAATCATCCCCGAGAAAAAATAAGGAATCCCGCATGATCAAGCTGCACACTAATTTTGGCGTTATTGCCATCGAACTGGACACCGAGAAAGCTCCTCTCTCGGCGCAGAACTTCCTCGACTACGTCAGCGCTGGCCACTACGACAACACCATTTTTCATCGCGTCATTCCGGGATTCATGATTCAGGGCGGCGGCTTTGCGCCAGGCATGAAGCAGAAGCCGTGCCAAGCGCCCATCAAGAATGAAGCCGACAACGGTCTCAAGAACAATGTCTACACGCTGGCCATGGCGCGTACCAATGAGCCGCATTCGGCGACCGCGCAGTTCTTCATCAACGTCGCCGATAATGCTTCGCTCAACTACCGGGCGGCGAATGCCGAGGGTTGGGGTTACTGCGTGTTCGGCAAGGTCGTCGAAGGCACCGAGGTAGTCGACAAGATCAAGGGCGTGCGGACCGGGTCCTCCGGTTTCCATCGCGACGTGCCGGTCGAGGACGTCGTGATCGAACGCGCTGAAGTTTGCTGAGGGCTGCTCTGGGGTCGGATCTGCAGCAGCCGTGATTCTTTTCATTTCCGACCTGCATCTGGCGCCGCAAGCGCCAGGTATTACGCGCATCTTCCTCGATTTTCTTGCCGGTCGGGCGCGCTCTGCCGAGCAACTATTCATCCTCGGCGATCTTTTCGAAGCCTGGCCGGGTGACGATTGCCTCGCCCCTGGCAATGATGGCGAGGATTCCTTCGCCGTGGACGTCGTCGCTGCGCTGCACGCGCTGACCCGCAGCGGTGTTGGGCTGTCGCTGCTGCACGGCAACCGTGATTTCCTGCTTGGCGAGGCCTTCATGGCGCGCAGCGGCGCGCGCCTGCTTGCCGATCCGCACGTCCTGTCGCTGCCGGGCTGGCAGTTCGTCCTGTCCCACGGCGATGCGCTGTGCACCGACGACCACGACTACCAGGCGTTTCGTGCGCTCGCTCGCCAGGCGGATTGGCGTGCCGCCTTCCTGGCCAAATCGTTGCCCGAACGCGAGCAGATAATTCTTGCCCTGCGCCAGCAAAGCGAGGCGGCCAAGTGCGACAAGGCGGATTTTCTGATGGACGTCAATCTCGCCGCAACCGACGATTTTCTGCGCACGCACGGCTACGCCACCCTGATCCATGGGCACACGCACCGCCCGGCACGCCACGATCACATCGTTGATGGCATTCACGTCGAACGCTGGGTGATGTCGGATTGGACCGAGCAGGCCGGCGAGTGCCTGTGCTGGGACGGCGAATCTCTGACCCGCGAGGTTCTGACTTGAATCGTTTTTCTTCCTACAGTCGCCAGCGACGATGAGCGAGTCGGCCAGCGAACTCCTGCGGCGAATTTTCGGCTATCCGTCGTTTCGTGGTCAGCAGGCGGAGATCGTCGACGAGCTTGTCGGCGGCGGTGACGCGCTGGTGCTGATGCCGACCGGTGGCGGCAAGTCGCTCTGTTACCAGATTCCGGCGTTGCTGCGGCCGGGCGTCGGCGTCGTCGTTTCACCGCTGATTGCCCTCATGCAGGACCAGGTCGATGCCTTGCGGCAGGTCGGTGTCAATGCCGCTTTCCTGAATTCGTCGCTGGATTTTCGGGCGGTGGTCGAAACCGAGCGCAGCCTCTTGCGCGGCGAGCTCGACCTGATCTACGTGGCACCCGAACGCCTGCTGACCGATCGTTTCATCGGCCTCCTCGAGCAGCTGATCGCGCGCCGGCAGGTGGCGCTGTTTGCGATCGACGAGGCGCACTGCGTCTCGCAGTGGGGGCACGACTTTCGTCCCGAGTACATGCAGCTCTCGCAGTTGCACGAGCGCTTTCCCGGTGTGCCGCGTGTGGCCCTGACGGCGACCGCCGACCAGCTGACCCGTCAGGAAATCAGAAGTCGGCTTGGTCTCGAACAAGCGCGAGTGTTCGTCGCCAGCTTTGATCGCCCCAATATCCGTTACCTCATCGTCGAGCGCGACAACCCACGCCAGCAGCTGCTTGCTTTTCTTGCTGCGCATCAGGGCGCGGCGGGAATCGTCTACTGCCTGTCGCGGCGCAAGGTCGATGAGACGGCGGCCTGGCTGAACACTCAAGGGGTGACGGCTTTGCCCTATCACGCCGGATTGACGGGCGCTGACCGACAGCGGCACCAGCAACGCTTCCTGCGCGAAGACGGGCTGGTGATGGTGGCCACCATTGCTTTCGGAATGGGAATCGACAAGCCCGACGTGCGTTTCGTCGCCCACCTCGATCTGCCCAAGAGCCTCGAGGCCTATTACCAGGAAACCGGCCGCGCCGGGCGCGACGGAGAGCCCTCGGAAGCCTGGATGACTTACGGTCTCAACGACGTCGTCATCCATCGCCAGATGATCGAGGAGTCGGCTTCGCCGGGCGCGACGGAGAGCCCTCGGAAGCCTGGATGACTTACGGTCTCAACGACGTCGTCATCCATCGCCAGATGATCGAGGAGTCGGCTTCGCCGGGCGCACAGAAACGCGTCGAACGACAGAAGCTCGAGAGCATGCTCGCCTATTGCGAGTCGGCCAGGTGCCGGCGGGTCATCCTGCTCGACTATTTCGGCGAGCAGGCGACGCCCTGCGGCAACTGCGACGTCTGTCTGGAGCCGCCGATCTTGTGGGATGGCACGGTGGCTGCGCAGAAGGCCTTGTCCGCGGCTTTGCGCACCGGCCAGCGCTTTGGTGCCGGGCACCTGATCGACATCCTGCGCGGCAAGAACACCGAGAAGGTGCAGCAGTTTGGCCACCAGGGCTTGCCGACTTTTGGCGTTGGCGCCGATATCGACGAGCGCGGCTGGCGCTCGGTGTTTCGTCAGCTGCTCGCCGCCGGCCTGCTCGACGCCGACGCCTCGGCCTACGGCGCGCTCAAGCTGACCGACAGCGCACGACCGATTCTCAAAGGCGAGACCCGTCTGCAGCTTCGCCGCCAGGTCGAGCGGCCGAAAAGTCGAGCGACCAGGAGCAGCCGAGTGGGCACCGGCAATGCGGCGTCAAGCGGCGCTTCCAGATCCAGCGACTCGCCGCTGCTGGCCAGCTTGCGCGAATGGCGACTCGCGCAGGCTCGCGAGCAGGGGGTTCCCGCCTACGTCATTCTGCACGACAGGACTTTGGGCGAAATCGCCGCGCTGCTTCCCGCTTCCGTGTCGGCGCTGCTTGCCGTTCCCGGCATCGGCGCGGCCAAGGCGGAGCGCTACGGTGACGCTTTGCTGGCCCTCGTCGCGGCGCGCCACTGAGCTATAGCCGTTAATGTGAAAGTCGCGCAAGCGACTCACGAACCTCCCTTCTCCCCCTGCGGGAGAAGGGCCTGGGGAAGAGGGAAACGGTCATGACGTTCATGATCCGGGGTATCTCGACATGTCCTGACCGTTAGGCAGTTGCCGCGGGAGCTGCATGAGCGGCAGCGGGGTAGGGGCGGAGCAGGTCGAGAGCGATGCTCTGCCCTGAGGCCTGCACGATACGTACGTGCTCGCGACGCAGTTGGCGGGCATGGCGGAGGCCGCAGGAGTGCGCAATCATGCCGACCTCCTTGTTCATGTTGCGGCAGTACGAGGCGACGCGTGCCGCCTTGTCGTCGACGACCAGGCCGCGTTGCAGACGCGGATTGTGAGTGGTGACTCCGGTCGGGCAGGTGTTGGTGTGGCAGCGCAGAGCCTGGATGCAGCCGAGAGAAAACATGAAGCCGCGCGCCGTATTGACGAAGTCGGCGCCGCTGGCGAGTGCCCAGGCGACGCGCGCCGGAGTCAGCACTTTTCCGGCGGCGATCACCCGAATCCGTTCTTTGAGGCCGCTGGCGATCAGTGCATCGACAACCAGCGGCAGCGCCTCGTCAATCGACATCGCCATGTGATCGGCCAGCGCCTGCGGCGCCGCACCGCTGCCGCCCTCACCACCGTCGATGGTCAGGAAGTCAGGGGCTGCCTGCAGGCCGCGTCGTGCGATTGCGGCGCTGAGTTCATCGAGGAAGCGCGGGCCGCCGATGGCCGTCTTGACGCCGACTGGCTTGCCGGTCACGGCGCGGATGTGTTCGACCTTGTCGAGCAACTGCTCGATGTTGCTGATATCCGGATGGCGGTTCGGACTGAGCGAGTCGCGGCCCTCGGCAATGCCGCGAATGCGGGCGATCTCGGCGCTGACTTTGCTGCCGAGCAGGACGCCCCCCTTGCCTGGTTTCGCGCCCTGTGACAACTTGATTTCAAAAGCCCGCACCGTCTCGTGTGCGGCCACTTCACGCAAGCGCTCGTCGGACAGTTGTCCGCTCTCGTCACGAACCCCGTATTTTGCCGTTCCGACCTGAAAGATGATGTCGCAGCCACCCTCCAGGTGATAAGCAGAGAGCCCGCCCTCGCCGGTATCGAGCCAGCAGCCGGCGGCTGCCGCGCCGCGTGACAGAGCGCGCACCGCCGGCCGGGAAATGGCGCCAAAGCTCATCGCGCTGATATTGACCAGCGACTTGCCGACGAAAGGCGTCCGGCAATAGCCTTCGCCGATAAGCAGCATCGGCGGCTCTTGCTGCTCGGCGTCGAGGATCGGGAAAGGGGCGTTGACGAAGAGCAGAGCGCCGGGTTCATGGAGCGGGTACGTCGAGCCGAAGCCGATGATGCCGCCTTCGTTCTTGGCCATGCGATACACCCAGCTGCGCGTGGCCCGGTCGAAGGGCTGTTCCTCGCGGTCGCCGAGAAAGAAATACTGCCGGAAGTATTCACCAAGGCTTTCGAAGAAGTAACGCAGATGCCCAACCAGCGGAAAGTTCCGCAACACGGCGTGCTTTTCCTGCGTCACGTCCTGCACGTAAAGGGTGATTAGCGCTCCGGCGACGAAGAGAGCGAGCAGCACTCCCAGGCTAGCAAGCAGTATGTTGAGCATTTGCGCTTCCCTTCGGTGATAAAATCCAGTCGCCAAGTAGTCAGTTTACGGGAATGTCATGCTCATTGCAGCCCTGCTCGATGCCGAAATCGAGCGTAACGTCTCTGCCGCACTCAGCGAGGATGTCGGCAGCGGTGACCTCACCGCGCAGCTTGTTCCGGCCGGGGTGCGTAGTCGCGCCCTGGTGATTGCTCGTGAGGACGCCATCCTCTGCGGCAGCGACTGGTTCAGCCGTTGCTTCAGCAAGCTCGATGCGACGATCAGTATCGTCTGGAAGGCGCAGGATGGCCAGCGCACCCACCCGGATCAGGTTCTCTGCGAGATCGAAGGATCGGCGCGCGCCTTGCTCACTGGCGAGCGCAGTGCGCTCAACTTCCTGCAGTTGCTGTCCGGGGTGGCCACCAAGGCTCGACAGTACGCCGATCGGGTGGCCGGTACGCGGGCACAGGTGGTCGATACGCGCAAGACGATTCCCGGCTTGCGTCTGGCACAGAAGTACGCCGTCAGCTGCGGCGGTGGCGGCAACCACCGTCTCGGTCTTTATGACGGAATTCTGATCAAGGAAAACCACATCCACGCCGCTGGCAGCATCGCCGCCGCGCTGGCCGCGGCCAGGGAAATCGCCCAGGGAGCGGTTAGCGCCTGTCAGTTCGTCGAAATCGAAGTCGAGAACTTGCTTGAGCTGCAGCAGGCACTGGATGCCGGCGCGGAAATGATTCTCCTCGACAATCTGGACCTCGATCAGCTGCGCGAAGCCGTGGCCCTGACCGCCGGTCGGGCGATTCTCGAAGCCTCGGGCAATGTCAGCCTCGATAGCGTGCGTGGCATCGCCGAGACGGGTGTCGATCGCATCTCGGTCGGCAGCTTGACCAAGGACGTGCGTGCGCTCGACCTGTCGATGCGGTTTTCGGCTTGATTTGCAAGTCGCAGACACGACTCACGACTCTCCACCAATTGCCTTTCTCCGCACACGGTGTGAGAAGGGCCGCGGGATCTCCCGCTGTCATGACCATGCGCAGGTACACCGAGGCGATCCGACGGGCGCTGGCGAATGCGTTATATAATGGGCTTCGGGCGATGTGACCCAGGCGGGAATTTATGGCCTGTGCAGCAAGGGAAAGGGGGCTGGGATGCTGTTTGCGCTGTTTTACGTGTTGGCGATTGTGATTCTGATCATGCACTTCACCGGATTCCTGGCGCGTCATAACCTCGAATGGCTGGTGCTGGTACTTGCCGCTGCCGTTTTTCCTGCGGTCATCTACCTCTGACGCTGCGCAGGGCCCAGGCAAGGGGAACTCCGCAGACATAGAAAAAAAAAGGGCGCCACTGGCGCCCTTTTCTATTTCTGCCACTGCTGTGATCAGTCCAGGTGTCGCTGGATGATCGCCTTCACCGCGTCGACACTGACGTCGATCACCTCGACCCGTTGCGGCAGGTCTTCGATGCCTCGCAGGCCCACAGGCCGCTCGGGTCGGCAGCCCAGTGCTTCGATGATGGTTTCCTCGAACTTGGCCGGCAAGGCTGTCTCGAGCACGACCATCGGCATTTCCGGGGTGCGCAGTTCGCGAGCGACCTTGAGTCCGTCGGCGGTGTGGGTATCGATCATCAAGCCATATTTCTCGAAAGTGTTGCGAATCGTCGCCAGGCGGTCGGCATGCGTACTCCTGCCGGCGGCAAAACCGAAGTCGGAAAGCCGGGAGTAAAAGGACGTCTTCGAGAGGTCGACGCTGCCGCCCGCATCAACGGCGCTCCACAGGTTGCGAATGACAGTCGGGTCGCGACCAACGAGATCGAAGGCAAAGCGCTCGAAATTCGACGCCTTCGAAATATCCATCGACGGACTCGATGTGGCGTGCGTTTCGGCGCTGCCACGTGGGCGATAAACGCCGCTGTGGAAAAACTCGTTGAGCACATCGTTCTCGTTGGTGGCCAGGACCAGGCGACCAATCGGCAGGCCCATCATGCGCGCGATATGACCAGCGCAGATGTTGCCAAAGTTGCCAGAGGGTACGGCAAAAGCGACCTGCCGATCACTGCTGCCGCCGATGCCGCCGGTGGCGGCGAAATAGCCTTTGAAGTAGTAGACGATCTGTGCCGCAACGCGTGCCCAGTTGATCGAGTTGACCGCGCCGATTTTGTAGCGGGCTTTGAAGGCGTGATCGTTGGACACCGCCTTGACGATATCCTGGGCATCGTCGAAGCTGCCGCGCACGGCGATATTGTGGATGTTGTCATCGTGCAGCGAATACATCTGTGCGCGCTGAAAGGCGCTCATTCGCTGGTGTGGCGAGAGCATGAAGACGCGCAGCCTTTCTTTGCCGCGCATCGCATATTCGGCCGATGAGCCGGTGTCGCCCGAGGTCGCGCCGAGGATGTTGATCTCTTCGCCACGCTTGGCCAGAACGTATTCGAAAAGATTGCCGAGCAGTTGCATGGCGATGTCCTTGAAGGCCAGCGTTGGGCCATTGGACAGTTCGAGGATCGCCAGGCCCGCTTCGCCGCGGGCTTCGTCGGGCTGCTCCAGCCAGCGCAGGGGCGTGATCTCGGCGGCCTGCTCACTGTTGCGACCGTTGCCGTACACCTGTGCGCTGTAAGTCTTGGCAATCAGAGGCTTCAGATCGGCGGGCGGGATATCGTCGATGAAGCGCGAAAGTACGGCGTAGGCCAGATCGGCGTAAGACAGGCTGCGCCAATATTCGAGTTCGGCTTTGCTGATCTGTGGATAGGACTCCGGGAGGTAGAGACCGCCGTCGGGAGCCAGGCCGGTGAGCAGAATCTCGGTGAAGCTTGGCGCTGCCGAGTTTTTTGTGCTGGAGAGGTTCTGGCCGCGAGTCGAGAGATAGCGCATGTGAAGGACCATTAATGTGAAAGTCGCGCAAGCGACTCACGAAGCGCCCTTCTCCCCTCGCGGGAGAAGGGCCTGGGGAAGAGGGAATGCGGCTGGAAAGCCGACGAACTCGCAGTTTATCATGCTCCGCGCCGTGCCCTCGGTGCGGGTGCGTCCTAGTCTCGGCGATTAATGTGAAAGTCGCGCAAGCGACTCACGAAACTCCCTTCTCCCCTCGCGGGAGAAGGGTCAGGGGAAGAGGGAAACGGTCATGACTTTCATGACTTGGGGTGTCTCCACGTGTCATGACCGTTAATGTGAAAGTCGCGTATGCGACTCACGAACCTCCCTTCTCCCCACCGCGGGAGAAGGGCCGGGGGAAGAGGGGGCGGTCATGACTTTCATGGTCCGGAGTATCTCGACATGTCATGACCGTTAGCCGGGAGTCAGTCAGCCGCTAACGACGCAGTTCTTGCCTGCACGTTTGGCAGCGTAGGTAGCCGCGTCGGCACGGAGAATCGTGTCTTCGACGGATTCGCTGATCTGTTTGGCGACGACGCCGGCGCTGAAGGTCACGCTAAGCTCACAGCCCGGCATGGTGTTGGCGGCGAACTGCCGCTGGAAGCGGGAAATTGCCGCGACCGCTTCGTCGAGCGCGGTCTCGGGAAGCAGCAGCACGAACTCTTCGCCACCGAAACGGCACAGGATGTCCGATGGGCGCAGCGCCGCGCGCAAGCTCTTGACCAGATGGACCAGCGCTTCATCGCCCATCTGGTGGCCGAGAGTGTCGTTCAGGCGCTTGAAGTCGTCGACATCGATCAGGGCAATGGCCAGTTGGCTGCCGTTGCGACGTGAGCGCGCCAATTCACGCTGATACGCTTCGTCAAAGCCGCGCCGGTTGAGTGCGCCGGTCAGGGCGTCGGTAAATGCCGCCTGCAGGGCTTCGCTCAAGGCGCTCTCGAGTTCCGCGATACGCGTTTCGGCGACCAGCAGTTCGAGGGCGCTTTTTGCCGCTGCGGGAGGCTTGATGCGGCGAATGTGCGGGTGATGGACGCGGCCGGTGGCCGTCGGCAGAGCGCCGTGGCCGTGCAGCGGAAAAGGCATATTGGCGAGATCCGGCAGCCGCTGCGGCCGGCGTGACGTGTGCCGGGATGACTGTAGAAGGGAAAGCTGGTTGTGCTTGAACATCTTGTTGCCTCCGTCTGGGGGCCGCTGTGCGTCGGCCATGATTCCAGATACGGATAGCTCTCGCGGATCTTGAGACCTTCTTCTCGGATACTTCCTAATAAATTGTTTATCAATGATAACTAGGTCCTTCTCAGCCTTGATTTTGGGCCCGGGCGGTGGCCAGCGAGCGCAGCAGGGCGATGCTGAAGGACAGCATCGCCACCGCTGCGACCCATAGGCCGTCGCTCATTCCCAGTGCCAGCAGGATGCCGCCAGCGAGGAACAGGAGGGCGCGCAGGGCGCCGCCGCGACGCAGTTCGGCGTGCATCCGGTCACGCGCTGGCGTGCGCCTGCCGGGGCGGTACCAGACCGGCAACAGTTCGGACAGGGCGCCGCTGACCAGCGGCAGCAGGAAAGCGACGACAAACGCCGGCACGGCGTCACGACCGCTGAGCACTGCAAAGGCATGCGCGCTGCCGAAGATCAGCAGCAGCGCAAAGCCGGCCAGGGCCGCGAAGAGGCTTGCCGCCGCGCCGTCTGCGCTCAGCGCCTGCCAGCCATGACGAATCAGGCAGGCGCGCCCGATCTCCAAGGTGACGAGCAGCAACACGAGCGCACCCACAAGGGACAGCGGAGGCCAGAAAGCGGCGCCGAGCGCAATAGCCAGCACCCCGCCGACGGCGAAGGGTAGCTGCCGACGCAGGCGTTGCGCGGCGCCGGGATCCGGCGTTCGCAAGGCCGTCGGCAAGAGGACCTGCAAGCTTCCCAGCGCCGTCAAACCGATGAATCCGAGCGTGTTCAGATGCAGATGCAGCAGGCGCAGTTGCGGTCGTTCTTGCGGCCACCAACTCATTGCCGGGATCAGCAGCAGCGCTGCCGCCAGGAAGACGATGGCCAGCAGATACCACTGCCAGCCGGGGTGCGGTCTTCCCAGCGTTGCTCTGGCACGCCGGATCACCCAGCTGGCAAAGAGCAGCGCGATCAGAAGAGTGCCGCTGGCTGCGGTGTACAAAGCACTCTCCGGCAGCGTTCCCCGGAAGGCGAGAAAGGTCAGCACGCCAGCCAACTGCAGCAGCAGCGGCAGCAGCAGAATGCTGCGCGGTGCTGCGCGGCTGCGCGTCAGGACGGGGACGAAATGGCTGATGGCGGCAAAAATCAGCGGCACGATGCCGATCGCGAAGATCAGGTGTGCTGCGGCGGTGACAGACACGCCGCCGGAATGCAGCAGCGCCAGCGCCGCAAGAAAAACCGCGACCGCAGAAAAACCCAGGTAAATCAGCACCGCTTCACACTCTCACCCGTCTTTTCTGCGCCGGCAAGCTGCCGTGCAGACCTCGGCTGCGGCGGCTTGCCGTCAAGCCATTCTGGTGAAATCGATGACGATGGCGCCGGCTTCGCGCTGCACGTACTTGATTTGCAGCGCATCGCCGAAGCGGGCCTGCAACTGCGCCAGCAGCGGCAGCGGATCGTGGTCGTTGCAGAAGCGCATCGTTTCTCCGGCAATCAAGGCATCGAGTGCGCCAAAGATCGCCGCGTGGCGAAAACGCTTGGCGACGCCGCGTGCGTCGAAGGGATAAATGGCTTCCTGAGTGGGCTGGTCGCAAGCATGCATGGCGGTCTCCGTGAGTAACAAGGTGGTTGGGAGAAGGGATCTTGGGACACCGGCCCCGGGCTGTCTTTGATATGGGCCGGCAATACCCATACGTGTGGCACAGGAACGAAGCCAAAGCGGAGCGGCTGGCAAGAGCGCTGGGAAAAGAGCGGCAAAAGGGCGGGAAAAGGGTGAGAGCAAGCCGCTCAAGACCTTGAGCAGCGTGCGGCCGTTGGGGCCCCCGGCAGCGCCTGCTGCGAAGAGCTGTTATCGCGGATAATGGGCAGCATGCGTCGCTATCTCAAGAAATATCTTCCCGATCAGGAAACGATCCGCAGCAACCCCTGGCTGCGTCCCTTCCAGTCATCCTTGCTGCATCCGCGGCTATGGCACCTGAATCGCCACTCGGCGGCCGGTGCGGTGGCCACCGGCCTGTTCTGCGGCTTGATTCCCGGTCCGCTGCAAATGATCGGCGCGGCACTCGCTGCGGTCAAGTTTCGCATCAATCTGCCGCTCGCTCTTCTCGTCACCCTGTACACCAATCCCTTTACCATCGTGCCGCTGTACCTGGTGGCGTATCAGCTGGGGCGGCTGTTGACCGGCGACAGCGCGGGTTTCATTGCGCCGCCGGAGTTCAGCATCACTGCCTTTGCCGCCTGGAGCGAGGCCATGCAGGGATGGATGCTGGTCGTCGCCAAGCCCCTCGGCCTGGGCCTCCTGGCGCTGGCCAGCACGCTCTCGGTGTTCGGTTACCTGGCGACGCGGGCGATCTGGCGGCTATACCTGATCAAGGCCTGGCGTCGTCGCCGAAGCGCCTCCTGAGTCCTGCTCGCTCGCGGCTCGGCATCGCCCGCTCTCGGCAAGGACTTGCCTGATAGCATGCGGCGAAGGATACTCGCCCCTGTTGTCGTCAACCGCTCCGGACCCTCTGCGAAAAAATGGCAGGCAGGTGGCAACAAACGACAAGCCGTCTCAACAATGCGCAAGGAGATCTTGATGGCCAAGACATCGAAAGTCCGCTTTTGCTGGGAGGACCCGCTGCTTCTCGAGGCGCAGTTGAGCGAGGAGGAGCGCATGCTGCGCGATGCCGCGCGCGACTACTGTCAGGGTCGTCTGCTGCCACGGGTGCAGGATGCGTTTCGCCACGAGCGCACCGATCCGGCGATCTTCCGCGAAATGGGCGCGATGGGCCTGCTCGGCGCGACGATTCCGAGCGAGTACGGTGGCGCCGGCCTCAACTACGTCAGCTATGGTCTGGTGGCCCGCGAGGTCGAGCGCGTCGATTCGGGTTATCGCTCGATGATGAGCGTGCAGTCGTCCCTGGTGATGGTTCCGCTGCACGCGTTTGGCACCGAGGCGCAGAAAAGCAAGTACCTGCCGCGCCTGGCGAGTGGTGAATTGATCGGCTGCTTCGGCCTCACCGAACCCAACCACGGTTCCGATCCCGGTGGCATGACCAGCCGGGCGCGCGCGGTTGACGGTGGCTACCGACTGTCGGGTAGCAAAATGTGGATCACCAACTCGCCGATCGCCGATGTCTTCATCGTCTGGGCCAAGGACGATTTCGGCGCGATTCGCGGCTTCATCCTCGACAAGGGAATGAAAGGCCTGTCTGCGCCGGCTATCCACGGCAAAGTCGGCTTGCGGACCTCGATTACCGGCGAAATCGTCATGGACGAGGTCTTCGTCCCCGAGGAGAATGCCTTCCCCGACATCCGTGGCCTCAAGGGGCCGTTTACCTGCCTCGATTCGGCGCGTTACGGGATTTCCTGGGGAGCGCTCGGCGCCGCCGAGTTCTGCTGGCACACGGCGCGCCGGTACACCCTCGATCGCCAGCAGTTCGGTCGTCCGCTGGCTGCCAATCAGTTGATCCAGAAGAAGCTGGCCGACATGCAGACCGAAATCACGCTGGCGCTCCAGGCCTGCCTGCGCCTCGGGCGCATGAAGGACGAAGGTACGGCGACGCCGGACATCACTTCGATGATGAAACGCAATTCCTGTGGCAAGTCGCTCGACATTGCCCGCAGCGCGCGCGACATGCTCGGTGGCAACGGGATCTCGGACGAATTCGGCGTCATCCGGCACATGGTCAACCTCGAAGTGGTCAATACCTACGAAGGCACGCACGACGTGCACGCCCTGATCCTCGGGCGTGCGCAAACCGGCATCGCTGCTTTCTGAAGCCGCCGATGAGTCCTGCAGCCAGCGCAGCGAAAAGCGGTGGCGCGCTGGCGCATCTGCGCGTGCTCGACCTGTCGCGCGTTCTCGCCGGCCCCTGGGCCAGTCAGCTGCTGGCCGACCTTGGCGCCGAGGTCATCAAGGTGTGCTCTTCCGATCTCGGCGACGACACGCGCGGCTGGGGGCCGCCGTGGCTGGCCGACGGCGATGGCCAGGCGACGCGCGAGGCCGCCTATTTCCTGTGCACCAACCGCAACAAGCGCTCGCTGACCGTCGATATCACGCGACCCGAGGGGCAGGAGATCGTTCGCCAACTGGCGCGCGACGCCGACGTGCTGATCGAGAACTTCAAGGTCGGTGGCCTGGCCGCCTACGGCCTCGATCAGCACAGCCTGCGTACGCTCAACCCCAAACTTGTTTATTGCTCGATCACCGGCTTTGGACAGCACGGGCCCTACGCGGCACGCGCCGGCTACGACTTCCTGATTCAGGGCATGGGTGGCCTGATGAGTGTCACCGGCACGGCGGACGGCGAGCCCGGCGCCGGCCCGCAGAAAGTCGGCGTCGCCCTGACCGACATCCTGACCGGTCTCTACGCCGGCAACGCCGTTCTCGCCGCGCTGGCGCATCGCGACCGGGACGGTTTTCGCAGCGGTGAAGGCCAGCACATCGACCTTGCACTGCTCGACGTGCAGATCGCCTGTCTGGCCAATCAGGCGATGAACTATCTGGTTTCCGGGACGGCGCCGAAGCGAATGGGCAATGCCCACCCGAACATCGTCCCCTATCAGGATTTCCCGACGGCCGACGGCGACATGATCCTGGCGATCGGCAACGACGGCCAGTTCGCACGCTTCTGCACTGTCGCCGGACATCCCGAATGGGCCGGCGACGAGCGCTTCGCCAGCAACGCGGCGCGCGTCAGGCATCGCCGGGAATTGATCCCGCTGCTTCGCCAAACCACGGTGCTGCGAACGACCCGCGAGTGGATCGCCGCGCTCGAGAAGGCCGCGCCGTGCCCTGGTCCCATCAACGACCTGGCCGCCGTCTTCGCCGATCCGCAGGTGCAGGCACGCGGCATGCGTCTCGCCATGGCGCATGCCAACGGCGGCAGCGCGCCGCAGGTGGCCAATCCGATTCATCTGTCGGCGACGCCGGTCGAATACCGCAAAGCGCCGCCGACACTCGGCGAGGATACCGCGGCCGTGTTGCGTGAACTGGGTCACAGCGACACCCGGATCGCGGCGCTTCGGCAAGCGGGGATTGTGTAGTTGCGTGGCGCGGCGCGGGAACCGGGGCGGCAGCTTCGCACGGCGCGATAGGAGCAGCTTGCCACCCCCGGGGAAGCACTGAAGCAGCCGCTGGCGGCGCTGCAGACCGTCGCTGACACTGCCGAATCGCTGCAAAAAGCCAATGAAGATCTTGTACGACTGGCTCACTGGTCACGGAATCGTGGTTGAGCGCTTCCGTTGAACGGGCGGCTCGCATAAAGTGAGCGCTCTGGTCGTGGCACGGAAGTGAGTGAAACCTGTGTAGGGGCACCCGCAGAATTTCCTGTTCCTTTCCAGGATTTTGCGCGGCAGTTCGCGCAAGTGGGCGGATTGAAAAGTAAATGGAGAAGAGCAGCCCCAAGAATCCGCTTTTTCCCGTATTGCGGTACTGTGGCAAGTGGGTAGGGCCCAGAGCGGCTCCGAAAAGAGAACAGCATCGCCAAGAGAAGCGTTGCAGAAGACCCCCCGTAGCAAAACACCAAAGGAGAGAAACGATGAAAGCATCATTGCGCCATGCCCTGCTGGCCACCGCCGCAGCCGCCTGTTTTTCCGTATCGGCCCACGCCGCCGAGTTCATCAATGTCCTGACCGGAGGCACCAGTGGCGTCTACTATCCGCTCGGCGTTGCCCTTTCGCAGATCTATGCCAAGGCGCTTCCCGACGCCAAGACCTCGGTGCAGGCGACCAAGGCCAGCGCCGAGAATCTCAACCTGCTGCAAGCCGGTCGCGGCGAAATCGGCTTCACGCTTGGCGACGCCCTCAGTGAAGCCTGGAAAGGCAACGAGGAGGCCGGTTTCAAGACACCGCTCAAGAAGCTGCGCACGGTGGCCGCGATTTACCCCAACTATATCCAGATCGTTGCCAGTGCCGAGTCCGGCATCAAGACCCTGGCCGACCTGAAAGGCAAGAATGTTGCCGTCGGCGCGCCGAAGTCGGGAACCGAACTCAACGCGCGCGACATCTTCAAGGCGGCCGGCATGAGCTACAAGGATTTCGGCAAGGTCGAGTATCTGCCGTTCGGTGAATCGGTCGAACTGATGAAGAACCGTCAGCTCGACGCCACGGTGATTTCTGCCGGGCTCGGCGTGGCCGCCCTGCGCGATCTCGCCACCTCGGTGCCGATCACCGTCATCCCGATCCCGGCGGAAGTGGTGAACAAGATCGGCGAAGCCGCCTATCAGGTGGGCACCGTTCCGGCCGACACTTACAGCGGGCAGACCACTGCGGTCCCGACCGTCGCCGTACAGAATTTCCTGGTCACTCACGAGGGCGTTCCGACCGATATCGTCTATGCGATGACCAAGTCGATGTTCGCCAACCTCGATCAACTGGCTGCCGCGCACGCTGCTGCCAAGGCGATCAACAAGGATAATGCGGCCAAACAGCCGCCAGTTCCCTTGCATCCGGGCGCCGAGAAATACTATCGCGAAGCCGGGCTGATCAAGTAGTCGACGGCCACCAGGTCGCGTTGCTGCGCGCGATTCCGGGCAGCAACGCGGCGCGCTGCAAGGACTCGCCATGAATGATCGTTCAGTCGCTCCGCCGCCGGAGCACGTGCCCGAAGAAAGTGCCGCGCACGGCACGCAGCGACGCCTCTCGGGCCGCTCGCTGCAACTGGTCACCGCTGTCGCTCTGGCGTTCTCCGCTTACCAGTTGACGGTGGCCGCTTTCCATCCCCTGTCGAGCCTGGTTACCCGCTCACTGCACGTCGGCTTCCTGCTGACCATCACTTTCTTGCTTTACCCGGCGTTCAAGCGTGCCGACAAGCTGACGCGGATCAGTATCGGTGACGGCGTGCTCGCCATCCTTGCTTTCGCGCTCGGCACCTACCACTGGATTTTCGAAGCCGAACTGATTCAGCGTTCGGGCGACCCGAGCACTGCCGACCTGGTCGTCGGCACGGCACTGGTGGTGCTGGTCTTCGAGGCGGCGCGCCGCCTGCTCGGCGTGGCGCTGCCGATCGTTTGCGGAGGCTTCCTGCTCTACGGCATGTTCGGTGAGTATCTTCCCGGCGTGCTCGAACACCGCGGCTACGGCTTCGATCAGATCGTCAACCAGCTGGCGCTCGGTACCGAGGGCCTGTTCGGCATTCCGACGCTGGTTTCGGCGACCTACATCTTCCTGTTCATCCTTTTCGGCTCCTTCCTCGAACACGCCGGGATGATCAATCTCTTCAATTCCCTGGCGCTTGGTACCGTCGGTCACACCAAGGGCGGGCCGGCCAAGGTGGCGGTGCTCTCGTCCGGCTTGATGGGCACGATCTCCGGCTCCGGCGTCGCCAATGTGCTCACTACCGGCCAGTTCACGATCCCGCTGATGAAGCGTTTCGGTTATTCCGGCGTCTTTGCCGGCGCCGTCGAGGCGACCGCTTCGATGGGCGGCCAGGTGATGCCGCCGGTGATGGGAGCGGTGGCTTTCATTATGGCCGAGAACCTTGATGTGCCCTACACGGAGATTGTCAAGGCAGCGGTCGTGCCGGCCATTCTCTACTACCTGACGGTGTTCTGGATGGTGCACCTGGAAGCCGGGCGCAAGGGGCTGACGGGAATTCCAAAAGAAGAGTGCCCGAACCCATTCAAGGCGATTCGCGAGCAGTGGTACCTGATCCTGCCATTGATGATTCTCGTCGGCATGCTGTTCAACGGCTTCACTCCGATGTTCTCGGGCATGGTCGGACTGTCGCTGACAGCCGTGCTGATTCTCGGCGCGGCCCTGGCGGCGCGAGTTTCCGGCACCGCTTTCCGCTACGTGTTCTGGATCGCCCTGGGGCTGGCCTGCGCAACGATGCTCGAGTGGGGCGTGCATGCCTTGCTGGTGGTTATCGCCGCCCTGGTTGCCGCGGCCTGCTTCGTCAGCGGCGCCCGGGAGAGTCTGCAGGTCATGAAAATGAGTCTGGCCGATGGCGCCAGGCAGGCGCTGCCGGTCGGTGTTGCCTGCAGCATCGTCGGTGTCATCATTGGCATCCTGACCCTGACCGGCGCCGCCTCCAGCTTCGCCGGCTTCATCCTCACGGTCGGCGAAACCAGCCTCTTCCTGTCGCTGCTGCTGACCATGCTGGTCTGCCTGATCCTCGGCATGGGCATTCCGACCATCCCCAACTACATCATCACCAGCGCCATTGCCGCCCCGGCCCTGCTCAAGCTCGGCGTACCGCTGATCGTCAGCCACATGTTTGTCTTCTACTTCGGGATCATGGCCGATCTGACGCCGCCGGTGGCGCTCGCCGCCTTTGCGGCCAGTTCGATTGCCAAGGAGCCGGGACTGAAAATCGGCATGAAAGCGGTGCAGATCGCCATCGCCGGCTTCGTCGTTCCGTACATGGCGGTCTATGACCCGGCGATCATGCTGCAGGGGAACCCGTCGGTTCTGGCCGTCACCTATGTGCTGCTCAAGGCGGTGCTGGCGATCGCCCTGTGGGGCGGGGCTTCGATCGGCTACTTCTGGGCGCCACTGAATGTGCTGGAGCGCGTTCTCGCCACCGCTGCCGCCGCCAGCCTGGTGGTCGCCCTGCCGCTGACCGATCAGGTCGGCTTTGCCCTGGCTACCGCCTTTATCATCGCGCACTGGCTGAGGAAGCGCCGGCAGCCATGCCACTCTGCCTGAGCGCCGGCGCCGCAGCGACCGCAGTGACGGTTGTCGCAGTGAATGCCTTCACCCTGGCGTGGATGCACTCCATCGAGAAGACCCGCTGGGAGGAGGACTGGCGAGTGGAAGGCACGTTGTTGCGCGTCGTTGCGGCCAGGATTCAGGGCAGCGGCGCGGGCATGGAGCCGCCAGCCGATGCGCTGCTCCGCGACGGCAGCTGGCACTATCGACCGAGCTTGCCGCCGCTGCCACAGCTCTTGCTGTCGCACTCGCCGTATGCGGGCAGCTACGAACTGTGCGTGGACGGCGGTTGCCAGCCGCTTGCCGATTATCTTCCTGGACTTGCGCGCCAAGCGACGCTGCGTCTCACTGCGTGTGCGAACGAAGCTGCTGGCGCTCCACGCTAGGCAGTGCTCACTCCGCCACGATCGCGTTCTACCGATCGCAGGGCTCAGGGCGCGAAACGAGCGAGCAGCATGGCACAATGGCAGCTTCTTCGAAAAGGAGCCGCCATTGTTGGCACGAGTGATCCTGATGTGCGAGTCGCAGCAAGCCGGGCAGGCCGCCGCGTTGCTTACTGTTCGCGAACCCGCCAGCGTTTCTCGGGCGTGGCTACGATGGCTGCCAAGGCAGCTGTGAGCGGATGGATCTCCGAAGTGCCGAGCGCATATGCCGTGTGCGCCGGCATGGCCACTGACGTGGGCCGCGTGCGCCGCAACAACGAGGATGCTCTGAGCTTTGTTTGCCCGGATGACCTTGCGCTGCGCCGACGTATGGGCGTGCTGGCGGTGGTCGCCGACGGCATGGGAGGACACCGGGGAGGAGAGGTGGCGAGCACGCTGGCCGTGGAAACCATTTGCCGCGGCTATTTTTCCGAGCTGCCGGGCGAGGATCGCTTGCAGGCCCTGGAACGGGCAATGCTCGACGCGAATCACGCGATTTGCAGGGCCGGCCTGGCGGATCCCTCGCTCGAGGGGATGGGGACGACGGCAACCGTGCTGGTCGTCGTGGACAACAGAGTGTTCTTCGCGCATGTTGGCGATAGTCGCCTCTATCACTGCGCCAATGGCCGCTGTCGGCAACTGACCGAGGACCACACCCTGGTCCAACAAATGGTGAAGAACCACGTGCTCAGCGCGGAAGACGCTCGTGATTACCCGATGCGCAACGTCCTCATGCGCTCCCTCGGCACCTATTCGGGTCTGCAGATTGCCACCCAGAACTGCGCTGCTCCGCAGATCGGCGACGCCTTCGTCCTCTGCTCGGACGGCTTGCATGCTTCAATCGAGCCCGCTGAAATCGCCGAGCTTGTCGCCTCCCTGGAACCGCAAGAAGCCAGTCAGCGCTTGGTCGATCTGGCCTGTGTGCGTGATGGTAGCGACAACATTTCGGTGGCCGTGGTCGTCATCCGGCCAGCCGCCGCCAGCGAGGAATGACGAATCGGCGGCGATGCTTGGTAAAAAAGGCGCGGATACTGGCCGGGGCTTGCTCAGTAACGCAAGGCAATGGTCAGCCACAGCGGCAAGGTGAGCATCGCCACCAGGGTGTTCGCCGAAACCAGCCAGGCGACGCCCGGGCCGTCGCCGCCCATGCGTACCGCCAGAATATAGGCTGAGGTTGCGGTTGGCAGGGCGCTGAAAACGATCACTGTATCGAAGTACACCCCGCTCAGGCCCAGGCTGCTGGCCGCCAGCAGGCCTGCCGCCGGCACGGCCAGGAGCTTGACCGCCAGCAGGTAGCACGAAGCGGCATGCGATCCGGAAGTGCCGCGCAACTTCAAGGCCGCGCCGACGGCCAGCAGGCCGAGGGCGATCGCCGCTTCGCCGAGACGGCCCAGCAATTGGCCGGCGGCGGCGGGCAGGGTCAGGCCGCTGGCGCTGAAAGCAAAACCGGCCAGCGTGGCCAGGATCAGCGGATTGCGGACCATTTCGCGGAGCAGCCCGAGATTGCCGTGCCGGGCCAGCATCCACACCGAGGCGAGGTTGGCCAGTGGCACCATTGCGCCGATCAGGATGCCCATCGCGGCGATCCCCGGAGCGCCGTGCAGCTTGCCGATGACCGCCAGTCCGAGGTAGGAGTTGAAGCGGAAAGCGCACTGGAAGCGCGAGGCGAAAAGCGTCTTGTTGCCCTTGAACAGCGGCGCTGCGAAGAGGCCGAAAAGCACCCCGCAGCCGAGCGCTGCGGCGCCGCTGGCGAACAGCGGTGCGGCGGTGGCGAAGTCGATGTGGGTGCTGGCCAGGGCCTTGAACAGCAGGGCCGGAAAGAGAACGAAATAGACCAGCTTTTCCAGGCCACTCCAGAAGTGCTCACCGAAATCGACCAGCCGGAAGAGCGCCCAGCCGAGCAGGATCAGGCCGAAATCGGGAAGCAGGAGAAGTACGCCTTGCATGCGCTCGGATCCGGCGAGCGCGGCTCAGATGACTTTCTGCGCGCGCAGATTGGCGATCTCGGCGGCGCTGAAACCGGCTTCGCCCAGGATCTCCTCACTGTGCTCGCCGGCGGCCGGCGGCAGGTGGCGTGCTTCGAAAGGGTGTTCGCTGATTTTGAACGGCGGTGCGAACTGCTTGACACCGGCGACTTCGACGATCATTCCGCGCGCCTTCAACTGCTCGTTTTCGAGGCTCTCCTCGAGTCGCAGGACCGGCGCGACGCAGCAGTCGACGCCATCGAAAACCGAGGTCCACTCGGCGAGACTGCGCTGGGCGAAAATGGCTTCCAGTTCGCCGCGGATGCGCTGACCCTCGGCTCCGGTGGCAAAAGCACAGGGGCGCAGTTCGGGGCGGTCGAGGGTGTCGCAGAGGGTTTGCCAGAACTTCGGCTCCATCGCGCTGACTGCCAGGTGGCGGCCGTCGCTGGTCGCATAGACACCGTAGCTGGGCATGCCTCCGGAAAGCAGGTCTTCGCCGCGCGGCAGCGCGCGTCCGCGGTCGAGCACGGCCAGTAGCGGGAAAACGGTGTGCGCGAAAACGGCGTCGGTCATCGACACGTCGACGTAGCGGCCACGACCGCTGGCACGGGCGTCGACGACGCCGGCGAGCAGCCCGATCAGCGCGCTCAGCGAGCCGCCGAGCAGGTCGCCGATCTGGAAGTTGGGAATTGCCGGCGCACTGCCGGCGATGCCGATCTGGTCGAGCAGGCCGCTGTAGGCCAGGTAATTGAGGTCGTGGCCGGCGCGGTCGCGGTAGGGGCCGTCCTGGCCGTAGCCGGTGATCGCGCAATAAACGATGCGCGGGTTGATTGCCGCTACCGCCTGGTAGCCGATTCCCAGCTTGTCGACGACACCGGGGCGAAAGCCCTCGACGATGACATCCGCGCTGGCGGCGAGGCGCATGAAGGCGGCGACGCCGGCGGCCTGCTTGAGGTCCAGCGTCAGGCTGCGCTTGTTGCGATTGACCAGTTCGAAGTAGCTGGTCTTGCCGTGCACCGCGCCGGCGCTGCGTGCGTAATCGCCGGCACCGGTGTCCTCGATCTTGATCACGTCGGCACCGAGATCGCCGAGGTGCATGGTTGCCAGCGGTCCTGGCAGGAGTCTGCTCAGATCAAGGACGCGAAGTCCGTCGAGAGGAGGTGGGCGCATGCTGAGGGGCTTTCGAAAGGAGCTTGTTGGTGGGGCTCGACGGCAGAGCGGCCAGTGCGCGCAGCCGTGCGAAGTGAGCAAAGTAAGGCCTCGTCAAGGGCGGTAAAGGCGCAGGGTGGCTAGTCGTGGCGAGTCGTGACAAATAATTGTGCCAGCTTGTGTCGAATGATGCATTGTAAGTCTTGCGCGCTGGGCCGCGCTTACCGCCGCCGGACTGGTGGCCGTCGCTGTGGCGGAAAAACAAGGCGACAGCAGCGCGCCAGCGCCGACACGAGCGGCGACAGTTATGCCCCAGGGCTACAACGCGTTATCATGAATATCCCTTGGCTCGCCATGCCTGTACTGTTGAGGCGTGTGGCTCAGCCGGTGGAACCAGCATTGCCCTTGCGCTGTCGGAACCGCTTGCCAATGGGCAACCGCCAACCCGTGTCGCTGGCACGTATACAGAGATACAGAGATACAGAGACCTAGCCGTCGTCCAGGCCGTGGAAGGGCCAATTTATGCTCAACAGGCTGCGAACTTTCTTTTTGAGGAAATCGGTGCTCAGCGCCGTGTTTCTGTGCGCGCTTTATGTGCTCGGCGGCTTCTTCGCCTTGCCGGCAATCGTCAAGTGGCAGGTCGAGAAACAGGTGTCCGAGCAACTCGGTCACTCGATAAGCGTCGGCGACATCCGCTTCAATCCGCTGCTGTTCCGGTTCGAGGTCGACGACCTCGCCTTTTCCGATCCCGACGGGCAGCCACTGCTGGGCTTCAAATACCTGCTGGTCGATTTCGAGCTACGCAGCCTGATCGATCGCGCCTGGACTTTCGCCGAAGCGCGCCTCGAGGCCCCGGTGCTGCACTTTGCCCTTGACAAGGAGGGCCGGCACAACTTCGCGCCTCTGCTCGAACGCCTGCCGGAAAGCGAGCCCGATCAGGAAGACGCCGGCCTGCCGCGGTTCATCGTCCAGCGCGTCGCGGTGACCGATGGTCGTTTCGATTTCTCCGACCAGCTGCACGACGAGCCGCTGGTGACACACATCGAGCCGCTCTCGATCGAGATCGACAATCTCTCCAGCCTGCCCGAGCAGGCCGCCAGCTACCGGCTGTCGGCGCGGACCGCGGTCGACGAGGCCTTCGAGAGCAGCGGCGAGCTGGCGCTCAACCCGATCGCCACGAAGGGGCGGCTGACATTGAGCGGCTTGCAGCTAGCAACTTTGGTCAGGAGTATGCCGCGTCTGCTGGCCATCGAATCGCCGGCAGGGAAAGTGGATCTTGGCGCCAGCTTCGACCTCGCGGTCGATGCTGGTGGGGAGCTCGCCGGTGTCGTGCAGGATCTCGATTTCGACATCGCCGGCCTGTCGCTCAGTGCTGCCGAGGCTGCGTCGCCGCTGCTGGCTCTGGAAACATTGTCATTGAAGCAGGGACGGGTCGATCTCGCTGCACGCGAAGCACGGCTGGCGACTTTCCGTCTGGCGAAAGGCCGCGTCGCCGTCGCCTTCGACGATGAAGGCAAGCTCAACTGGGAAAAACTGCTGCGCGCCACTGCGAAGTCGCCTGCAGAGAAAACGGCGGAAACGGCGGAAACGGCGGAAACTGCGGCGGTAGAGGTGGAGCCAGGGTCGGAGGTCGTGGCGGTCGCAGTGGGCGCTGCCGTTGCCGGCGCGCCGAAGGCGCCCGTGCCAGGCGCATGGCGAGTGCTCATCGACAGTGCTGAACTCTCCGAAATCGAGTTCGGCTATGCGGACCCGGCGCAGGCCTTGGCCCTCGACGTTGCCGCACTGGCTTTCGAAACCTCGCCGTCGATCGAGTTGGCGGTGGCGGGAACGCGCGTCGAGCTGGCGCAGCCGAAGCTGGCACTGAGCGGTACGCGACTCAAGAGCGGCGCAAACTCGCTGGCGCTCGACGGCTCGGTTGCCGCCGAGAAGATCGCCATGCTCATCGCCGATGCGGCTTTTGATCTCACGATCGACAAGCCACAAACGAGCTTTGGCGGACTGCAGGCACAGAGCGGGGCCAACAGCGTCGATCTGGGCAAGCTGGCGATCGCCAGCGAGACGCTGGCGCTGGTGCAGAGCGACACCGGGCTCGAGCTCACGATCGACAAGCCACAAACCAGCTTTGCCGGGCTGAAGGCGAAGAGCGGGGCCGACGGCGTCGATCTGGGCAAGCTGGCGATCGCCAGCGAGAAAGTGTCGCTGGCGCAGAGCGACGCCGCTCTGCGCATCGACGCGGCTGCTGCACAGGTCTCGATGGCTGGCCTTGCTGCGCATCAGGGCGCAGATCGCATCAAATGGCAGGACGCCGCCCTCGATGTGCGTGCCATTGCCGCCACCCTGGCTGGGTCGTCTGCCTCGCGCGCTGCCTCTGGCTTGAAGCTGAGCTTTGCCGATGTGGCGCTGAAATTGAAGGCCCTCGGTGCCGTTGCCCAGGGCTCATCGTCCGAAGTTGCGCGCATTGCGGCGGCCAGCCTTGGCGCCAAGTCGCTGTTGATTGCGCTGCCCGACGGGCCGCTTGACGTGACCGGCGATGGCCTCAGCGTGGCGCTGTCGGAGGCCGTTTTTCACAGCCCTGCCGATCCCGCGACCGAAATGCTCCGTTTTGCGCGCACGAACATCAGCGGCGGCGTGCTGCGCTTGAAGGACCGGGTGCTCAGCGTCGACAAGCTCGTCCTTGCCGATGGCAAGGCGCGGACCTGGCTCGACGCGGCGGGTAAATTCAACGGGCTAATCGTAGTGCGCGGCGCCGCCGAGGCGGCGGTTGAGGCCGCGGCGGCGACCGAGGGTGACGCCGCAGCGGCGGAAATTGCCTGGCGAGTGGCCGTCAAGTCGGTCGAGGTCGACAACTTCGCGCTCGGCTTCGAAGATCGCAGCGGCGGCCCGCCGCTGGCGGTGGGGCTGGAGGCGATTCGCGCGCGCATCGCCGGTTTCGCCACCGGGGTCAGCACGCCGATGCAGGTCGAGCTCAAGGCCAGGGTGGTCAGCGGCGGCGAGATCGAGGCCAAGGGCAGCGTTCGCGCCGACAACGGTGCCTCGGATCTGCAGCTCAAGCTGGCGGCCATCGCGCTGGCGCCGGTGCAGCCCTACCTGTCGGAGGTCGCCGAACTGACTCTGGCGTCGGGGACGCTGTCGACTGCCGGGCGTTTGCGCTACGGCGATCCCGCCGCCGACGCCAAACTGGCCTACAAAGGCAGCTTTGCGGTCGATAAGCTGCAGATCGACGAGATCGAGCCGAAGCGGCCTTTCGTCACCTGGGAGACCCTGGCGACTGACGACCTGCTGCTGAACGTCGAGCCGAACCGCCTGGACATCGGCGAACTGCGGCTCGTGGCGCCGGATGGGCGCTTGATCATCGCCGAGGATCAGTCGGTGAATCTGACCGACGTTCTGAAGAAAAAGCCCAAAGGCGACGAGTCGGCTGCTGCCGCCGAGCCGGCCGGCGGGGAAGACGCTCCAGGAGCCGCCACCGCGGCGGCAACAGCCGACGACAGCGCTCCGGCGGATGATCCTTTCCCGGTCAGCATCGCCCGCATGCGCATTTCCAAGGGCGTGCTCGATTTTGCCGACCTCAGTCTGCGACCGCAGTTCGGGACGCGCATGCATGACCTGAAAGGGGTGATCACCGGTCTGGGGACGGATCCGACCCGCAGCGCCAAAGTGCAACTCGACGCCAACGTCGACAAGTACGGATCGGCGAAGATTCGCGGTGAAATCAGCGTGTTTCGCCCGGAAAAACTGACCGATATCGAGATGACTTTCCGTAACCTGACGATGAGCTCGCTGTCGCCGTACGTAGTCAAATTCGCGGGCCGCAGGATCACCGGCGGGCAACTGGCGCTCGATCTGCAGTACAAGATCAAGGACAGCAAGCTGCGCGGCGAGAACAAGATCGTTCTCAAGCAGGTGAAACTCGGCGAGCAGGTCGATTCCCCAGGCGCGGCGGACCTGCCGCTCGATCTGGCGATCGCCATTCTGAGTGACTCAAAGGGGGTCATCGACATCGGCCTGCCGGTCAGCGGCGATCTCGGTGACCCTGAATTTTCCTATGGGGCGGTGATCGGCAAGGCCTTCGGCAACCTGATCACCGGCATCATTACCGCGCCGTTCAGGGCGCTCGGGGCGCTCTTCGGTGCCGGTAGCGACGCCAAGCTCGACAGTATCGACTTCGAACCCGGCCACGCTGTGCTGGCACCGCCCGAGCGCGAGAAACTGGCCGCGGTCGCCGCTGCGATGAAGGAGCGCAAGACGCTGACCCTGGTGGTGCCACCCGCGCAGTCGGCCGAAGTCGACACGCCGGCGCTCAAATCGCTCGCCGTGCGCACCGCCATCGTGGCGCGCATGGGGCTGGAATTGACGCCCGGCGACGATCCGGGTCCGGTCGACGCGGCCAACCCGCGCGCGCAGGTGGCGATCGAGGCCGTGTTCAGCGAGCGCTATGCCCCCGAAGTGCTGGCGCTGGTGAAGCAGCGTGCAGTGGCCGCGGCGCCGGCTGGCAAGTCGTCTGCCGGGAAGTCGGCCGCCGGGCCGCCGCCGGCTTTCTATCAGAGTCTTCTCGAGCGCATGATCAAGGAGCAGCCGGTCTCCGACGAGGAGCTGGCGCAGTTGGCTACTCGCCGCGCTGAAACGATCGTCGCCGAGGTCAGCGGCGCCGACGGCGTGGCCGCCAAGCGCGTGCAGCTTGGCAAGCCACGCCCGGCCAGCGCAGCTAGTGACAAGGCGGTTACCTTGCAGCTCGAACTCGAGGTTGCCAAGTGAAGCCAGCCATCGATGCCGGTTTGCTGAGCCGCCTGGAAGACAACATCTGGGGTCGCCACGGAGGAG
>QPGA01000002.1:0-10831 GCA_003332265.1 Candidatus Accumulibacter meliphilus
CCGTCGATGTAGATCTTGCCGCTGCTGGGTTCGTCGAATCCGGCCAGCATGCGCAGCAGCGTCGTCTTGCCGCAACCCGATCCGCCGAGCAGGCAGAACAGTTCGCTGCGATAGATATTCAGCGAGACATCATCGACGGCGACAAAGCCGGAGAAGCTTTTGCTTACCCGCTCGATACGGATGTAAGGCTCGACTACGGGATCGTTCCACGGGCGAGCTGGGTGGGTGGGGGCCGGTGCCGACGAAGCCATTCAGATTCCAGCTTGAAGTATCCAGGCAACGCGACCAGGCACGAGGCGAGCCCGCAGGCGGCGAGTGATCGGGGCGGCGCGTGCTCGGCGGCAGCCATTGCCCGCCATTACTGGCCGGTCTGGAAGCGCGTCCAACTGCGGGTCAACAGGCGGTTGTAGTCGTCACCCACTGCCAGTTCAGGGGACAGCTTGGCTTTCACCTCGGCGCTGGGGAAGACGCTGGGATCGTTCTTTACTTCAGGAGCGATGAACTGTTCGGAAGCAAGATTGCCGTTTGGATAGTGCACCGCATTGGAGTTGCTCGCTGCCACTTGCGGCTGCATCAGGTAGTCGATGAACAGATGCGCATTGCGGGGATGCTTGGCGTCGGCGGGAATCACCATCATGTCGAACCAGATGATGCTGCCCTCCTTGGGCAAGGCATAGGCTACCTTCACCCCTTTGCCGGCCTCCCTGGCGCGATCGCGCGCTTGCAGCACGTCGCCACTGTAGCCGACCGCAATGCACAGGTCGCCGTTGGCCAGATCTTCGATGTATTGCGATGAATTGATCTTGCGCACATAGGGCCGGATTTTCATCAACTGCTCTTCGACCAGCTGCAGATCCGCGGGGTCCTGGCTGTTGGGATCCTTGCCGAGGTAGATCAGGACAATGCTGCGGATATCGGATGCGGCATCAAGGATCGAGATGCCGCAATCCTTGAATTTGGCGGCGTATTTCGGATCAAGCACCAGCGCCCAGGAGTCCAGTGGCGCATCGGGCATGATCTGTTTGATCTGGTCGACGTTGTAGCCGATGCCATCGGTTCCCCACATGTAGGGAATGGCATGCGCATTGTTTGGGTCGTGCAAGGCGACGCGCTGCATGATCGATGGATCCATGTTGCCGAGATTCGTCAACAGGGCCTTGTCCAGTTTCTGGAACACGCCGGCCTTGATCTGACGTTCCATGAACTGTGCCGACGGCATCACCAGGTCGTAACCGGTATTGCCCGCGAGCAGCTTGGTCTCGACCACCTCGTTGGCATCGAAGACGTCGTAATTGACCTTGATCCCGTACCTGGCTTCGAAGTTCTTGACCGTCTCCGGGGCGATGTAGTCCGACCAGTTGTAGACGTTGAGCACCTTCTCCGCGTCGGTGGCGCCGGGAGCGGCGGCAACGGCTGCTACCGGCGGCGCAGCAACTTCCGCTTCCTTGCCGCAGGCAGCCAGCAGGATTGCCGCGACGCCCAGACAGGCAAGTCTGACGGCACCGGTGGGGCGTAAAGGCGAGCGGATGTGCATGGCGTTTTCTTTCCTGCGGAGGGCGATGGCAGAAGCGTAACCCAGTGCCAGCTACAGGCCAAGAGGCAGATCAATGTACGCCCGGCGGGCGGGTGAGCAGGGTTGCTCAGGTGGCAGAGAGCCAGGCGAGAAAGGCGTTGAACACACCGTCTACCAACTCCTGGTCCTGCTCGACGAGCGTTTCGCGTTCGCCCAGCGGAATGTCTGCCTCGATGTTTTTCAACAGGCGGATCTGCGTTTGCAGCATGCGGCCGTTTTCCTGTTCGATGCGGCTCAGGGCGACGACGTAGGGATCGAGCGGGTCGGCATTGTCCGGAATGACCGGGAGCAGCCGGATGCGCGCCAGTTGTGCATGGCCGAGCGAGATGCCGCGGTAAACGGCCCGCGGGTTGAACATTGGCCCCGGCGGCATCATGATCTGGCCCCAGGCGGTGATCAGTGGTGCGACGATGCGGTTCGCCTCGAGCGCCAGCGCCGGGTTGCTTGCCCACTGCGTGGTTCGGGCCAGCAAGGTCACGGCTTCCAGTTCGCGCGCCGACTGCGAAATGAGGAACTGCTGGAGCAGACCGAGGCCCGGCATCCATTGCAGGCTGGCCTGGAACATCAGGTTGCCGTTCTTGGCCGCGCTCAGCACCAGCGCGATCTTGGACTGGATTTCCGGTGTGAAGCCGGTGGCCGCGATGCGGTCGCGGGCTTGGTCGAAACCTACAGGGTCGATCATGGTTTTGTCTTCCGGGTAACGGTCTTGCGGACGGCAGCGACGGGAAGCGGTGCCGGCGTTGCGGCAGGACTTTTGGCGGGACGCCTGGGCGCGGAATTTGCAGGGCTCTTGGCTACCACCGGCTCTGGTGCTTTCACCGGCGCGGCGATCTGAACGGCGCGCATCCAGTCGCCGGCGATGGGCAGCCACTGTTCGGGCGCAGCTGTGTCCTCATTGGCGATCCACACGCTCTGGTCGCCTTTCCATGCGCCGGTATCGACCTGGCCCAGGAAGACCTCGATCTGGCGCATGGTCACCGTCGGCATTTCCAGCGTGAAGGCATGGTAGGCATGCTGGATTATAAGCAGTCGCGAATTGGCGATCTTGCTGCGCATCAGTTCGTGGCACTCGCGTGGTGTGAAGAAATCGAACTCGCCGTTCATGATCAGCGTCGGTACCTTGATCTTGTGCAGGTCAGGCGTCAGGGGTTTGAAGGCGGTGAAGGATTCCATCAGGTTCTGCATGGCGTAAGCATCGTTGCCGATGTAGCCGGCGCGTTTCATGGCCGGAATGCGCTCGCGGTTGGCGGCGATCCATGCCGAGCTCATGTTCATCGGGTAGAGCATGCTCTGCATGTAGGGCAGGCCGACGTCGGTCAGGCCCTGCGTCATCACTGTGCCGAGAAATTCAAGTTGCGGCGTCAGTTCGGCGAAGGTGCTCATCGCCACGAGGCTGTGCAGGCGCTGGCCGTAGCGGATCGCGAAATCGAGGGCGATGATGCCGCCGAAGGAAATGCTGGCCAGATGGGTCTTGTCGATCTTCAACTCATCGAGCAGGGCGGCGAGCATGTCGGCGTGCGCCGCCAGCGGGATGTCGATGACCGGCTTCGAGGAGCGCCCCTGGCCGATCATGTCGTAGGCCAGAACGCGGTAGCCGCGCGGAACGAAATACTCGGCGTAGCTTTTCCACAGGTTGGCATTCTGCGTCAGGCCGTTGAGGAAGGTGATGACCGGCCTGTCGAGGTCGCCGGCCAGTTCGAAATTGACTTGGTGATGGTCGAAATAAGCTGTGGACATGTTGCGATGCACCAGAATGAGTCGGTGGAAAAGGTCTTTACTGCTCATGGAAACTGGCTATGATGATAGCGCGTCTGGGGGGTAGTTAATGAATTACCGCCACGTTATCGAGGGAAAACGGAGGATCAACTCATGAGAAACAAATTGGCGGGTTGGCGAAGCTTTGTGCGCGGTGCGGTGTCGGTGATGCTGACACTTTCACTGACGTGTGCAGCTTTTGCCCAGCAACAACCCTTGACTCCGCGTTCGGTAAACGACGCGCTGGACAAGATGAAGCTGACCTACGAGGTCAAGAACTTCAAGATCGGCGGCAAGTACGACGTGGACAACGCCAAGGCATTCGAGAACGGTGCAGAAGGTGGCACGACCCTTGAGTCGCTCGGTGCCGGGCCGGCCAGGACCGCCTACATCGCGGTCGGCACGCCCAAGAAGAACGACAAGGGCGAGATCATCAACGCCATCGTCATCAACTCGTATTACTCCGGCGATGCGACGGCGATGTACACCAACTGGTACGCCGGGCAGGCTGGCAATGCCTTCTCCGGTGGCGCGCTGGTCGGCCCCGGGCTGCTCTTCGACACCGATCGTTTCTACGTCGTATTCCTGGACGCGCTCGGCTTGTGGGGCGCCTCCAAGCCATCCGACGGCTTGGGCATGAAGTTCCCGGTCTACAGCTACTACGACGTCGTCCAGCTCAACTATCGCCTGCTCCGCGACAAGCTGAACATTGGCCAGGTTGTGCTCGCTACCGGTGCTTCGATGGGTGGCACCCAGGCTTACTACTGGGGTCTGATGTATCCCGGATTCGTCAAGGCGGTGATGCCGATCGGCGGCGCCTCGGCGACCGACGGCGAAGGCCCGGTCGCAGCCTGGACCTTCCAGCTGGCCAAGGCAGCGCTCGAATCCGACCCGGTGTGGGTCGAGACCAAGGGCGACTATTACAAGCTGCCGAAGGACCAGCACCCGAACAAGGGCGTCGAGTTCCACTGGTCGATGCTGTCGCTCACCGGCTACCAGTTGAACTACCGCCAGTCGCTGGGCTGGGAGGCCGTTTCGAAGGAGGTCTTCACCTGGAAGGATGACCCGCGCATGGGCAAGGATGCGGGTGCCAACCTGAAGCGCCTGGCCAGTCAGTTCGACGGCGTCGATCTCTGGTACCGCGACACGGTCGGCGAGATCCACAACATCAACAAACTGCTGCCGGGCATGAAGGCGCGCACGCTGGTGGTGCACATCGACAACGACCAGTGGTTGATTTCCGACAAGGCCAAGGAAGCAGCGCAGTTGATCCCCGGCGGGCAGTATGTCGGCTTCCCGGACAAGACCGCCCACTACGCCGTGTTCAAGGCGCCGAATTCGCTCAAGACCAACCCGACATTCGACACCTTCATGCGCGATATCGGTGTGATCTCCGACAAGACGATCGTCTGCGAAGCGAAGAATTACCGTTCGCCGAAGATCAACATGAAACCCGACCCCAACAAGTCCTTCTGGAAGGACGAGATGGTGTCGCCGTTCCCGGTCAAGTACGCCAAGGTCAAGGACAAGCGCGGCGTTGAATGGGAAATCGGCTACATGGATGAATACTGCGGCAAGGCGAGCAATCCGCCGACCCTGGTCGTCGTCCATGGCAAGGGCGCCTTCGGTGCGCACTACGGCTACCTGATCAAGTACGCAGTCGAGCGCGGTTACCGCGTGATCGCACCAGACATGCCGCAGTGGGGTATGTCCGGTCCGGGCAACATCGACAAACCGATGACTCGCACCCTGAACGATGTGCGCGATGCTTTCCATGCGCTCGTGGTCGGCAAGTTGGGGGTCAATAAGGCCTTCTACCACGGCCATTCGCTGGGCGGCCAGACGGTGATCGGCTATGCCATGCTCTATCCCAATGCCGTGCAGGGCCTGATCCTTGAAGGTCCGGCCGGCCTTGAGGAGTATCCGAAGTCCATCGAAATGAACGGCAAGTCGTATCCGATCTGCGACCCGTCTATCGCCTACGATCTCAAGGCCTGGAACGCGGCCTACGAGCCGATGGGCCTGGTGTCCAGTGAGATCAATAAGACGCCGCAGGCGGTGGAAGACTTCTTCTACTTCCGCAAACGCGACGCCGCCGGCAACGTGACGGCAAGTCCGGCCGGGTACTTCTTCAACGACACCGAGTATGCGCGCCTGCATACCAACCAGCGCATCGCCATGATGACCGGCAACAAGCGCGAGTTCGAGCAGTGGGCGTTCATGTTTACCTACGACCTTTACTCGATCTGCTCGGAAAACGTTAAGGAAGACCCGAACTCGATCTACAAGCGCCTGCCGACGATCAAGGCACCGATCTTCCTGACCTTCGGGGCCAAGGAACCGTTCATCCCGGGTACTGCGCTGAACGGGCTGACCGACATGGCCAAGACGATCGTCATTCCGTTCAAGCAGCGCATGACCTTCGCCGGCAACCCGCCGACCATCAAGGTCTATCCGAACGTCGGGCACTTCATCCACACCGACGTGCCTTACGAGTTCGCCAAGGATACGGTGGACTTCATGCGCAGCGGCAAAGTGGACCTGATGTCTGCTGACGTCATCGAGGCCCTGATCAACCCGGTTGGTGAGGGTGCGGCAGCGCCGGCCGCTGCCTCGTCCAGCAAGCCGTCCGGCCTTGCCAAGTGAGGTGCGCCATGAAAAAAGACATGAGGAAATCGGACGTGAAAAAGCAGATCATCGTTCTGGCACTGACGGCGGCCTTCGTGCTGCCCGGTGCGACCTGGGCTGCCGAAGGCAAGGTACAGATTACGCCGCCGTCGGCTGTCATGGCCCAGGACCAGCTCAAGAAGTATTACGAGATTCCGAACTTCCGCATCGGGGGCAAGTACAACCTCGACGCCGATCCGGAGTCCTGGCGCGACGGCGGGGAGGGCGGCACGACGCTTGAGTCGCTCGGCGCTGCGCCGCTGCGGGCCGCCTACATTGCGGTAGGTACGCCCAAGCGTAACGACAAGGGTGAGATCGTCAATGCGGTGATCATCAACACCTACTATTCGGGTGACTCGACCTGGATGTACAACACCTGGTACGAAGGGCAGCCGCTGAATGCCTTCTCGGGCGGCGCCGTTGTCGGCCCGGGTCGCACCATCGACACCAACCGCTACTACGTGGTCTTCCTCGATGCGCTCGGGCTGTGGGGTGCGTCCAAACCGTCGGATGGTCTGGGCCGCAAGTTCCCGCAGTACAGTTACTTCGACATGGTCCAGGCCAACTACCGGATGTTGCGCGAGCACCTGAATATCGGTCAGATCGAGGTGGCGACCGGTGTCTCGATGGGCGCCACCCAAAGCTGGGTATGGGGCGTCATGCACTCGCCGAGCGGCTTCGTCAAGGCGATCATGCCGATCGGTGGGACGACGGCTTCGGATGGTGACGATGCGGTCGGTCAGTGGACTTTCCGCCTGGGGCAGGCGGCAATCGAGAGCGATCCCGTGTGGCGCAAGACCAATGGCAACTACTACGATCTGCCGCTTGACCAGCACCCCAAGCAGGGGCTGGAGTTCATGTGGTCGATCCTGCAACTGACCGGCTATACCTTCCCGGTCCGTTCGTCGACCCCGTGGTCGACGCTGCAGAAAGAAGTCTTCTACTGGGAACCGAAGGGCGACGAGACGCTGACCTACATCAACCGGACCAAGAACGAGGATATGGTCGACTACTGGTACCGCAACGAGAGTGGCTTCAACTACAACATCAACAAGGAGTTGAAGCGGATAAAGGCGCGGACGCTGGTGGTGCACGTCGATACTGATCAGTGGCTGATGGTCGAGAACGCGAAGAAGGCAGCGCAGGCTGTACAGGGGGCGTACTTCGCGAGTTTCCCGGATGCGACGGCGCACTACGGCGTGTTCAAGGCGCCGAACGTGCTCAAGAGTACGATTCAGGCTTTTGTGGAGAATACGTTCACGACCAATTTGCCGGGCGTCGGCGGAGGTGGCAGCGGGGGTGGCGGGGGTGGCGCCGTTGCGGCGCCGGCGGCGAAACCGGCGGGGCTGGCGAAGTAGCACGACGGTTCCGGGAAGAAAGGCCGCTGTTATGGCGGCCTTTCAGCTTCTGGCTTGAATTTCGCTCCACGCGGGACGTCGTTCGCAGCAGCCGGCTACGCCCGGTCGTGCGGCGGCGAATGAAAACGGAGGAGGGGTCGAATGGAATCAGTCACCGAGTGCTGTTGGAAACCCAGACGCTGTTCCCACGGAAAAAACGCCAGGAAGGTCCGTCAGGGGCGGAAGTAATCGCCGAAGATCCGTGCGAAGAGCAGCGGCTGCTCGATGTTCATCGAGTGGCCGACATACGGGAAGATCTCGAGGCGGGCGTTGGGCAAGGTCTCGGCCATCATGTCGACATGCTCGCGCGGGATCCAGTAGTCGACCTTGCCAAACAGTATCAGGTGCTCGTGGATCATCTCCGGCATGCGCGCGGCCAGTGCGCCGGAATCCCATTCGAGGCCGAGGTTGTGCGGCGTGCCGAACCAGATGCCATCGGACAGCACGCGGGTGCGCTCGATGATCGTCTTGAACAGCTCGCGCTGGGGGTTGCTGGTGGCATTGGCGAACTGCGGCATCTGGCCGGCGACCAGCGTTTCCGGACGGAACAGCGTCGGCGCCGCGCTGGCCAGTCCGGCAAAGCAGACATCGGGATCGGTCTTCATTGCCGTGATGACGCCGACCTGGCTTGAGTTCATCTGCAGGCCGAGCGGGCTGACCGGGTCGAGCATCAGCACTTTGCCGAAGCGCTCCGGCGCCATGGTCAGCAGGTGCGAGATGATGATGCCGCCGGTCGAGTGCCCGTAGAGATGACATTTCTCAATGCCGAGCGCGTCCATCAGCGCGAGGTGGTCGCGCGCATGGACGTCCATCTTGTAGTTGGAGTAGTCAGGCGTCGGCTCCGGCTTGTCGGAGTCGCCGCAGCCGCGCCATTCGGCAGCGATGATACGGATATTGTCGGGCAGCAGCGGCAGGGCCAGTTCGAGCCAGTTGAGGCAGCCGAGGTTGCCGTGGATCGCGAGGACGATGTTGTCGCCGCTGCCATGCTCGATGTAGTTGAGGGAAATGTCTCCGGCCTGGATGCGCGGCATGGTGGTCTCCTCGGAAAATTGTCGGGCCATTATAGGCCGGCGCCAGCCGGGGGGCTACATTCAGCCTTGTCTACTGTGGTATGAGCCTGAACGGTAAGGCCGGGCCAGGAGTCGCCAGCCCCCGAAGCCGGTTTCGAACTCTTGCCGAGCGCGGTTTGCTCCGGAGGCGGCCTGATGTTCCTTGCACTCCTCAAACGCGGACGATGCGCACGCTGTCGGTGCTGCCGGCACGCGGTCCGGTTGATCCGAAGACGACTGCCACCAGATCGCCGTCACGGACGAGTCGCGCAGCGCGCGCGGCGGCAATTGCTTGTCGCAACTGATCGGCTTCGGAATTGTCGGGGACCAGCAGCGGTTGCACGCCCCATACCAGGCAGAGCCCGCCGAGCACTTGCGGTGACGTCGAGATGCCGGCGATGGGCATTTTTGGGCGGAAGGCTGCGACGCGATGCGCGGTCAGGCCGCTGCGTGTCGGGCAGAGGATCGCGGCGACGTTGAGGTCCTCTGCCGCTTGCACGGCGGCGTGTGCGACGGCCCACGCGACGCGATCGGTGATGGCGGCGGTGATTGCTTCCGGATGGCCGTGCTCGCGTGGCGAGCCCTCGGCCGACTCGGCGACCTCGCTCATCATGCGTACGGTTTCGCAGGGGAAGAGGCCTACCGCGGTTTCTTCAGACAGCATCAAGGCATCGGTGCCGTCGAGCACGGCGTTGGCAACGTCATTGACTTCGGCGCGAGTGGGCAAGGGGGAGCGGGTCATCGACTCGAGCATCTGGGTGGCGGTGATCACCGGCTTCCCGGCCATGTTGCAGGCACGAATGATTTCCTTCTGGAGCAGCGGCACGCGCCGCGCCGGCATCTGGATGCCGAGATCGCCGCGCGCCACCATCACCGCGTCGGCGGCTTCGATGATGCCGGCAAGATTGTCGATCGCTGCCGCGGTCTCGATCTTGGGGACCAGCGCTGGTCGCATGCCGCGCTTCGGGAGCATCGCCCGTACCCGATCTACATCTTCGGCGCGACGCACGAAGGAGAGCCCGAGGAAGTCGACTTTGGCGGCAATCGCCATTTCCAGCGCCAGCGCATCGCGAGCGGTGAAAGGTTCGACGTGTGCTTCGGCACGCGGTAGGTGCATGCCTTTACGCGAGCGCAAGGGGCCGCCGCGAAGGACTTCCGTACGGACGTCCTTGCCGATCGATTCGAGTACGCGCAGAACGATCGCCCCGTCGGCGAGGTAGACCTCGTCACCTGGTCGTGCCCATTGCGCGAGATCGGGCAGCGTCGTGGAAACGTGCTGCGCATCGCCGATGCTGTCTTCGCGGCCGCTCAAGACGAACTCCTGGCCGCTCTCGAGTTCCACCTCGTCGTTTACAACGAGACCGCTCCGGATCTTCGGGCCGGGCATGTCAACGAGAATTCCGACACTGCGCCCAAGCTCGCTGGCCAGTTCCCGTACCAGACGCGCGTTATTGCTGTGCGTTTTCATGTCTGAGTGCGCGGCGTTGAGGCGGACGACGTCAACACCCGCTTCCAGGAGTCGTCGCAAGGCGTTCGGAGTCGCGGTGGCGGGGCCGATCGTGGCCACTATTTTTGTTCGGCGCATCAGGGTTTCCTCAATGACTTCGAGATTTGGTCCGGAGCCCCGCTTGCTCGTGCCAGTGCGCGCAAATGCGTGCCGCGAGCCCTGGCATTCAGAGGGTCGGGCGGCAGTATAGGTAGCGGTCGCGGCCGACGTCAATCGGCAGTCGGATGGCCGCGTTCGCTACTATGCTTTTGCGATTAGCAATCGCGTTACCCGCGCAGCCATCCTGGCGCGCCTGCCTGAACGATCCGACAGGACTTGGTTTCTGGCTTGGGTGGACGGAGAGGCCAGTCGCCAGCTCGTCGCAGCCCGCGCGGCGTCCATGCAAGGGGCGCACTTCGACCGCTGACAGTGGCATGATTTTCAGTGTTCTCGAGCCCCTGGCCTGGCCTTTCGGACTCTCGTCGAGCTGTCTGGTGATGCGCCTTTCCTGCGGAAATCCACAATGGCCGTTGCGACGCTGATCGGTCAAAATTAACGCCGGCCCGGGGGGTGTCAATCACACAAATGCTTGCTGACGCACAACTTTTTTCCTCACTATCGACGCTGCTTCGTTCAGCGAGCTGGCAAGGCCGTTTGCCAGCGTCCGCGCAAAGACTGGCTATTGCGCTATCTCGGGAAGTGGAGGACTTCAGGAACTTTCGACCATGCGATCGCCAATTCGGTGCTTGCTTGAGCAGGTGAAGAGCGCAGAGGCTTGCGTTTGCGGGACCAGAATGATTATTCTTTGCGCCAGCGGCAGCCAACTTGCCGCATCGAAAAGACAGAATATTCACACGTAGTAACTTTCCTTAGGAGGAGATCGCATGAAGCATATGAAGAAGAT
>QPGA01000002.1:13036-64111 GCA_003332265.1 Candidatus Accumulibacter meliphilus
GTGCTCGTCCGCACAATGCGGACAGCGAACACCCGCTGGCCAGCGCAGGTCCCGAACGACTTCGAAGCACTTGGCATCGTTGATAAGGTCTTGGATTTTAACCAGCCCAGTGCTGGCAGTGTGCGTCGTGTACATGCCCCTTCCTCCTAGGTGTTCCTTCCCAGGAGAGCATACGGAATTCCTTGGGCGTTGTCTAGTGCGCCTCTAGCCTCGCTTTCGTTGCGCACCAACCTGGAATCCATAATGAGCCAAAGATTAAACGACTAAGGAACCAAAGATGAACTCTCTCTTTCTTTTTGCGATGGTGCTTGGACTGCTGTTTATCGGTGTTCCGGTCGGCGTCTCGCTGGGCTTGTCGTCGATTCTTTTCGTCACCTTCTTTTCCCACGACTCCTTGTCGTCGGTGGCGATTCAGCTTTTTGGCGCAGGGCAGAACTACACGCTGCTGGCCATTCCGTTCTTCATCCTGGCTTCGGCGTTCATGTCGACAGGGGGCGTGGCGAAGCGACTGATCAATTTCGCGATCGCCAGTGTCGGGCATTTCCAGGGTGGACTGGCCATGGCCTCGGTGCTGGCCTGCATGATGTTTGCCGCGCTTTCGGGTTCATCACCGGCGACAGTGGTGGCCATCGGTACCATCGCCATTGCCGGTATGCGCCAGGTGGGCTACTCGAAAGAGTTCGCGGCGGGCATCATCTGCAACGCCGGGACGCTCGGCATCCTGATTCCACCGTCGATCGTGATGGTGGTCTACGCGGCGGCAACGGACGTGTCCGTCGGACGAATGTTCCTGGCCGGTGTGATTCCGGGATTGGTCGCCGGTCTGATGCTGATGGGGGCCATCTACATCGTTGCCCGGATCAAGGGTCTGCCGAGAGAAGAGTGGAAGGGCTTCGGCGCGATCCTGGACGGTGCCAAGGAAGCGGGCTGGGGCCTGTTTCTGGTGGTGATCATCATGGGTGGTATCTACGGCGGCGTGTTTACGCCGACAGAAGCCGCCGTCGTCGCCGCGGTGTACTCCATTCTGGTGGCGCTGTTTGTCTATCGCGACATGGGGCCGCTGAAGGAGACGCCCTGGGTTCTCGCCTCGGACCACGCGTCGGCCCGTATTGGTTTCAACGCCGGTGTCTACGCCGTGTCGTTCTTCATGGTCTGGATGATCCTGTCCTTCTTCGCCACTGACGGCATGGAAGCCACCGGGAAGATCCGGGCGGTGTGGGGCCTGGTCATGTCGCTGGCCATTTTCGTCGGCTATCTGGTCAAGGTGGGCCGCGAGCATGGCTCAGTCGGCAAGTGCCTGGCGGGTGGTATGGGCATCTGGCGTCGGAACCTGCTCTTGCTGGTCAAGAGCTTCTTCCCGGCGCTGTTTGGCAGCGAATCGCGCGCGACCATTCTGCACGCGACCCGTACCACGGTCATGCTGATGTTCATCATCGCCAACGCGCTGCTCTTTGCCCACACCCTGTCGGCGGAGCAAATTCCACAGGAAATTACTGCCTGGATGCTGCAAGCGGGTTTCACCTGGTTTACCTTCCTGATTGCAGTGAACATTCTGCTGCTTCTCGGTGGCCAGTTCATGGAGCCTTCCGGACTGCTGGTGATCGTTGCGCCGGTGGTCTTTCCGATTGCCATGGAACTGGGCGTTGACCCGATCCATCTGGGTATCATCATGGTGGTGAACATGGAGATCGGCATGATTACGCCGCCGATCGGCTTGAACCTGTTCGTGACCTCGGGCATCACCAACATGAGTCTGGCGTCGGTGGTCAAGGCGGCGATGCCTTTTGTCGGCGTGTTGATGCTGTTCCTGGTCATGGTGACCTATATCCCGTGGATCTCCACCGCCTTGCCTTACGCCCTGATGGGACCGGAACTGGTCATCAAGTAGGCAAGTAGCCTCTCTGGGCGGAGTCACTGAATCACCGCTTGACGACTCGCACCGCCCGAACGCAGCATCCGTCCGCCGCTGACCTCATCGAGGCCAGCGGCGGCGTCTTTTTTATCACGGCCATTGTCACTGGCGTCCCTTTTTTCCTGGGTAGGGACCTTCTTGCCAGTGGGCCCGCCGCCCGGTGCGGCTTGCGGCCTTGCGGCGCGGTCTTTCGCGGTAGAATTACGGGTTGTTGCAAACCCACATGTTTACCAATACGGTTGGGCCTGATGAAAACCAGTTTCCTCGACTTTGAACAACCGATCGCCGATCTCGAAGGCAAGATTGAAGCGCTGCGCTTTGCTCAGGACGACTCTGCGGTCGACATTTCTGACGAAATCAGTCGCCTCGAGAAGAAGAGCCAGACCCTGACCAAGGACACCTATGCCAAGCTTTCGGCCTGGCAGGTGTCGCAGGTGGCACGCCATCCGCAGCGCCCCTACACGCTGGATTACCTGTCGCTGATCTTCACCGACTTCGAGGAGTTGCACGGTGATCGCGCTTTTGCCGACGACCATGCGATCATTGGTGGCCTGGCCCGCTTCGACGGTCAGCCGGTAATGGTGATTGGTCACCAGAAAGGGCGCGACACCAAGGAGAAAATTGCCCGCAACTTCGGTATGCCGCGTCCCGAGGGTTATCGCAAGGCCTTACGCCTGATGCGACTGGCCGAGAAGTTTCGTATTCCGGTGTTAACTTTCATAGATACTCCTGGCGCCTACCCGGGTATTGACGCCGAAGAGCGTGGGCAGTCCGAGGCGATCGGTCGCAATCTCTACGTGATGGCCGAGCTGAAAGTGCCGATCATCGTCACCGTCATCGGTGAAGGTGGTTCGGGCGGCGCGCTGGCCATCGGTGTTGGCGATGTGGTGCAGATGCTGGAGTACTCGACCTACTCGGTGATTTCGCCCGAGGGTTGCGCGACGATTCTCTGGAAGAGCGCCGAAAAAGCAAGCACTGCCGCAGAAATCATGGGTATCACCGCGCCCCGTTTGCTGGCGCTGGGTTTGATCGACGGCATCGTCGAAGAGCCGACCGGTGGTGCGCATCGTGCGCATCAGGCGATGGCGAAAAACCTCAAGGAGGCCTTGCAGAATGCTTTGCAGAAATTGGCACCGGTGCCGACCCGCGACTTGCTCAAGACTCGCCTTGAGCGCCTGATGGCCTATGGCCGGGTCAAAGAGCTGGCCCGCCGCTAACGGTCATGACATGTGGAGACACCCCGGATCATGAAAGTCATGACCGTTTCCCTCTTCCCCTGACCCTTCTCCCGCAAGGGGAGACGGGAGTTTCGTGAGTCGCTTGCGCGACTTTCACATTAAGACCAGCACGGCGCAGTCGGCAGCGCCGATTCTGCAGACGCTTGCGGCGTTTCTCGAAACGCGACTGCAGCCCGGATCTCGTCTGTGCGTCGGTCTATCGGGGGGCGTCGACTCGGTAGTATTGCTGCACGCGCTCGACTGCCTGCGTCGCTCCGGGCTGCCGGTCGATCTCTCGGCGGTGCACGTCGATCACGCTCTGAGCAGCAATGCCGGTGCCTGGGCAGCTTTCTGCGTCGATTTTTGTCAGCGTCTGCAGGTGCCGCTGGACATCCATCGCGTCGTGGTGCCGCGTGCCAGCGGTGAGGGCCTGGAAGCCGCCGCACGGCGCGTGCGTCATGCGGCGTTTGCCGTCTGTCGAGCCGAATGGTTGGCGCTGGCCCACCATCGCGATGATCAGGCCGAGACGGTTCTCTTCCGCTTGTTGCGCGGAGCGGGTGTTGCCGGCGCCGCTGGAATGCCTGCGGAGCGGCCGCAGCCAGGCGGCCCGCGCCTGATTCGCCCACTCCTCGATGTTTCGCGGTCGCTGATCCTGCGCTATGCCGAAATGCATTCGCTGGCCTGGATCGAAGACGAAAGCAATGCCGATTGCCACTATCGCCGAAACCACTTGCGACGTGAAGTCATGCCGCGCATCGCGGTGCATTTTCCCGGCGCCGCTCAGGCACTGGCGCGTGCCGCGCGCCATTTTTCCGAGGCGGCCGAGCTTCTCGATGAACTGGCGCAGGCCGATCGGGCTGCCCTGATTGGTGAGGGTGGGCGGATTGATCTGGCGCGCTTCAACGCGCTTTCGCCAGCGCGAGCACGCAACCTGTTGCGATCGGAACTTCTGGCGAGCGGCTTTCGCGCCCCGGAGGCGCGCTGGCTTGACGAAGCCTTACGCCAGCTGAAGACAGCGGCGGCCGCTTCGCAGACCTGCATTGCCACTGCGGATGGTGAAGTGCATACCTATCGGGGCGAGTTGTATATTTTTGCGCATCGCCGGGATCTTGCGGGTCTTGCCGTGAGCTGGACTGGCGAGCTGGCACTGCCCTGGGGCGACGGGCGGGTGTCCTTCGTTCGCCGTAGCGGAAAAGGTATCAGCCGCCGCCTGCTGGCTGCTGCGCCAGTTTTTTTGCGCGTCAGGCAAGGTGGTGAGCGCTTGCGGCCCGACGCTCGGCGCCCCGCCAGGACTTTGCGCAATCTGTTGCAGGAAGCTGCTGTGCCCCCGTGGGAACGAGCGCGCCTGCCGCTGCTGTGCTGCGGCGAGCGCCTGGCCTGGGTTGCCGGACTCGGCGTTGACGCCGCTTTTGCCTGTGCCGCGGGGGAGGAGGGTGTCGAGCTGCTCTGGGAGAGAAGTGATGTCCACGCGCCTGCGGGCTTCGTGTTGGCGGAGAAGCGGCTGCCGCCATTGGCCAGGTGAAATGCTGACCGCGCCGCGGCTCAGCGCTTGCCAGCCAGGAGTTGCGCGAGTTCTACGGCTGTGCGGACGCCCATTTTTTCGAAAAGATTGGCCCGATGCACTTCGACGGTACGCATGCTGATCTGCAGTTCGTCAGCGATTACCTTGTTCAGGGTACCGGCCAGAACCCGTTCCATGACCTGTTTTTCGCGCGTCGTCAGGCGGTTGGTCAAGCTGTTGACCGAATCGCTGTCGGCGGCGGCGAGGCGCTGGTTTGCATCGAGCTGCAGGGCTTCGATGACGCGATTGACCAGCTCGTTGTCGTTGCATGGTTTTTCGACGAAGTCGAAAGCGCCTTGCTTGAGGGCCGAGACGGCCATTGGTACGTCGCCGTGGCCGGTGAGAAAGATCACCGGCAGTGTGCTGCCACGCTGGCCAAGCAGATCAAAAAGCTCTGGCCCGCTCATCCCGTCCATGCGGATGTCGAGCAGGATGCAGCCCGGCAGCGAGGGGTTCCAGGCGGCCAGGAAGTCTTCAGCCGAAGGATAGCTCAGGCAGGGTACGCCGCGCGATTCGAGCAACCAGCCGAGTGAGTCGCGGATGGCTTCGTCGTCGTCGACGAGGTAGGCGTGTGCATTCATTGCATGACAATCGGGAGGGTGATGATAAAAATCGAGCCGCCGTCCGGGTTCGCTTCAACCCACAGGCGGCCGTGGTGGACTTCGATGATCGAACGGCAGATGTTCAGGCCCATGCCCATGCCCTCGGCCTTGGTGGAGAACAAGGGGGTGAACAACTTGTTTTCGACTTCAGGAGGAATACCGGGGCCGTGATCAATGACCCGGATTTCCATTTGCTGCCTGTCGAGCTGGCTGAGCTTGACAAGCAGCCGCCGTCGCTCGGACGGGGTGTGGCGCATCGCTTCGATGCCGTTGCGCATCAGGTTGAGCAGCACTTGCTCGAGCATTACCGGATCAGCCAGCAGTTCGGGGCGCATGCCCTGAATCTCGCGGACGATACGCACGCCGCGCGCCTTGGCTGCTCCGTCGATGAAGCCGACGCTGTCGTCGATAACTTCCGCGAGATCGCAGGGCACTCGTTTGGGTTCGCTCTTGCGCACGAAGTCGTGTACGCGCCGGATGATGTGGCCGGCGCGCTGCGCCTGAACGGCGAGTTTCTCGAGCGCTTCCTTCAGCTCTTCAGTACTGAAGTTGCCTGATTCGAGCTTGTTCAGGCAGCCGGTGTTATAGCTGGTGATCGCTGCCAGCGGCTGATTGAGTTCGTGCGCCAAGGTCGAAGCCATCTCGCCCATGGTCACCAGGCGTGCCGTGACCTGCAGTTTCTCCTGCTGTTGCTGGGCGAGCTCCTCGGCGTGCTTGCGCGCCGTGACGTCGATGATCGACGCCATCCAGCCCGTCTGCTCGCCATCCGCGTCAATCAGAGGCGCTTCGTAGACGAGAGCGTCGAAGCGGCTGCCATCCCTGTGCATGAAGCGGATTTCGAATCCCTCGTGCGGAGCCTTTCCTTCGAGAACGTCATTGTGCAATTGCAGCGTTCTTTCCATTTCTTCCGGTGCCCAGTAGGGCATGGGTGGTGCCAGGCCGATCAGCTCGTCGGCAGTGAAGCCGACCATTTGCAGGAAAGCGGGGTTGACGTAACTTACCCGGCCTTCCATGTTGCGCGCGCGCATGCCGACCATCAACGAGTCTTCCATCGCCTTGCGGAAGGCGTACTCCGAGCGCAGGGCCTGTTCGGCGTCGAGGCGCCTGCGGATCAAGCCGCGCACCGCCCACAAACTCCAGAAAACGGCTGCTGCAAGAATGATTATCAGCGCAGCGATCAGCGTTTGCGCAAGATTTCCGGCACTGCGGTAAGCAGTGACCTGCAAGACCATGCCGTAGCCTGGAGGGTCGAAAATCACCGGGTAGCTGAGCTTGGTTGATGCAGCATCGATCTTCGACTTGCTGGCCAGGAGATTGCCATTGCCGTCGAGAACGCGTACTTGATACTTGGCAGCGAACCACCAGGGAACCTGCTGCTCGAGCAAGCGATTCAGCGAGTAGACGGCGAGCAGCGTGCCGCGGTGCTCGCCTTCCTCGAAAATGGGCACGTAGACTTCGAACTGCGCGGCGTCATCCACCCAGTAGGCATCGCTGTAGGTTGGCTTGCCAAGCTGGGCGAGTTCGATTGAGCGGTTGACCGGGTCCTGGCCCGAAGCGTCTTTGCCGTGTCGTGGCAAGCTTTGCGTTGGCATGCCGTGCACCGCTTCAGCCGCGGCATCAAGCCAGAGCAGCTGCAGGAGTTCCGAGTTATTCTTGAGAATGTGGCGAGCCCGCAGAACGAAGAGCGCGTCTCTATCTTTTGCCCGCGTCAAATCGAGGACCAGTTGCCGTATCTGCTCGGAGTTTCCCTCTAGGTGAAAGCGGACGCTCTGCTCGAGCCAGAGGACGTCGGCAATAAGGGTCGAGCGCTGTTCGTCAATGTCGTTCTGGCGTAGCAGCCAGAGCAAGGCGATGAGCAGTATCAGAAGCAGACCAACCGCCCCTTTCAGAATCGAGAGATACCACTGCGACCAGTTCAGCGACGCCGGCCGGCGTAGCGCATTCTGGTGCAGAAGGGGTGCGTCTTCCATGGCGCTCCATCTTACGCAAGTTATCGCCCGCGGGGTGTGCATAAATCCCTGTATTCGGGCCGGGCTGCACGCTCGCCGGGGGCCACATTGGCGACTGCAGTCTCGGTGATGGCGGTGTCGACTGCCGCTTCCTGGGGTCTATGACCATGCCGTGAATGGGCGGTTGGCGTTTGCTTCGGACAGGCTCGCCCGCGCCATCTTCGTCAGCCGCGGTGGGCTGTGGATTTCCACAATGTTCGTCGGCAGCAGTCCCTGTAATATCCGCCATCGCAACAGGCTAATAATTTTGTTAACAAAAAAGTTTTCATAAGGAGGAGAGACTGTGAAAGTTACGAATTTGCTGCTCGGAGTGATGGCCTTCGCCGTTTCGGCGACCCCACTGGCGGCCTTGGCCGAGGACCCGATCGTCATCAAATTCAGCCACGTCGTGGCCAACGATACGCCCAAGGGGCTGAGTGCTGAATTCTTCGCCAAGCGCGCCGGCGAACTGACCAAGGGGAAGGTGAAGGTCGAGGTGTATGGCAATTCGACCCTGTACAAGGACAAGGAGGAACTGGAAGCGCTGCAACTGGGGGCCGTGCAGATGCTTGCACCGTCGCTGGCCAAGTTCGGTCCGCTTGGCGTCAAGGAGTTCGAGGTCTTCGATCTGCCGTACATCTTCGACAACTACGCTGATCTGCATAAGGTAACGCAGGGCGATATCGGCAAGAGTCTGTTGAAAAAACTGGAGCCGAAGGGCGTCACGGGCCTGGCGTTCTGGGACAACGGCTTCAAATCGTTTTCGGCCAACACGCCAATCCTGATGCCGGAAGACCTGAAGGGCAAGAAGATGCGCATTCAGTCGTCCAAGGTGCTTGAAGCGCAGATGCGCGCGCTGAAAGCGATTCCCCAGGTGATGGCTTTCTCCGAGGTCTATCAGGCTTTGCAAACCGGCGTTGTCGATGGGACTGAGAACCCGATGTCCAACCTGTTTACCCAGAAGTTCTTTGAAGTCCAGAAGCATCTGGCGATTACCGATCACGGTTACCTGGGTTACGCGGTGATCGTCAACAAGAAGTTCTGGGATGGTCTGCCGGCGGACGTTCGCGGTCAGCTTGAAACAGCGATGAAGGAGTCTACCGACTACGCCAACAAGATCGCCAAGGAGCAGAACGACAAGGATCTGGAGGCAGTGAAGAAGAGCGGCAAGACCGCAGTGCACGTGCCGACGCCGGAACAGCGCAAGGCCTTCAAGAAAGCGCTGATACCGGTCCATGAAGAGATGGCATCCCGCATCGGCAAAGAGCTTCTCCAGTCCGTATACAAGGAGACCGGCTTCGATCCAAGCAAGCTCTGAGCGCAGCGCAAGCTGAAGGGATAGCCCGTTGGGACGCCTGGCCCAGCGGGTTTTTTTCAGGCAGTCGGGGGACTTGCGAATGAGAATACTCGATCACCTGGAGGAATGGCTGATCACCTTCCTCATGGGGGCGGCAACGACGATCATCTTCATCTCGGTCGCGCATCGCTACGCGGCCGGTTACCAGATTCCAATCGTGCAGGACTGGCTGCTCGGGCTGAACGTCGGATGGGCACAGGAGCTGTGCATCATCATGTTCGTCTGGATGGCCAAGTTCGGCGCGGCCTATGGTGTGCGCACCGGTATCCACGTCGGTGTGGACGTGCTGATCAACAGCTTGAGCGAAGGAAACCGGGGCCGGTTCATTGTCTTCGGGATGTTGTCCGGGGCGCTGTTTACCGGCGTTGTCGGTTCGCTTGGGGCGGCTTTCGTGTGGGACAACGGTGCCCACTACGCGATCTTCCAGTTTCTCGGCATGGACACCACGGACATGTTTTCGGGGCCGACGACCCCCGATCTCGAGTGGCCTACCTGGGTTGTCTACAGTGCCATCCCGCTCGGTTCGTCGCTGATGTGTTTCCGCTTTCTGCAGGTCACGGTGAGTTTCCTCAAGACCGGCGAGTTGCCACACCACGACCACGGCCATGTTGACGGCATCGAAGAGGAAGAGATTCCGGACGAGATTCAGAGCGTTGCCATGGAAGACAAGCGGCATCCCCATGACCGGACTCACGAGAAGCGGCATCCGGAAGATCGTTCGGGCAACGGAGACCAGCAACCATGAACGCCATCATCATTTTCACGATTCTCCTGTGTCTGATGCTCACCGGCATGCCGATCTCGATTTCGCTCGGCCTGACGGTACTCAGCTTCCTGTTCCTATTTACTCAAGTGCCTTTGGAAGCCGTCGCTCTCAAGCTGTTCACCGGGATCGAGAAATTCGAGATCATGGCCATTCCGTTCTTCATCCTGGCCGGCAACTTTTTAACGCACGGCGGGGTGGCGCGACGAATGATCCGCTTCGCGACGAGCATGGTCGGGCATTGGTTCGGCGGCCTCGGCCTGGCCGGTGTTCTCGCCTGCGCGCTGTTCGCGGCTGTATCGGGATCGTCGCCGGCGACCGTCGTGGCCATCGGCTCGATCCTCATGCCGGCCATGGTCAAGGCAGGTTTTCCGAAGAGATTCGGTGCGGGCGTCATCACCACCTCCGGAGCATTGGGCATTCTGATCCCCCCGTCGATCGTCATGGTCATGTATTCGGTGGCCACCAACACCTCTGTTGGCGCCCTGTTCATGGCCGGCGTTATTCCGGGAATTGCTCTGGCCATGGTCCTCGGTGGCGTGACCTGGTATCGGGCGAAGAACAACAACTACCCGCGCATGGCCAAGGCATCCTTCGTCGAGCGCTTGAAGGCGTTCCGCGAATCAGCCTGGGGTTTGCTGTTGATCGTTATCGTCATGGGCGGTATCTACAGCGGCATGTTCACGCCGACCGAGGCTGCGGCGATGAGCGCGGTTTATGCCTTCATAGTCGCCGTCTTCGTCTACAAGGACCTGTCGTTGAGCGATGTGCCGCGGGTCTTGCTCAACTCGGCGAACATGTCGGCGATGCTGCTCTACATCATTACCAACGCCGTGCTCTTCTCGTTCATCATGACCAACGAGAACATCCCGCAAACCCTTGCTGACTGGATGTTGGGTCACGGCCTGGGGGTGATCGCCTTCCTTCTGGCGGTAAACGTGATCCTGCTGCTGGCGGGCAACTTCATGGAGCCGTCGTCGATCGTGCTGATCTTCGCACCGATTCTCTTTCCGGTAGCGATGAAGCTGGGGATCGACCCGGTGCACTTCGGCATTCTCATGGTGGTCAACATGGAAGTGGGCATGTGTCATCCGCCGGTCGGCCTCAATCTCTACGTTGCTTCAGGGATCACCAAGATGGGGATCACCGAGCTCACCATCGCGGTTTGGCCATGGCTGTTGTCGATGCTGGCTTTCCTGGTTCTGATCACCTATGTGCCGATCATCTCGACCTGGTTGCCGACGAGGTTGGGCATGATGTAAGTGAGGCAACGGACGCTGGGCGTCCGTTGCGGGCGCGCGTACAGGCAATCTGTGCGCGCGCTTTTTTTTTGCCGAGCCTTGTCATCCCCTTGCGGTCCTTAATGGCGCTCACCAGGGGCGAGGCTGGCTGGCCGACGATGATCGCTGTACGGAAATCGTGCACGTATGCCAAGGCGGACCGCGGTTTTCCACAACAATACTCGGCACCGCAGCTTTTTGTCATGTTGCCGTCGCCAACAAGGCGATAGCCCGATTCCAGGACCGGTTCTGGGACGGAGGGGACGGGACTTGGCGACCACGCAGGCCGTGATATGCATGAACACCGAGCCTCTTGCAAAACTGACACTGCAGGGCTGATTTTTTCGTCGCTGGGGGCGAAAACGGAGGACGCAGGCGGCCATTTCTGGCATGATGGGTTTGTCAAGACCAACATCATAACGCCCGCAAAATGGATACTACCCAACGCGAACTGATCATGCAACGCTGGAACGTGATTCAGCACGAACTGCTGCCCGAGTTGAGGGTTGAAGGTCCGCTGACACCGAAGTTGGAGAAGGTCGTGCACATCCTGGAATGGGTGCGCATTGAGGAATTCACGGGATCGAACTGGTGTGGCGTGGGGCGTCCGCCGGTAGAGCGGGCGTGGCTGGCGAACGCTTTCGTGGCTAAGTCGGTGTTGGGGCTCAATACCACGGTAGGGCTGATTGAGCGCCTGACGATAGACCGTGCGCTGCGACGTATCTGTGGCTTTCCTCTGTGCAAGAAACTGCCTTCTGAAGCCACCTTCTCGCGCGCCTTCGACGAGTTTTCTCAAGCGAATTTGGGCCAGCGGGTGCATGAAGCCCTCGTCAAGGCCCATCTCGGGGATGAACTGATCGGACATATCAGCCGCGACGGTACGGCCATTGAAGCACGCGAACATCCGTCCCGGCGCGAGGCGGCCGTGGCCGAAGCGGTCCCAGCGGCACAGCCCTCGGTGCTCCCGAAGGAAGAGAGCCCTTCCGAAGCGAGTGCGCCAGTGCCAGAAACGCCACCAGCGGCGAAGAAACGTGGCCGCCCCCGGCGCGGCGAGACACGACCACCGGCGAAGGAGTCGCCGATGCAGCGCCAACGCGGGCAGACGTTGGCGCAAATGCTCGATGAGATTCCGACGGCGTGTGATCGCGGCACGAAGTGCAACGCCCAAGGCTACAAGGTCAGCTGGAACGGCTATAAGCTGCATCTCGACACCGCCGACTGTGGCGTGCCCATCGCGGCGCTGCTCTCAAGCGCCTCGATGCACGACAGCCGTGCCGCCATTCCGCTATCACTGATCAGTGCCGAGCGGGTGACCAACCTCTACGATGTCATGGATGCGGCCTATTGCAGCACCGAATTGCGTGAGCACTGCCGGAGTCTCGGCCACGTTCCGCTGATCGATCACAACCCGCGTCGCGGCGAAAAGATCGAATTCGCACCGGCCGAGGCCATTCGTTACAACGAACGTACCGTCGCCGAGCGCAGCAACGCGCGGCTCAAGGACGAATTCGGCGGCAACACCATCATGGTCAAGGGCGACGCCAAGGTGATGGCGCACTTGATGTTCGGTATCCTGGCGCTGACCGCCGACCAGTTGATGCGATTACGAGAATGACCGCCCGTGTTTCCTCTCCGACCGCTGTGCATCCGACGATGCAGGGCGGTCGTCGCCCCCCATGAGACAAATAATGCCATCAGGTTAGCCGTTCGGCCACGGCAACTTTCCTCGCGACAAAAATCGCTCCCAGAGAGCGAATCCCGCGGCCCGGCAGTTCCCGTGGGGGAGTTTTGCAAGAGGCTCCACCGAGTAGGCCTCAAAAAGGGTGATGCGGAAGCCGATCCGGCGTTAATGCGGGGAAGGCCGTCGTCACAGGCGAATGCGAGCGAAACGCCGTCTGTGCTTCCTCCGAGGTATTGGTGACGGCATGTGTGGAAGAGGAAGGCAGATGCAACACGGGAAGCCCCATCACCTGGAGCCGCTCGGCATCCGGATCGTCGGCACCCGTCAGCCGGGCGCGCACCACCCTGCTGTCAGCCTTGGCTGACGATGCTGACCCTTTCCCAGCCCCTCAATTTCGTGCTCCGGCAATTTCGGATTTGCACCCGGGTGTTGGTATAATATGAGGTTGTGTTTCTAGCGATATGATTTGCTGTTGTTTTTTCTACTATCTTCCGTTTGGAGAATCATTTATGGCCATCGAACGTACTCTTTCCATCATCAAGCCGGACGCTGTCGCCAAGAACGTCATCGGCAAGATCTACTCCCGCTTTGAGACCAACGGCTTGAAGGTGATCGCTGCCAAGCTGGCCTGGCTGTCGCCGCAGGAAGCGGGCGCGTTCTACGCGGTGCATCAGGAGCGTCCGTTCTTCAAGGACCTGGTCTCGTTCATGATCTCCGGGCCGGTGATGATCCAGGTACTCGAAGGCGAGAGCGCCATTGCCAAGAACCGTGAGTTGATGGGCGCGACCGACCCGAAGAAGGCGGAGCCGGGAACGATCCGCGCTGATTTTGCCGAATCGATCGACGCCAACGCCGTGCATGGTTCCGATGGCGAAGATACGGCGAAGAATGAAATCGCCTTCTTCTTCCCGGCCATGGCCGTCTACTCGGGTCGCTAGTTCGCAGGTTTCTGCACCCACGATGGTCAATCTGCTCGATCTCGATGCCGCCAGCCTGACGGCTTTTTTCGCCACGCACGGCGAGAAGCCTTTCCGCGCCAGGCAGGTGTTGCGCTGGATGCATCGTTTCGGGCAGGGTGATTTTGACGCCATGACCGACATCGCGCGAAGCTTGCGCGAAAAGCTCAAAGGGCTGGCCACGGTGGCGCCGCCGACAGTCGTCGCCGATCGCCTTGCCGACGACGGTACGCGCAAGTTCCTCTTCGATGTCGGTGGCGGCAACGCCATCGAGGCGGTGTTTATTCCCGAGGACGACCGCGGCACGCTGTGTATCTCGACGCAGGCCGGCTGCGCGCTTGATTGCTCTTTCTGTTCCACCGGCAAGCAGGGTTTCAATCGCAACCTGACGGCGGCCGAGATCATCGGGCAGTTGTGGCAGGTACGGCATGCGCTTGGCGCTTACCAGGCAGCGGCAAACCCTGTCGAACGGGTGGTCAGCAATGTTGTATTGATGGGCATGGGTGAACCGCTGGCCAACCTCGACAATACGGTGATGGCTTTGCGTCTGATGCTCGACGATAATGCTTATGGCTTATCGCGGCGTCGGGTCACGGTGTCCACCTCGGGTCTGGTGCCGGCGATGGACCGATTGCGTGACGAGTGTCCGGTGGCCTTGGCGGTTTCCCTGCACGCGCCGAATGACCCGCTGCGCGATGAGCTGGTGCCAATCAACCGGAAATACCCTTTGCGTGAACTGATGCCGGCCTGTCTGCGCTACCTGGAAAAGGCGCCGCGTGATTTTGTGACTTTCGAGTATGTGATGCTGGACGCCATCAACGACTCTGAAGCGCATGCCCACGAGCTGCTGGCGCTGACCCGAGGCGTCCCCTGCAAGTTCAACCTGATTCCCTTCAACCCTTTTCCGGGATCGCCGTATCGCCGCTCGCCAGCAGCGCGGATTCGGCGTTTCGCCGAGCTGCTGATGGCTGCGGGCGTGGTGACCACGACCCGCAAGACGCGCGGTGACGACATCGATGCCGCCTGCGGTCAGCTCGCCGGCCAGGTTCTCGACCGCACGCAGCGCACGACCCGGCGAAGCTTTGTTCTGCACCAGAATCGTCATGAGGTTTGTGGATGAGGCGAGCCATTCTCGGGATCATTGTCTTGCTGAGCGTCAGTGCCTGCTCGTCGGGACTCTTCTCGTCGTCGCCGAGCGCGCCGCAAAAGCCAGCCGAGGAAGAGCCGGACTCGCGACGGCAGACGCCACCGCGCGACAATCGCACGCGTGCCAAGTTGCATACCGAGTTGGGCTCGCTCTATTTGCAGAGCCAGAATTTCTCTGTGGCACTCGAAGAGTTGACCATGGCCATCGTCGTCGATCCGGACTATGCGCCGGCGCATGGCGCGCGTGGACTGGTGCTTTACAACATTCGCGAGATGGCGCTTGCCGACCGGGACTTTCAGCAGGCCCTGAATCTTGATCCGAACGATCCCGAGTTGAACAACAACTATGGCTGGTTTCTCTGTCAGGTTGGTAGAGAGAAGGAAGCCATTCCGTACTTGCAACGAGCGATGAAAAACGCCTTGTACGAGACCCCGGATCGGGCCTATCTGAACGCCGGTGCCTGTTACGTAAAACTCGGCGATCTGGATGCCGCCGAGGGTTTCGTACAGCACAGTCTGCTCATCCGGCCGAACAATCCGCAGGCGCTCTTGCAGCTTGCGGAGATAAATTACCGACGCGGCCAGGTAGAGCTTGCCGGTCAGCAACTTTCGGATCTGCTGCTCAAAACCGAGCCCAATGCTGAGGCTCTCTGGTTAGCCGTGCGAGTTGAGCGGAAGCTTGGCGATCGCCTGGCTGAAGCCCGCTATAGCGCCCAGTTGAAGCGAAAATTCCCGCTTTCACCCGAGGCTCAGGAACTGCTTAAAGGCAACTTCGAATGAGTAAACAATCCGTGTTTTCAAATGATGGCGAGCCGAGTGTGCCAGGTGGGAACGCCTCGATGGAGGGCTCTGCCGATGCTGGTGGCGTCGGGCAGCAGCTGCGCTCTGCGCGCGAAGCCAGGAAACTTAGCGTGCCCGAAGTGGCGCAGTCTCTGAAGCTCGCCCCCAGGCAGGTGGCGGCGATCGAGAGCGAGGACTGGGGCGCCTTGCCCGGCAATACGATGATTCGCGGCTTTGTTCGCAACTACGCGCGCGTGCTCAATCTGGACGCCGACGCCCTGATGCGCGGGCTCGATGCGACGCGCATGCAACGGACTCTGCAACTTGAGGCTTCAGCCGGAACCAGCTCACACTTGCCACAGGCTGGCGATCAGGCGCAAAGGCGCGACTACCTGGCAGTGGTGGGTGGTCTGGTATTGCTGGTGCTGGCACTGCTGGCTTATTTTTATGTGCCACAGGACTTCTGGGGGGAGCAGTTGGCGGCGCTGACCGGTAGCGAAACCCCGCGCACTGCTGCTGAGCTGCAGCCAAGCGTTAGCGAGCCTGCCGCCACCGGAGTGGCTCCGCTGACGGTGCCGAGCACAGTGGCCCCGGCGCCGAGCGCTGCCGAAAAGCCTGGCGCAGCGACCGTCCCGAGCGCGACCGTGCCACTTAACGGGCGGACCCCGGTGGCCATGGTCGCTGATCCCGCGGCCAAGCCCAACGCCAAGGCCGAGGCCGAGGCGGAGCGCAAAGCCGAGACCACCTCAGCTAGCACGCCGAAGTCGGCTGCGGAGCTCAAAACGGAAGCCACGCCAGCGAACGGCCTCAAGCTCATTTTTGCCCAGGCGGCGTGGGTGGAAGTGCGTGACGGGCGCGGTGAGGTCGTCGCTTTCGGCGTCAAGCCGGCCGGCAGTCAGCAGGAAATCAAGGGGCAGGCGCCGTTCTCGCTCGTGCTCGGCAACGCCAAGTACGTGGCGGTCGAGTACCAGGGAAAGCCCGTCGAGCTGGAGCCGCATATCAGCAAGGGCGTGGCGCGGCTCTCGATCAAATGAGCATCTGGCAAACGGTGGGCTTGCTATGAGCAATTCGCTGCCCGTGGCAGCGCGGCGGCGAACGCGTGCGGTCAGTGTTGGCCAGGTCTCGGTCGGCGGTGACGCGCCGGTGGTCGTCCAGTCGATGACCAACACCGATACCGTTGACGTCGTGCGTACGGCAATCCAGTGTGCCGAGCTGGCGGGTGCCGGTTCGGAACTGGTGCGCATCACGGTCAACACGCCTGAGGCTGCGGCGGCGGTGCCAGCGATTCGGGCGCAGCTCGAGCGCATGGGGGTCGATGTGCCGCTGATCGGCGACTTCCACTATAACGGTCATCGCCTGCTCGCCGAGCAGCCGGATTGTGCGCGGCTGCTGGCCAAATATCGGATCAACCCGGGCAATGTCGGTCACGGCAGAAAGCGTGACGAACAGTTCGCGCAGATGATAGAGATGGCCTGCCGCTACGAGAAGCCGGTGCGTATCGGTGTTAACTGGGGCAGTCTCGATCAGGATCTGCTGGCCCGCATCATGGACCAGAATGCTCGCCGCGCCGAGCCACACGACGCCATCGAGGTGATGCGTGAGGCCATGGTCGCCTCGGCCCTGGAGTCGGCCGCTCGCGCCGAAGAAATCGGTCTGCCCGGCGACCGGATCATTCTTTCGTGCAAAGTGTCCGGTGTGCAGGACCTGATCGCCATTTATCGCGAGCTGTCGCGGCGTTGCGATTACCCTTTGCATCTCGGTCTGACCGAGGCCGGTATGGGTTCCAAAGGCATCGTCGCGTCGACCGCAGCGATGGCGGTGCTGCTGCAGGAAGGCATTGGCGATACCATCCGCATTTCGCTGACACCGGAACCGGGTGGCAAGCGCACGCAGGAGGTGGTCGTCGCGCAGGAGATGTTGCAGACCATGGGCCTGCGCGCCTTCTCACCAATGGTCATCGCCTGTCCCGGTTGCGGCCGTACGACCAGCACCTTCTTTCAGGAACTGGCGCAGTCGATTCAGGAGCATGTTCGTGAGCGCATGCCGCACTGGCGAAGCGAGTATGACGGCGTCGAGAACATGACCCTGGCGGTGATGGGTTGCGTGGTCAACGGACCGGGCGAGAGCAAGCATGCCAACATCGGCATCAGCCTGCCCGGTACGGGCGAAACACCGGTGGCGCCCGTATTCGAGGATGGAGCCAAGACGGTCACACTGCGCGGCGAGCATATTGCCGCAGAATTCACTGCCATTGTCGATGCCTACGTGGCACGTAGCTATCAGAGGAAGCGTGCCGCCGAATGATCAGTCAGAAGCTACAGTCCGTTCGCGGCATGAACGACATCCTGCCCGATGAAGCCGAATTCTGGGATTTGTTCGACGAGACCATTCGTTCCTGGCTGAAGAGCTACGGCTATCGTCCGCTGCGTTTGCCGATTGTCGAGCCGACGCCGCTTTTCAAGCGTGCCATCGGCGAGGTAACCGACATCGTCGAAAAGGAGATGTATTCCTTCGTCGATAGCCTCAATGGCGAGCCGCTGACGCTGCGCCCGGAGGGAACTGCCGGCTGTGTGCGCGCCGTCATCCAGCACAATCTGATTGCCCAGCAGCCGCAGCGGCTCTACTACATGGGCCAGATGTTTCGCCATGAAAGGCCACAAAAGGGGCGTTATCGCCAGTTCCACCAGGTCGGTGTCGAAGCGCTCGGCTTCCCCGGGCCGGACATCGACGCCGAACATATCCTGATGGGTGCTCGCCTGTGGGACGACCTGGGGCTCGACGGCATCAGTCTGCAGCTCAACACCCTGGGACAAGCAGCGGAACGGGCCAGTCATCGTGCCGAACTGATCACCTACCTGGAGCAACACAGCGACCTGCTCGACGAAGACGCCAGGAGGCGCTTGCACAGCAACCCCTTGCGCATTCTCGACAGCAAGAATCCGGCGCTAGAGGAAGTGATACTCGGCGCGCCGAAACTGATTGATCATCTGGGTAGCGAGTCAATGGCCCATTTTGAAGGCGTGCAGCAGGTCTTGCGCGATGCCGGACAGCCCTTCGCGATCAACCCGCAGCTGGTGCGCGGACTCGACTACTACAATCTTACCGTCTTCGAATGGGTGACCGATCGCCTGGGTGCGCAGGGGACGGTCTGCGCTGGCGGTCGCTACGATGGCCTGGTGCAACAGCTGGGCGGCAAGGCGGCGCCGGCCTGCGGTTTTGCGATGGGAGTCGAGCGGCTGATCGCACTGATTCGCGACGCCGGCGGCGAGACCAGGGCGGCGGCGGTCGATGTCTATCTGGTGCACCAGGGCATTGCCGCTTCGCGCTTGGCCGCGCGGGTCGCCGAGGGCCTGCGCGACCGTGGCATCGATGTGCTTTTCCATTGCGGTGGCGGCAGTTTCAAGGCGCAGATGAAGAAAGCCGACGCCTCGGGGGCGGGCTTTGCGGTGATTATCGGCGATGACGAGGCCGGCGCTGGCGAAGTGACGCTGAAGCCGCTGCGCGCGATCGGCGAACAAGCGAACCAACAGAAGCGGGTCAGCGTCGATGCTGTCGCCGACGAAATCATGAACTCCATTTTGGATTGGGACGAATCGTAATGGCTACCTACGACCTCGAAGAACAGGAACAGATCGCCGAGATCAAGGCCTGGTGGAAGCAGTATGGCAATCTGATGGTGGGCATTGTCACCGCCGTCTCGATCGGCGTTATCGCCTGGCAAGGCTGGAACTGGTATCAACGCGGGCAGGCGGCCAAGGCATCGATGGTCTACGGAGTGTTGCAGAAGGCGGTCGTTGAAGACGATTCGCAGCGCGTCAAGACGGCCAGCGGTGAATTGCTCGAGAAATTCGGTGGCACGGCTTACGCGCCGCTGGCGGCGCTGTCGGCGGCCAAGATCATGGTCGACGCCGGGGATACGAAGACAGCCAAGTTGCAGTTGCTGTGGGTGATCGAAAACGGCGAGCATGAGCTGCGCGATCTGGCGCGCTTGCGCCTGGCGGCCGTGCTGCTTGACGAAAAAGCCTACGACGAAGCGCTGCGCCAGCTTGACGGGGGTAGCGGTGCCGGCTTCTCGGCCCTGTACCTGAACATGCGTGGCGACGTGTTCAGCGCCGCGGGGAAAAAGACCGAGGCGCGTGAAGCCTACCAGGGCGCCCTGGCCAGGCTCGATCAAGGCGACCCGAGTGGCAAGGGAAGAAACACCCTGCAGGCTTCTCAGGCCAATGCCGCCTACCGCGAAGTGCTGCAGCTGAAGCTCGACGCGCTTGGGGAGAGCAGTTGATGAGGCGTATGCTTGTCGCGACAGTGCTGCCGGTACTGCTGCCAGCGTTGCTGGCTGGCTGTTCGAGCTTCGATGCGCTGAATCCGTTTGCCAGTAGCGGACCGAAAATGGCCGAGTTGCAGCCAATCCAGGCGACAGCGCAGGCGCGAGTGGTCTGGCGGGACGATGTCGGCAAAGGCAAGCCCTATACCTTCGTTCCGGCGGTGGTCGGGTCCACCACCTACGCGGCAGCTCGCGACGGCACGGTTGTTCGTTTCGACGATGGCCGGCCAGTGTGGCGAATCAAGGCCGAAAAACAGCTCTCGGGGGGCGTTGGCGCCGATCAACGGCTGCTGGCGGTGGGCACCGTCAAGGGTGAGGTTCTGGCATTTGACGCCGCCGATGGCAAACTGCTGTGGGAAGCCAAGACCAGCAGCGAGGTATTGGCGCCGCCAGCGGTGGCTGGCGGGCTGGTGATCGTGCGCAGCGGCGATCATCGCCTGACTGCCTACGGCGCCGTCGACGGAAGCCGCAAGTGGATCTACCAACGTCCGACGCCACCGCTTTCGGTGCGTGTGATGGCGGCTCCGGTGGTCGTCGACAAGTATGTTTTCGTCGGCTTTCCCGGCGGCAAACTGATTGCTGTCAACGCCGACAATGGTGCACCGCTCTGGGAGGGGACGGTCGCCTTGCCAAAAGGCGCCACCGAACTCGACCGCATCGCCGACGTCAGCAGCCTGCCGGTCATCGATGGACAAATGATTTGCGCGGTCGCTTTTCAGGGGCGCACTTCCTGTTTCGACCTTGGCACCGGGAACCTGATGTGGGGGCGCGACATTTCCAGTTCGGCGGGTTTGTCGATCGATAGTCGCTACGTGTACGTCTCCGACGACCAGGGGGCCGTGCATGCCCTCGACAAAGCGACCGGGTCGAGCATCTGGAAGCAGGACCAGCTCTTCCTGCGTCAGTTGACTTCGCCGCTGGCCAGCGAAGGTCTGGTCGCCGTCGCTGACGTTGAGGGAGTGGTGCACCTGCTCAATCGCGACGATGGTTCTTTCGCTGCGCGTCTTAGTACCGATGGCAGCCCGGTACGCGCACCCCTGCAAAAGCTCGGTAACGAGTTGTTGTTGCAGACCCAGGGTGGTGGCATCTACGCGATTGGCGTCCAGTGATCGAGAGACAATCCGCAGCACTGGCCTTGCCCGGCGCGCTTCCAGGTGCGGGCCGCTGCCAATGAAGCCGAGCATCGTCCTTGTCGGGCGCCCGAATGTCGGCAAGTCCACCCTCTTCAATCGGCTGACCAGAACGCGTGACGCGCTGGTTGCCGACATACCGGGTCTTACCAGAGATCGCCACTACGGTCACGGAAGACTGGGCAGCAAGCCCTGTCTGGTGATCGATACCGGTGGTTTCGAACCGCTTGCCAAGGACGGCATCATGCGCCAGATGGCGCGCCAGACCGAGCAGGCGATCGACGAGGCCGATGTGGTGATCCTGGTCGTCGACGGCCGCACCGGCATCACGCCGCTGGACAAGGAAATCTCCAGGCGGCTGCGCCAGTCGGGGGGGGCGGTTTTCGTGGCGGTCAACAAGGCCGAAGGAATGCAGCACGGTCTGGTGATCGCCGACTTTCATGAACTTGGCCTTGGCGAGCCGGTGGCCATCTCGGCGACCCACGGCGAGGGGGTGCGGGCGCTCCTCGACCTGGCGCTGGAGCCTTTTCCCGAGCCAGCGGACGACGAAGCAGAGAGTGACATCGTTCGGGTGGCCATCGTCGGCCGCCCGAACGTTGGCAAGAGCACGATGATCAACGCGCTGCTCGGCGAAGAGCGGGTCATCGCCTTCGACCAGCCGGGAACCACGCGCGATGCCATTCACGTCGATTTCGAGCGTGCCGGTAGAAAATATACGCTCATCGATACGGCCGGCCTGCGGCGCCGCGGCAAGGTTTTCGAGAGCATCGAAAAGTTCTCGGTGATCAAGACGCTGCAAGCCATCGAGGAGGCACACGTGGTGGTCCTGGTTGTCGACGCACGCCAGGATATCGGTGAGCAGGATGCGCATATTGCTGGTTTCATCCGCGAATCGGGTCGTGCGCTGGTGCTTGCCGTGAACAAGTGGGATGGGCTGGACTCCTATGTTCGCGAACAGATCAAGGGGTCTCTGGAAAGCCAGCTGGCATTCATTGATTTCGCCCGTTTCCACTACGTTTCGGCATTGCAGGCGCAGGGGCTGGAAGGGCTTTTCCGTTCGGTCGATGCGGCCTACAAGGCGGCCATCGCCGATCTGCCGACGCCGCAATTGACCCGAACACTGATCGACGCGGTGGCCAGGCAAGCGCCACCGCGCGCCGGGCTGTTCCGGCCGAAGCTGCGCTACGCCCATCAGGGCGGCCGCAATCCGCCGCTGATCGTGATCCATGGCAATGCCCTCGACAAACTGCCGGAATCGTATCGCCGCTATCTCGAGCACATCTTTCGCGAGGTGTTCAAGTTGCAGGGGACGCCATTGCGCATCCAGTTCAATGTCTCCAGCAACCCCTTTGCCGACAAAAAGGCGCCTGATGAGGGGCGGAGGCAGCACAAATCTGTTGCCAAGCCCAAAGCCGCGGCGAGAAGTCCAGCCAGGCCCGGGTCTGTGCGCAAGGAAGCGGTCACCGCGAAGCCGAAGAGGCCGCCCGTCGCTCGCTGAGCGGCACTCGCCGCGGCTAAGCCGATCGGCGTCGCGGTATTGCCGACCGTCATTAGCCGCGCCTTGGCGATTTCCAGGGACCACGCGGCACGCTGGGTGCTTGCGCGACTTTCACATTAAATCCTTACAATCGCTGCACTCCGGTTGCGCTGACCGGCTTTTCAACGGATGATGAAGGCCACTGTGGTGCTGGGCGCGTGTCGTGTGCCAGCGGGCGGCGCGCAAGGAAGAAGGCGATTGCCGATGCAGTGGCGGGGCGGGGAGGGAAAAAATGGCCTGACACGCCCGTCCGGTGCCCACTTTTGGAGCTCAAACTTGGCCGAAAAACGAACGTATCTGGAAGATGCAAGGTGATCAAGGTTCTATTTGTTTGCATGGGGAATATCTGCCGCTCGCCAACGGCCGAGGGCGTTGTTCGGCAGATGTTGCGTCGCAAGGAACTGGACGACAGAGTCGAGGTGGATTCGGCCGGAACGCACGGCTATCACGTTGGCGAGGCGCCGGATCAACGCACCCAACGAGCGGCTGCCATTCGCACCTATGATCTATCCGACATGCGCGCGCGCAAGGTGGCGGCCCAGGACCTCGACTATTTTGATCTGATTCTGGCCATGGATCACAATAACCTCTCGGTTCTACAACGCATCTGCCCGCCCGAAAAGCACGATCGGCTGGGGCTGTTCATGAGTTATTCCAAGAACTTCGACGACGACGAAGTGCCGGATCCTTACTACGGTCTTGGCCACGGTTTCGATCTGGTCCTGGACATGGTCGAGGATGCTGCCGATGGCTTGATCGAGAGCCTCGAGCAACGTTTGCGCGCTGAGGCCAACGCCGACAGCGAACAAGCGCTGCGGAATCACCACGACAGTACCGGCTGACGGGTCCCATCCACCTGGCACGCTGATCTGGCGGGTCGCATCGAGCTGTCGCGCGGCGACATTGCTCAGGGCTGGGTCAGAGCGATCCTGAAGCCACTGCTGCGCGGCCGGTAGGCTGGTTCGATGCGGCTACGGTTGGCCGAACGTGCGTAGCGGCCGGGGTCGCTCCAGGTGCCACCGCGCAGCACCCGTTGCTTGCCGTATTTTGCGCCGAGCGGGTCCACCTGTCTTTCGCCCGGGTATTCGGCGTACCAGTCGGCACACCATTCCCAAACGTTGCCGTGCATCTCGAACAATCCCCACGGGTTTACCGGCAGCGAGGCGGCGGGAACCGTTTGCTCGCGATACGGCCCCTGTCGGCCATCGGCGTAGGGATAGCCGCCGTGGTAATTAACCTCTGCAGGGGTGATCTGCTGGCCGAATACGAAGGGGGTCGTCGTGCCGGCGCGGCAGGCGTATTCCCATTCCGCTTCGCTTGGCAGGCGCGCCTGCAAGGTGGGCAATCGCCGGTTGAGCTCGCCGATAAACCCTTGCGCATCGTGCCAGCTGATGTTCTCGACCGGATTGTCGGCGTGCTCCTGAAAACAGCTCGGGTTGACCGGCCACACAGCCAGCCAAAAGGCTTGTGTGCAGGCCGTGTCGGCGAGCCAGAAACCATGGCTCAACCTTACTTCGTGCAGCTTTTCGGCGTGCCCACGCTCGGCTTCGTCGGCCGGCGAACCCATAAGAAACTCTCCCGCTTCGATCCAGCGAAAGACCTGGCGCGCGTGACCGACGCGCAACACCAGCGAGCGTCCGAACGAGTCTTCGACGAAGTCACTCGTCAACAGCGCGGGGCATGGGTCAGCGAGCAGGATTTCAGCGTTTTCGGGGCGGACAGCGGGCATCAAGAGCTTTCGCAAGAGTGACTGCTGGTACGGGCGACGGCATGTGCAAGGTCACAGGCAGGGGGATCAGAGTCAGCAATATACCGCGAAGAACGGCGTTTCTGGTGTCATTTTCGTTAGGCTCGGCGCTCGCCCAGGGGCTGCCCGCTCGTCTCCTCGAGCGGCTGGCGATGGTGATAAGTGCTGCTGATGCCGCTTGAGTAATAAATTGCACATGCCGGATGGGCAAGGTAAGATCACTGGCTAGAGGGGGAAAGGCGGAATACAAAGTGCGATTTGCACGTGAGAGAAGCGTTAGCGGCTTGTGACGTATGCGAATGCGCGGCTGCTTTTCGCTTCGGCGTCCTGCGCTCGCGCACAGAATGCGCCGTTGGCGCCCTTTCCAGAGTTTGTTGTCGGCGACGTGAGTTTTCGCCCCCTGGCCTGACTAGCTGCCATGAGAGTTGCTTTCCTGGAAGACGAGCCCGTTTTGGCTGCGACCGTCAGCATTTGGCTGCGCCAAGCTGGCTACGAAGTCGAGTGCTTCAGCAGCGGCGTGGCATGCGCGCGAGCGGTCGAGCGCGGCGGTTTCGACCTCTGCCTGCTGGACTGGATGGTGCCCGACCTGTCGGGACTGGAAGTGCTCGCTCGCTTGCAGATAAAGCTGCGACATGCCATGCCGCCGGTGGTCTTCTGCACCGGTCGTGACCGTGAAGAGGATGTGGTGAGCGTGCTTGCCGCGGGTGCGGACGACTATATCGTCAAGCCGCTTTCGCAACCCTTGCTGCTGGCGCGTTTGCAGGCTGTGACGCGCCGTCAGAAGGGCGGCACTAGGACCTCCTCACTGCAACAGGATTTCGGGCGCTTGACGGCTGATCATCGCCGACGACAGTTGGCTCTTGACGGTCGCGTGATCGAGCTGACCGAGCGTGAAACTGATCTGGCCCTGTATCTGCTCCAGAATATTGGTCATGCTTTCAGCCGCGAGTGTCTGATCCAGGTAGTCTGGGCGCTAACGCCCGACGTCAACACGCGAACGCTTGATGTCCACATCAGCAGTTTGCGCCGAAAGCTTGAGCTTAAGCCAGAATACGGTTGGCGCTTGCTTTCCATTTACGGCCACGGGTACCGCCTGCAGAGAGAAAGGAATTCCTCGTGAAGTCACGGGTTTGGCAGACGCTGTGGCTTGTCGTGTTGCTTGCCGTCGCCTTCGCGGGTGGCGCCAGGGCAGCCGATCAAGGCGAGGAGGTGCCGGTCTGGCGCTATACGGTGAGGCCGGCTGACACGTTGATCGGCATAGCCGAGCGCTACCTGAGCAAGCCCTGGCAGTGGCCGCTGTTACAGAGGGCCAATAAGGTCGATGATCCCTACCGGATGCTGCCGGGGACGGTGTTACGCATTCCGGCGACGATGTTGCGGCGTGCTCCCGCCGAGGCGACGATAGCCACCGTCAGCGGCGAGGCACGCTGGCGTGCTGCTGACGGCGAATGGCAGCCGGCGGTCAACGGCCAGCGACTGGCGTCGGGCAGCACCCTGGAGACACTCGACGACGCCAGCGTGCTCCTGCGGCTGGCCGATGGCAGCAAGCTGCTGCTCTCGCCAAACTCGCGGATGGTGCTGGATTCCTTGAGTGTGTATGCCGACGGTTTGATGGTCGATGCACGCCTGCGTTTGCAGGGCGGCCAGACCGAGGTTACGGCTGATCCTGACCGGCGCAACAATCGGCATATTCAGATCCAGACGCCGTCGGCACAGGCGGTGGTGCGCGGTACGCGCTTTCGCGTCGGGGTCGAGGGTGATGTGAGCCGTGAGGAAACTCTGCGCGGGCGGGTCGGTGTCAGCGCCGCCGGACGGAGTGTCAGCGTGCGCCGTGGTCAGGGGACCATCGCTCGCCTCGGCGAGCCGCCAATCAAGCCTGTGCCTTTGCTGCCGGCCCCCGATGCCGCAAGCTTTCCGGCACGTTTCGAGCAGTTGCCGTTGCGCTTTCCCGTCCCTCACTTGACGGGGGCGGTTGCGTGGTACGGCGAGATCGCGCCGGATCCCTCCTTCGACCGCCTGCTGCTCAGCAGAACGGCGCGTGGCGCGGCATTGACCTTCGCCGATCTGCCGAACGGTGAGTATGTTCTGCGCTTGCGTGCGGCCGACGTCAATGGCTTGCACGGGCGCGAGGTGCGGCACCGCTTCGTGGTCTTCGCACGGCCGTTCTCGCCAGGGCTGAACAGCCCGGGTGACGCAGCCACGATACGCGTGGCACAGCCGGTGTTCGCCTGGAGCAAGCTTGTCGATGTCGCCCGCTATCGCCTGCAGCTTGCCAGCGAGCCGGAGTTTGCGCAGCCGCTGCACGATGCCAGCAGCGAGCAGAACACCTGGCAAGTGCCCATGGATTTGCCAGCTGGGCCACTCTACTGGCGGGTCGCCAGTATCGATAGCGCGGGTCAGCAGGGGCCATGGCGCCCCGCTGCCGGATTCACCTACAAGCCGGCTCCGGGGGCGGTTGATCTTGGCCGCTCGGCAATCGAAATTCTTGCCGAGACGATCGAGCTCAGGCTGCCGCAAGCGCCTGACGGGATGACCTACGAGGCCATCCTTTCTTCGGCGGCTGACCTGGTTCCGGTGCTGGCGCAGGCGCAAGCCAGTGATGGCGCATTGAGCCTGCCGCGTCCCGACGGTGGTTCGTACTACCTTGGTGTCCGCCTGGTGGATAGCGGCGACAACACACCGGGTCCGGCTACGGTACAAGAGCTGGATGTCCCGTATAGCCGCTTGTGGCTGCTACTCTTGCTGCTGCCTCTGGCGGTTCTTTGAGGCACGTGAATTCGCCAACCGGTCGCCGCCGTTCCGATGTCCGCCCACTGCGCTTGTCCGGCTGGCCTGCGCGAGAGACGTTGCTCGTCGCGCTACTGCTGGCAACCATTTCGCTGGCAATCACCGCTAGCGGCGTGCTGCTAAGGGTCGATCATCTGCTTTTCGATCTCGGCCAGCGGATCAGCTGGCGTCAGGCTGCGGCCGACGTGTTGATCATTGCCATCGATGAGGAGAGCCTCGACCGCCTTGGCCGCTGGCCGTGGCCGCGCACGCGGCACGCTCGCCTGCTGGACATCGTCTGCGCTGGCAGGCCGGCAGCGATCGGGATCGATATTGCGTTCAGCGAGGATAGCGACGATAGCGGTGATCCGTCGGACGACGCCTTGCTCGCCGAGTCCATTGCGCGTTGCGGCAAGGTCGTACTGCCGTTGGTCATCGAATCGACACGTAGCGGTGGGCAGTTGCTCGAGTCGCCGCCGATAGCGCCGCTGCTTGCGGCAGCGGCCGGAATTGGCCGTATCGGCGTTCACCTCGACGAGGATGGAATCGCACGTTCCGTGTACCTTCGCGAAGGTATTGGTACCGCCGCATGGCCATTGTTGGCGGAGGAAGTGTTGCGCCTTGGCCAGCAACTGCCGACGGGAATACTCCTTGAGCCGGTCGCCACCGACCGTCGGGGAGCGCTCCATCAGTTGCTCCGCGAAAACGCGCGTCGCCTGGAATTCGTCGGCCCGCCGGGCAGCGTGCAACGCTTGTCGTACACCCGCGTTCTGGATGGCCTGATCGCAGCGGAGGCCTTTGCCGACAAAATCGTTCTGATCGGGGTCACGGCAGTTGGTTTGGGAGACTCCCTGCCGACGCCGGTCTCCGCGCTCGGTCATCCGATGCCCGGCGTCGAAGTTCAGGCCAACGTCCTGCTTTCGCTTCGCGATGGACGGCTGATCACCGAGTTGGCGCCGCTGCCGACGCTGCTCTTGGCGGCGCTGCTGGCCTGCGTGCCGCTACTCTGGTTGCCGCGTCTGATGGCCCTACCAGGTTTGCTGTGGAGCAGTTTGTGGGTGCTCACGCTGGGCGCAGCCTGCGCCTTGCTGCCGGTGCTCTGGCAGCTGTGGTTCGCGCCCGCTGGCGCGCTGCTCGCGGGCATGTTCGCCTATCCGCTGTGGAGTTGGCGACGCCTCGAGGCGGCACGCGCCCACCTCGACCAGGAACTCCGCCAGCTGCGGCTCATGCTGCCTGAGTGCTCGACGGCGGTAGCCTTTCCGGCCAAGATCAAGCGCCTTGGATTCGAGCAGCGTATCACCTGGGTGCAGGCCGCACAGCGGACGATGGCCGAACTCGACGCCGGGTGCAAGGAGACCCTGGCATTCATTTCCCACGACCTGCGGGCACCCTTGGCAGCGGCGGTCGCTCAGCTCGAAAACGAAACACCGAGCGATCCGCAACACCTGCTGCCACCGCTCAGGCGCGCGTTGAGCATGGTACAGACCTTTCTGTCGCTGGCTTATGCCGAGGCGCTCGATCCTGGTCGGCTGCCAGAGCTTGACCTCGGCGCAGTGCTGCATCAGGCGGCCGACGAAATGTTCGCGCTGGCCAGACTGAGGCATCGGCGAATTGTCCGCCAACTGCCCGAGCAGCCGCTGTGGGTCCAGGGCGACTTCGAGTTGCTCGAGCGCTGCGCAATCAACCTGCTGGACAATGCGCTGCGCTATGCTCCGGCGTCAACGCTGATCAGCATCGGAATCGATCGGCGGCGGCGCGGCGAAGTCAGGTTCTGGGTCGAGAACGATGGCACGGCCTTGTCTGCAGAGGAAAAGGACAGACTGTTCCAACGTTTTAGTCGTGGTCGGCAGGGGAGGGCAAGTGGGTCTAGCACCGGCCTGGGCTTGTATTTTGTGCGTACGGTGGGCGAACGGCATGGCGGGGCAGTCGGCGTCGAATGCGTGGCCGGCAAGGTCCGTTTTTGGGTCAGTTTGCCTGGCGGTGAAAGCTCGGAGCCCGGCGCTTTGCCTTAATGCGAAAGTCGCGCAAGCGGCTCACGAATCTCCCTTCGCCCCTCGCGGGAGAAGGGTCGGGGAAGAGGGGCGTCGACTTACAAACGCCTCCCTTCGGCTGTCACCGGCTTGCCGATAGTGCGGCGATCGGGCTACGCTCGCGTGGGCGGTGCTTATTGCCGTGCCGGTGGCCGTCGCCGGTCGCGGCATGCGTGTGGCGACAGCATAATGAGCGTGCGGCGTCGCTGTGTTGGGGTGACAAGAACTTGATCTACCGCAAGCGATCATAAGGGCTGGCGAATAGACTCGGCTGTCAACTGGAGGCTGGTGGCGCACACTTCGAAGGGGGGGCGATGGGCAAGGAGATTGGCAGCGACGGCTTTACGGCGGATGACTTCGCGCGCTTCGGCCAGCGCCTCGAGCAAGAGACCGCGCATGCCCACAAGACGTACAGGGCGGGAGGTTTCGCCAATGCCGGCCTGGTCGCGGGTTTCGAACTTGAGGCCTGGCTGATTGATGAGCATTTCTTTCCGGCGCCGCGCAACGTCTCTTTTCTGCAGCGCATGGGCAGCCCGCTGGTGGTGCCCGAGCTTTCTCTGTTCAACGTCGAGATCAACGGTACGCCGCAGGCTTTGAGGGCTACCGCGCTGTCACAGCTTGAAAGTGAGCTGACCGCGACCTGGCAGCGATGCCAGCAGGTGGCTGCAGACGAAGGGGTGGCACTGATCGCCATCGGGACCTTGCCGACATTGCGGGAGCGGGATCTGTCGCTGAGCAGCATGTCGCCTTTCAAGCGCTACGCGGCTCTCAACGAGCAGGTCCTGCGGCGACGCGGTGGGCGGCCGTTGACGCTGGATATCGCCGGCATCGAAACGCTCACTGCGACCCACTCCGATGTGATGCTTGAGGCAGCGACCACCTCTTTTCAGGTACATCTGCAGACACCGGTCAGCGAGGTCGCGCGCACGTACAATGCGTCGCAGCTTCTCGCTGCACCCTTGGTTGCGCTGGCCGCCAATTCGCCATTCTTGTTCGGGCGAGCGCTCTGGCACGAAACGCGGATACCCTTGTTCGAGCAGGCGGTCGATTGCCGCCAACCAGGCCATCCCGAGCATATGCGGGTAACCTTCGGTTCAGCTTATCTCGGCGAGGACCCGATGGCGTGTTTTGCCGAGAACCTGTCTTCGTATCCGGTGCTCTTGCCGTATGTAGAGGCGGGGCCGGTGAACTCGTATGCGCATCTGCGCCTGCACAACGGGACCATCTGGCGTTGGAATCGGCTGCTGATCGGCCTCGAGAAAGACCAAGTACCGCATTTGCGCGTCGAGCAGCGGGTCATGCCTGCTGGTCCGAGCCTGATCGACATGATTGCCAATGCTGCCTTGTACTATGGCGCGGTACGCTGTCTGGCCAGGCAGGCGGAAGCTCCTGAAGCCCGGCTGCCGTTTGCCGTTGCGCGCGAAAATTTCTACCGTGCCGCACGTTACGGTCTCGAGGCGCAGGTGGTGTGGCTCGATGGGCGCTGTCAAAATGTGGCCGAGCTTCTCTTGCGCGAACTGCTGCCGCTGGCTCGCGAAGGACTGGCCGAGCTCGATCTTGCCGCAGCCGACATCACGCGCTACCTCGACGTGATTAGCGCGCGCCTGCGCAACCGCCAGAACGGCGCCGCCTGGCAACTTGCCCATTATGCGAAGTACCAGGATTTCTTCCGGCTTACCGCCGATTATCTTGAGCATCAATGCCGTCTCGTGCCGGTGCACGAGTGGCCGATATGAGTCCCTCTTCATGCTGACCGTACTTGAATCCCTGCCCACGGGCTTTCTCGAAACCCCTGCCCGTGAACTGCATCGCCTGCTGGGCGGTCCGACCTTGATCCATCTGCCTGGACGACGCGAGGCTCCGCTCCTGGTTTCCGCCCTGCTGCACGGCAACGAAGACAGCGGCGTCGTCGCGCTGCAAAGCGTTTTGCGTGCTCACGCCGGTCGGCAACTGCCGCGGGCGCTGTCGATCCTGGTTGGCAATGTCGCGGCAGCGCGAGAAGGCCTGCGTCGACTCGATCATCAGCCTGATTACAACCGCGTCTGGCCGGGTACCGAGCTGCATGCCGGTTCCCCGGAGCATGCAGCGATGAGCGAGGTCCATCGCATCATGCGCGAGCGCGGCGTCTTCGCCAGTGTCGATGTCCACAACAACACTGGTCTCAATCCGCTCTACTGCGTGGTGAATAGCCTCGATCAGGCGGTTTTACATCTGGCCTTGCTGTTTTCGCGCACGGTGGTCTGGTTCCGTGGCCTGGCCGGCTCGCAGACGACGGCTTTTTCACCGCTGTGTCCGTCACTAACCCTGGAATGTGGCAAGCCCGGCAAAGCGGCGAACGAGGCGCACGCCGCGAGCTTTATCGATGCTTGCCTGCATCTGGCGCAGTTCCCGTCGCATGACGTCCACGAGCATGACATCGATCTTTATCACACGGTAGCGACGGTGCGGGTGCCTGGCGCGGTTTCCTTCGGTTTCGGCGATGCGCTGGCCGATGTCGATTTCGATCCGCGGCTCGATCACATGAACTTTCGGCAACTCGAGCCCGGCACGGCGTTTGGGCGCACACGCCTGGCCTTTCCGCTCGACGTCCGCGACGAGAGACGGCGTGACGTGAGCGAAGACTATTTCGCCTGCAGCGACGGCACGATCACCCTGCGGCGAACCTCGACACCGGCCATGCTGACGCTCGATGCGCGTGCGGTGCGGCAGGACTGCCTTTGTTATCTGATGGAGCGCATCCCTTTTCCACACTCGGCGACTGCTGCTCGCCACTGGTGCGCAAGCGTATAGGCAAGGATGGCCCACTGTGGGCCTGGGGCGGACGGCAAGGACCGCGCCTGATTACCCTCGGGCGCTCGTCACCTACGCGCCAGGCGAGCCATGAACTCAGACGCGGGCGGAAAAATAGTGTTCGACGGCAGGCCCGTGGCTACTCGGAAGCGTGAAGTGTCGGCGTTGCTGCAGGGTGGCGACGAACCGCTGGTCGTCTTCCCTGATATGACGTTCAAACCAGAACTCGGCATAACGCAGGAAGGAATGCGCGTCGTGTCCGCCGTTACGGACATCATCCAGCGCCTTGCGTAGCAGGCCAAGCGTGTCGCGGTGGATCTTGGCATGGGCAGTGAAATCCACCCCGGCTTCATCGGCCAGCCGCTCTTCGGTGGCGAAATGCAGCGCGAAGTAGTCGATCAAGCCTTGGAACTCGGCGATATCTACGTAGGTGTTTTCAAAACAGCCCGCCTTGAGCGACTCGATGCGGGTAAATACCTCCTCGTGCTGGGCGTCGATTTCTGGCAAATCGACCAACAGAGCCTCTGGCAGAAACGGGGAAAGATCTATCTCCATTACATGTCTCCTCTGGCAAGGTTCAAAGGTTTCTAGTTATCAGGGAAGTATAGGAGGACTTTGGGCAGAATGCCAAGCAAATTTTCATTAACTCAGGTAAATATCCTCTCGACCCTGCTCTGGCGCTCGGCTGCCGGCCGGCGTGAGCGGCGATCCTGGGCTTGTGGTCTGCGCGGCGCTTGCCCGCTCGCGCAATGCGCCGTAGTGCGAACGATTGCTCGCTCGTTGCGAGGGAAAGGCGAAAGCAGTTTGCCGAGGACGCCGCCAGACCGTTATAATGCTCGGTTTTCCACCTTGCTCCACCGTTTGCATGGCGGGGGGCTTCAACCACAAGGAGTGTTCATGCGTCATTACGAAATCGTCCTGATCATCCATCCGGATCAGAGTGAACAGGTGCCGGCGATGGTCGAGCGGTACAAGGCTGTGATCACCGCGCGTGCCGGGCAGATCCACCGTCTCGAAGACTGGGGACGTCGCCAGCTCGCTTACCCGATCCAGAAGCTGCACAAGGCACATTACCTGCTGTTGAACATCGAGTGCGATGACGCTACGTTAACCGAGCTCGAGCACGGTTTCAAATTCACCGACGCGGTTCTTCGTCATCTGACGATCAAGACCAAGCGTGCGGTCAGTGGGCCGTCGCCGATGATGAAGGACGAGAAGTCCAAGTCGCTGCTGGAAGCACGCGAGCCTGCACCGGCTGAAGCGGCTGCTGAACAAGCGGCTGCAGAACCGGCCGCCTGATTGTCGAGGCTCTGCTGAACCGCGTCGAGCTTGTTGGTGTCCTGATCGAGCGCAAGGCGCAACGTTTTACACCGGCCGGTGTGCCGGTAGTGGAATGCCTGATCGGGCATCAATCCGAGCAACTTGAAGCGGGCAGCCCACGGCGTGTCGAATGCGAAATCCAGGCCATCGCCCTGGGTGCAACGGCACAGTGGCTGCAAGCGGCAACTCCTGGCGCTGCTCTCCATCTGACGGGCTTTCTTGCCGCCAGGAGTCGCAACAGCAAGCAGCCGAGACTGCATGTAACTACGATCGAATTTGTCGAAGGAAAGCAAAATGGGAAGATTCTTCAAGAAGAAGGATGACAAGAACGTCAAGAAGCGTGGTGGTGGCCTATTCAAGCGGCGCAAGTTCTGCCGCTTCACCGCCGAGAAGATGGAAGAGATCGACTACAAGGACGTCGACCTGTTCAAGGAGTATGTTGCCGAGAACGGCAAGATCATGCCGGCTCGCCTGACCGGTACCAAGGCTGGTTATCAGCGCATGCTGTCGGTGGCCATCAAGCGTGCCCGCTTCCTGGCCTTGCTGCCGTACACCGACAATCACCAGTAAGCGAGGACAAGGAAATGCAAGTAATTCTGATGGAAAAGGTTGGCAACCTCGGCAGCCTTGGTGATCTCGTCAACGTCAAGGCTGGCTATGCCCGTAATTTCCTGATTCCAACGGGTAAAGCCAAGCGTGCAACGCCGATGGCGCTGAAGGAATTCGAAGCCAAGCGCGCCGAACTCGAGGGCGCGGCAGCCGAGAAACTGGCGGTTGCGCAGGCCTATGCCGAGAAATTCGAAGGCGTGGTCGTGCGTATCGAACGCAAGGCCGGCGTCGATGGCCGTCTCTTTGGCTCGGTGAGCAACTTCGATATCGCCGATGGCTTGCGTGTCCTCGGGTTCAAGGTCGAGAAGTCCGACGTGCGCATGGCCGCGGGTCCGCTGAAGATGATTGGCGAAACCGAGTTGCAGGTCGCGCTGCATAGCGACGTTCTGGCGACGATCACGGTTTCAGTCGTTGCCGAACAGTTCAAAATCTAAGCCTGATCCGGCGCCGTTGGCTGGCGCCACGGAAAAAGCCTTGCCTCGGGGTAAGGCTTTTTTTTCGTGCGGGCAACGGGAAAATTTCATCAGCGGGGTAAACTCGCTGCCTCGCTCGCCCCGTTTTTCTCACTGATCAGTCATGGCCAAGTCCTTCGATTCAGATTCATCGCCCTCGGAAAACTCTGAAGGCGCGCCACGCGCGAGCAGTCGCGGTGCGCGGCGAGACGGCGGCCGTAGCCCGCAGATTGACCCGGCCTTGTCTGCGCTGCGGGTGCCACCGCACTCGATAGAGGCCGAGCAATCGGTTCTTGGTGGCCTGTTGCTCGACAATGCCGCTTTCGACAAGATCGCCGACCTGATGGCCGAAGGCGACTTTTATCGCGACGAGCACAAGCGCATCTACCGCCAGATTTGCAAACTGTTGGAGCGTGGCAAGCCAGCCGACGCGGTGACCGTGGCCGAAAGCCTTGACCTGGCAGGCGAGGGCAAGGACACCGGCGGCCTGGCCTACCTTGGTGAGCTTGCCGCCAACACGCCGTCGGCGGCCAATATCCGCCGTTACGCGGAAATTGTTCGTGAGCGAGCGATTCTGCGGCAACTGGTGACTGCCGGTGACGAGATCGCCGGGAGCGCGCTCAATCCGCTCGGTCGTGATCCCAAGACCTTGCTCGATGAGGCGGAGAGGAAAGTCTTCGCCATCGCCGAAGGCGGCTTGCGCCACCAGACCGGCTTCCAGCACATCAACCCGCTGCTGACACAGGTCGTCGAGCGCATTCAGGAACTGCATGACCGCGACAATCCATCGGACATCACTGGCGTTCCCACCGGCTATCATGATCTCGACAGCAAGACTTCGGGTCTACAAGGCGGTGATCTGCTGATCGTCGCCGGGCGGCCGTCGATGGGCAAGACTTCGTTTGCGCTCAACATCGCCGAGCATGTCGCCATCGAGGTCGGCCTGCCGGTGGCGGTTTTTTCGATGGAGATGGGCGGCACGCAACTCGCCATGCGCATGCTTTCTTCAGTGGGCCGGCTCGACGCGCATCGCGTACGTACGGGTCGGCTCAACGACGACGAGTGGTCACGCCTGTCGTTTGCGCTGGGCAAGATGCACGAAGCACCGATCTATATCGACGAAACGCCGGCGCTCAATCCGATCGATCTGCGCGCCCGCGCGCGTCGCCTGCGCCGCCAGTGCGGTCCGCTCGGCCTGATCGTCATCGACTATCTGCAGCTGATGTCCGCGACCGGCCATGGCGAGAACCGGGCGACCGAGATCTCGGAGATTTCGCGCTCGCTGAAGAGCCTGGCAAAAGAACTGAATGTTCCCCTGATGGCTCTCTCGCAGTTGAACCGCTCGCTCGAACAACGTCCGAACAAGCGCCCCGTGATGTCCGACCTGCGCGAATCGGGCGCCATCGAACAGGATGCTGATGTGATCATGTTCATCTATCGCGACGAGGTCTATAACCAGGATACGGCCGAGAAAGGCGTTGCCGAGATCATCATCGGCAAGCAGCGGAACGGTCCGATCGGTACCGTTCGCCTCACCTTTCTGGGTGAATACACGCGTTTCGAGAATTTCGCCACCCCAGGTTCGTACTGACTGCCTGCCAAGGAGCAGCCTTTTCAGGCGATGGCCTTAGCCTTCGACGCTGCTGGCGTGCACGGTATAGCTGAAGCGCTTGGTATCCAGGCTGTCGAAGCGGTTTGCAGCCACTTCTGCTTGCGGCAAGACCAGAAAAGGTAGCGCCTTGCCGTTGCCGCCGCGCAGCCTGACATCCAGGGCGCTGTTGAAAGCGACCCAGTTCATCTCCCAGAAACCAAACAGCAGCTTGCTGAGGACGACCAGTTTCGGGTCGTTACTGCTCAGGTGCTCGTCGTGGATTGCCTTGCGCACGTCGGCCGGATTGACCGGAATCCAGCCGTAGCCCGGCGTATAGAATTCGGCGCGGCACTGCTGTTCCGTGCTGAGGTTGTCTGTCGCGCCGAGGCCAGAGAACAATCGTGAGCTGTCGATGCGCTGCCCGAAAAACGGACGCGCAGGAATGCCAATGGCACGACACAGGGCGACGAAGAGCAGCGTGATATCGGCACTTTTTCCGCTCAACTGGCCGCTATCGAGCATGGCTTCGATATCACCTCGACCGATACCGGGCAGCGACGGATCGTAAGTGGTGTTTTCCAGCACCCAGTCGTAAATCGCCTTGCCGCGTGCCAGCGGGTCCTGGATGCGACCGACGGCGCGTTCGGCGGTGCGCCGTACGAGTCCATCGGTGGGGACCAAATGGCTGGCGTGCAGGTTCTGGCGCAGCACTTCGCTGCGCTCAGCGGCGTTGCCGCGTCGGGTAATGTCGAAATGACGGTCTCGTTTGGCGACCTGGCTGCTGATTTGCAACTGCGGAGCATCGACCCCCTCGTTCCAATCGGCGTAGAACACCACTATGGTCTCGGCCGGGTCGCGGTAGATGCCGGCATTCGTGAAATTACCTTGCCAGCTCTGGCCCAGCGAACGCTGCCAGGGCGTGTCCTTGTGCAGCGCCAGCGGCAACCACAGCCGCAGCTTGCCCTTGACCTCCTTGAGGGCAATGGTCGAAGTGATGTCGTAGATTCGCCAGGGCGTCGCTGGTTCATCGGGTAGGCCGGTGGCGTCGGGCTGCTCGGCGCCTGGCTGCGGCGAACTGGCCGCGGCAGGCGCTTCCGGCTTTGCGGCGGCGGCTGGCGCGCTGTGCCGGCTGCTCTTTTTCGTGCTGCTTCTACGCGTTGCTTTGGCGCTTGTCTTGCTCTTTTTTGCGGCCAACACCGACGTCGGCGCCAGTAGCGAAAGAAGTGCCGAAGCAGCAAGGAAATTGCGTCGTTTCAATCGACTCTCCGGTAAGCGCGGGATCCTGGTCGTACGGAGCAGGTAGCGCGGATCGGTGGCTACAAACGACCGGGCCGTGTCCTAGACACGGCCCGCCAATGTCAGAAAATTATAGCACCTCGGCCGCGTAGTCGGCGAGGCGGGAGCGTTCGCCGCGTTGCAAGGTGATATGCCCGGCGTGTGCCCATCCCTTGAAGCGATCGACGACGTAGGCGAGGCCGGAACTGCCTTCGGTAAGATAGGGCGTATCGATCTGGGCGATGTTGCCGAGGCAGATCACTTTCGTCAATGGTCCGGCACGGGTAATCAGCGTCTTCATCTGCTTCGGAGTCAGATTCTGCGCTTCGTCGATAATCAGGAACTTGTTGAGGAAAGTTCGACCGCGCATGAAATTGAGTGACTTGATCTTGATGCGGTTGCGAATCAGGTCGTGGGTGGCTGCACGCCCCCAGTCGCCAGCGTCTTCATCGCTCTGGTTGAGAACTTCGAGGTTGTCTTCAAGGGCGCCCATCCACGGACCCATCTTCTCTTCTTCGGTGCCTGGCAAAAAACCGATGTCCTCACCGACCGGCACGGTGACCCGGGTGATGATGATTTCGCTGTAGCGCCTGCTTTCGAGCACCTGGGTGAGTCCAGCGGCGAGCGTGAGCAGCGTCTTGCCGGTACCCGCCTGGCCGAGCAGGGTGACAAAATCGATTTCCGGATTCATTAGTAGATTGAACGCAAAGTTCTGCTCGCGGTTGCGCGCGGTGATTCCCCAGACGCTGTTCCTGCTGTGCGTATAGTCGGTCAGGGTGGCAATCTCGGCGCTCATTGCGGAGGCGTCGCGGACGATCGCATGCAGCGGGCTCTCTCCGTCCTGGATGAGGAACTGGTTGGCTAGAAATTGCGCGCACAGCGGGCCCTGGAGGCGGTACAGCGTGTGACCGTCCTGCTGCCAGGACTCCATCCCCTGCGCATGCTGGTCCCAGAAATCCGAGCCCAGTTCGCGGATGCCGGTGTACAGGAGGTCGGTGTCTTCGAGCACCTTGTCGTTGAAGTAATCCTGCGCTTGCAGGCCGAGCGTGCGGGCCTTGATGCGCATGTTGATGTCTTTGGAGACGAGGATCACCGAACGCTCGGGATGCTGGCGTTGCAGGTGGATGACAACCGCCAGAATCTGGTTGTCGGCCTTGGCCGTCGGTAGCCCTGCCGGGAGCTCGCTGGCGATCGCCTCGGTCTGCAGAAAAAGACGGCCGCTGGCCAGTCCGCGCGAAGCTTCGTCGAGTTCGATGCCCTGGTCGATGGCGTCGTCCATACTGCTGACGATTTCATCGAGCGTTCGTGTCACCTGGCGAGCATTGCGAGCGATCTCCGACATCCCCTTCTTGTGATTGTCCAGTTCTTCCAGGGTCATGATCGGCAGGAAGACGTCGTGCTCCTGGAAACGGTAAACACTGCTCGGGTCGTGCATCAGGACATTGGTGTCGAGGACGAACAGTTTGCTCGGCTTGGCAGCAGCGTCGCGGGCGACGGTGGCGGCAGGTGGGTGGATCATGCGCAGGTCTTCCGGATGAGGGTTTGTCGGTCAGGCTTGGTGATCAGAGCTGAACGACGAAATCCAGCACTTGCTGCGCATGGCCGGCTACTTTCAGAGCGCGCCATTCGCGCCGCAATACGCCCTTGCCATCGATGACAAAAGTACTGCGCTCGATACCGCGGACCTGCTTTCCGTACATCGATTTCATTTTGATCACCGAGAAGCGAGTGCACAGCAATTCGTCGGCATCGGAGAGCAGGGCGAAGGGCAGGTCCTGCTTGGCCTTGAAGTTCTCGTGCGAGCGGATGCTGTCGCGTGATACACCGACGACGATGGCGCCGGCCTCGACGAACTGCGGGTGGAGATCGCGGAATTCCTGGGCTTCGGTGGTGCACCCCGGCGTGCTGTCCTTGGGGTAGAAGTAGAGTACGACAGTGCTGCCCTGGCAGGCCGACAGCGTGAAGGTCTGGCCGCCGGTAGCCGGCAGGCTGAAGTCGGCGACGGTTTGGTCGATCATGGCTTTCTTTCGCGGAAAGATTTCAATGGAAGAGGAAGAGGGCAGCGGAAGAGGGCCGCGGAACGAGTACCGTCACATGATACGGAACTGCATCATCACGCGCTCATCGTTCCAGATGTCGTCCGGGCTGATCGACTTGCGGTGGAACCTGAACGCGACCTCCGCCTTGCGAAAAGCCTCGTAGACCAGTTCCGAGCAGATGTACTTGCGGTCTCGGTTCTTGCGGCCGCGCCTGAAAAGAATCCGCATCGCGATACGGCAGATCTCCCAATTGTCGTAAGGCCTGGTGAGTTCGTCCATGCCGAAGCTGATCACCGACTTCAGTTTCTCGTCGTCCGGCCCGGGGGTGATGCGGGCGATCACCATGCGTCCTTTGTAGGGCTTGTTGCGGCCGTGGTAATCGCGCAGATACTTGGACAAGGGAGCGAGGCGGACCCCGATGGCGGTTTCGCTCTCGAGCACGAAGATGCGCTGCAGATTGTCGTCGCGATAGATGATGCCGACATGGCTCCAGACGGATCGCGTGAACCACCGGATGGCCTGCGAGAAGAAGTAGGTGCCAGAGCAAAAGACGATGTCGCCGGTACGCAGCTGATCGCGAACCTGATCGTAGTCGAGGATGGGGAGTCTGGCGATTGCTTTGCTGCCAAGGCCATCGGCCATGCGTGGCTCCCTTAAAGGGGCAGGTGTAAGGGCTGAGATCATTATGCACCGCCTGCCGACTCCGTACGAAAATGTTCTACGGTGGCCAAGGGGCTACGAAACAATGCTGCACGGCGACACGGAGGACGGCCAAGAGCACTGAGCCTGTCGGACAATGCGAGCGGATGAGTCGCGGCCGGCCGCCTAGCGCCTGATTGGGGCGAGAACTCGCTGCACAATAATTAGTTGGGCATTAATTCAATGCGCCTGCTATAGTTTTCCATGTTGTCGTAGTGGAAACGCCGTGCTGAGTACCCCAACGGTCGCCTACGCTACAACCCACGCCAAGAGCCACTGAAGACCGGCCGGGGCCATGCGAACATGGCGCCGAAACGAGCCATAACAGAAGGACTTTTGATCAGCCTGCTTGCCATCATGATTGCCGAGGCCATCAAATTTCTGCGGGGTCGCCTGAACGCCACCCTGCCTCGAGAATCCTCCGGCGTACCGGTCGAAGACCTCTTCGTCTATGCCGGTACCGGCAACGACGAGAGGGTGGTTTTCAAGGCAGACGCAGTGTCCCTCGCGTTGGTCAGAATCGGTGAGGAGACGGCGCTTCGTCAGCCCGACCACTATGCCACTGTGTCCGCCGACGGCGTACGCCAAAGAGTCGAACCCGAAATCAGGTTGAATTTGTTCGTATTGTTCGTCGCTCGCTTTCCCGACGACTACAGCCTGTCTTTGCACCATCTGTCGCGGGTGATTCGCTACTTCCAGAATCACCGCGTCTTCAATCATCAGAACTCGCCGGATCTTCATCCAGATATCCCGCAGCTTGTCCTGGAACTCGTGGCGCCGTCATTCTCCGAGCAGAACGAGATTTGGGGCGCTTTGCGCACGGCTTATCAGCCCAGCGCCCTGTACAAGCTCAGGCTGGTCGTCTTCCGGGACCAAGATGCCCAGCCCCTGGCGACGATCGAGGAAGTGCTGCCGACGACAGTTGGGACGGTGTCCTCCCCATGAAATTCGTCCCCTTGTTCGGTCTTCGCGTCAGACACGATTACCATGGCGCCGCCACGTGTCGCGACCTCGCTTGCGAGCCGACACCAGAGACACTGCGTCTTATCGAGCGTTATCGCCTGCGGATCAGGGAAATTCCCGGCGGGCTGACGGTGCTCGCGGCGCTCGCTGCCGACGGCCAGACGCCGCTGGTCGGGTTGCCCCGCGACGAAATCTTCGCCTTCCACCTCCGGGTGTGCAACACCGATTTCGCGCTGTTCACTGATCTTCAGGAACTGAGCGGCAAGACCGATCCGGTCTTTTCGAACGCAGCTCTCTCCGGATCCGATCGTCGGACGCTCGATCTGACCGAGCGCCAGTCGTGGAACATGGAAAGCTTCGTCGCCACCCAGGGAGACACCAAGCGACAGTTCTCCCTCGCCGGAAATCCGCTGTCCCTGGACGGCGATCCGCTCAAGCCAGCACAGGCTGCTGACTTCAGCCTCGTGTCGCCCGCTGGAACGGCGCAAATCACCGTCTACGATGCCGCCACCAAGGTACTCACGCTGCAGTTGGGCGCAGCGCAGCCCGATCTGACGGTCCGCTATCGCGTGCGGCCGAATCGGGACCGGCGCTTCCTCGCCGATGTCGAGTTGCGTTATGACCAGTCGATGCCTGCTCCGGGAGCAAGCGACGCGTCGTTCGAGATTCCCTTCAAGGTCCGAACCGGGCGCTGGGCCTACTACCTGATCACCAACCAGAAAGGGGATTTTTCGATCGTCGACACGAGTGCGGCAAGCCCGTCGATCAGCTTCAGCGCCGCCAACCGGACGACGCTGAATGATTTGCCCGACGATCCCGATCCCGATCCCCTGGCGAGCCTGCTCTCCCGGCAATACCCCGATTTGCAGCGCGTCCGATTCCTGTCGGACGAGGCTGTACCGTGTTCGCTCGCGACGCGCAACGGAATCGAGCTGCGGCTCAGCAACCAGACCCTTCTCCGCCCACTGCCCAATCCAGCGCTCCAGCACCTGTCGAGGATCAGACAAAAGGCGGGAGCGGGATTTAAGGAGCAGGACATCTTTCACCAGGTCGTCAAGTACCTTCCAACCCACTAGGAACTCAACCAGGGGACTCATCACATGGACACTTACAGAACACCCGGCGTATATGTCGAAGAGAAATCAACATTGCCGCCGTCGGTCGCCGAGGTGGCGACCGCGGTGCCGGCATTTATTGGCTACACGAGTGTCGGACCGGCGGACACGGCCACGCCGAGCGTCGCCCGCATCGCGACGCTGCTCGAATTCGTGACCGCTTTCGGCGGCGCGCAGCCGGCCACGTTTAAGGTAACCGAGCTGGCCAATCCGGCCGGCGCTGTGGCGGTCGAGCTGACGCCTCCCACCCATCCGTTCTCGCTGTATTACGCGCTGAGCCTCTATTTTCTTAACGGGGGTGGACCGTGCTATGTCGTTTCGGTCGGCAACTACGCTTCGACGCCAAGCTTTGCACGCTTCACGACGGGCCTTGATGCGCTGGAAAAAGAGGACGAACCGACGCTGATCGTGCTCACCGATGCCGCGTGCGTCTTGACGGCCAGCGACTACTACGAGGTGTGCGGACAGGCCTTGAAGCAGTGTGCCAAGCTGGGTGACCGCTTCACCATCCTCGATGTGATTGGCGGCCAGGTGAAAGAATTCAGAGACGCCCCCAACCTGTCGGCCAATCTCAAGTACGGCGCTGCCTATCATCCCTACCTGAAAACATCGCTCAACTACGACTACGACGACAGCGGGGTTTCCGTCACGCTTGCCGAGGTTGCGGTTGAGGGAACACACAAGCTGGGCGGTGCCAAGGGGATAGCCGTCAGCTTCACCGGTCCTCCCGGCAGTACGCCCAAGGTGGCGGTAAGCACGGCAGGGGACCCTCTGAGCTTCTCGATCACCGATGGCACGCTGACCATCAAGGGCGCAAAGGACAAGACCGGGACGGATATCGCCGCGGCGTGGAGCACCTGGAAGCAGTCCAACCAGCCTTTGGGCTTCGATGTCGTCAGCAGTGGCGACGGATCGGGGGTGGTCGCGAGTGCCGATGTGCCGATTACCGCCATCGTTGTCGTCGGAAAGAGCACAGGCGTGACCCTGGTGAGCATCATGAGCAGCAAGACCGCGCTCTACAACAAGACCAAGGCGGCGCTCGCCGAGCAACGTGTCGTTCTGCCGCCCAGTTCGGCGATCGCCGGCATTTACGCCCGCGTGGACCGCGAGCAGGGCGTCTGGAAGGCGCCTGCCAACGTCGGCGTGCTCTCCGTTCTCGGGCCCGACGTCAGGATTACGGATGCACAACAGGAGGATCTCAACGTCGATGCGACTGCCGGCAAGTCGATCAACGCGATCCGCAGCTTCACCGGCAAAGGCACGCTGGTGTGGGGCGCCCGCACTCTCGCCGGAAACGACAACGAATGGCGTTACGTCCCCGTCCGCCGCTTGTTCATCGTCATCGAGGAATCGGTCAAGAAGGCGAGCGCGTTTGCCGTCTTCGAGCCGAACGATCAAACCACCTGGCTCAAGGTGCGAGCGATGATCGAGAGCTATCTCTACGGCCTCTGGCAACAGGGGGCACTCGCCGGGTCGAAGCCGGAAGCCGCGTACTACGTGCGCGTCGGTCTGGGCACGACGATGACGCCGCAGGACGTGCTCGAAGGCCGGATGATCGTCGAGACCGGTATCGCCGCAGTCCGACCGGCCGAATTCATCATCCTCCGCTTCTCCCACATGATGCAGACCGCCTGAGCGCAGCCGCCACCCACCCGCCACGCCTTTGCCGCCAACCCAGACACTACGAGGCCTCGACCACCATGGCACTGACCAAAGACGAAATCAGGACTACCTACCCGCTGCCCGTGTACAACTACAAGGTCGAAATCGACGGCAAGGCCGTCGCTTTCTCCGAAGTATCGGGCTTGAGCATGGCCTACGAAACCAGCACCTATGTCGAGAGCCCGACCAGCGGCGTCGGCCCACGCCGGATGTACATGCCCAGCCAGCGAAAATCGGCGACCATCACCATGAAGAAAGGGATGGTCGCCGGCGTCAGCGTACCGGCGCTCTTCGGCTGGATCAGTTCGATTCAACTCAATCGCGTTGACAAGAAGGACATTTATGTCCGCCTTTGCGACGAGAGTGGTGCCACGGTGGTCAGTTGGAAAGTGATCAACGCCTTCCCGACCAAGCTCGACGCGCCCACCTTCACCGCGAACTCGAACGACGTCGCGATCGAAAGCATGGAACTGATGGCCGACGGCGTCGTCGTCGAGCCGGCCTGAAACCGGACGGTCCCTCAATGTCGGAAACCGCGGCGAGCCAGCGGGCGCAGTATCCACTGGCGGCCTACAACTTTCGCGTCACCGTCGGCGAGGCGGTGATGAGCTTCACCGAAGTGTCGGGACTGGCTCGGGAGTACCAGACGCTCACCTACAAGCATGGGCTGAGCTTCTGGGAGGGCGAGTCGATCAGCAGGTTCCGCTACGACAAATACGTGCAGCTGACGCTGAAGAAAGGCGTGATCGCCGGCCTTACCGAGATCTACGAGTGGCTGGACAGCGCGGACAGGCTAAGCTTGAGTATCAGCCTGTGCGATGAGAAGGGAGATGCCGTGGTGACCTGGCAGATCAGGAAGGCGCTGATCGTCAAGCTCGAAGCGCCGCCGCTGCAGGCCAGCGGCAACGAGGCGGCGATCGAGACGCTGACACTGATGGTGTCCGGGATCGCGGTCGAGCACCACTGACACCACCAGACAAGGAGCCCGACAATGAGCGATCCGATCCTCGGCATGCGGTTCAGCGTACTGTTTCTCGCTGGGGGAGCCGTGCCCAATCCGCTCGACATCCGCTTCCAGAGGGTATCGGGGCTGTCGGCCGAGGTCGAGACCGAGGCGGTGAGCGAAGGTGGGCAGAACCTCTACACACAGAAACTGCCGAGAGGCATCAAGTACAACAACCTGGTTCTCGAACGCGGCATGGTCATCGGTTCGCCGCTCAATCTGGAGTTCAACGCCGCCATGTCCCTGTTCAAGTTTGCCACCTCGAATGTGCTGGTGACGCTGCTCGGCGAGGACAGGCAGCCGCTTGCCGCCTGGCTGTTTCTCAAGGCCTACCCGGTCAAGTGGTCGACTTCGGATCTCAGCGCCGAGCCCGCGCTGGTGATCGACACGCTTGAGCTTGCGTATACCCGCATGCAGGCCATGCGAGTCTGATCATGCCGGTCGAGATCAAGGAACTGGTCATACGCGTCGTGGTTGGCGACGACCGCGGCGGCGCAGGCAGAGAGGGGAAGGAGTCCCTCTCCGCCGCGTCGAAGGGCAGATTGGCTACCGCCAACAGCGAAGAAATCGTCCAGGAGTGCGTGCGCCAGGTCCTGCGCATCCTCGCCAAAGAAAAGGAGCGATGAAATGGGGCTGGGGAATCTATTCAAGCTGGAAAAGCTGCGGATCGAGGCTTTCAAGGACGCAAAGCGGGAACCCTCCGCAAATACGCCCTGCATGGAAGTCATGTTCAATCCCACCAGCTACAAGCGAAAGTACGAGGTCGCGTTCTCTTCTCCGCAGCCCATCAACTCGGACAGCAAGCCTGCAGGCTACAGCTTCACCCCTCCGGGCGAACTGGCCTTCCAGTTCGTTTTTGACGGAACCGGCGTGGCGTATTCCGGCGTCGAGCAGGCGGCGCGCGCCTTGCGCGGCGAGAGCGTCAAGAAGCAGATCGAGAGGTTCGAAAAGCTTTGCCTGGACATGAACAGCGACAGCCACCAGCCCAACTTTCTCCGCATCTCCTGGGGGGATCACCTGAAGTTTGACGCGCGGCTGCGCTCGCTCGACATCACCTACAAACTGTTCGACGAGGGCGGCGACCCGCTGCGTGCGGAAATAGACGCCAGCTTCATTGACGACCGGACCGCCGAAACGATCGCCCGCACCGCCGGCAAGGAGTCTCCCGACCTGACGCATGTCCGAATGGTCAAGAGCGGTGACACCTTGCCCTTGCTGTGCAAGGAGATCTACGGATCGTCCGCGCATTACCTGCGCGTAGCGGCCGATAACGGACTCGACGATTTTCGTCGTCTCGTCCCCGGACAGACGCTCCGCTTCGCGCCGCTGAAGAGCGGCGAGCGCGCGACCAGAACCTGATCATCCCCCGGCCAACCGATCATGAGCGTCGTCACTGCCACCATCCTGAGCGAGCAAAAGCAGATCGATGAGGTCTATCAGTTGCTTGCGATCGACATTCGTCGCGAGGTGAACCGTATCCCCTGCGCAACCCTCGTGCTGGTCGACGGCGACGCTGCGAAGCGGGAATTCGCCCTCAGCAATGACCAGGTTTTCGAGCCGGGAAAGGAAATCGAGATCGTCCTGCGCTACGAAGCGGAGACCGAAGACGCAACGCTGTTCAAAGGCCGGGTGATCACGCACGGTGTCGAGGCGAGCGCCCGTGGCTCACTGCTCAGGGTCGAGATCAAGGACGCCGCCGTCAAGTTGACGCAGACGAGGAAGAGCGCGGTGTTTATCGACCAGTCCGATGATGAAGTGATCAAGAAGATCATCGAGGACGGCAAACTCAAGGCCGGGACGGTGGAAGTGACCCAGCCCAAACATCCGCAGATCGTCCAGTACGGCTGCTCGGACTGGGATTTCCTCGTCTCGCGTGCCGACATCCAGGGGCTGCTCACCGTCGTTGAAGACGGGGAGATTTCGGTGCGCAAGGCGGACGCGAGCGCGAAGCCCAAGCACCGCTTCGATTACGGCATCGACGAGATCTACGATTTCGAATTCCAGGTGGACGCCGGCAACCAGTACCCGAGCGTCAAGAGCAGTGGTTGGGATCTCAAGCAGGCCGCGCCCACCGACCCGGCGGACGCCAAGGCATTCTCCCTGTCGCAGGGCGACCTCGACGGCGCCAAGCTGGCCGACGCCGTCGGCTTCGAACCCTGCCTGCTGTCGCATCCGGTGCCGGTGGCGCAGGAGGAACTGCAAGCCTGGGCGGATGCGCGCATGATGCGCAGCCGCATGTCGATGATCCGCGGCCGCCTGGCAACCCGCGGACTCGCCGAGCTCAAGCTCCTGGATGTCATCGAGATCGACGGCGTCGGCATGCGCTTCAACGGCAAGACCCTGATTACCGGGATCTGTCATCGCGTCGATAGGGACGGTTGGCGCAGCGATATCCAGTTCGGTCTGTCGCCGCGCGCTTTCTGCCGCGAGGAAGGCGTCGCCGATGTGCCCGCCGCCGGGCTGCTGCCCGGAGTAAGCGGCCTGCAGATCGGCGTTGTCGACAAATTCGTCGAGGACCCGGACAAGGAGTTGCGCGTCAAGGTCGTTCTTGCGGGAATCGGCGCCAAGACCGAAGCGCTGTGGGCGCGGCTGGCGGCGCCCGATGCCGGCAAGGATCGAGGGTGCTTCTTCCGTCCCGAGGAGGGCGACGAAGTCGTCGTCGGCTTCTTCAACCAGGATCCCCGACAACCGGTGATCCTCGGCGCGCTCTACGGCTCGAAAAACACCGCGCCGCCGGACTGCGCCGAAATCACCAAGGACAACCTCAAGAAAGGCTTCGTCACCAGGGCCGGCACGAAAATCCTGTTCAACGACGACAAGAAGGCTTCGCTGACGCTCGAAACCGCGTCCGAGAACAAACTCCGTCTGGACGACGACAAGGAAACGATCGAGATTTCCGACCAGCACGGCAACAAGATCACCCTCGACAAGGATGGCATCACGATCGAGAGCGCCAAGGATCTCAAGTTCAAGGCAAGCGGCAACGTCGAGATCCAGGGCGCGAAGGTGGACGTGAAATGACCGCGCAAACCGACCATGGGCCGATGCGGCGGCCCGACGACAACCATTGAAAGGACTACCATGCAGGAAATCAAGCTGGAGCTGGCGATCGAAGACGCCAACCTGATCCTCGAGGCGCTGGGGAGTCTTCCCTTCGCCAGGGTCTACACGCTGATCGGAAAAATCCAGCAACAGGCCGCGCAGCAGCTTCAGGAGAGCGGCGCCGCGACGGCTGACGCCGGTCCACCGATGGCCCACACGCTGGAATGAAGCGATGAGCAGCGACAGCTCCTTTCTCGGCACGGGGTGGAGCTTTCCGCCGAGCTTTGCCGCGGCGGGAAGCGATGTGCACATGGTTTCGGCGGCCGAAGACATCGAACAGAGCCTGGCGATCCTGCTCACGACGCGGCGCGGCGAGCGTGTGATGCAGGAGGACTTCGGTTGCGACCTGAGCGAATTCCAGTTCGCCGAGGTCAGCCAGGGGCTGATCGGCCGCATACGCAGCTTCATTGCGGACGGCCTGCTTCATCACGAGCCGCGGATCAAGCTGAACGACGTCGACGTTTCGCTGAGTGGCGCCCAGGAGGGGCTGCTCTTGATCACCATCGACTACACGGTACGTGCCACCAATTCGCGTTACAACATGGTCTACCCGTTCTACCTGAACGAGGCGACCTCACCGGCCCGTTGACTGCCATCATGTCCGATTCCATCCTCATCGAAGGCGATCAGGTCATCTTCCTCCCTGCTTTTTCGCCGGCGATCGTGGTCGTGCAACCCGGCAACCTCGAAGGCAGCGGTCCGGCGACGATTGGTGGCAAGAAGATCTGCGTAGACGGCGACGAAGCGAAGGTCTCCGTCGCCGGCTGCGCCTACATGACCCCGCAGTATTCGATCCCCGGTACCGGGACCTTGAAGATTTCGGCGCTTGCCGGCGACCAGAAGGCCAAAAAGACGCAGACCGGTGGCAAGCCGGTGCTCCTCAAGGGCGGCAACTTCACCGCCAAGTTCGAGGTCCAGAGCCCGGCGCAGCAGCCGCCTCCCGGGCCGGGAGCGCCGCTACCGGATTCGGCGACCGACTACAGCGGCAAGGGCATGTTCGTCACCACCAACAGCAAGTTCATGGGCGACTAGGAAACGAGGAGCGGCATGGCAAACGACCCGAAGGCGACGCTCCCACAAGTGCGCGACGGCACCAGCCAGTCGGGCAGGATTCTGCCTGAGCTCGATCCGCAGCATGTCCGGGTCGACGAACGCACGACGCGTGACCTGCTGGCTTTCGTGCAAGCCTACGCGCGCGAGCTAAAGTATTTCGGCATCGACGATCCCGATCAGGCACAGGGAGACTGGAGCGGCTTCGTCGGCTCCATCGACCTCGACCTTGCCGCACGCTATACGGACGAGCCGGAGAAATTTTCGCCGGAGGCTGCGAGCGCGTACGCGCGGCCGCACTTTGCCCTGTTGCTCACTTTTCTCAAGCTGCTCGAGAACACGCGCGCGCAACTCAACACCCTGACCGGGCGGCATCTTGAATTCTTCTACCGCGACGTCCTGCGGATGATCCGCAAGCGCGCTGTTCCCGACCAGGTCCATGTGCTGGTCGAACTCGACGGCCGCACCGATGCCCTGCAACTGCCTCCGGGAACGGCACTGCGCGCCGGCAAGGACCGCCTGGGCAGGGACCTCCATTACCGCACCAGGAACGAGCTGATCGCCAGTCAGGTGCAGGTGGCGCAAGTCAGCTCGCTGCATACCGAGATCCGGCGCATCGGCATTCGGGAGGCGAGCCCCCACCAGTATCTGGTACGCGGCACTTTCGAGGCAGCGTTCGTGGCGATGCTGAGAATCGCACTCGGTCAGCCGAATCCCGGCGATCCGCTGCCGGTGCCGATCTATGCGGGTGTGCCGCCCGCCAAGTCGGACGTGCGCTTCGAAAACCTCGTTACGGCCCGCGATCTGATCGCTATCGTCGACAGCGGGCTGGGCATGTCGATCTTCGCGGACTTCCGCGAGCTGATGCGCTTGAAGCAGCTGCGCGCGAAGAGCGATGCGGGGGACTGGCAGAGCATCAACGGTTATCTTACCGAAGCTGGCGGGAGGCACGACCGGGCCTTCGAGATCGATCCGATGGATTCGAGCAACTTCGAGGCCAACCTGGCGGCAGCGCTGAACAAGAAGCTGGCAACGCTGTTCGATGGCTTGCCCGATGTCGATACGGTGGAGGAGGCATACACCGCGTACCGCGATCGCCCCGAAGACGTGAAAGCATTTCTTGAGACAGCGCTGAGCCCGCTGACGCTGGCCGATTTCAAGGCCATGATGGACGTCAAGGTGCTCAAGGTTGACAACCAATGGGAAGCGATCAATCAACTACTGGAAGCGGCCGGCCAGCGCAAGCGCAATGATTCCGCGTTCCGGCTGCCCCCCGCCGAACGCCAAGCGCACGATTTCAACCGCAAGCTGGAAGCCGCTGTCGCGAGCGTCGATGAGAAAAAATTCGACTTCCCCGGTGGCATCGATGCCTATTTCGAAGCGTTTCTCGCCGTCGAGAGCTACTTCTTCATGTCGGCAGAGAACTTCATGTTCATCATGTCCGTTGCCGCTCCGCAGAACGCCTGGACGACGGCGGAAGATCGGGATTGGCAGAAGGTCTACGAGATCGTCGGCGCGGCACACCGGGAAATGATCTACGCAAGGCGGCGCAAGGTGCTCGAGAAAGATGGCAAACGGGCTTTGCACGACCTGCTGCTCAAGGTGCTCGGCCTCGACACGATCGAGGATGATGACCAGGCCCTCGCAGGGCTTGGCGCACTCGGTCTGACCAAAGCTGACCAGCAGGACCTCGCCGACGTCGCCAGGACGATCGAGCCGACCGATTGGGGTCGCGTTTACCGGATACTCGAAATCGCCCAGCGCAACCGCGAGAACTTCAAAGACCCCGTCGCCGAGAAAGTCGAATGGCGCAATCTCTATGCCGCCGCCGATGCCAGGGCGGTGCTCCCACAGCCAGCGCAGGCGGAGCCTGAGGCTTTGCCACGCTGGAAGACCTTCGGCTGCGGCGAGCAGCGCTGCGCCGCGCTGCCCGTTCCGGCGCCGGTATTCGGCTGGGCGATGTCGTCGCCGCTGCTGGCCCTTGCCGAGGGAAAGCGGACGATCAACCTGACGCTCGGCTTCACCGCCGATCCGCAGTGCTTCGATATCGAGAAAATCCGGGAGTTGCTCGCGCCGACGGACACAGCCCCAAGCGTCCCGGCCTGCAACCCCTTCCAGGTGCAGATGAGTACCGCCAAGGGCTGGATCGAACCACAGTCGGTGGAGATCACCTGGAACGAACCGGCGATGCACTATCCGCCGCCGCCCGATGTGGACATCACCAAGCTGCGCGCGTTGATGTTCCGTGTCGTCCTGTCGGAGGACCAACCGCCGCTCGTTCCGCCAACGCTCGCAGTGCACGGCATCGAAACGCCCGTGCCGGTTCTGCGCCTGATGCTCAGGCCGATCTGGAACGAAGAAGATTCCTGCTACGTCACCCGTTACCAGCCTTTGAGCAAACTGACGCTGATCCGCGCCCGCCTGGTCGTCGACGTCAAAGGACTCGCCGGTCTGTCCATTCGCAACGACCAGAGTAACTCCTCAATAACCCCGGGCATTCGTGCATGCGCTTGGGTCGGAGCCGGAAGGCTGCGGTCACTCGCAGAGCACGCGCCTGAAGTTTCGGTCGAGGGGATAGACCCAGACGGTTTTGATGGGCAGCAAGGCTTGGTGGTGGACATCGAGCTT
>QPGA01000002.1:66009-143717 GCA_003332265.1 Candidatus Accumulibacter meliphilus
CCCGCTTCGCTCGCCTTCCAGCGCCGAGGGCTTGATCACCGGTTTCGGCTTCTGACCCTTCAGCTGCGCAAGCTCATCGCGCAGCGCCTGAATCTGTTCCTGCTGCCCATGACAGATTTCCAGCAGCAGCACGACCACCGGCGTCATCTCGTCGGCAGAGATATCAGGGATACGGGGTAGTGTCCGAGGGGGCTCCGTGCTCATGCTTGCAATTGAACCACGCTTCGCGAGCTGTGTCCAGCACTACCTGCAAGCAAGAATTCCAGATTCAGCGAACGGCCATGCCCGGGGTTTTTGAGGAGTTACCGACCAGACCATCCTCGACGCCAGGAAGCCGTTCGAGCCTTTCGGCATCCAACCGGCGACCGGTTCAAGGTTTTACTTCGGGCATCGCGAGATGGTCGGCAAGAAGCTCGACTCGCTCGGCTTCAACATCACCTGGATGGGCGTGCCGAAAAATCTCGGCGACCACTATGCGAACTACCCGAAGACTGTCGCGGGAGATAAAGAGGTCCCGTTCGACAACGAGAGGTTCACGGCGAAAGTGAGACTAGCCGATGGCAAGGTACTGAAAGACTTTTCTCCTGACCTCACGCTATTCGACAAGGCCAACGCCACCAAGCCGGTCGCGGTCACTCTGCAGGCCCCGGAAGATCAAGGCAACCCGGACCACGTGCTCGCATCTTCATCCGATGTCGCCGAGTGGCACCGCTACTTCGTTTGGGAGTTGGGCGAGCCGGACTTTCAGCACGCCGTCTATCCGACGGTCGCGCTGCAGCAGTCGCTGCAGATGGCAGCGGCGATCGCCAACAAGAACCCGGCGACGGTGGTCGCCGCCACTTACCAGGTCAACCCCCCGTACACGCCGAAGATCAAGTCGCTGACCGTCGACTATGCGGCCTCGGCCGACCTTGTCCTCGAGCCGGCAGCGAGCGGCACGGCGGCGATGCGCGTCTTCCACGTCGAGCCCTTCGGCTACGCCGAGCTGAAGCCCGAAGGCGCGCCGCCGGGTTGTCCGTTCCTGCCGCAATACGAAAACGAGGGCGAGCTGTACATCGGCCTGCGCAACGTCCACGCTCCGCAGAGAGTCTCGCTGCTGTTCCAGGTCGCCGAAGGCAGCGCGAATCCGGACGCGACACCCGAGCCGGTGCAATGGAATTACCTGAGCGGCAACCGCTGGCTGACGCTGCACGACGGCAGCCTCCTCGCCGATGGCACGCGCGGGCTGATCAATTCCGGCATCGTCGAGCTGTTGCTGAAACCGGCAGAGCCCAACACGCGGCTGCCCGGCGGCTGCTACTGGATCCGCGCTGCCATCGCGCGCTCGTCCGACAGCGTGTGCGACCTCGTCGACATTCATCCGAATGCCGTGCTCGCGGCCTTTGCCGACGAAAACAACGCGCCCGAGCATCTGAGTGCACCCCTTCCCGCCGGCCGCATTGCCCGTTTGATGACGCCACTTCCCGGCGTCGCGCGCATCCGCCAACCGTACTCCTCGTTCGGCGGAAAAATGGCCGAGCAGGACGCGAGCTTCAACGTCCGCGTCAGCGAACGGCTGCGGCACAAGCAGCGCGCGCTGACGGTCTGGGACTACGAGCGTCTGGTGCTCGAGAAATTCCCGCAACTCTACAAGGTGAAGTGCCTGCGTACCGATCCCAGCGTGCAGCGGGACGACCCCGGCCGAATCGAGCTGATCGTCATTCCGGACATCCGTAACCGTCTGCCGTTCAACCCCTTCGAGCCCAAGGCCCCGGTTGACCTGCTGCGCGACATCGAAGCCTTCCTGCAGGACAAGACGCCGCCATTCGCCACCGTCAGGGCCAGGAACGCGCACTACGTGCCGGTGATGGTCCGTTGTGGCGTGCGCTTTCGCTCCGGCAACGACGAGGGCTATTGCAGGAACCGGCTCAACGAGGAGCTCAACCGCTTCCTGTCGCCCTGGGCCTACGACGAAGGCGCGGACATCGTCATCGGCGGCAGCATCTACGCCAACAGCATCATCGATTTCCTCGACGGCCGCAAATACGTGGACTACCTGGCCGAATTCAAGCTGTTCTCCAGCCAGGACGATGGCCGGACCTTCGCGATCGTCCCCGAGGGCGACAGCTATCACGTTCGCGCGCAAAGCCCGGATGACGTCCTCGTCGCCGCGCGCGAGCACGTCTTCCACGACATTTCGCAGGCCGACTACCGGGTCGAAAGACTCACCGGCATCAACTACATGATGGTCGAGCTCGACTTCGTCGTCGCTGCATTCGACTAACGGTCATGCCTTTGCAAGACGCCCTCGATGACGAAAGCCATGACCGTTCCCTCCCTTGCAGGGCGCATTCCGGCTTGCATGCCGGAATCGCTCGATAGGCACGGAGCATGCTCCGTGTATTCCCTATCTCGCCCCCCGGCCCCTCTCCCACAAGCGGGCGAGGGGAGATTCGTGAGTCGCTGACGCGACTTTCACAGTAACGGAACCATAGATCACAGGAAAGACCGCCATGGACATCAAGAAACTCGACAAGAAACTCGACCGCAAAGCGCTGAAGCCCTTTTTCGTGAAGAACGCGATCCCCACGCAACGCAACTTCGAGGACCTGATCGACGGGATGATCAATCAGAGGGACGACGGCATCGTCAAGCTGCCGGACGAGCCACTGAGCCTGCAGGCGGACGGCAACGCCACCAGTCAGAAGAAAGTGATCAATTTCTATGGCAGTTTCACCGATCCCAAGCCGGCGTGGACGCTCAGCCTGAATCCGTACGTCGACCCCAACAACCCGGCGACCGCCAGGCCGGGTTGGAACATCGGTGACGCCGACGGCAACAGCAGGCTGTTCATTGATCAGAATACGGGGAATGTTGGCGTCGGGACGTTGGATCCCAAGGCGAAGCTGGACGTAAGCGGCGGTATTAACATGGCCGCAGATGGTGTCCTCTACAGCCCGGGGCGAATGCATATCCACGGCGACGAAATGCTGTTTCTCTTGCACAAGCAGGGCGTCGTCATCGGCAAGGAAGGGGGGGGAAACGGCAATCTGATCGTGCAGGGTAGTGTGGGCATCGGGACGCCTGGCCCCTCTTATAAGCTATCGATTTCGCTTCAAAACCAGGGAGATGGCATTCTTCTGGATAGCGGCAGTAACGGCAAAGCCGTTGCATTATTTACCAATAATACGCAAGGAGCGTGGAATGGGCTCACACAGCCAGGCGACCACTTGTTACTCTGGAAGGGAAAAGATATTGACGATCCCGGTGCTGGTCTTGTCATAGCGCCATGGCGAAATTCCGCAAGCGGAATCAGGATTGATGCAAATGGCAACGTCGGGGTCGGCACTTCGGACCCGAAATACTCGTTTGAGATCAAGGCATCGTCAGGGATAAAGCTTGGTGTGGAAGGTTCTGGGGGTGGGCAACTGATAATTCTCAACAATAAGGACGACAACCGCATTTATCTGGAAGCGTTCAGCAGCGACGGAACAGGTAGCGCTTCTGAATTATTGCTTACTGGTATAGGCGGCTCTAAAGTCCCACAGTTGAGTTTTCATGCAGACTTGACAGGCGTGAACGGCAACTTTTGGGTGAATGGGAATGTCGGCATTGGGACGTCGGATCCCAAGGCGAAGCTGGACGTGAGTGGCATGGCTAGAATAGCGAGCGTACAAAACGCTGACAAAGATCCCGAGAGCGGGATGACCTATGGGGGCAGTTTGGTCATAAAGAGTAATCAACCGCAGATCGACTTCATTGATACAGAACATAACGATTGGTCGATACACGTCAACAGCAACAAGATGTACTTCATTCGGCAGCCGTGGATCTACAGTGACCTGGTGCTGGACGGCGCGGGAAGCGTCGGCATCGGGACCGATACTCCCAAGGGCAAGCTCGAAGTGAATGGTGTAACGGTCATCAGCGATGGAAATTGCGTTGCTGCCGCTTTGGGATACATGGCGCCGGGATCTCTTACCGTTGGGGGCATCAACACCAGTTACGGCGGCGGGCAGGGCTGGACTTCCAATACCGCCGGGCTTCTATTCGAGACCGCAGCCAACACCGAGATCGCGGTACACGATTCGGCTACGCGGGTAGCCAGCCTGATGTATTACGAAGGCGATGCGGCCAACCGGATCACAATTGGGCGCGATATGGGATGGGGGAGAATAAGCCAAGTAGTGTTTGCCGGCGCTATCACCCCGGCAATGGGAAATAGCTCCACTGCGGGAATTCAGTTCCCAGCTGATCCCGGTGGCGGAGCTGGTGATACTGCGTGGATTCGCTATTACCCGCGACAGGGCGAAAGCTGCACGTTGGAACTGGGCGTTAGCAACGACGCGGACGACCATATCGCCCTCATGAGTTCTGGCAACGTCGGCATCGGCACGTCGGATCCCAAGGCGAAGCTCGACGTCATGGGAGATATCGCTATACAAAGCCAGCACGCGTTTCGTGGCAACGACGCATGGCTCAGATTGAATCAGGATGGCGCATTTTCTGCTGGCGTACACACGCCGGGTCTTTTCGCCCCCAGCTCGCTCAACGTTGGCGGCTTATCATCATGGGGAAATCCCGGTGGGGGTAATGTTTGGATTGCGGGCAACGTTGGCATCGGCACGTCGGATCCCAAGGCTAACCTCGACGTGAACGGCACGCTGCGCGCGAGAGCGATGCGCGTGGACATACACAATGTCAGCGCTGAGGGGTTCACTTTATCCTCCTCGAACCAATGGGGAGACTTCAATAACCTTGGGCTGAGTCTGGTGCTTACCCAGGACACCGATGTTACGGTCTCCTATGGGATCTCGATGACTTGCAGGATTGGCGACAACTTTGAGCGCCAGCATCTGGTGACGCGCCTCTGTTTGGACGGATCCGAACTACCCGACTCACGGTGCATCACGGGGAACACAACCTACTGGTCCGCTTCAAGCTTGTGGATGGGTTCTCTTCCAGCGGGCTCTCACACTTTCAAGGTCCAGTACCGCACCCCGTCAATAAATCCAGTTTTCGATCCGAACGAGGACCACCAGAAGGGGACCTTGATGGTTATGCTGTACGGCGTAGGTTGAACCGATGGCAAGCGATCTGGGGCACAATCCGAGCGCGGATTTCGGGCTGCTGCGCGAGCAGGGAATATCGCTCGTCCGCTCGCTGGCCGGCGACACCTGGACCGATCACAATGCCCACGATCCAGGGATCACGATCCTCGAGCAGCTCTGCTATGCGCTCACCGATCTCGGTTACCGGAGCCAGTTCGCGCTTCCCGACCTGCTGACCCGCGCGGGACACGATCCCTGCGCCGATCTTCCCGCGCCGGCGCAGATCCTGCCGACCAGCCCGGTGACGATCACCGATCTGCGCAAGCTGGTGATCGACGTTCCCGGCGTCAGGAACGCGTGGATCGACCTCGTCGACGAACCGGCAGCGAGCTTCGATTCGGCGAAGCACGAAGTGAGCCCGCTTGCCCCGGCCCCGACCGCAGGCGCTGCGACGCCGAGCCCGAGCGTTTCCGAAATCCGCATCCAGGGACTCCTTCGGGTCCGCATCGAAATGGGCGACGTCGCGAACGCGAACCGTCGCTCGGAAGCGGCGCGCGCCATCCGTGTGGAAGCCGCGCGGCGGCTGCATCGCTGCCGCCCGCTGGGAGTGGATGTGCACGAGATCGTCGTCCTCGATGACGAGCTGATCAGGCTGGGCGCCACGCTGGAGATCGACGCGGTGGGCGACGCGACGCGGTTGCTGGCGAGCATTTACCAGAGTATTGCGGGCTACTTCTCGCCGGCGGTGCCTTTCCGCACGCTGGCGGAAATGCTCGAGCGCGGCCGGCGCGTCGATGAAATCTTCGAGGGACCGCTGCTCGATCACGGATTCATCGACGACGAAGACCTGGCCAAGATCGAGAGACGCAGCTCGGCGCGCATTTCGGATCTGATTCACGTGCTGATGGCCGTGCCGGGGGTGGTGCTGGCCGTCAAGAGTCTGCATTTCACCGATGGCGACGACAACCCGCTCAAGGACTGGTTGCTGACCGTCGATGCCGACAAAACCCCCCGTTTCGATCTGGAGAACTCGAAAATCCACCTGGAAAGGCGAGGCCTGCGGATCGATCAAACGGGCGTCAAGGTGGCGGCACAGGCTCTGTACGAGTCGCTCGCTCGCGCGACTTCCTCCCGCAGCCGGATCGCGGAACACGAACGCGAACTGCGCCCGCCGCCTGGTCGCGACCGCCACGTGGCGAACTACCATTCGATCCAGGAACACTTTCCGATGACCTACGGCGTTGGCGCAACGGGATTGCCGCAGTCGGAGCCGCCAGCCCGCCACGCTCTGGCGAAGCAATTGAAAGCCTACCTGATGTTCTACGATCAACTGCTGGCGAATCAATTCGCCCAGTTGGCAAACGTCGGCAAGCTGTTTTCGTTCGGTGACGAAGCGCCGGATGCAAACGATGCGGACGATTCGTACCATTCATACTTCGCGCAGGTCGTTCCGGACGACGGCGAGCTTGGGCTGGACGCGATTCGCGTATCGGGCCCGGATAAGCATCGCGCGCTGCTGCGACACATCACCGAGGAACCCTCGGACGCAGCCGGGTCGAAGGGCAAACCGGGGTTGCAGCGGCGCAACCGTTTTCTCGATCACTTGCTGGCGCGCTTTGGCGAGCAGTTCCACGACTACGCACTGTTGCAGGCCGGCGACGGCGCGGTTGACGGCCTGACGCGCGCCGAGCGGCTGGCGCGCGACAAACGCGCCTTCCTGCGCGATTACCCGCGCATCGGGAGGGATCGCGGTAGCGCGTTCAACCTTCTCGAACCCGCTGGCGCCGACAACCGCTCGGGCCTGGAATGGACGCTGCGCCGCAAGCTCGGCATCACCGATGACGAGACGTTCTATCTTGTCGAGCACATCCTGCTGCGTCCACTGCCGGGTGACGTGTATCAAAGCGGGCCGCTGTTTCGCGACGCGCAGGTGCGCGATCCCTACTCGTTACAGATCAGCCTGGTTTTCCCTAGGTGGACTGAGCGCTACAAGGACGCCAACTTCCGGCAGTTCGTCGAGCAGACGGTGGTCGACGAAACGCCGGCACACCTCAGCGCCCGCGTGCTGTGGAAGAAGGAAAAGGAGATGCAGGCCTTCGAGCTGGCGTATTGCGCCTGGCTGAAGGAATGGCGCCGCTACCGCCTGGCCGAGTTGGAGGGTTGACCGATGAGCAGCACGCCCGACCACGCCATCCTGCTGCGCAGCGCGCGCGATCGACTGATCGACCTGCTCGGGATCGGCGACACCTACCCGCTGACCGATCTGCATGTCGTCAGCGATCAGCTCAAGGTCACGTATGGCGACACCGCCAAGGTTCCGATCGAGAACGCGCAGGCCGGCGTCAGTTACCAGTTATGCGATCCGGAGGGAAGGCTCGTCGGAGAAAAGCACCAGGGCAAGAACGCGACGCTGGTGATCGAGACACCGGTGGTCGAGGCAGACGTGACCTATCGCATCCTGGCGACGAAGAACGCTTCCACGGTCTCGGCGCAGGAGCCACGTCTTCTCAACGAACCCGCGCCGGTCAAGGTCGGCATTGACACGAGCCTCGCCATCAGCATCCTGGTGGCGCAGGTGCTCGATGGCACGCTCTCCGATCCGAAGCCTTCCGATGCGCGCATCGTTCCCTACGGGTGCAGCGTCGAGGTGCAGGTCGACAAGACGCAGGAGGGTGTCCAGTATTCACTGATCGTCGACGGGCGCGAGGTGGGCGAAAGGAAGCCCGGCAATCTGGGTACGGTCAGTCTGAAGACGGACCCGATGAGCGAGGATGCGATGAGCGAGGATGCCGTGATTCGGGTGCGCGCGACCAAGACCTTCCCCGCTTCAGCAAACCGGCCAGACGAGAGTGGTCTACTGGAGACCAGCCTTTACCTCAAGGTACTCGCCAATCCGGGGCTCGCCGTCTCGGCTGACCCGCAGCCGATTCTTGACTACCGTCAGGGCGCGGTGATCAAGATTGCCGCCTCGCAAGAGAGCGTTTTCTACCGCGCCTATCTTCGCCGAATACGGGATGCCGACTTCGTGCACGGCGACGCTGGCGGTGCGGACATCGCGACGGTGCCGGTACCGGGGTGGCCGGATGTGCAAGTGCAAAAGCCGCCGCCCACCGCTCCCCAGGCGTGGCGGACGTGGCAGACGCCCGCGGGATACGTGGCGCTCGGTGACGACCCGGTGCCCGGCACCGGCGGGGAGTTGCGCCTGGCGATACCGTCCTTGGCCGACGACTCGCTGGTCATCGTCCAGGCGCTGAAGCGGCATCGGGTCGATGCCGACAGTCCGGATTCGGCAATCATCACTTCGGCGGTGCAGTTGAACCAGGCCGCGGCGCTGCTCGTGCGCCCCGACCCGGCGCGGGTGCTGACGCTGCGCGTGCCGCTGATCGGCGCGCAGACCGGCGACAGCTTGCGGGTTGCCGGTGGTCAACCGGGGGTGTTCTACCACTTCCGCCCGTCGCCGGCTGGTGACGAGCTGCCGCTGCCGGCGTACTTCCACCAGCGGGATGAAGGCGACGGGACGCAGAACAAGGGCGTCGATCAACTCGGCGTCGCGATCGATCTGGCGCTCGCCGCCGATCCGGAGCCTCCGCTGGCCGTGGGCGCCGACCTGGCGAGGGCTGTTCCGCGTCTGCCGCTGCTCGACATCACGCCCTTGCCGGTCGGCACCAGCCTGGCCTGCCGCGCGGTGAAAGCGCAGACCAAGGTCGAGGTGGCGATGGTACAACTCGCGCAGCTCGCGGCGGTGCCGGCGATCCGCGCCGAGCAGACGGTGATCGACTATGGCAGCAGCGCGAAGATCGTGATCCCCGACAGCCAACCGGACGACCAGTATCAGGTGACGCTTGCGGGCACCGCGGTGGGGCCGGCGCTGACCGGGAACCATGGCGAACTGGTCATCAGCAGCGAGCCGTTGAACGCGGATGCAGCCTTCGAGGTGGTCGTCTCCAGCGTCGTCGTGCAAGGCATCCGCGTCGAGCGCGTCGTAGCGGTTGAGGTGCTGGTGCGGCCGAATACGGCGGTGCCGGTATCGGCGACCGCCGACACCATCGCGCTGAACGCGGGCAGCCAGATCGTCGTCGAACAAAGCCAGCGCGGCGTCGATTACCAGTTGCTTTCCGGGCAGGCCGCCATCGGCCCACCGCTTCCCGGTAACGGGGCGCGCATCGTCCTGCCGACCGGACCGATTGCGGCGGACACGACGTTCAGCGTCGCTGCCGCGCGTGCCGACCGGCCAGAAATCGCGGTCGTGCTTGCGGCGCAAGCGACCGTGAAACTCAAGTCCGGCGCCTGAGCGCGCCCGCCGAACGATGATCGCCCAACAGCACAAGATCATGCGCCAGGTGCTGGAAGTCCGCGGCTGCTCGCGCGACGCGGCGCAACACGTCCAGTCTGAGCTGCGCGACGCGTACCGCGAGCGCCTGCTGCCGCTGATCGAAGCGATCTGTTCGGAGCTGAGCGCGCCTGGTCGCATCGATCGCGTCGACCGGCTGGAGATCGACCTCGGCGAGCTGCCGCTCGAAACTTTCGAAGCCGCGCTCGCCGACAGCTTCGCGCCGGCGTTCCGCAGCCGCCTGGCCGACGCCATCGACGATGCGCCGGAGAGCGATGCCGATCTGGAGTTGTTCGACCATTTCATCCGGACGGGAACCGTTCCGTGGTGGGCCGACGTGGCCGACCGGGATCTGCTGCCAACGGCGCTGGAGCGTTTGCTCGGGCGCGCCCCGCGAACGCTTCGGCGAACGATCGTCGCAGCAGCCGACGGCGAGCGAACGCTGGGACGGATCGTTCGGGCGTGTTCCGATCGTTTGCTCGATCAATTGGCCGCCGTGCTCGCGCCGCGCTGGACTGCCGCCTGTCCGGGGCTGGGCAGCGCCTGGATCGCCTTTTTCAGCTCGCGGCGTGAAGGGCAGGGCGGGTCGGCACGTGGAGAGCGGGCACATGCAGAGCGCCATCTCCTCTGGGAGGAGATCCTGCGCGCCGCGATCGCCGAGGACGTTTCGGCAGCCGAGGCGCCGCGTGTTTTCGGTGCGGTTCTACGGCGCGTTGCCCGCCGCAGGCAACTCGACTATCGCTCGCTGCTGACCGATCTCCATCGCGGGCTCGCCGATGCCAGCGTGTCGGTGCCGCCCTGGACGCGCGCGGTCATGGAAGCTCTGTGGCGCGAGTCCGGCGGCAACTCGCTGGAAACCCGCGAGGCCACTCCAGCCAGTGAGTCGGCGCGCGCGCACTTCCTGCGGCTGCTCGAACGGTTCGACTCGCCCACCCCTCCAGCACCCGACGGCGGTTTGTGGCAGCGGCTGGGCGCCGTCTTCGGCCGCCTTCCCGCGGTGCTGCAAGCGCAAGCCATCGAAGCGTTTGCCGTCGTACAGGATGGTGGAGTCGAGGACTTGAGCAGCACGATGATCGACACTCTCGCCGCACTGGTGCGCGCCGCGCTCGCGCAGCAGCTCCTTGCGCCCGGCGTGGTCGAACGCTACGCGGCGAGGCTGCAGCAGGCGGCGCCGCCGGGAATGACTGCCGCAGTTGCCTCGGAAGTCAGCGCGAGGCTGCTCGACGCCATTGGGGCGCTGACGGCCGGCGCGTCGACAGAGGACGGGCGAGACGATTCGGCCGTCGGCGATGCCGAGGCAGCAGCCCCGCCCAGCGAATCGGCGTGTGCGCACTTCCTGCGGCTGCTGGAGCGGCTTGGGCCTGTGTTCCCACCCGAGGCCGATCCAAGGACGCGGCTGACCACAGTTTTCGGCCGCCTGCCCATGCGCCTGCAAGCGCAAGCCATCGAGACTTTTGCCGCCGTGCAGGATGGCGAACTCCCGTCCTTGAGCAGCACGATGATCGACGCTCTTGCCGCGCTGGTACGCGCCGCGCTCGCGCAGCAGCTCCTCGCCATCGACGTCGTCGAACGCTACGCGGCGAGGCTGCGGCAGGCGGCGCCGCCGGGAATGACTGCCGCAGTTGCCTCGGAAGTCAGCGCGAGGCTGCTCGACGCCATTGGGGCGCTGACGGCCGGCGCGTCGACAGAGGACGGGCGAGACGATTCGGCCGTCGGCGATGCCGAGGCAGCAGCCCCGCCCAGCGAATCGGCGTGTGCGCACTTCCTGCGGCTGCTGGANAGCTCCTCGCCATCGACGTCGTCGAACGCTACGCGGCGAGGCTGCGGCAGGCGGCGCCGCCGGGAATGACTGCCGCAGTTGCCTCGGAAGTCAGCGCGAGGCTGCTGAACGTTTTGGGCACGGCACAGGAGCCGGCGCCGAGCGCGCCGAAAAGCACCCCGCGAGTCGACCGGGCCTTCAGTGACAGCGACGCGATTTACGTCGACAACGCCGGCCTGGTCATCCTCTGGCCGTTCCTGCAGAGTTTCTTCGGTCGCCTCGGGCTCGTGGACGAAAAGCGCTTCAGGGATGAGGCCGCGGCGCAGCGGGCGGCGGGTCTGCTGCAATACGTCGCCACCGCCGACGAGGCGCCGCCGGAGTATCTGCTGCCTCTGAACAAGTTACTCTGCGGGATTGCGCTCGACGAGGTGTTCGATTTCGGCGAGCCGATTAGCGCCGACGAAATCGAGGAATGCACCGACCTGCTCACCGCGGTGATTGCGCAGGCACCGATTCTGCACCAGATGTCGATTGCGGGCTTTCGCGGCAGTTTCCTGCTGCGCCAGGGGCAACTCAGCGTGCGTGACGGGAATTGGCTGCTGCGCGTGCAGCGCGAAACGCACGACATCGTTCTCGACCGCTTCCCGTGGAGCGTCCAGATCGTCAAACTGCCGTGGATGACGGCGCTGATGCAGGTCGAGTGGTGATGCCCTTGGGTGCCAATCTACCTCTGGAAACGCTTAGGTCCTCGCTGATCGAGCTCAACGCGCGCGACCTCGAACAGGAACTCGCGTGGTTCGCACGCCTGCTCGATACGCGCTTCAAGCTCTATTTCAGCCAGGAAACGAGTTACAGCAGCGTCTTTGAGGTCGCGCCACCCGAATTCGGCACTCCCGAATCGGCCTACGCGGGTTTCCTGCGCCATTACGCGTTCTCCTTCGTCGAGCGCGTGGCGCTCGTCCTCGGCCTCGTGCCCCACCTCCGACCGCAACTGCTCGACATCTTCCACACGAAGAACAAGACATTTGACCGCCGCTTCACCGAGTTCGGTGGCCTTCGTGATGAAAACGGGGACTTCGTGCCGACTGGCGAAACACTCGCCTTCATCCTCGCGGGCACCAATCTCGAAACCCGCTTCGCGCTTCAACCGATCTTCGACCGCGACCATTACTTCGCCCGGCACGACCTCCTGCGACCCGTCCCGCAGAGCCGCGACGAGCCGCTGATGAAAGCGCCACTGCGCCTGTCGGCGGAGTGCCTGGGCCTGGTCACCACCGGTTACGCCCGGCGCCCCGACTTGAGCGCCGATTTCCCCGCCCGCCACATCGAAACCCGGCTCGAATGGAGCGACCTCGTGCTGCACCCCGGCACGCTCACGCAGGTACAGGAAATCGAAATCTGGCTGCGCCACGGCGACACCCTGATGGACGACTGGGGGATGGGGCCGAAGCTGCGGCCCGGTTACCGCGCGCTGTTCTACGGGCCGCCCGGCACCGGCAAGACGATGACCGCCTGCCTGCTCGGTAAATCGACTGGCCGCGAGGTGTACAAGGTGGACCTTGCGCTGGTCGTCTCGAAATACATTGGCGAAACCGAAAAGAACCTCGCCCGCGTCTTCGACCAGGCACAGCACAAGGGCTGGATTCTCTTCTTCGACGAAGCCGACGCGCTCTTCGGCAAGCGAACGGAGACCAGGGACGCACACGACCGCTACGCCAACCAGGAGGTCTCTTTTCTGCTGCAACGCATCGAGACCTTTGACGGCATCGCCATCCTCGCCTCGAATCAGAAAGACAACATCGACCAGGCCTTCGCCCGCCGCTTCGAGTCGATCATCTACTTCCCCATGCCGCGCCACGAGGAGCGCTTGCGCCTGTGGCGGCAGGGCTTCTCGCCAAAAGCCCGGATTGACGAAGCCGTCGATCTCGACAAGATCGCGGCGCAGTACGAGCTGTGCGGTGGGGCGATCATGAACGTCGTGCGCTACGCTTCGCTGCAGGCGCTCGAGAGCGGCGACAGCGTGGTTACGCGCGAAACACTCCAGCGCGGCATTCGCCGCGAGCACGTCAAGGAAGGGAAAGGAACATGACGCCATCCGTGAAAACCCACGCCTCGGCCAGTAGAGCCGCCAAGAACAGGGACGTCGCGTCGCAACAGTCATCCAGTGGAAAGAACGGCGCAGCGTTTGCCCCGCCGGCTTATGGAGTCGATTTTGTCGATCGCGGAGAGACTCCCGCCGCTACAGGGAGGCCAGTCGTCGACAATACAGGTGGAATAGGAGGCCCTGAAAGGCAGGCGCCCTTCAGGGTGCTTGGGCGGCCTGAAGGTCGCTCGACAATGGAAAAGGCTGCCTGGACACCATTCGGAGCGGAAAATAGCCTTTTAAAGCTCCCCTCGGGAGAAGGTGGTGTGAGGGCCAAAACGCCTGTTGTCAAGACAAGCTTGGCGCAAACATTGAGGGCTTCGGCCCTCACCCCAACTGTTCCGGCGGCTGCGCCCCCCCAGGCAACAGCTCCTGACCCTCAGTCCGAGCCGGGTGAACAGAAACTGGACACACCGGGCAATAAGTACCGGTATGAGTATGAATATCCGGTCGGCGAACGTTTTTCATTTAAATTTCGTTTTGTCGTCTCACAGACCAACCCCAACATGGCCAATACAAAGGCCGGACGCAAGAAGGCAAGCCTGGGTGAGTCGAAGATGACGATTAAAAAAACCGCCGGAAGAGCGACCTCTTTCGCCATTGCAGAAGCCGTAGCAAATGCCAGTTTAGAGCAGGAGTTCTTGTGGCCTGGCGTCAAAATCAAGGCCGACCTCACGGCGCTGGAGGCCGAATATTCAAAAGGCAATATCGATTTCAATGTGTTCAAAATCGGCGTTGGGGTTGAGGGGGTGCTCACAGAAGCCATTGGCGGTACTGAATGGGGCCAAAAGATCCTGGATACCGAGATCGGAGAGATGATCAAAGCGGGCCTGTCCGTCACCGTCAACGGCAAGGTCGAGCTTAAGGTTGATCCGGCCGACGCCGTTCGCCTCAGCCGAGCGATTAAGTACCAATGGCAGATCTCAAAAAATGCCGCCCAGGCCATCAAGACCAAAGCCTTGATTCAACGGCATATCGATAACAACCTTAGCCTTCAAAAAAAACTGAACCGCAAACTCAGCAAATACGCCCGCGCCCGGATTACCAAGCAGTTAGCCAACAACAAGGCGGTCATCACTAACCTGGAAAAGAAGATCATCGAGAGTAAAACCGTCACCAGAAGGTTAATGCCGCTGCTGAGTGAGGCAAAGGCAGGGTTAAAGAGTAAAGCTGGACGGTTGGTCGGGAAAGCAGTTGGCAAATTCGCCGGAAAATTCCTGGCGAGGCTGGTCCCCGGGTTGAATATCATCATGACGGTTCTGGATATCGTTGACCTGGTGGATAAGATCTACGATCTGGCAACAGGCAAAACTGAGATCGGCTTTGGCGGTGGAGATGCAGGCGAAGTGAAGGACGAAGGGGAAGAGGGCGCAGGCATGGGTGAGGATGCTGGAGCATCGTCTGAGGAGGACGACAGAGACGCCGCTGCCCTGGATGCCGAGGCCAAAGAATCCCTGGTGTATAAGCCGGACGCCGGGCTGGCTGACGCGCGCTCTGGTCAGGGTAAGGGCAAGGGGCCTGAACTGCACCCGGCCGCCAATGCCATTTTTGAGTCGATCAAATCAAGTCCGGGCGTGGGTGCCCGTTTTACAGCAGAGGATTTGGCCCAACTCAACGATATTGTTCCCAAGAATTTGACGAGTGAGCAGATGGCAGCGGTCATGGAAATGCTGAAGGGCGGTAAAGGCGAGGCAACCGGGGACGCCTTTGTCATCCTGGGCGCCATTCAAAAGGTAGTCTCCCAAATGAACAACCCGGCGCCGGTGCTGAAAATTTCTGCTGAAACTCCTGAAGGAAATAAGACTGAGACCATCAGCGGCCCTGAAGCAACACCGCCGCTTGAAAAGGGGAAGGAGCCAGAAAAATCAAAACTGGGAACCCAGGAGGACCTGGTTAAGTATATCGCTGATGCAAAACCAAGGCTGGCAGGGGATGGAGCCATGTTAATCAGCCTGCAAACTCTTGTGCAGAAAAAGGATGTCAAGGTGGGTATGGTCCTGCGGGGGATGATTGCTCTGATGGAACGGAAGAAGTACTATGGTGGATATGTGGTCTTTATCATCACCGAGGTGCAGCCTGGAAACGGAAAATATGTCATTAACCGATTGGCGGCGGATGTCTATGATGAAGCCGGCAATAAAAAGAGATTGAAAGCCATGGAAGGTCTGAAAGTAACCGACCTAGGGGAATGAGGCTTCGACGATCTCGATTATCTGGAATACCTGCGCCGCCTCAAACAGGCTGCCGATCGCTGTGGCTGCGCGGTGCATGCCTAAACGACAGCGGGGTCATTCCAAACAGCGGGGTCAAGTCTAACATTCCAACACCCAAAGGATCGCGGGCTCAGGCTTTGCCTTTCGCATCAATCCGAGCAAGAATATCCCGCGCCGAGACGATGCAGATGCGCTGATAGCTGCCGATACTGAGCAAGTCGCCGTCGCCCGAGACGATCAAGGTTGCGCTGCCGGCTACCGCCGCGGCAATGACGTGATCGTCATCCGCGTCGCCGAGCACCACGCGCGGCACGTCGGTGGGCACGACCCATTCGACAGCCTCAACGTAATCGGCCAGCACCTCCTGCACCGTCATGCCGATAATCGCCAGCCGCTTCGCTGCGACCGGCCGCCTAAGCACGTCGGATAGTTCCTCCAGCAGTGTGGGGCTGCTGACGAGCTGCAAATCGCCGCGCTGGCGAAGGGCCTGCAGCAACCGATATGGCGTGCCGCGCCACAGCAGTGCCGACAGCGCGACGTTCGTGTCAATGACGATCCGCACCTGAGTCCTTGGCGGCGGGCTGCGCCGCCAAGGCTGCCAGCCGCAGGCGCCGTTCGGCGCGTGCGGCCTTGACCTCGGCAGCGATTTCTTCCTCGCTCACGGGCTGGACGCCGGCCGCTTCCAGCGCAGGCGCGATGGCCAGCAGCCGATCCAACGCCGCGCGCTTGCTCGCCTTGGCAGCAAGGAACTCCACGAAGTCGACGACCTCCGCCACCTGCTGCGGCGCAAGCGTTCTGAGCTGCGAGATCAAAGTCTGTTCCACGGTTGAATCCATCGTTCGACCTCCGTTGCTGTCAGCACGACATTGTCTATCCTGAGGAGAACAGTATAGGGCTAGAGGTGTGTCAATGGCGGCGGAAAAACACGTGCCGGGGTCAAGTCGGCAGGTCAAAAGAGCGGAAGAAAGGGGTCAGAACGCTTAAAATGTTCACGCCATCGGCAAGATGATGGTAGGTTTTCGCATTGATCATCGTACGAAACGAGGCGTCATGCGAACCACGTTCAACCTCGATGAACAATTGCTCATTGCCGCGAGGCACCGGGCGGTCGAAGAGAGCGTTTCCCTGGCGCGCGTGATTGAAAACGCTTTGCGTGAGTCCATCGCAGAGCCAAGGGCAATGCGCGAAACGATACAGCTGATCACGGCCTCCGGGCCCGGTGTGAAACCGGGGGTGGACCTGGATAATGGGCGTTCGCTACGGCAGATCATGGATGACCCGTCGTGATATTGATGGATTTGAATGTGTTGGTGTATGCGCACCGGGAAGACGTGAAGGATCATCGGGCTTACCGTGACTGGCTGGAATCCGTGATCAACGCCCCGACTGCATACGGTTTCTCGGAACTGGTGTTGAGCGGTTTCGTCCGGGTCGTGACCCATGCGAAGGTTTTCGAAACACCGACTTTGCTGGACGTCGCCATCGCCTTCGTGGAGCAGGTTCGCACAGCGGAGCACGCGGTTTGCCTGACGCCCGGCAGGAATCATTGGCGTCTGTTACTGCAGTGCGCGCGGTCGATTTCTGCGCAGGGCAACGATATCCCTGATGCCTATCATGCGGCGCTCGCGCTGGAGTGGGACTGCGACTGGGTCACCACCGACAGGGGATTTCCCCGCTTCAAGGGCTTGCGGGTGCGCCATCCGCTGAAGTAGCGACGCCAGATGCCGCGAAAACCTCGCTTTTACGTTCCCGGGGCCCCTGTTCATGCCGTTCAGCGCGGCCACAACCGATCCGCAGTATTCTTTGACGATCTCGATTCTCTGGAATACCTGCGCTGCCTTAAACAGGCAGCCGATAGCTGTGGCTGCGCGGTTCATGCCTATGTGCTGATGACCAATCACGTGCATTTGCTGCTGTCGTCCGAGCGGGCCGACTCGGTAGGGCGCTTGTTCCAGAGTCTGGGCCGACATTATGTGCGACATATCAACGAAACCTATCAGCGACATGGCGGTTTGTGGGAGGGTCGCCACTGGTGCAACGTGATTGAGTCGTAGACCTATCTGCTCTCGTGAATGCGTTACAAGGAGCTGAATCCGGTGAGGGCCGCGATGGTCGATCATCCGGCCAGGTACCGTTGGTTCAGCTACGCGGCCAATGCGTTGGGGGTGAGCAATGCCGTCCTGACCGCGCACCCTGAGTATGTCGCCCTGGGTCGTTTACCCGACGATCGGCAGTCGGTCTATCGCGGCCTGTTCGACGGGGAGTCCGATTTCGACGAGCAGGCTCGCTTGATTCCTTCTGCTCACTCGACGTATAGTGACTGCTCACTAGAGCGATGTGGATGTCCAACGTGGGAGCGACCAACCGTACCAGCAAGTCCAGGCTCAAGCCACCCGACGCGAGCGTGCCGGCCAATCCGGATTTGAGCGGGGAGATGCTCAATCTCGTCGACCAGGTCGCGCCTGTACAGAAAAACAGGCTTGTCGATAGGATGCTCAAGCAGCAGTACTTCAAACAGTACTTCGAGCAGGCCTATCGTGCCGCGCCGATAGTGCGTATCGATATGATCAAGCACGGCGTGCCGGCCACGCTGGTCGTGGAACTGGCAGCGCAGCTGTGCATTTCGAAGGAGCAGCTGTGCCGTACGCTCGGTTTGGCTCGTGCCACGATCGACCGCAAGGTACGCGAAGCCAGCCTGCTATCGCCCGATGAGACTTCGCGCGTGTTGGGACTCAGCCGGCTTGTCGGGCGCGTGCAGGCGATCATGGACGATGCAGGCAGCGTGGCGGATTTCGATGCTGCCGTGTGGGCCGCGACCTGGCTGGAGCAACCGTTGCCGGCGCTCGGAGGCCAGCGGCCCGCGGAGTGGATGGACACCGCCGAAGGACAGAACATCGTTTTCCACCTGCTCGACCAGATCGGCAGCGGCGCCTACGCATGAGCGTCGCGCTCTGGCGCATCGCACTCGCATCGAGGAGCATTGCCCCCACCGACCTCGGCGGCCTGGGCGCAGGGAATACGGGTGGTCGGTGGAACAGCCCTGGCAGGCCGGTAGTCTATGCCGCCACCAGCGCCTCGCTGGCTTGCCTGGAGACGGTCGTGCACCTCAATGCGGGTGGCTTGCCGCTGAACCGCGTGCTGGTGCGTATCGACGTTCCGGACGAAGTCTGGAATGTACGGCAATCGCTGTTGCTTGCGAGCCTTGCCGAGGGCTGGAATGCCGTGCCTGCGGGATCGGTGTCCGCAGAAGCTGGCAATGCATGGCTCGATGGTCTGCTGTCGGCTCTGCTGATAGTGCCGTCGGCGATCGTCCCCGACGAGTTCAACGTGCTGCTGAATCCCCGTCACGCGGACGCCGCCAAGGTGACTGCAACGGCCGTTCGGCCCTGGACCTATGACGCCCGCTTGCTCGTGGAACGTGGGACCCGTGAAGTTCCTTGAGTTCGCCTGCCGGTAATGCACCTACCGTTCATGCGCGGGTGCTCCCTCCTGCGCGTCGCCGGCGCCTTGGCGGCATGGCTTGGAGCACCATTCAGCTCGCTTTCTCGTAGATCACGAAACCGGCCGCCGGAACGGTCAGATGTACGGCCCTTGTCGGTCCGCGATCTTCAACCGGCAACTGGGTGCCGACCTCGGCGACGTCGGTAGAATAGGCGCAGCGGAAGTGTTCGCCGGGCCGATGCAGATCGTGGTCGATGACCGACCACACAGTGCGGGCCTGGACGGAGTCGGTGTTGATCGCGCACAGGACTTCCTCGCCGTCGAAGAGCCGTGACCAGGGAACGACGGAGCGGATTTCATTCCCGAACATCCGTGGGTAGCCAAAGCCGATACCATCGCCGGAGATTTGCCGCAGGTATTGTCGACCACGGCGCAAGGCGATCTTGTCCTTGCGCAGGGCCAGGATCCTGGACGTTTCCCGGTACACGGGATGGCTCTCATCGAAAAAATGGCGACCGCGTGATCGGAAGGCGCCGAAATCGCCGCCGAACTGGCATTCGCGAATGTAACGATCGTTGCCGCCTTCGCCATCGAACGCCTGCTCGGTTCCGTAATAGAGCAGCGGAATTCCCAGGGTCGTCGCTTCCATCCCGAGAACGGCGATCACCTGACGCGCATAAGCCGGGTCGCCGGCACAGAAGCGGGCCTTGCGTTCGCCCTTGCGTACCTGGTCGTGGTCGTCGAAGAGGGTGACGACCTTGTTGCGAAACCAGATGTGCGATTCCTTGTTGACCAGCAGCGAGTTGCGGAAGAGGTCGAAGTACTGCTCCGGGTTTCGCGAGCCCTTGACGAGAAACTCCAACTTGTCCGGGATGTCATCGACGCCGAGGGCGGCATCAAGCCCCGTCTCTTCGAGCCGTTGAAAGGCGAAGCTGCGGCCGCCAGTGATTTCCCCGATGAGATAGAAGTTCTCTTTTCCCAGGCTCTGCGCGAATTCGTGAATGACCGAGGCAAAGTATCGCGTGGCACCGGGTTCCATGTGTTTTACGGTGTCGATACGAAAGCCGTCGACGTCGGCGAAGGCGATCCAGTACTTGTAGGCTTGCGTGATGACTTTCAGCGCCGTTGAGGGTCGGTAGGGATCGAGAAATCCTTCGCCCAGGGAGATATCCTTCAGCGTCTCGAAATCGCCCTGATAGAACTCCGGATCGTAATCCCAGCTGCGGATCTTTCCCTTGCGCGTAAAGGTCGTCGCGGCTTGCAGTTCTTGCGGCCAGATCGCAGCGTCGGGCGATCCCTGTCCCGCTGCCAGCGGAGCATCGAAAGGCAGCGTCGGGGCGCCGCTGGCGTCGCGGTAGCCTGCCACCGGAAACGTCCCGCCATTCCAGAACGGAACGACATCCGGCTCGTAGGCAAAGACGTTGCCGCTGTGGTTGAGAATGATGTCGAGGATGACACGAATGCCACGCTTGTGCGCCTCGGCGACCATCCTGCGCAGATCGTCCGCGCTGCCGAAATGTGGATCGACGGCGAGGAAGTTCTGGATGCCGTAGCCGTGATAGGCGCCGGCGTCGAACGCTACCTGTTTGAAGATCGGACTGACCCAGATTGCCGTCACTCCCAAGCGCTGCAGATAGCCCAGCTTGCTGCTCAGGCCACGCAGCGTCCCGCCGCAGAAGCGTCCGCCGGCATCGCGCCAGCTCGCGGCAGCGGCCTCGGTTGGCACGGCGTTGCCGGCATCCGCTGGCGTAAAAAGGGGCGTGCTACCGGTGTTCACCAACGTTCCGTCATTGCCTTTGTAGCCGTTCTCCTGATCGTCGGAAAAGCGGTCGAGCATCAGAAAATAGAGGACTTGATCTTCCCAGGCAGCCGGGGAGGGGTGAAAGCAGCCGGTGCGCAGTGCGGCAAAATCAATGCCGCCAATCGATTCCAGGTTCATTGTCGTAACCTCGCTTGATGGTGGTCAACGGTCAACGCCGCGCGCGCTCGATTCTTGCCAGCAAAGCTACGCGCCGGCAGCAGCCCCCGCGGTCGGATAGGGGCTTGGGTAAGGTGAGGTGGTCTGCCACGTGTGGGCCGCGGATGAACTACGAATGAACTACGAATGAACTACGAATGAACTACGAATGCACTACGAAGCGACACGACCAAGAGAAGCAGCTAACTCCAGGAGCGCGCTCAAAAAGTATAGGTAGCCGCCAACAGCTCTGTCAATTACCGATTCGGCCGCGGCGAACCCCCGAAACAAACATCGAAAGGCCGGGTTTTCGAGCCCTTCCGCCTTTCAGCCCATTAATGTGAAAGTCGCGCCAGCGACTCACGAAACTCCCTTCTCCCCTCGCGGGAGAAGGGTCAGGGGAAGAGGGGAACGGTCATGGCTTTCATCATCAGGGGTATCTCGAATGTCATGACCGTTAGCCCAATTCGCGTGCCACCACCGCCACCGAGTCGGCGTCGGGCAGTCTGGCGAGTTGGGCAAGCATGTAGTCCTTGACCAGGGCCAGCAGTTCGTCGACGCGCGTCCCGGCCATGCCGATCTCGGCGGCGACTTCACGAACCGCCGCCAATTCCTTGTCAATCAGAGCGCCGTCGGCGTAGGCCACCAGCAGGCAGGTGGCGACGAGCATGTCGCGCTGCGCCGGCGCCGTGAACAAACCGGCAGCGTTGCCGGCGGGTGTCTCGGTCTGCAGGGAGGCGAAGGCGGGCCAGTCCAGCGCCGCATTGCGACAGGCGTCATAGAACTGGCCAATCAGGGCCACTTCTTCTGCGCTTTTTGTGCCATCGACGTGTGCGATACGCAGCAGTATTTGGGTGGCGGCGACGGTCTGGGCGACATTGAGCGAAACGTCATCGAACTGGGGAAACATAGGGGCTCCTTCAACGGTTGATCTGGCGCCGGAACTCGGCGAGTCGGGTCTGCACTTCCTGGACCGATAGCGCGCGGAAGCGCTGCGGCAGCAGCGAACGGCGCGAAGTTTCCGATACCGCCAGCATCTCCATGTAGTGCACCATGGCAATCTCCTGCGGCGGCATGAAGTCGTCGATCGCCTGCTTCAGGAGGGCGCTGGTCAGAGCCGTCCGCGCGCGTTCGGCAAATTCGGCAGCGAGTAGTGCGAGCGCTTCGAGGTCGGCATTGGAATAGCCTTCCAGCGCTTCGCAGGCTTCGTGCAGGGCAGCGTCGGTGAGGTCCAGTGCTACTACCTGGTAGCGGCGAAAAATGGCGCCGATCACGGCTGCGCGCTCAGCGGCCGTTTCGGCGTAGAAAAAGGGAATCTTGCGATCGAGACGCCCCGGACGTTTGATATCGGTATCGAGCTTGTCCGGACGGTTGGTCATCAGGATGAACAGCACCTGGCCGCGGTTCTCGGGGTCGGACATGAACTCCTTGAGGCGGGCGATGACTCGCGAGCCGGTGCCACCGTCGGAATCGCCGCTGCTACCGAAGCTGCGGTCGCCTTCGTCGATGACCAGCGCAATCGGTCCCATGGCCTTGACCGTCGCCAGCACCCGTTCGAGGTTGGCCTCGGTCGAACCGACCCACTTGGAGCGGAAGTTCTTCAGCGCCACGCCGGACAATCCCGCCTCCTTGAGGAAGGCCTTGATGACGAAGGTCTTGCCGGCGCCCATCGGGCCCACGGCGAGCAGACCCATCGGTGCCCGCGCTCGGTCGCCGCTACGGATCAGGCGGGCAATCTCGAGCAGTTCGCTCTTGATGTGCTCGTTGCCGCCGACACTGTCGAGTCCGTGCCGAGGTTCGATGAATTCGATCAGGCCGGCGCACTCCTTCTCGATCAACTCGCGCTTGCGTTGGCGGACGACGGCCAGCATCTCGCCGGCCGGGTCCTCTTCGGGCAGCGCCCGGGTCGGGTCGACCAGTTGCTGGATTTCGCCTGGCGTCATGCCGGCGGTGATCGTGGCGAGTCTTTGCGCGCGTTGCTCGGCGTTCGGACTGCCCTGCAGCAGTCCGACGATCAGGCTTCGTCGTTGCTGCTCGCTCAGTGCCTGCGGCGCTTCGCTGGCGACGATGCTGGCCAGCTGGATCAGGCGTAGTCCGGCGGTATGATCGGCCAGCAGTTCGGCTTCAGCAGCCGGCATGCTGGGTGCGTAATGCCCGATCGTCGCGTGGCGCGCTTCGCGATCCGGCATCGGCAACTCGATGGCTACGATGCGCGGATGCGTCAGCAGAGCCGGGCTGATGTCGGCCAGGGACTCGCTGACCAGGATGACGACGTTGTCACGATCGGAGAATTCCTCGTCGAGCGACCAGCGGTGCAGCGCGGTGAAGGCTCCGCGTTCGTCGAGTGACAGGAGGTGCGGCTCGGCCGCCGGAAAGAGGGTCCCTGCGTAGGGAATCAGCAGGGCGCTCGAACGCTGCTCGAGCATCTGCCGTTCGAGCGATTCGAAGATGCCGGCCAGCCCCTTGCCTTCCAGATGACGATAGAGCTCGATTTTTCCCTGCGCGCTGCTCCCCTGGACGATGCGCACGCCGCGGTCGATGCTCAGTTCGAAGATCTGCTGCTTGTTGTCCTTGAGCAGCACCTCGCTGAGCAAGGGCAACAGCGTGTAGTAGCGAGCGCCGACCTGATAGCGGTCAAAAACATTGCGGTAGAGGACGAAAACCGAAGCTTCGCCGGCCAGATACTTCTGACGCAGCGTCTCTGCCCAGCCCGGCAGTGGCGGGCGCGGTGAAGATGATGGATACGGCGGCTGACTTGCGGCTGCGGGGCTGCTGCGGGTCATGGCGTTCTGCGGCAGCTACATCGACTTGCCGGCGACAGCATCCGCCTGGCCGGCCCGCGCGCGCTTCATCTCCTCGAGCTGCTGACGCGCGGTCACCGCGCCGCTACTCTGGCGAAGCCTGGCGAGCTTGACGTCGAGGTCGGAATCACGCATTTCGGAGCCCATTTTTGCTTCGGCGACGGTCGTCTTGATATGTTCGCGGACGTTGTCGAGGGCGCGCACCTCGGCGTCGACTGACAAGCCATCGAGCTGATTCTGGATCTTGAGGCGTGCCTGCGCGCTGAGCATCTGCGCCAGCATGCGGTCCTTCTCGTCCTTGAGTTTCTGGATTTCGGACTTGACCTGCAGCAGCGAGTCCTTCGCTTCCTGGGTATCGGTACGCGCCTGCTCCATTTCCTGTTCGAGCGCCTTGATGCTGGCGTCGAGCGCGTTCTTCTTCTGGATCAGGACGATGCCGAGGTCATCCTGAGCGGTGGCCAGGGCGATGTTGAGGTCGGCGGTAACCGCCGCGAGTTCGCTGCGCTCACTTTCGAGGCGCGCCGAAACGTCCTCGCGCCGGCGCATGATTGCCGCCGTGGCGGTCTTCAACTTGCCATACTTTTCGATCATCGAATCGATCGCGTTCTGGTAGGCGATTTCCGGATGCCGCTTTTCCACGTCGGTGATCCACAGCGAGACAAAGCCCGACCAGAGGTTGGAGAGACGCCCCACAAGACTGATATCAACCATTGCCTTCTTCCCTTCGTAAACCGGTTCCCCGGCCAAGTATGAGTGAGCAAATGACGGCGATCGTCATCAGCCCTTCAAAAAAAGTCGCCATTTTCCCGGCAATCCTCTCAGCTTCTGCCGGCGCTCGCCACGGCCACCAGGCGCCGTGCGCCGCTGCCAGCCGGCATGGCCACCCCGGGCAGCGCTTCGGCCAGGCCGCTGGCCAGATCGGCCTCGATGTCTTCCTGCAGGCGCAGCTTGCCGACAGCCTCTTCGAGCCGGTTGCCGATGTCTTCGGAGGCTGGCAAAGTCATGATCGTCTGGTAGATTTCGGCGAGTTGGTCGGGCATCGACAGCATCGCCGCCTCGAGCGCCCGGCGGCGGCTCTGCATCCGGTTATGCCGCTCGATGAGATCCACGTAGTCGGTGCGCGCTTTCTGAAGTTGGCGGAGATCGGTTCCCCGGCGCGGCGAGGCCAGTTCTCTTTCGATGCCAGCCAGCATGGCATCGACTTCCTGAAGGTTGATCGATTCGACGCGATCATCCATCACCAGTCCGGACAACCACAGGCCAAGGTACTCCAGCGTCACGTCGTCGAGCTGCTCGACGTCCCGGTAGTGCAGGCGGGAAAGACCGGTTTCCGCGCGCTGATAGAGCGAATCGACCCTTTCCAGCATCCTTTGGTAGGTGCGCAGTCTGTGCGAATAGCCTTCGCGTTTGCCGGCGCGTTTCTGGAGTTCGGCGAACAGTTGCTCGCGCGAGGCCTGCCGCGCCCTGGCCCGCCAGCGGCGGTCGACCTGCTCGCGAAAGCTGGGCAGGGACGGGATATGCAGGACGGCGAGCACTTCGCCGGCAGCAAAAGCAATCAAGGGCACTGCCCCGATGCCGAAGCCGAAGGGGATCGACAACAGGGCCGCGGCGGCCAGCGAGCCGAGAAACGCGTAGAGATTCGCCTGACTGGTGAGGACTTCCCTGACGTACGGCGGTTTCCCTTCTTCGGCCATGGCTAGATGCTGACCCTGACCTGGCCCTTGCCGGGACTGGCGTGGAGCTGGGCGAGAATGCGCTCCTCGAGGCCTTGAGCTGCCGCCGAGCGCTGCCATGCCGCCGCGCGCGGACGCGGTTCGCCGATCAGAAAATCGTCGGCGACACGCGCCGGCTGGCCAGACAGGACGATTACCCGGTCGCCAAGCAGCAGCGCTTCGGTCACGTCGTGGGTGACGAAAACGACCAGGCACGGCCAGGACTGGTAGAGGTCGATCAGCAGCTGCTGCATTTCCTCGCGCGTCTGCGCATCGAGGGCGCCGAAAGGCTCATCCATGAGCAGGATTTTCGGCCGCAGGACCAGGGCACGCGCCAGTGCGACGCGCTGGTTTTGTCCGCCGGAGAGCTGCGCTGGCCGCAGGCCGGCCTTGTCCGCCAGACCGACGGCCTTGAGCAGGTCGGTGACGCGCTGACGCCATTCGGCTTCCGGCTCGCGCGACTTCCACAGCTTGAGCCGAAACGGGAAGGCAACATTGTCGAACACCGACAGGTCGGGTCGATTGGCATAGCGCTGGAAGACCATCACCGAATCGTCGTGGGCGCCGTGGCACTCGACACCGTCGATCATCACGCTGCCTGAGGTCGGCGTCTTGACGCCCATCGGCCGCACGCCACCGAGCATGTGCAGCAGGGTGCTCTTGCCGCAGCCGGAGGGACCGAGCAGCATGTTGATCCCCGGTTGCTCGAAGCTCAGGGTGACGCGGTCGATCACCCGTGTGACGGCACCGGAGTGCGCCGGATATTCCTGGACGATGTCCTTGAGGACCACCGCTACCGACTTTGCGGCAGCGGCCGCGACTGGCCTGCCGGCCGCCGTCATTGGCGCAGTCATTGCTGTGTTTCCCAGGGATAGAGGCGGCGCTTGAGCCAGATCATCAAGCGGTAGGTGAGCAGCGCCAGCGCAATGATGACAATGATGCCGGCAAACACCTGATCCCAGGCGCTGAAGCGGCGAGCGTTCTGGATCAGCTGGCCGAGTCCCTCACGGGCATTCACGTATTCAGCGACGGTAATGTAGGTCCACATCACCGAGAAGGCGACGATCACCGCGTCGGCGATGCGCGGCATGGCCATGGGCACCACCGCCTGGCGGATGCACTCCCAGGGCGTGGCGCCGAGGTCGCGGGCGCCGATCCAGTAGCTTTGCGGCACCGCCTGAATGGCGTCACGGACCATCGGAATCAGGTACACCACGGCGCCGATGAACAGAAAGGCGATCTTCATCGACTCGCCGATACCCATCCACATCACCAGAATGGGCAACAGGGCCACCACCGGCGCCGAGCGAAAGGGATCGACGAGCGGCGACAGTGCCGCATTGATCTGTGGCGCGGCGCCCATGACGATGCCGATCGGAATGCCGATGATGATCACCAGCAGGCCGGCAACGAGCAGCCGCCCGCCGGACCACAGCGTCGCCGTCAGCAGCATGCTGTGGCCATCGTTCCAGGCCAGGTAGGCAAACGCCGAAACGACGTCCCAGGGTGCCGGCAGCCGGGTCTGGCTGACCAGTCCGGAAGCGGCGACGGCGCTCCACAGCAGCAGCACGGCGAGCACCGAGCCGACACCGAGCAAGCGGCGGCGCTGCGGATCCGGCGGCGCGTAGGGGTTCCAGAATTCGCCCATCGTCGTGCAATCGCTGGCTCTAACGGCCGCCGAACACGGCTACCCGGGTGCTCCGGTTTAGCGCTCGGCAGTCTTCGAGGGACAAGCCTTCGGCGGCGGCGTTGGCTTCGTTGCACAGCGGACGATCAGGGCCGTTGCCGACAATCTTGAAACGCTCGCGCGGGAACTCCCATTGCGTGACCAGATAGTCGACCACGGCCCGGGCGCGGACCTCCGAAAGACGCTGATTCACCTCGCGAGCGCCCGTCGAGTCGGAATTGCCGCTGACTTCGAAATAGGCTTTGCCGTTGTTCTCGATGAACGGCACCATCTCGGCATCGATCGTTTTTTGGGCGCGCTTGCTCAAGTCAGTGCTGCCCGAGGCAAAACCAACGGTCACCGGCTTGGTCACCATCGCTTGCTGTTGCGTGGCTTCCTTGAGCGAGGCTTGCGTGAAGCTGGTCTGCGCTTGCGCGGCGGCGGTCGCCGCCGGCTGATCACGGGCCAGCATGGCCTTGATGAAGCGGTAGTCGAAGCTGTCCTGCGGCGCGATCACCGGCGATTTTGGATTGGCCAGCGCGCCGGCCTTGCGGTAGATCTCGTCAAAACGCTTGTAGACGCGCTCGTAGTGGTTGGTGCCACCGGCCAGGCCGAGAATGCGGGCATTCTCTTCGACGCCGGTCCACACCACATTCGGGAACAGGTTCTTGACGAAGGGCCGGCCTTCCTTGTCGGCGAGCAACTTGAAGAACTCCTCGGTGTTGATCAGCGCGTCCACCGCGTTGTCCGGATTGGCGCGCGCTGCCGGCACGCCTTCCATCCAGCCTTCGACGAACTTCTGGACCACAGCCTGTCCCTCGGGCTTCGCCAGCAAGCGAGAGTCGCAGACCATGACGTCGAAAATCAGGTTGGTGGCCGTCTTCGTCGAGTAGACGACGTGCGCGCCTTTGACGTTGCGCAGCGCCAGGGCCAGATCCGGGTCCCAGAGAACGGCCGCATCGACGTGCCCGGACTCGAGCGCGGCGCGCACGCCGGCCGTGCCTTCCTCGGCATTGATGAAGACGATCTTGACACTTTCCTTCTTGCGCGCCGTCAGCGAGGCGTTGTCCAGCGCGTCGATCAGGATGCCGTGCGACGGCGTGAACTGGAGCAGCGCCACCGAACGTCCGGCCAGGTCCTCGATGGCCTTCACCGCTGGGTCGCTGGCGATTACCGCGTCGCCGCCCTGCGTGTTATCGACAATCATCACTGCCTTGCCGTCGAGGCCGGCGTTACGCAGGTTCGGTTGCTCCTGGGCCCAGAAGTCGGAGGTTCGCCAGGCGCACTGCGCCGCGCCGGATTCGAAGATCGTCGCCAGCGTCGGGATGTCGTCCTGAATCACAAAGCGCACATTCAGGCCAATCTTGCTGTAAATCGACCCCGGCTGCGTGTCAAGGGAATTGCCATTGGCGACCAGGGCGGGTGCGTAGCCGTGGAAGCTGACCAGGCTGACCTTGAGGGGGTTGCCCGGGGTGCCGAGCGCTGCATTCTTGGCGTCCGCCTTGACGGCCGCGGTCGCGGTCGGCGTCGGCGGCTGGGCTCTGGCCGCGGCCTCGGCGGCGGCGGTCGCTGGCGTGGATACCACCGCTGCATCACCGCCGCCGGCAAAGCGCTCCTTGAGGCCCAGGTTCCAGGCCAGCGATCCGGCGACGCCGAGAATTATGACGGTAATCAGGCCCTTGGCCATCGGTGTCAGTTGCGCCATCTGTCGTCTCCTTGCTTATTGCGCGGCGCTGTCAGGCGCCTTGAAATTGTTCGGAATTTCTCGCAGGCGCTCGATCTCGGCGTCCATGCGTCGGGTTTCACGCGTGCTCGACTCGCGCGCCGCGCGCAGGCCGGCCTCGACGCGCGTTGTTTCCTGCGCGGCGCGCGTCACTTCGCGTTCGAGCAACTGTTCGAGTTCGGCGATCTGCTGGCGAATCGCCACGCTCGACTTGTCGAGCGAAAGCTTGATCTGGTCGATGACTTCAGCTGCTTGCTGCTCGCCATTCTGCAGCTGTCCCGTCAGCTGCCGCTTGTAGGCGTCGAGCGCCGAGATCTTGAACTGGGCATCGCTCACACAATCGACGATCTGCCAGTTGTCATCAGCCGCGTCCATCGCCAGGACCGCCGCATGCCGGGTCCCGGCGTCCATCGCTCGCAGGCCGTCGAGCAGGCGCAGGAGCTTTTCTGCCGGATACGGCGAAGCGGGCACAGCGGCGGCGGCGTAGATGTCGGGCAAGAGGATGCCTTCCTGCTTACCCGCGACTTGCTCTGCCGGAGCGCCAACGGCCGCCACTTCCGGCGGCGGCGAAGCGCCGCCGATTTCCGCGGGTGCATCGGCAGCGTCAGCAGGCGCCGCAGCGTACGCTTGCGTGCCGGCCGCGGCCTGTTCAGCTTCGGCGGCGGCCAGTCGCTCATCGTCCGAGAGCTCAATCAGATTTGCTCTCGCCAGAAAATTCAGGATGCCCTTCATTCCACCTCCCGGGATGGTCGATAGGTCGTGGGACGTCGCACGAACCAGAGTCGGGCGATTATACGAATGAAACCACGCTTGGCAAGAAGACACGGCAAAGACATCGCTAGCAGCCAGAGTATCTCTGGCCTTGGCCAGCCCAGTCAAGGCGGGCGAGCTATGCAGCCGAATCTCGATGCGGCCTATCGCGCTGTGGTGTACGGCGGAAGGCGCTACACTGCGGCATTGCCACAAAAATGAACACCCCATGAAAACACCCGCAAGACTTGCAGCACTCGTTGAAGAAGGCCTCGTCGACGAGGTGCTCGGCCAGTTGATGAGCGGCAAGGAGGCCACTGTCTATGTCGTTCGCTGTGGCGACGACATTCGCTGCGCCAAAGTCTATAAGGAAGCCAGCCAGCGCAGCTTCCGCAACAATGCCTCCTATCAGGAAGGCCGCAAGGTCAGGAATAGCCGGCAGGCGCGCGCCATGGAGAAGGGCAGCCGCTTTGGGCGCAAGATGCAGGAAGAGGTCTGGCAGAGTGCCGAGGTCGATGCCCTGTATCGGCTGGCCGCTGCGGGGGTGCGGGTGCCACAGCCGCATCTTTGCTACGAGGGCGTCTTACTGATGGATTTGATTGTCGATGCCGACGGCCATCCGGCACCGCGCCTCAACGATGTCGAGCTCAGCGAAGAACTGGCGCTGGAGTTTCATGCCCTGCTGATCGAGCAGGTGGTGCGGATGCTTTGCGCCGGCATCATCCACGGCGATCTTTCCGAATACAACATCCTCGTCGGCGAGGACGGACCGGTGATCATCGATGTGCCGCAGGCGATCGACGCGGCGGGCAACAGCAACGCCGCCGAGATGCTGGCGCGGGACGTAATCAATCTGCGCAGCTACTTCAGCAGTTTTGCGCCCTCGCTGGCGGGCAGCCAGTTCGGCAAGGAAATCTGGGCGCACTACGAAAGTGGCCTGCTCACCCCGGACCTTGCCTTGACGGGCCGGGTTGTTCTTGACGAACATCTGGCCGATGTCGACGCGGTCTTGCAACAGGTCGCGCTGGCCATCAAGGAAGATGAAATCCGCCGCATGTGCCGGGAAGATCAATGACCCCTCAGACCATTCTCATGCCATGAAAAGGAAGGCATGTAAATTTTCAGGGTGCTGGCACCTCGGCGCCCTGGCATTCGCCAGTGCTTCCCTGCTATGGGTGCCAGGCAGTGCGTACGCCCGCGCACCGGTCCCGCTCCCGGTCCCCAGCGTACAGCCCGGCAGCGGCCCATGGACGGGTGGCGAGGGCTTTTCCTTCGGCCTGGGCAAGAAGAAAGAGGCGAAAGCCCGCCGCTCGGTCAGCGGCATGGCCTGTAGTCTCAGTGCCGCCCGACAGCGCATCTGCCTGCTGGTTTTCGACGAAGGCGTCGAGGCGCGTTACGCGACCCTACGCGACGCTACTCTGGTCGTCGGTTCGGAGCGCGTCGTGCTGCGCGCCGACGAGGGCGAACTGGACGCTGAAGGCGCAGCCACCGATGGCAGCTACTTCTATGTCACTGGCTCGCATTCGGCGAAACGTTCCGATTGCCAGAGCAATCCGCACAGCCGCCATGTGCTCCGCTTCCGCCGCGATGCGGCGACCGGCCGCGCGCTGCGCTCTCCGAGCGGTGACCCCAGCGGGATCCTGGTCGACTATGCGGACAGCGGGCGCCTGTGGGCGATCATGCAGGCGCAGCCGGAACTCAAGGCGTCTGTCGGCGAAGGCAAATGCCTGGGCTCGGCGCCTCCCCCCGAGGCGCCGGGTTTGGCGGGAGAACATGGCGTCAACATCGAAGGCCTGGCGGTCAGCGACGGGCGCCTGTATTTCGGCTTCCGTGGCCCGGCCAGGAAGGGGCAGGCGCTCATCCTGGCGGTCGATGCCGAAGCGCTGTTCAAGGGCGGCGACGCCAAGGCCGGCGTCACCCGAGTCAAGGTCGGGGCAGGGCAGGGCATACGCGACATGGTGGCCGTAGCAGGCGGTTTCCTGCTGCTGACCGGCCCTGACGACGACCCTGCCAACCAGGAGCGCGTGAAGTGGTCGATTGCCTGGTGGGACGGAACAGGCGGCGCCGCCGTGGTCACGCCAAAAACCCTGGCCACCCTGGATCTCGAAGGCGTGGAACTGCGCCAGACCAAAGCCGGCAAAGCCAACACCTGCGAAGACAAGGCGCTCAAACCGGAGGCCATGACGGTGCTCGAAGAGACCACACAGTCCTACAAGCTGCTGATCCTGTCCGACGGCATGTGCGACGGCGGAGCGCTGGCGTTTACTGTGGGGCGCTAACGGTCATGACAATCGGGACGCCCGGGATCATGAAAGTCATGACTGTTTTCCCCTCTTCCCCGACCCTTCTCCCGCGAGGGGAGAAGGGAGTTTCGTGAGTCGCGTCGGCGACTCGCAGCTTAGCGCTGCAAGGTCAGCACGATGGTCGCCAGTGGCGGGATGGTGATTTCCAGCGAGTGCGAACGATTCATCCACGGCATGGACTGGGCAACGAGAGCCTCCTGCCCATTGCCGAGGTTGCTGCCACCGTAGAAATGCGAATCGGAGTTGAAGATTTCGGCGTAGGCACCTTCTTCAGGGACCCCGATGCGGTAGTAGCTACGCGGCACCGGCGTCAGGTTCACCACCACAATCACGAACTCGGACCCCGAGCGGCGCACGAAGCTCAGAATCGACTGGGCAGAATCGTTGCAGTCGATCCACTCGAAACCGGTCCAGTCGAATTCGTGACCATGCAGCGCCGCGGTGTTGCGATAGAGGTGGTTGAGGTCGCTGACCATGCGTTGCATGCCACTGTGCAGGGGGTATTCGAGCACATACCAATCGAGCACGCCGGCGCTGTTCCATTCCAGGCCCTGGCCGAATTCGGTTCCCATGAACAGCAGCTTCTTGCCCGGATGGGTGAACATGTAGCTGTAGAGCGTGCGCAGGTTGGCGAAACGTTGCCATTCGTCACCGGGCATCTTGTTTAGCATCGAGCCTTTGCCATGCACCACTTCATCGTGCGAGAAGGGCAGCATGAAGTTCTCGGTGAATGAATAGAGCATGCTGAAGGTGAGCAGGTTGTGGTGGTACTGGCGATGGATCGGCTCCTGGGCGATGTAGCGCAGGGTATCGTTCATCCAGCCCATGTTCCACTTGATGTCGAAGCCGAGACCGCCCAGATAAACCGGTCGCGTCACCTGCGGCCAGGAGGTGGACTCCTCGGCGATGATCAGAGCGCCCGGACATTCGACGTGCGCGACGCTGTTGAGCTCGCGCAGAAACTCGATCGCTTCGAGGTTTTCGCGGCCGCCGTACATGTTGGGAATCCAGTCCTCACGCGAATAGTCGAGGTAGAGCATCGATGCCACGGCGTCGACGCGCAGTCCGTCGAGGTGCATTTCGCGCAACCAGTACAGGGCGCTGGCGACGAGGAAGTTTCGCACTTCGTTGCGACCGAAGTTGAAGATCAGCGTGGACCAGTCGAGGTGCTCGCCCTTGCGCGGGTCCTCGTGCTCGTAGAGAGCTGTGCCGTCGAAGCGGGCGAGGGCAAAAGCGTCTTTCGGAAAATGCGCCGGCACCCAGTCGAGAATCACGCCGATTTTGTGGGCATGCAAATGGTCGATGAAGAAGCGGAAATCATCCGGCGTGCCAAAACGGCTGGTCGGGGCGAAATAGCCGGTTGCCTGATAGCCCCACGAGAGGTCGAAGGGATGCTCGGTGACCGGCAGTAGTTCGACGTGCGTGAAGCCCATGCGCGTGACGTAGTCAACCAGCCGGATGGCCAGCTCGCGGTAGTTCAGGAATTCTCCCTCCGCTCCGCGCTGCCACGAACCGAGGTGCACTTCGTAGACCGACATCGGCGCGTGCTGCCAGTCCCATTCGGCACGCTTTGCCATCCACTCGCTGTCCTGCCAGACGTGCTCTGCTTCACCGACGACGATCGACGCCGTTTTCGGGCGTGCCTCGAACTGCTGTCCGTAGGGGTCGGCCTTCAGCAATACCTCACCGCTATTGCGATTCCTGATCTCGAAGCGGTAGAAGGCTCCCGGAGCCAGGTCGGGAATGAAGATTTCCCACACGCCGCTGCCCGGACGCACGCGCATCTGGTGGCGACGGCCGTCCCAGCGGTTGAAGTCGCCAACCACGCTGACGCGCTCGGCGTTGGGCGCCCAAACGGCGAACAAGACGCCGGCAACGCCATCCACTTCACGGCAATTCGCGCCCAGGATGTTGTAGGCATGGCGGTGGTTGCCGGCGCTCAGCAGGTGCAGATCGAGATCGCCGATCTGTGGTCCGTAGGAATAGGGATCATGGGAGATGTGCTGGCGATGACCATCGTCCAGCCAGATCAGCCGATAGTGCTCGGGAACGTCGTCGACCGCGCCGCGCCACATGAAGAAATCGCTGTCTCCGATCCGTTCCAGGGAGTGATTGCCTTCCAGTATTGAGACTTCGACGGCATGCGGAATATAGACGCAGACTTCGACGCCGTTTTCGTCGGGATGTTTGCCCAGCACCTCGAAGGGATCGTGATGCCTGGCCTCGATGATCTTGATATGGTGGTCATTGAGGGTGGGTCGCGTGATGCTATCTACCGGTTTCATATGCCTTCTCGATTTTGCGTTGACGCCGCGCGTACGAATGTGGACCGCGGCCAGGGATTTGTGGGAAGCGTCTTCGACACGTGCCAAAAGGTCGCCGAGGGTCGGCGCCCGTGTCATGCGTGGGTTCTTCTGCTGGTCCTTCTCTATCCCACATAGCTCGACGTCAATTTTATTCCTTGGCCATTGGTACCACAAGAAAAGCATGGTTAAAGAGTTGGCGCGGCGCGCGAAGGAGCATGCCATCGGCACGCGCTATGATGATGAAGGTTTCGGTGTCGTCAGCAGCGCAGGTGCGGAAACCTGGCGATGCTCAGCATCGCAGCCATCGCCCACAGATCGATCGCCATCGATCCTCGGTACACGTGGAGAGCAAACGTGAAGTGCGCGCTGGCCGGGCAAGCCAGAGCGCCGTGGTGGCGGCTGCAGCGAAACCGGTGCCGGTGCGCGCTGAGGTGGCGGCGAACCCCAAAGATCGCCTGCTTGCCTTCTTCGTCAAACTCCTCACTCAGCTCGCTCCTACGCGCGTTTCGTGCTTCCCAGCGCGGGGCACACGCACCAGAAAAACCGTTTCAAGCTGTCGGAAAATTTTACATCCCAATACGATTGCTGCCCATGTGGCGTTAAAAAAAGACCATTAAAACAGGCGTATAGATAGTTTAATAGAGGCTGGCATCTATTTTGCTTAGAGTGCTCGTCCGAGTTTGTCCAGTGGAGACATCCGCATCGGCCTCGCCGGCGGGCCGAGGGGCGGCTCTCCACAAACTCGGTAGTTGGCAAGACCGGTCCTTGCCCCAAATGTTCGACTACCACGAGATTCTTTTGTTGAGGCAGAATCCCTCGCGCAGTGTCTGAAGCTGGGCATAGCCATGCCACATAAGTTGATGTCCCGGGGGTGGATCGGGGGCACGGCCGAGGTCGCCGCCCAGGCGAGCAACGAGACGCACGGCATCACCCCGCTGCTTAATGTGAAAGTCGCGCACGCGACTCACGAAACTCCCGTCTCCCCTCGCGGGAGAAGGGTCAGGGGAAGAGGGAAACGGTCATGACTTTCATGACTTGGGGTGTCTCCACGTGTCATGACCGTTAATGTGATAGTCGCGCACGCGACTCACGAAACTCCCGTCTCCCCTCGCGGGAGAAGGGTCAGGGGAAGAGGGAAACGGTCATGACTTTCATGACTTGGGGTGTCTCCACGTGTCATGACCGTTAGCCTGAGGCAGCCATTTCTTTCATAGGCCTCGAACGCTGTGCGATCATGGCTTGTCCGGCATGGTGCTTATTCGGCCCGTGTCAGTCACATTTGCAGCATATCGCCGCACCTCGGCGGAGACTGGTTGGAGACGCTTTGGAACAAACAACCCTGTCAGGGCTCTTGTTGGAGCACATCGAAAGTCTAGGCAGCAATACGATATTCCTCGTACCGGGGGCAAACATATCGTCATTCGTGAGCCAGGTGCAAAGCCGGAAGACGATCGATCTGGTCATTGCAAATCACGAGTTGGCGGCGGGTTTCATGGCCATCGGCTACGCCAAAGCAACCGGAAAGCCAGGTATTGCGTGCAGTATTGGTAGCGTCGGCATCGCTTACATGATTGGGGCCGCGGCCACGGCGGCGGCCGAGCAGATTCCCTTGCTCTTCGTTTCCGGCAACATTCCGCGAGACAGCTGGGGCAAAGGATTTTTTCAGGACGGTAGCCCCCAGGGTACCAACGATGTCGCGCTGCTCGAGCAGGCGATCGGCTGTTCCTGCACATGCAGCGATGCTGGCATGATCGACGATCTCCTGGCCTTGATCACAGAGCGTCTAAGGTCCAAACGCCCGGCCCACATCCAATTGACGATCGACGTACAAAGTGCGTTCTGCGGCGAGCGTCGGCGTAACGGGTCGACCGTGCCAAGAAATCAGGCCGGTCTTCGCTCATTGCCGCCGACAGCCGATTTGCACAAGAAGACCCTTGTGTTGATCGGCCATGAGGCGGCAGATGGCATCGATCCTCTACTGCTGCAACGCGCGCTAGCAAGGCATGCGTTTGGCGTCGTTACCGATATAAAGTCGCGAGGCGTCCTTGATGAGTGTTGTGCCAATTCTCTCGGTTATGTCGGATTCAACAGCAGCCGCAGCGCGCTATCGGCACTCGCCGTCGATCACCCGCTTGCAGCCGATCAGCTGGTTCAAATCGGCTTCCCAACGACCATGTACGCCCGCTACGCCGGGCATTTCATGCCGTCAACTACCATCGACGCGGGCGCAGTTAACGCCTGGCTGCAAGAATTGGTCGACGGCAATGGTGGATCATCGCCAGGCTACGCGGATACAAACATGCAATGGCTTCGAGAGTTGCGCGAGCTGAGCAGCTACTCGCCCATCCTCCGGGAGATAGAAGGCCGGCTGCTCTATTCACAAATAGTCAATGCCTGTCAGCGGCTTTTGCCGGCCGACACGATCTACTGCCTGGATTCCGGTCAGATTCGTCGGGCGGGCAACATGATGATCAAGGCGCGCAATCGCCAGACGATTATCCAGTCGGACACGCTGTCGCCGATGGGAATGGGAATATGTGCCGCCATCGGGGCCAAGGCCGCCTTGCCGGACCGGCCGGTCGTCGCACTTTTCGGCGATGGCTCAATGCGGATGCATGGTATGGAGCTAGCGACTGCACAGCGCTACCGCCTGCCCATAATTTTCATATTGTGCGACAACCAATGCCTCGCCAGCACGCCCGGAAACGATGCGCTCAAGAAGCTGTCGTCTGTGCGCTGGGACAACTTTGCCGGGGCATTCGGCGTCAAGACGTATCTGAGTGTCGACGACGAGGCATTTACACGGAACTTGCTTGTCGCGATGACGTCGCCCGAGCCAACATTGTTGTGGACTCGCGTTCCCGATCTGCTCGATGATGAGGTGAACATAGTGGCCAGCGCATCTGACAAGACCTGGTTGAACAGATTTCAGAAAGGTCAGCGTTCGTGAAAAAGAGACTCATCATTACCAGCGTCGGCAGCCTGGTCGGGCAAAACGTTCTCGATACACTACACGGCAGAAGAGAGCATGTGCTCATCATCGGCACCAACAGTATCGTCGAAGCTGCCAACAACTTCCGATGTGACAAAGCCTATCTGGTCCCGCCGGCCGCGTGTACCGCCGATTATGTAGCTGCACTTTGTTCGCTCATCGCAAACGAACGCCCTGACCTCGTCATACCTGGAAGAGACGACGATATAGTCATTCTGGCGGACCTTAAGGCCCAGTTGCCGGCTTACTCGGAGTCTCTTCTCGTTGGCAGTGGCCACTTTGCCCGCGTCATGGATGACAAGGTGAAGAGCTATGCTTTTGCCAGGCAATACGAGCTGCCCTTCTCGCCCACGTTACTGAGTGCCGGTGCCGGGATAGAGAGCGATTTGCAGCAAATGGTCGAAGTTTTCGGATTCCCGCTGATCGCCAAGCCAGTAGCGGGGAACGGCTCACGGGGCGTCTGGATCGTTACCAACGAGCAGCAGCTAGGACAGGTGAGCCGGGAACCCGGCTACGCCATTCAGCCTCTGTTAGGTGACAAACCCGATCTGACAATGGATACGCGCTTCGGCCTGCCGTTCGTGTGGCAGGTCCCTGAGGATAATCTGTTTGCAGCGCAGGTGCTCATCGACCGCCAAGGCAAGATCTTCGACATGATCGGTTTTGTATCCAGGATGGTCGCCGGAAGATGCGAGCAGCTGCGACGTTGCATTGATCCCGGACTACTGCGCATTACACGGCGGTTTGCCGAAGCTGCCGTCGAGGAGGGCTGGCGCGGGCCCTTCAATCTTCAGCTGAAGCGGGACCCGACGCATGGCTTTCAGGCAATCGAAATGAACGGGCGCTTCTCGGGCGGTACGTCGGCCCGGTACTACCTGGGCTTCGATGAAGTGGGCAAGATAGTCAATCTGTGGACGGACTCGCAGTCTGTCGCCGACAGCTCACGCCCCCAGGGTACGGACCTGGTGACAAAGATCCTGACGGATTTCCCTATACGCAATGCCGACATGGAGCAGATGAGCGCGAATTTCGTCTGGGAAAGGCTAGCGCACACCTAATCTGCCGATTCCTCCATCAATCGCGATCTCCTCACCCGTTATCGCGGGTGCGTCACAGACAAGAAAGCGGACGACCTCCGCCACCTCGTCCGCTTCGACGGTTCGGGCGATGTGATTGCGCTGCGCAACATGCGCTTTTACTTTTCCATCTTTTGGCCAGGCGAAACCGGTTTCGACGAAGCCCGGCGCGACTGCATTGACGCGGATCTTGGGCGCCAGCGCCCGCGCAAGTGAGCGTGTAAGGTTTGAGAGTGCTGCGTTGGCAGCCGCATAGACGATAGACGAACCTTTCGCGGCGATGCCGGCAACAGAAGTGATATTGATGAGTTGGCCGGCACCGGACTGTTCCAGATGGGGCCGAGCAGCTCGGAGCAGACACAGCGGGACATCAATTTTCATACGAACTGTCTTGCTGATCATTTCGTTGTCCAGACCCTCGATGTCGTCGGCCTGGACAACTCGTGTCCAACCCGCGTTGTTTACGATGATGTCGAGTCGGCCAAAGGCCTCCACTGATCGCGCCACCAGGTCGCACGCTGCGGCATTGTCCAGCAGGTCAGCGGCAATGGGCACGAACTGCTGCGAGGCCAGTCGCTTGCTGCTTTGCAGTTGTTCCGCAAGTTTCACGGCATTGGCCTCCCGCGAGCAGTAATGGAGGGCCAGGGAGGCACCCTCACGCGCCAGAGCACGGCAGATCGCGGATCCAATGCCACCGGATGCACCTGTAATCAGAGCAACTTGGCCAGCTAGTTTCATATATCAATCTTCTCAATCAGAATGTTATCAAGCCGTTCGGGCTCTCTTGGCTTGTGTGGGCAGCACAGGGTCAGCGCAAGGGGTCCGAGTCATTGGCTCGTCGTCGTTTCGCCCGCTGGCAGGTGGTACACGAACCAGCGCGCCGTTTCGCGCGCGACCCACTCGAAGGCCGCGGCCGAGTCGGGGGCATCGGCACTCGCCGGCAGTCGCTGCAACTCCTTGCGCCCGGCGAGCTCGCGTAAGGCGCGTCGGTTACTGGCTTCGACGCGCTGTTCGCCTTCGCCGACGAGGACCAGCAGGGGCGAGATCAGGGTATGCAGATAGAGCATGCCGGCCAGGTCGATCAGGCCGCCGCGGCAGACAATCGCAAAGATGTCGCGGTCACGAATGGCGGCGGCGCGCACGACCACCGGCGAGCAGTCAGCGGCAGCGCTGAGGCCGATTGGCAGCGGCGGCAGTTCTTCGAGGAGCATCTGCTGCTTGAGCAGGGTCAGGCCGTCGAGCAGGCGGCTGGCGAGCAGCGAAACGTTGTGATGATTGTCCGCGAAACGTTCTTCGCTACGGCTCAGCAGGTCGAAGCTCAGCGTGCCGATGCCGGCGTGGCGGAGGACGACGGCGAGGGCGTCGTCGCGGGCCTCGGGATTCGGCCCGGCGTGGGCCAGGATCACCAGTGCCGAAGGTCGCGTGGGCAGGACCAGCTCGGCGTGCAGTCGCGCGCTGCCGCTGGCGATGGCCAGCGTCCTGGCGGCGGCGGTGGCCATCGCTTCACTCAACGGCGGACCAGCTTGACCGGAACGCGACGGGGACCGAAAGGTTTGCCAAAGCGGCTGAAATAGCCGGCGATCGGCGTCGCGCAGTGCGGACAGCGACCATCACTCGGCAGGTCGTAATGGCGGATGTTGTACCAGTCGCGCTCGATCAGTGCCGCCTGGCACTCCGGGCAGAAAGTGGTGCCGCCTTCGGTGTCATGCACATTGCCGGTGTAGACGTAGTTCAAGCCGGCGTCCATGGCGATGCGTCGAGCCTGGGTCAGGGTTGATGGCGGCGTCGGCGGCAGTTCGCTCATTTTCCAGTCTGGGTGGAAAGCCGAGAAGTGCAGGGGCACGTTCGCTCCCAACTCGCGCGCCACCCAGTCGGCAAGAGCCTTGATCTCGCTCGACGAGTCGTTACGGCCGGGGATCAGCAGGGTGGTGATTTCCAGCCAGCAGTTCGTCTCATGGTGGATGTAGGCGAGCGTATCGAGCACTGCTTGCAGGTGGCCGCCACAGAGCTTGAAGTAGAAGTCGTCGGTGAAGGCCTTGAGATCGACGTTGGCGCCGTCCATGACCGCAAAGAATTCGCGCGCCGGCTCGGGATGGATGTAGCCGGCCGTGACGGCAACGGTCTTGATGCCCTGTGCGCGGCAGGCAACGGCGGTATCGATGGCATACTCGGCAAAAATTACCGGATCGTTGTAGGTGAAAGCGACGGCGTGCGCACCATAGGCCGCCGCAGCGGCAGCAATGCCCGCGGGGCTGGCAGCGTCGAGCAGGCGGTCCATGTCCTTCGACTTGGAAATGTCCCAGTTCTGGCAGAACTTGCAGGCCAGGTTGCAGCCGGCGGTGCCGAAAGAAAGAATCGACGAGCCCGGGTAGAAGTGGTTGAGCGGTTTCTTTTCGATGGGGTCGATGCAGAAGCCCGACGAACGGCCGTAAGTGGTCAACACCATCTCGCCGGCGATGTTCTGGCGGACGAAGCAGGCGCCGCGCTGGCCGGCGTGCAGCTTGCAGTCGCGGGGGCAGAGGTCGCACTGAATGCGACCGTCGGCAAGCGTGTGCCACCAACGCCCGGGGTGAGCGGAGGCGGGGGTTTTCAGCGAGTCGTTCAGATCTCTTTCCATTTTCGTACTCCATAACGCGCCAGGGTGAGCTCGGGGTCCCAGAAGTCGGCGGCCAGGCCGGCTTTCAGCTTGAGCTGGGCGATGAACTGCCGGGGGTCGGGGAGGGACTCCCAGACCTGTGGCAGGAAAGTCGCTCGCCGCCGGCCGTAGCTCAGGATCAGGCCGTCAATACCCGGTCGCAGGCGGGCCAGGGCGTCTTCTTCGCTGCGTACCGGAAAAGCTTCGGCCGGCGTCAGCAATGATACTTCGACGCGCGTGCGCGGCAACTCCGGCTCGCTCAGTGGCGCGAAGCGCCGGTCGTGAAAAGCGGCGGCGAAGGCGTTCTCGGCGACGTCGGTGGCCAGTGGCCGATGCGCTTCCAGGCTGCCGATACAGCCGCGCAGGTGGCCGTTCTGGGTCAGCGTGACGAAGCTCGCTCCGGGCTCGGAGAGTTCGGGCATCGGCGTCACCGGCTGTGGTGATAGTCCGAACTTTGCGGCAATGGCGTTGCGCGCACTGACGAGCAGGGCGCTGCCGAGGAGGTCCCAGTGGGCATCGGCGCTCACCGGCGTAAAGCTGAAGGCGCCATAGCCGACGACGCGTGACTTGTCGCCGGCGGTATCTCCCGAATTGCGCAGATCGAGCAAGCGCGCTCGCAGTCCGTGCCGACGCGCGGCCAGCAAGAGGCCGTTGACCGGTGTCGCGCCGCAGGCCTGTTGATGGTCGAGCTTGGCGTCAAGCGCGACGATGTGCCGGGCGGTGTCGGTGTCGGTCTCGCAGGCACGCGGGTAGGGAAGGTAATGCGAGAGGTCGGAGCTGATCACGATCAGCGTCTCATCGCTGCCCCACAGGGTTTCGAGCACTTCGGCGACTTCGCTCGGCGAGGCCTTGCCGACGGCCAGGGGCACCAGCGTAAAGCGTTCGAGCACTGTTTGCAGGAACGGCAGTTGTACTTCGAGCGAGTGTTCCATGGCGTGTGCGGCGTCGCTGACGACGACCTGAGGCAATGGCGCGATGCGGGCGATGGCCTCGGCGTCCAGAGGAACCTCGCCGAGCGGCGTGGCGAAGGCGCTGACCGACGGCACGGCCAGCCCATTGACCGCGACGCGGTGCGTCGGGCCGAGTAGAACGACGCGCCGGATAGTCGCGCGCAGTGCGTGCAGCGGCGCATAGACAGTGGCGGCGATCGGGCCGGAATAAACGTAGCCGGCGTGCGGCGCGATGATCGCTTTCGGTGGCCGTTCCCGACTCTCCTGCGCTGGCGGCGTGTCGCCGAGTAGCCGGCGCAGAGCGCGCGTCAGAACGATGGCCGATTCTGGATAGAAGGTGCCGGCGACTGCGGCCGGACGAACTGTGGCTGTCGAGTGGGTCATTTTGTCGATCCTCAAGGCGTGCTGCTCGGGAAGGCGGAGCGGCTCCGGCACGGGCTCCCGAAAAGTTGCCCGGCGGCGAGAGCCCGTGCGCAGCGCTGCGCGCTTATTTCGGTATCGGCTTGCCTTCTTTGGTTAAAATTACGCCATGCTACGTCACTACGCAATCGTCCCCGCCGCCGGCAGCGGATCGCGCTTTGGCGGCGAGATGCCAAAACAATACCAGATGCTCGCCGGCCGACCCTTGATCTACTACAGTCTTGCCGCTCTGTGTCGCTGCCAGCACATCGATCGCGTCTGGGTGGTGCTCTCTCCGGACGACGGCTGGTGGCGGCGATACGATTGGACGAGTCTTGGCCACAAACTGGAGACCGTCTATTGCGGTGGCGCAAGCCGCTCCGACAGCGTTGCCAATGGCCTCTCTGCCGCGGCTACGGCCGCTCACGACGATGACTGGGTGCTGGTTCACGACGCCGCGCGCCCCTGCCTGTCGCAGGCGAATTTGAACGCGCTATGCGAGCAGCTCGCCGACGATCCGGTCGGCGGCCTCCTGGCCGCGCCGCTGGCCGATACGCTCAAGCGCGCAGATGGCGAACAGCGCGTCGCGTGCACCGTGTCGCGCGACGGCCTGTGGCAGGCGCAGACGCCACAGATGTTTCGTTACGGCGTGCTGCGCCAGGTGCTCGCCGAACACCCGCAGGGCACTGACGAAGCCTCGGCCGTCGAGGCCGCCGGCTTCAAACCGCGCCTGGTTGCCGGCGACGCCAGCAACTTCAAGGTCACTTTCCCCGCCGACCTGCGCCTCGCCGAACTGATCCTGCAGGGCAGGGCGCGGGAGGACGAATGATCCGCGTCGGCCAGGGTTGCGACATTCACGCACTGGTTCCCGGTCGCAAGATGATTCTCGGTGGCGTCGACATCGCGCATCACAGTGGCCTGCTTGGCCATTCCGATGCCGACGCGCTCCTGCACGCGATCATTGACGCGCTGCTCGGCGCCGCCGCGCTGGGCGACATCGGCCGTCACTTTCCCGACACCGACCCGCGTTATCGCGGTGCCGACAGCCGCGTGCTGCTGCGCGCCACGTTGGCGCTGTTGGCAGAGGCTGGCTGGCAGGTCGGCAACATCGATGCGACGATCATCGCCCAGCAGCCGAAGATGGCCCCGTACCTGCCGCAGATGGTCGCCAACATCGCCGCCGACCTGCAGGTGGCGCTGGACTGCGTGAACGTCAAGGCAAAGACCTCCGAAAAGCTGGGCTTCGTCGGGCGAGGAGAAGGCATTGCCACCGAGGCGGTGGTGCTGATCAGGCAGGACGATTGATTTCGGCTGCTGCGCTCGTTCTGCGCGTCTGGCTCCCCGGCATCCCCGGCTTGCTGCGCAAGGCGTCTGAAGTCCGTCAATCCACGTTTCCCCTGGGAGTCGAAATAAATGCATCACGATAGTCCGCGCTTGAGCAGAAACAACTTCGACCTGCTGCGCCTGTTGTTGGCGGTGAATGTTGTCGTCGTTCACGTTGCCATTCTTTCCGGATTTCAAGAGCTGTCGCCCGACATTGGTTTCTTGTCAGGCGGTGTCGCAGTGAAGGCTTTTTTCGTTGTCAGCGGCTTTCTCATTTTCATGAGCTGTGAGCGGTCGACATCGCTTGCTTCCTACTTCAGCAAGCGTGTCAGACGCCTCTATCCAGCCTATTTCACGGTAGTGATGCTTTGCGCGGTGTTGCTGGTAGCGGTCAGCTCGAAGGCCGTCGGCGACTATTTCTCCTGGGCATGGCTCAAGTACGTCGGCAGCAACCTGATTTTTCTGAACTTTCTGCAGCCAACGCTTCCTGGTGTGTTTGACGGCAACACGGCACCTGAGGTCAATGGGGCACTATGGACGCTCAAGATCGAAGTGATGTTCTACCTGCTGGTGCCGCTACTGGTGGCTCTGTGCAGGAAGTTTTCCTATCGGCCGGTTCTCTTGATCATTTATTGCGCGTCGGTGGCCTATGCTCACCTGATGTCCATGGCGGCGGAACAGACAGGCTCGGGGCTCTATGTGCAACTCGCCCGACAGCTTCCCGGGCAGTTCTGCTACTTTGCCGCCGGCGCCTTCCTTTATTGCTGTCGGGATTTGTTCGAGCGGCAAGTCGGATACTTCATGGCGGCGGCGATTGCGATTCTGCTTGCCGGCAGGATCTACCCGCTGCCGCTCCTCGAACCGTTTGCCTTGGCAGTGGTCGTCGTTTTTTTTGGTCTCTTTCTCTATGTCGGGAACTTCGGCAAGTACGGTGATTTTTCCTACGGCGTCTACATCATCCACGTGCCGGTCATTCAGCTCCTGGTCAATGCGCGCTGGCTTCAGGATAGTCCCTGGCAGTTCTTCGCGGTCGTCGCCCTGATCACCGGCACGGGCGCCATTGCCCTCTGGCATCTGGTGGAAAAGCGCTTTCTGCTGCGCGCCAGCCACTACATCACCAGCACCAACTGATCGGGAGACGAGCTTTGCCGCCGCTTACCTGGTTTTCGGTAGGCGCAACAGTTGGAGCGGGCGTTCGGCTTGTTTGCCGTTCAGCCACACCGTCCCGGCCATCGTGGTGCCATCGGCAGCGATGGTGGCGTGCAGGTTCCCGCTATCGACCAGTACGTCGCCGGGAGTGCTGACAATCTGCAGGGCGATATCGACGACCAGCTGCTCTCCCGGGAGGGCGCTGGCGCTCCCTTTGCCGCGGTAGCTGACGGTGTCGAGTTCGCTGCCGAAACGCTCGCGCCAGAAGCTGCGGTAGTCTGCCCAGTCGGCACGGTGACTGATCGGCACGGGGCGACTGTTGAGTTCGACCTGATCGCCGATCTGTCGTAGCGACAGGGAGAGCGTCTCGTCGGGTGACAAGGTCGCGGACCAGGCACCGCTGACATCGGTGCTCGATGGGGTCGGCGCAAGTCTCAGCGCGTACCCGCCGATACCGAGAGCGAGGACTGCGGCCGCCGCCATACCGGCGACCAGCCAGCGGCGACGCGTCCCGCCGACGCTTCGCTGCGCCGTGGCTGGCGCTGGCGCGGACGCCTCAAGCGGCGCCGCGGGGGCAATGCCCAGCGCCTGCAGGTCGTCTACCAGGCGCCGGATGTCGTGCTCCCAGTCGTAGGCGCGCAGCGGACGCCAGGTGAACTCGCCGATGCGGTTCAGGGGTGGCGGCAGCTCGGCGGCAGGGGGCGCTGCGGCGACGCCGTCGCAAAGCAGCGGGATGAGGTGCGCACCGCCTGCCAGGGCGTCGGCGACTTCGCGTCGCACCGGGTCAGCGGGGTCGTCGATGCGCCGCTTGCCGTGATCATCGCGGGCGCCCAGCAGCTGCGGGGTGAGCAGCAAGAGGAGTACCGGCTGTTCCTTGAGTGTGGCGGCGATCTCGTCGCGCCAGCGCAGCCCGGCGCGCAGGTCATCCTTGTCGATGAAGACCTGCGCGTCGCCGTACAGCGCGCCGAGATCGCGTGCCAGCGCCGTTGCCTTGTCGCGACCGTCGGACGAACGGTAGCTGATGAACAGCTGCGCCATCGCCGTGCCCTCGCGTTGTGCTGCTCAGCGACGCCGCTGGCGGGCCGGGATTTCGCCAGCCGAGAGCGGAGCCCTCACTGGCCGTCCCGGCGTGCTTTCTTGCCCTTGCCCCCCTTTCTTCGGCTTGACGGGGGGTGCGCTCGGATCCCTTGACGCCGGGCCGGTGACGGCAGATCTCGGGGCGACGCCGCTTTCGCCGCTGCCGCTGTCGCCGCTGGCCGCAATATGGGCGTTACTGACCCAGCCCTCGATCTCGGGGTCGGCGACGACCTCGACCAGGCTCCAGCGGGCAGGCGCTTCGAAGCGGAGCACTTCGGTGCCGATCTTCAGCGCCGCCGCGACAGGTTCGAAACTGGCGTCGGGCCCTTTGCGGATGTTCAGGCTGCGGGCAGTAAGCACGCAGCGTGCCGCTTCGTCCTGCTCACGACGGAGCACATGCTTGGGCGTGCTGCGATGACTGACCAGCTCGCCGACCAATTGGTGGTTTTCGATTCTCAGAGTCATGTGCTTTCCTCGCGGTGCTTGAACAAGAAGGAACACGGCGCATCGACAACGTGCCACCGGAGGCATTTCTGCCTGGCTGACTGCCTGCTCGTCAATGCTAGCACCATCCGGCGTCACGGCGCCGCCTGTCGATGAAAGCCGCGCCAGCGACTCACGGCAGGCAGGCAGGCAGGCAGGGGTTGAGCGTTCGCTTGCCATGTTCATTGTTACTGCAATCAAATCGCCTAAGCGTCGACCGGGACGCTGACTACCCTGCCACCTCCACAGACGAAGCGCAGGCCAGGAAAAAAACCTCGCCGGGGGCGGTAGGCACGGGCGCGCACTATGCTTTAGACTCGCCGCTGAGGAGTCTTTCAAGGCAGCAAAAACGACGCTACCAGGGTAATTGTTGGCAATAATCAAACCGAGCTATCGAGAGGAATGGGCATGATTCAGAAGAAGCAAGGGCAGGGCGAGTCGCATGCGGGGCCGGCAGCGGTGCCGTTGGTGGGCAGGGACGACGAGCGCATGGGACTCGGAGTAGACGCGCTCAAGCGCGCCTTTCTGGACAGACTGGTTTACTCGCAGGCGCGCTTTCCGGAGGTGGCAACCCGGCGTGACTGCTTCCAGGCACTCGCTCTGACGGTGCGCGATCGCCTGCTGCAGCGCTGGGTGCAAACCGCGCGCACCTACCGCAACAAGGGCAGCCGTACGGTCTGCTACCTGTCGGCCGAGTTCCTGATCGGTCCACAACTGGGTAACAATCTGATCAATCTCGGTATTTTCGACAACGCCCGGCAGGCGATGGCGGAACTTGGCCTCGATCTGGACATCCTCCTCGATCAGGAAGAGGAGCCCGGACTCGGCAACGGCGGTCTCGGCCGTCTCGCCGCCTGTTACCTTGATTCTCTGGCGACGCTCGAGATTCCGGCCATTGGCTACGGCATTCGCTACGAGTTCGGCATTTTCACGCAGGTCATCCACGACGGCTGGCAGGCCGAAGTGACCGACAAGTGGTTGCGTGCGGGAAGCCCGTGGCTCATCCATCGACCGAATGTCGCTTTCGATATCAAGATTGGCGGCCATACCGAACACCAGTACGAGGCGTCGGCCAGCCGCCGCCTGCGCGTGCAGTGGATTCCTGCAAAAATGGTGCGTGGCACGGCCTGGGACATGCCGATACTCGGCTATGGGGTCAATACTCCGAACCGACTCAGACTGTGGAGCGCCGAGGCGCCGGAAGAATTCGATTTCGCCGCTTTCAACGCCGGCAATTACTACCAGGCGGTGGATGCAGAAGTGCTCTCCGAGACGCTGACCAAAGTCCTCTATCCGAACGACGAGATGGAAGCGGGGCAGACCCTGCGGCTTGAGCAGCAGTACTTCTTCGTCGCCTGCTCGCTGCGCGACATGATTCGTCTGCAGCTGCAACGCGAGAAAGATCTCAGTGCTTTCCACGAAAAGTTCGTCGTCCAGCTCAACGACACGCACCCCTCGATCGCAGTTGCCGAGCTGATGCGTCTGCTGGTCGACGAGTACGAGATGTTTTGGGACGACGCGTGGTCCGTCACCCAGCGGACTTTTGCCTACACGAATCACACCCTGCTGCCCGAGGCTCTCGAGAAATGGCCTTTGCACCTTTTCCGGAAAACCCTGCCGCGGCATTACGAAATCATCTGCGAGATCAACGAGCGTTTCCTTGACGAAGTGCGCATTCGCTTCCCCGGTGACGAAGCCATCCTCAGGCGGATGTCGCTGATCGACGAGGATGGCGCACGCTACGTGCGCATGGCACACCTGGCGGTGGTCGGCAGCTTCGCGGTCAATGGGGTGGCGGCCCTGCACAGCGAACTCGTCAAGTCAGACATTCTCAAGGACTTCTACGACCTGTGGCCGGAAAAATTCAGGAACAAGACCAATGGCGTGACCCCGCGTCGCTTCGTTCTGCTCGCCAATCCAACGATGTCGCAGCTGATCGACGACACCATTGGTCGCGGCTGGGTAACCGACATGCAGCGTCTGCGCGAGCTCGAGCCCTATGCCGAGGACGCGGCCTTCCGCGAGGCCTGGCGCGACATCAAGCGCGGCAACAAAGAGCGCCTGGTTCATGAGATCAAGCGCTTTGCCCACATCGACGCCGATCCGGCATCGATGTTCGACGTCCAGGTCAAACGCATCCACGAGTACAAGCGTCAGCACCTCAACCTGCTGCACGTGATTTCGCTGTACAAGCGCCTCAAGGACAACCCGAGCCTGGCGGTCGCACCACGCACCGTGATTTTCGGCGGCAAGGCTGCGCCAGGTTATCGCATGGCCAAGCTGATGATTCGCCTGGCGACGGCCGTGGCCGATATCGTTGGTCGGGACCCGGCCATGCATGGCCGGCTACAGGTGGTCTTCTTCCCGAACTACAACGTCAAGAACGGTCAGTTGATCTTCCCGGCGGCTGACCTGTCGGAGCAGATCTCGTTGGCCGGCAAGGAGGCATCGGGCACCGGCAACATGAAGTTCCAGATGAATGGTGCGCTGACCATCGGCACGCTCGACGGTGCCAACGTCGAGATCCTCGAACAGGTCGGCGAAGAGAATTTCTTCCTGTTCGGGATGAACACCCCGGAGGTCAAGGAACTCCGCAACTGCGGCTACCGACCGCGCGACTACTACGAGGCAAACCCGCAGCTGCGTGAAGTGATCGACCTGATCAGCTCGGGCTTCTTTACTCGCGGTGACCGCGATGTCTTCCGGCCCTTGGTCGAGCACCTCCTCAACCATGACGAGTACATGCTGATGGCGGACTTTCAGTCGTACGTCGATTGTCAGGAAAAAGTTTCCGAGGCCTACCTCGATTACGAGCGCTGGTCGCGGATGTCGATTCTCAACGTTGCACGCTCCGGATTCTTCTCGGCCGATCGTGCGATTCAGGAGTATTGCACGGACATCTGGCGGGTCGAGCCGGTGCGCATCGAACTCACCGATCTTTCGGAAGAGGACATGCACTTCAAGCGCGCCGCTGCGGGCGCGCCTTGAGCAGAAGGTAGTCGCGCCGGGGAATGATGTTTTTCCCCTGCTGCGCGCAGAAGCGAACGTCACAATGAAATGGCGGCCATAGAGGCCGCCATTTCATTTGTCAGCGCCTGAGACAGTGAGACAGTGAGACAGTGAGACAGTGAGACAGTGAGACAGTGAGACAGTGAGACAGTGACTGCGCGCTGGCCCGCGCTTACCAGCGACGGATCTTGATGATGTGCGCCATCAGGTTGTGCGGGCTGAGTTCGACGTAGGCGGTCGGGCCGCTCCAGCGATAACTCTGGTCGTTCAGCACGTCGTGTGCCTGGTATTGCTCGTCCCAGCCGATGCCGAAAGTGCCCAGCGGGATCTGCAGAGTGGCTGGCTGTTGATGGTAAGGATCCAGGTTGACCGCGCAGACGATGATATCCGAGCGATCATCGCTCATCTTGGCGTAGGCGAGGATGTTCGGGTTGTCGGTGGCCAGGAACAGAACGTTGTTGTAGCCGTGCAGGGCTGGCGATTCGCGGCGGATCTTGTTGATGCGGGTGATGATGTCGACGATGTTGCCCGGAGCCCGCCAATTGCGCACCTTGACTTCGTACTTCTCCGAGTCGAGGTACTCCTCCTTGCCCGGAATCGCCGCGTTTTCGCACAGCTCGTAACCACTGTAGATGCCATAGACCGAGGACAGGGTCGCCGCCAGAACGGCGCGCATGATGAATGCCGGCCGACCGCCGTATTGCAGGATCGGCGGCAGGATGTCCGGCGTATTGGCGAAGAAGTTGCCGGTAAAGTACTCCTTCATCTCGCCGTTTGTCAGCTCATTGACATACTCGGTGATCTCGTCTTTCTCGTTGCGCCAGGTGAAGTAGGTGTAGGACTGGGCGTAGCCGGCCTTGGCCAGCAGGCGCATCATTTTCGGCTTGGTAAAGGCTTCGGCAAGGAAGATTACCCCGGGGTGCTGCCGGTGTACCTGCGCGATCACCCATTCCCAGAACGGCACCGGCTTGGTATGGGGATTGTCCACGCGGAAAGTGGTCACCCCCTTGTCGACCCAGAACAGGAAGACCCTGAGCATCTCCTGCCACAGGCCGGCGCGGTCCCTGGTGCCAAAGTTCAGCGGGTAGACATCCTGGTATTTCTTCGGCGGGTTCTCGGCGTATTTGATCGAGCCGTCGGGACGATGGAAGAACCATTCCGGATGAGCGGCGACGTAGGGGTGGTCGGGCGAGCAATTCATCACGTAGTCGAGTGCAATCTCGATCTCCAGCTCGCGGCAGGTGGCGACGAAGCGATCCCAGTCCTCCCAGGTGCCGAGCTTCGGTTCGAGGCCGGTGTGACCGCCGTGCTCATTGCCGATCGCCCACGGACTGCCGACGTCACCGGGCTGGGCGGTCAGGCTGTTGTTCTTGCCTTTGCGGAAACTGTGGCCGATGGGATGGATCGGCGGCAGATAGATGACGTCGAAGCCCATGGCCTTGACCGCCGGCAGGCGCTGGATGCAGTCCTGCAGGGTGCCGTGCTGGTGCGGGGTCGTGCTCTGCGAACGCGGAAAGAACTCGTACCAGGCGGCAAAACGGCTGATCGGACGGTTGACCATCACTTTCAGCGTCGGCGCCAGCTCGTAGCCCTCGCTACGATCAGCATACCTGGCCATCAGGCTGTGCAGGACGCCGCCAATTCCCAGGTCGATCACGCCCTGCTGTTCGCCGGCACCCAGCGCACCGTCCATGGCCGCGATGATGCTTTCGATACGGGCACGATCCTCACCCTTGGCCAAGGCTGCCGATTTCCTGATGATCGCCATGCCCTCGAGCAGTTCGCTTTCGAGCTTGGCACCCGGCACGTTCTTCTTGCTGATCTCTTCTACCCACGACCGGTAGTGGTCGGCGTAGGCCTCGATGGTGTATTCCCAGGGACCGATCTCGGTGACAGAAAACTCGCCGTACCAGTCGTCGTTGAGGGCCAGCGTCATCGGGCTTTCCTGCCACGTCTTCGCGCCCAGCTTGCGGGCCTTGAGCACGGCCGACAGCTTGTCGTGACCTTCCTTGTAGATGTCCGCGCTGACGGCGACTTTCTCGCCGACGACGCGTTTGATTGGATAGCGGCCACAGTCGATCTGCGGCTTGACGGCTTCAATATTTACGCGGGGGTAGTCCTGGGGAATCATGGCTTGTGCTCCTGAAATCTGACCCGGCGAGGCGGGAAGCAGAGGGTGATAGGTGATCTGCACGGCGACGGCCCCTGCGGGCCGTCAATACGCAATCCCTTTCCGCAATCCCTTTCGCCCTGAGCTGAGTCTGTGCCGGTGGACGAAAGGCTGCGGCGAATCGCTACGTCAGCAGAGACTTGTAGAGTGTGCGGGTTTGCTGGGCGATGCTCGACCAGCTGAAAACCTCACGCGCGCGTTTCTGGCCGGCAGCGGCCATCGATTCGGCGAGCGCCGGGTCATCGAGGACCTTGTTGATCGCCGTCGCCAGGTCGCGCGAGAAGGCATCGGGATTCACCGGCTCGAAAGGCGCGACGCGCAATTGTTCCAGTGGTACCAGGTAACCCGTTTCACCATCGACGACGACTTCCTTGATGCCGCCGACGGCGCTGGCCACGACGGCTGTGTGGCAGGCCATCGCTTCCAGGTTGATGATTCCGAAAGGCTCGTAGATGGACGGGCAGCAGAAGACCGTGGCATGCGAATACATCTGGATCACCTGCGGCTTGCTGAGCATTTCCTGGACCCAGATCAGGTTCTTGCAACCTTCCCGCCGCACGGCCTTGACCGCCTCTTCCATCTCGGCAAGGTATTCCTTGGTATCCGGCGCGCCGGCACAGAGGACGACCTGCACATCGGGGTTGATGTACTTGATGGCATTGACCATGTGCACGATGCCCTTCTGGCGCGTGATGCGGCCAACGAAGAGCACGAAAGGCTTGCTCGGGTCGACGCCGTGCTTTTCGAGGGCATCGGTAGCGGTCGTCGGTTGGTACTGCTCGACCTTGATGCCGTTGTAGATCACCGCGATCTTGTTCGGATCGATGTCAAAATGTTCAAGAATGTCGGCCTTGGTTCCTTCCGAAACGGCGATCACCGCGTCCGCCATCTGCAGCGAGGTGCGTTCGACCCACGACGACATGTCGTAGCCGCAACCGAGTTGCTCGCGCTTCCACGGCCGCAGCGGTTCCAGCGAGTGCACCGTATGCACCAGCGGAATGTCGTAGAGGTTCTTGGTCAGGATGCCGGCGAGGTGTGCGTACCAGGTGTGCACGTGCACCAGATCGGCGTCAACCTGCTCGCGCAGGGTTTCGAGGTTGGTCTCGAAAGTGTCGAGGGCGCCGCTGAGTCTCTTGTCGACGTGCGCAAAACTGCCCTTGCCAAAGGGGTAGCCCTTGACGCGTACCCCGCCGCTGACAGTGTCCTGGTCACCGAAACAGCGTACTTCGACATGCATCAGTCTGGCCAGTTCATCGGCCAGATACTCGATGTGAACGCCGGCTCCACCGTAAACATTGGGAGGATACTCGCGGGTCAATAGCAGTACTTTCATGGCGGCACTTTCTCTGCTGAGGTTGTGGAGTCGAACGCAACAGCATTGCGTCGAAGACCTTGCCATTGTATCGGCAAAGGGGTCGGACGGCCAAGCCGGAGGCCACGACGGATCGCTCTGGTGCCCTGCTTGCGGCGCTCTGGCGTCGGCGCGCAGCGGCTTGCGTCGCTCGCCGGAGCCGGCGTCGCTTGGTGAAGTCCACGGGGCAGAGGCGGCCAGCGCGCGGCATAAGGCGGATCGCAGCGGCGTTCTCGGTGGCGCTGCGGTCGGCCCACGCGGGCGCGGCTACCGTGGCTCGGCAGCTTGATGCCCTTCGCCGTAGGTGGTTGCCTGACCGTCGCCCGTGTTCTGCAGCGGCTGCTTCGCCAGCATCCAGGAGCCGGCCCTGAAAGTCACCTCCCGTTACGCAAACTCGTCACGACAGTCGCCTCTTGTGTATGCTGGTACCCAGGAGGTCCCCGGCGGCGAGGTCGTCGTCTTTCAAGAGCTGACAAACTGGTCGACATGGCGCTTCGCCAAGCTAGTGAAAGGCGTACTACCTGATCTGCCTGCAATTTTTCGTGGCCAGAAAGTTCCGCAGCCAACGAAATTCGTGGGGCTCAACAGTTCCAACACCAGGCTTGATTCACGTGAATGAATTCAGCGCGGTAAACACAGCGCTCCAGGATCTGCAGCCGGTACTGCAGCGGCTGGACAACCTGTTGCAAGCGGCAGTCGCGGCGGCTCAGTCTGCGTATGGTGCTGAGGCTGCCGCCGATCCCTACCGAGGGCTGTACATCGGCTCTGCCGAGGTGGAGAAGTTGCTGGCGCGCCGACCCGGTGTGCCGGTGTTGAAGAATGCGGCGCAGAACCTCCCTCTTTCTAAGCCACTGGGCGAACAGTCGCGCTTGCGGTCTCTGAAAAAGGCATTCCGGCTGTCGTCGTTCGAGCTGGATATGATTCTGGTCGCTCTGGCACCGGAAATTGACCTCCGGTACGAACGGCTCTACGCGTATCTGCAGGACGATGTGACTCGTCGTCGGCCGAGTGTCGATCTGGTCTTCAATCTGCTCTGTACCTCGGCCGAGGACAAGCTTGCAAAGTGCAGCCATCTGGCGGCTACGGCCCCGCTGCGCTGCCACGGTCTGCTTTCCCTGATTGTCGATCCTCAGCAGGTTCACCCTTCGCTATTGGCGCGACAACTCCTGCTTGATGAAGATATCAGCGCATACCTGTTGGCCCAAGACACCCTCGATGCCCGCCTGACGTCGTTCTGTGAATGGGCAGACTCGTCTGCCACTCTGGCGGACCTGCCCATCGGCGCCGAGCTCAAGCAGGTGTTACCGGGTTTGGTCGTGCAGGCAAAGGGAACGCAGCGGCCGCTGAGGCTCTACTTTCAGGGACCAAGAGGGGTCGGTAAACGGAGGGTTGCCGAGGCGCTGGCGGGTCTGATCAAGGCGCCGCTGTTGGTTGCCAATCTGGCACGCGCGCCGATTGCCGTCGACGACTTCGAAACGGCGGTGACAGTCCTGCTACGCACCGTGCTCCTCCGGGAGGGCATGCTGTACTGCACCGGTCTTGACGCACTGCTGGTTGCCGAGCGCTCGCGGCAGTATGAAGACCTACTGAATAGACTGCAGAGGCATGCAGGCATGGTTGTTCTGGCGGGGTCCCGGGTCTGGCGACCGCCCTTCGATCACGTTCTCGCGATCCAGGCCGTTCCATTTCCAGCGCTTGACTACCCCCAGCGACGGGCCTGCCTGGAGGCGGCTCTAGCGGCTGCTGACAGCGCACTACCGGCAGGTGAGCTGGATGAGCTGGCGGCACGCCTCCAATTGAAGCCTGACGAGATTGCCAGAACAGTTGCCGGCGCTGTCGATCTGGCTCGTTGGCGTGTTGAGCAGACGGCTAACAGAGGCGCGGCCGTGCACAGCACCCAGCCGACCCTGCTCGAATTGTTTGCCGCTGCCCGCGCGCAAACGGACCATCACTTGCTGGACCTGGCCCGCAAAATAACGCCCAAGTACACGTGGGCCGACATCGTGCTGCCGGCTGATGAGCTGGCGCAGTTGAACGAAATCTGCCAACAGGCCAAGAACCGGAATATCGTCTATGGCCAATGGGGCTTCGACCGCAAGCTCGCTCTCGGCAAGGGGCTCAACGTCCTGTTCTCTGGCCCGCCGGGCACAGGCAAAACGATGGCTGGCGATGTGATCGCCAATGAACTATGTTTAACACTCTACAAGATCGATTTGTCACAAGTGGTAAGCAAATATATCGGCGAGACGGAGAAGAACCTGGAACGTATTTTCACCGCTGCCCAGAGCACCAATGCCATCCTCTTCTTCGATGAAGCCGATGCCTTGTTCGGAAAACGTTCTGAGGTCAAAGATGCGCATGACCGCTACGCGAATATCGAAGTGGGCTACTTGTTGCAGAAAATGGAAGAATACGAAGGTGTTGCCATCCTGGCGACCAATCTACGCAGTCACATGGATGATGCCTTCGTCCGGCGAATGCATGCTATCGTCGAGTTTCCGTTTCCGGACGAGATGCACCGTCGACGTATCTGGGAAGTCCTGTTTCCGCCGGAGGCGCCACTCGGTGAGGATGTGGATTTCTGGAGCCTGGCTCGTGAGGTCAGGTTGGCTGGCGGAAATATCAAGACGATCGTGTTGACGGCCGCATTTTATGCGGCCGCTGAAGGGTCTCGCATTGGAATGGCACATCTCTTGCTCGCGGCACGACGCGAGTATCAGAAGATGGGGCGTACGTGGGATGAAGGGACGCGAAATAGGTAGGTAAGGCGTGTTGTCGGGAGGCCTGCAATGAGGACTAGGGCTGTTATCGAAGCAAATATGGAAAATGTGACGGCGGCGCAGGCAAGGCAGCTTCCCCCGCAAGCCGGCCGGGTGCCAAAGCCATTGAGCGCGAGCGCTATTCTGAAGAATCTCCAGCGTACTCACGGAAACCGATTTGTGCAGAGGTTTCTGGCGAAGGGCTATGAGACCGATGGTGCGTTTGCAGTTGCTCCGGAAACGGAAAAAGCCATCCAGCGTGCGCGTGGCCATGGTCAGAATCTTGATAGCGGAATACGCGCTCAAATGGAGGGAAGCTTCGGCGCCAATTTCAGCTGCGTGCAGGTACACACCAGTGCCGAAGCCGATTCCCTAGCACAAGCGCTCGGCGCTCGCGCTTTTACCACCGGGAAAGACATTTTCTTCAGCCACGGGGAGTACAAGCCGACGAGCTGGGCGGGGCGGGAGCTCTTGGCGCATGAACTGACCCATGTTCTGCAACAAGGCAGCCATACCATCCAGGGCAAGCTTACTGTCAGTCAAGCAGACGATCGCTACGAGCAAGAAGCGGATCGGTGTGCGCGCGCAGTAATGGAGCAGGAAGAGCAGACCGGATCGGACAGCCTGCGTCAAGCTCCGGTCTCCGGCGACAACCTTCCTGCAATTACCTCCGATACTGCGCCGCAACTGCAACGCTTGAGCGTGCCGTTAAGGGGTTGGGGTGACGTTCTGCAATATTTTGATGACTCCAGCATGGAATTAGCTGTCAAAGCCTCGCTGTGGGTCGCTGGACGCAGAATTGTCGAGCGCAATTTTTCCAACACCCAGAGGGAAAGTATTTCCATCCCGTTAAACACCGATGCTCATCTGCAAATCGCCGGCTCCGTCACTGTTAAGCGGGACAACCCCGTAATCAACGACACCAATTTATGGGAGATTGATTACCAGTGGCGTGTTTCGGTTGGCGAACGCGGTGCGCTAACAGTAAATGCGCCAACTATCAGCTTCTCGGGCGGCTCCCGCGATGCTCCCTGGTCGCTCAGCGCCATGCCGGTCCAGGGCGGCAGTAGTGTGGGATTGGCGCTAAGGCTGGGCTCAACAGAATCTACGAGTAGTGGCAAAGAGGTCTCGGTGCAACTTGGAGGTGGCAATGCCAGCGCTGGATACGCGCGCAGTTGGGGAACGTCTGCCGGCTCGACTCTGACGGCCGAACGCGCATTAGTAGTCGACATTGAAACGCCCGCACCTCCTCCCGAGATTGTCGTCGGTCCAATCACGGTTGGCGATCGCCGAGCTTACTACTTCAACACGGGTCAGGCCATACCGGGGACAAATCCATCGACGCAAGAAGACGAGAATGTTCGCCTGACCTCTTTTCTCAGAAGTCTCGATACGCGTGGTGACGGGGGCAGTAATCTATCCGGTTTCGTTGACGGCTATGCAAGCCCTCGTGGAGGCGTAGAACGCAATCGGGATCTGGCCAGAGCGCGCGCCGATTACATCCTGAGCAGAATCAGAGATACCTTGCCGCGCGCCGGTTTTTCCGTGCGTGTGTACGGCGAAGACATATGGCGGGGGCAGGGCGTACCGAATGTCGATGATAGCGAGAAGCATAGAGTCGTTGTTCTGGATATTCGGCGAACTATCGCTGCGGAGTGAATGGAGCGTGTTGAAGCATGATCCGCGACCTGAGTCTGACCCTGCGAGCCCTGCTGCGCGATCCCTCGCTGGCAAGCGTAGTCCCCGAACTCGCTGCGGCTCAGATCGTTTTCGACCGGCCGTCGGAGCAGTTCAGCCCGGCTCAGACAACGATTGACATGTTCTTGTACGACATTCGGGAAAACATCGAAATGCGCAGCAGCGAGCCGCTACTTGAACGCCAGAATGGCCAAGCAGTCATCCATCCGCCTCCACTGCGGGTCGCCTGTAGCTATCTGATCACCGCTTGGCCGGTTGGTGGTGCCGAGCTACCGCTGCAGGAACACCGCTTGCTGAGCCAGACGCTGCAAGTGCTGTCCCTCTATCCGATGCTGCCGGCAGCGTCCCTGCAAGGAAGTCTGGTCGGGCAACAACCGCCTTTGCCGATGCTTACCGCGCAAGCCGACGGTTTGAAAGATCCGGCGGATTTCTGGGCGGCCATCGGCAACAAATTGCGTCCCGCGATCACCATCACGGCGACCCTGGCGATGGACAGGTTCGCACCAATCACGGCGCCTCTGGTGATCACCGAGCAGGTCGTTCTCGGCGAGCGGACAAGCGCCACGGAAGAAGATCTCAACCCGGCCACCCGGCAAAACCTCTTGCGCTTCGGCGGGACGGTTACGGACGCCACCGATCTGCCTGTGGCAAACGCCAGGGTGACGCTGCTCGATAGTGGTTTCGAGACGCGGACTGACGCGGCGGGCCGCTATACGCTGACCGTACCGGAGCCGGGCATATTTGACTTGACCGTACAGGCCGGCGCAAGTGCTCGCAGCATCCGTATCACCGTTCCTGCCACCGCTGGAAGCCACTACGACGTGCAACTTTAGGCTACCCAAACCGCTAAGGAGTAAGGCGTATGTCTCAGTATCTATCACCCGGTGTCCATGTTGAAGAAGTGCCCTCGGCGATCAAGGCCATCGCCGGGGTGAGCACCAGCACGGCGGCTTTCATCGGCGTCGTGCCAGACACAATTTATCAGGTGGCCAAGGACCCGGAGGCGGCGCCGGGAATGACCAAGTTCGTAGACTTCAGTTTGCCGACAGCGGCCGGAACGCCCATGCTGATCACCAGCTGGACGCAATTCACCAGGGCTTTCGGCGATCTGATCGGCAGCGAGGCGGCAGCAGCCACTGCAGACCCCAGCCCGGCGATCGACGCGGGTCATCAGCATCTCGCGCATGCGGTCTATGGCTTCTTCAACAACGGCGGTAGCCGCTGCTACGTGGTTCGGATTCTCGCCGCGGCCGACCTTGATAATGCCCTCAAGGCTTTTGCGGCAATCGATGAAATCGCCCTTGTTGCGGCGCCCGGTCTCACCGATGAGGCAAGCCGTGACAAGCTGGTGACGCACTGCGTCAGCACATCCGACCGGTTTGCGATCCTCGATGGACCCGAGAGCGTCAGCGATTTGACGACGCTGACGCGGATTGCCGCGGACGCCAATCCGGGTGTGATGCCCAGGAAGACCGATTACGCCGCCTGGTATTTCCCGTGGATCAGGGTTTTCGATCCGGCCACCAAGATGCAGTCCGCTGCCGGCGATGGCGCGATCGCCGTCCCGCCCAGCGGTCACCTGGCGGGAATCTACGCGCGGGTGGACAACCTGCGGGGGGTGCACAAAGCCCCGGGCAACGAAGCGATCTTCGGCGCGCTGGATGTCACGCAAGCTCTGAGCAAGGCCGAGCAGGACGGCTTGAATCCGAAAGGGGTCAATTGCATTCGCGTGCTCAACGACAATATTCTTGTCTGGGGAGCGCGGACCGTTGGCGGTGACGCCAACGCCGATTTGAAGTACATCAACGTGCGCCGTACCTTGCTGTTTCTCCGCGAGTCGATCGATGAAGGTCTGCAATGGGCGGTGTTCGAGCCAAACACGCCCGCACTGTGGCAGAAAATCAACCGCAACGTGACCGCCTTTCTCACCAACGTGTGGCGTTCCGGCGCGCTCTTCGGCAGCACGCCGCAGGAGGCTTTCTACGTCAGATGCGATGCCGAAACCAACCCGCCTGAATTGCGTGAGTTGGGCCAGGTGGTGACCGAGATCGGAGTATCGATCGTGCGGCCGGCGGAGTTCGTGATCTTCCGCATCAGCCAGTTCGTGGCCTCCACAAAGTAAGCGCGTCCGACGGTGGCCAACTACCAGATTCCTGGCGTTTTTCGCCAGGACATCTTTCTCCGACCGGCAACTGGCTTGCCGACCGGCATCCCCGGTTTTGTCGGTTTGGCGGCGCTCCCCGGTCAGTCTTCTGCGACTCCGGTTCTGTTGCATCGCAAGGAGGAGCTGGTCAGCGCATTGCCCATCCCCTCCGAGAGCTATCTCGGCGCAGCGATCACCGGCTTCTTCGAAAACGGTGGTAGCCGCTGTTATGTCGCACTTGGCGATCCCGCCGCCGGTCGGCCGGCTGCCCTGAAGGCGGCACTCGCCACGCTGGGACCACTGCGCGACCTCGATCTGGTCGCGATGCCGGACGCCGTACGGCCGGTCGACAGCACAGCCATCGACCCGGAAGAAATCAAGGACCTTCAACAAGCGCTGCTGCGGCACTGCGCGGAGCATGGCGATCGCCTGGCGATTCTCGATGCGCCGCGCAACAGTTCGCCGGACAGTGTGCTTGCGCAGCGCAAACGGCTCACTCAAGGACAGGCGGAACCGCTCAACGGAGCTTTGTACTACCCCTGGCTGCAGACAGCTCGTGAGCAATGGGTTCCACCCTGCGGCCATGTGGCCGGGATTTTTGCGCGAACGGATGCCCGGGGCGGAGTGTTCAAGGCGCCGGCCAACGAGGAAGTGCGCGATGCCCTGGATCTGGAAGTCGCGATTGACAATTCGTTGCAGGATCTCCTCAACCCGGAGGGCGTTAATTGCCTGCGTGCATTTCCGGGGCGCGGCATCCGCGTTTGGGGCGCGCGCACGCTGAACCGCGATCCTGCCTGGCGCTATATCAATGTCCGGCGGCTGTTCCTGACTGTCGGTCGCTGGGTCGACCGGAACATGAGCTGGGTGGCTTTCGAGCCGAATGATTCCGGTTTATGGCTACGAATTCAGCGTGAGTTGAATCCGTATCTGACCGGCTTGTGGCGGGCCGGCGCCTTGCAGGGAAAAACGCCGGCCGAAGGGTTCTACGTAAAATGCGATGCCGACACCAATCCACCGGGGACTCGCGAGCCAGGAGAGGTGGTTACCGAAATTGGTCTGGCTGCCAGTGCGCCGGCTGAATTCGTCGTGGTGCGCATCATGCACCGGGCGGGTACAACGGCCACGGTCTGACTTGCCAGATCAAATGAGAGCTTGTCTGCCTTTTCACCGAACATAATCGAAGGAGCTTCCATGCCTACCGGAACACGTACCGATCCCTATCGGGGCTTCAATTTCATGGTCGAAATCGATGGCATTACCCAGGCCGGCTTTCAGGAATGTGGCGGCCTGGACGTGAGTACCGATCCCGTCGACTATCGTGAGGGGACCGATCCGCTGCATGTCCGCAAGCTGACCGGCCTGAACAAATACACCCTCGTTACGCTCAAGCGCGGCATTACCGATTCGGACGAACTGTGGAAGTGGCGCCAGACGGTCACCGACGGCAAAGCCGAACGAAGGAACGGCTCGATCATTCTGCTGGACGACACCGGAGCCGAGAAGCTGCGCTGGAATTTCGTCAATGCCTGGCCCTCGAAGTGGACCGGCCCGGCGTTCAACTCGACGAATAACGCGGTTGCCATTGAGGCGCTGGAAATCACGCACGAGGAGTTGAAGCGCGCCTAGGAAGCTATTGCGCTATTCCGGGTCCGACGCGGCTGCTTTTCAGGCCGGGGAGGGCGGCGATGTGGACGCGCAGTGCGTCGCATGGAGAGTCTGCCACGCCGTCCGTAGCTACGATCGATTCTCGCTGAGACAGGAAAGAAGATGTTGCAGACCGAATTCCCGTTCACCCTGCCGATGGGCTATATCGACAGCGAAGGCAATCTGCATCAGGAAGGTGTGATGCGTCTGGCCACGGCTTTTGACGAAATCACACCGCTCAAGGATCCGCGGGTGCACAACAACCCGGCCTATCTGCTGATCATCCTGTTGTCACGGGTTATCACCCGCCTGGGAAGCCTCGAGCAAATCAATCCCAAGATCGTCGAGGGTTTTTTTGCCGCCGATCTTGGGTATTTACAGGATCTCTATCGTCGCCTCAACGACAGCGGTAGCAACCGGGTGCATACCCAGTGCCCGTACTGTGAGAAGGAATTCGAAGTGGAGTTGAGTGACCCGGGGGAGTCTGGCGCTACCCCATAGAGCGGCTCTATGAAGAGGTAGCGTACATCGGATTTCATTTTCACTGGCCGCAGCAAGAGATCATGGATTTCGATCATCTGGAACGGCGCCGCTGGGTGTTGGAGATTGCCAGGATCAATCGGCGTTTGAACGAGCAGTCCGAGACCGGGTAACGAGGAGCAAGCGATATGCCTGAACTGGGTTTGAACACCGCCTTCAGTGCGGCGAGCAACTTGTCGGGGGTGCGTGTCGATCCCTACCAGGCCTTCAATTTCCTCGTGGAGATCGAAGGGATTCTGGCCGGAGGCTTTTCGGAATGCAGTGGCCTGCAAGTGGAAACCGAAACGTTCGAGTACCGCGAAGGCGGCGTCAATGAGTACATGCACCGTTTTGCCGGACCGACCAGGTATCCACCGCTGCTGCTCAAACACGGCCTGACGCCAATCGACGGACTCTGGGGCTGGCATCAGGATGTCGTACAAGGCAGGATCAAACGCCGGAACGGCACCATCTACCTGCTGAACAAGCAGCGTATCCCGGTCATCTGGTGGAACTTCAGGGAGGCCTTCCCCTTCCGCTGGAGCGGGCCCTCGCTGGTGGCACATTCGGATCAGGTCGCCATTGAAAGCGTGGAACTCGCCCACCGAGGGCTCAGCCGGCCGAGACTGGCAAACGCCTTGGCTGGCGTCGTCGCCGAGCGCATTAGTGGCGGTTCGCTGACCGTTTCCGGGGGGCTTTTCTGATGCCTGTTCGGGCAATGACTGCGGAAAATCCATTGGCACCAGGACGGCTGCCCGACAGTCGCTACAAGCCAGCAGCGAGGAGAACTCGGGATGATTGACGTGCGCTGGCCGCAGCAGCGTTACACCCGTGCTGTTGGCTGGGTCGGGCGGCGCCTTCCATTGCTACAGCGCTTGCTGGCGCGCAACGCCGACGGCGAGAGGCGGCCAATCGAAGGTGGCACTTTCGTTTACCGGACGGTACGCGCTGCACCGCGCAAAGTACCGAAAACCCATGTCCCGGCGGAGGCGCGCCTGCCAGCGACCTACCTCGCCCGGTCGATTCCGTTACCCTCCGTAGGAGGCGCTGGAAACGACCGGCCTACATCAGTGCCAAGCGTTCACGCAGCCGCTACCGGGTTCGATTCGAGCGTAAGGCCGCTGGCACTGGCGCGATCTACCGCCGTCGCACGGCCAGCCGAGCCGACCACGGTAGTTAGCGCTCATCGTGGTGGCGCAGATGATGCCGACACAGCTTCCGCTATTCCCCGTTCAGCCCTTGGCGCCAAGTCAACGGGCGCGGGCCCGGCGACAAGCGCTGCTCTTCGGCATGATGTACTGCCGTCGTCACGCCCATTTCCTCACGATAGGTTGCTTCCTGCCGACCCTTCTTCACCAGGCAGTAGTACGGCGACCGCCAGCGTGTTTCCCCGGCGTCTGGCACTGCGCGCGAGCAGCCCGCCTGGGGTAATCGATTTGCAGCGGTCAGCCCAGCACTACAGCCGTGCCGCCGGCTGGAGCGATTCATCGCTGCCATTGTTGAGCCGCCTGCTGAACCGTGGTCGTTCTGACAGCGATCTCGGGACTGGCGTCAGGGGTGGACGGGTGGCCGCTGCTGAGTCGTCGGCCAGGCCGGATAGCGTGACCATCGTGAGTGCCTTCGTTCCGCCGGCCGACCATGTTCTCTCGCTTGCCGCCAGTGTCGCGCCTGGGGAAGCACAGCAGTGGCAGGCAGGCGGCTCGCCTTCTCTGCTTCGGGTGACGGCGACGGAGCCGCGAGGGGCCAGTGCTACCGTTGCCCGCTTTGCCGATCACCGGTCATCGGCAGCGCCGGAGACAGAATCCCCGGTCCAAGCGCCGCCGGTCCTGCGTGTCAGGCGGCGGGCAGTGCCGTCGGCGGACGCGGGCTCGATTCTGGCGGGAGAGGCAACGATACGGACCAAGCCGGTAGAGAGTACTCGCCAGAGTCCTGGTCATGCAGCCGAGGCGGGGGCGTTGGCTGCTGTCGTCTTCGGGAAAGCCCCCGCGAATCGGCGGGCGCCGACGGTATTGCCCGTTGCGCCAGCACCGCAGCCGCTGCTCCGCCGCAAGGCAATCGCTTCGTCCGCTTCGTCCTTGTCCTCCAGGGGTGAATTGCTTGCTGCGGCGATCACCGTCGGCGCTCCCGCGCCGACCGCCACCTTTGCCGTTCCCGAGGCAAGGCCGCCGGGGCGGTCGACTGGTTCCATGCGGCCGCCTGCAACGACATCGGAGAAGGTCGTCACCCAGCTCCTTCCCGTGATCCCGCAAAGAACGGCGCTAGCGTCAGCGGCTGCCAGCGCGCTTCCCGGTCTTGTCCTGCAAAGAAAAGGGTCTGCTTCGGCAGTGGCCCCGGCCGGCAATCGGGAAGCTCGCGCCGCGACGACAAGGACGGCGGTAGGCACGCATCACCCGGCACACGACGGCCCGCTTGCGCCCGGGGATAGCCGGCCGGCGAAGAGCCAGCCCGGAGCTCCTCGGGTCAACGGCAACACTCTTCCAGCGGCGGTGGCACTGGACTGGGAGCAACTGACTGCCGAGGTCAGCCGCCGCCTCCTGCGCCATATGAGCATCGAGCGCGAACGTCGAGGATGGAAACAATGGAATTAGCCAAGATCGAAGTCACGCCGCTCGACAACCGCGGTGGCCGCGTGGAAGGTAAGAAGTTCAAGGTGCTTTTCAATCCGAATAGCTACTCGATCACCAAGACCGTGGCGTGGAATTCCATCGGCTCGTCCGGTCCAGCCATCACTCGCACCAACGGCAAGGTCAATGCACCGACCCTGTTCTTCGCCGGCGGCGGCAGCCGCTTGCTCAACCTCGAGCTGTTCTACGACGTCACCGAGCCGGTCAACGACGTCGCCAGCGATGACGTGCGCAAGGAAACCAACAAGGTCGTCGAACTGACGCGTATCCAGAAGGATCTGCAGCGCCCCCCGGCGGTCGAAATCGCCTGGGGCGCGGCGCCCCCGGCGCGTTCCGATTTTCCCTTTACCGGCGTAGTCAGCAACCTCGTCCAGCGCTTCACCCTTTTCAGCAGCGACGGCAGGCCCTTGCGCGCGACACTGACGATCACGGTCACCGAGTTCCTCGACCCGGTACTGGATCAGAGACAGACCGACCCCGAATTTACGACTCGCCGAATCAAGCGTGGCGACACCCTGAGCGCTATCGCCGCCGAGAACTATCGCGACCCGAGCCTGTGGCGAGTGATCGCCGAGGCCAATCAGCTGGACGATCCGCGCGATCTGCGCATCGGCCGGACGCTGACGATTCCGAAGCGCGGCTAGGGGGAAACTGTCGATGTCTGCCGCCACGCCGCGTAGCCCACTGGTTCCCGATTTCCAGATCGCGATCAACGGATCCCCCCTGTCCAAAGCGCTTGCGGTGCATGTCATCGCCGTCGAGGTCGACGACAGCGTCGAGCTGCCGAGCATGTTCGCCATCGAGCTCGCCGGATCGGAAAACGACGCACAGATCCTCGGCTGGATCGACGATCAGAAGTTGTTCGCCGTCGGGCAGGCGGTCGAAGTCTCGCTCGGTTATGTCGACGATCTGGCCAGCCTGATCAAGGGCGAAATCACCGCGCTGGAACCCGAGTTTGCCGTCGACCGCTTGCCGCACGTGACGGTGCGTGGTTATGACCGCCGTCATCGACTGCAGCGGGGTTGCCAGGTGCGCACTTTCGTGCAGCAGAAAGACAGCGATATCGCCGCGCAAATCGCTCGTGAAGCCGGTTTGACCGCGCACACCGACGACAGTCGTGTGGTCCATGAGTACGTCCTGCAGGCCAAGCAGAGCGATCTCGATTTTCTTCAGGAGCGCGCTCGGCTGATCGAATACGAGGTCCGCGTCGACGACCAGACGCTGTCTTTCCGGGCGGTCGCCAATGCCGCGAGTGAAATCATGACCCTGACCCTGAACGATGAGTTGCTGGAGTTCTATCCGCGCCTTTCTTTGGCTGGCCAGGTCAGCGAAGTTCAGGTGCGCGGCTGGAACGTCAGAGACAAGCAAGCGATCATCGCCCAGGCCCGGGTCGGCGCCGAAGTGTCCAGCATGGGTGGTCAGCAGAGTGGCGCGGCGCTGGCCAGGCGTGCCTTCGGCGCGGCGGTGGGAGTGCTCGACCGGCACCCGCCAGCGACCCAGGCCGAAGCTGACCAACTGGCCAAAGCACGCTTCAATCGTGCTGTCCTGGAACTGATCGAAGGCGAAGGTGCGTGCTTGGGTCGAACCGACTTGCGCGCCGGCAAGGTGATCAAGATCGCCGGGCTGGGGTCTCGCTTCAGCGGCCAATACTATGTCGTCTCTGCAACTCATGGCTATACATCACAACAGGGCTATCTGACCCGCTTCACCGTTCGGAGGAACGCGACGTGAGCTTCTTCAACCTGCTCGTCGAACGCGACGACACGGCGCGCATCAGCGGCGTCGTCGTCGGCGTGGTGACCAACAACCAGGACCCTGAGGGCCTGGCGCGGGTCAAGGTCCGCTTCCCCTGGCTGAGCGCCGAGGATGAGAGTGCGTGGGCCCGGATGGCGACGCCGATGGCCGGAAACGATCGCGGCCTGTACTTTCTGCCCGAAGTGGACGACGAGGTCCTGGTCGCCTTCGAGCACGGCGACCTGCGCTTTCCCTATGTCCTCGGCGCTCTCTGGAACGGCAAGGACAAATCCCCCGCCGACAACGCCGACGGCAAGAATGCCTTGCGCGTGATCCGCTCGCGCAGTGGCCATCTCATTCGCCTGAATGACGAGGACGGCGAGGAGAAGATCGAAATCATCGACAAGAGCGAGAAGAACAGCATCGTCTTCGATACCGCCAACAACACCATCACCATCAGCAGCGACAAGGACATCAGCTTGTCGGCGCCGCAGGGCACGATCAGGCTCGACGCCCGGAAGGTGGAAATCAAATCGTCGACCGATGCCCAATTCGAGGCCGGAGCAGGCCTCGACGTGAAAGCCGGCGCGACGCTGAATATCAAGGGCGCTACCGTCAATATCAACTGAGCCATGGGCCAAGCCGCCGCCAAGCAGGGCGATCAGATCATCGCCACCGACACCCATATCGTCATGGTCCCGGGACCAGGCTCACCCGTGCCGACGCCCTTGCCGCATCCCTTCAGCGGCATCATCAACGGCAATCTGAGCGGCAACGTCAATATCCTGGGAAAACCGGCGGCAACGGTCGATAGCACGGCCGAGAACACGCCAGCGCACCTGCCGACGCCGCCCGGGATGAGCTTCCAGAAGCCGCCGGCCAACAAGGCGACGATCAGGATCGGCAGTGCGACGGTGAAGATCAACGGCAAGTTTGCGGCGCGCAACGGTGACACGGCGAGTACCTGCAACGACCCGGCGGATCTGCCGGTGGGCCAGGTGATTGCCGTCGGCACGGTGTTCATCGGTTAGGAGGACTGATGTCGAAATCCTTTCTCGGCGTTGGCTGGGGATTCCCGGTGCAGCTCGATGACCAGGGTTTTTTCAAGCTGGCCGAGTACGAGGAGAGTGTTCGCCAGTCGATCTGGATCATCCTCGGCACCGCCAAGGGCGAGCGCGTGATGCGTCCTGATTTCGGCTGCGGCATTTACGAACTGGTCTTCGAGATCAACAGTCCTTCCACGGCCGGCAAAGTGGCGCAGGCCGTTCGCCAGGCCTTGCTGCTCTTCGAGCCGCGCATCGACGTGCTCGACATCGCGGTGCACGCGACCGACGGCGGTGAGGTCCTGCTGATCGAAATCGACTATCAGGTCCGCGCCACCAACAACGCCTTCAACCTGGTGTACCCCTTCTATCTCGAGAGGAGTTCGGCCTGATGGTCAGCAGCGCTCCACCGGTCGACCCGCGAACGGCCGTCGACATTGCCCGGCAGCTTCGCCAGCTCTTGGCAATCTATGCCCCGGGCTGGCACGAACAGTCGGACGATACACGCACGGGCCTGATCAGCAGCGACCCGCTGGGGCGCGCCTTGATCGCGGTCTTCAGTCGCTTTGCAGAAACCATCCTGCAGCGGCTCAACCAGGTCCCCGACAAGAACCTTCTGGCGTTTCTCGACTTGCTGGGCGAGGCGCACCTGCCCCCGCAGGCGGCCCGTGTGCCGCTGACCTTCTCGCTGGCGCCCGGCAGCATCGCCGACGCGCTGGTCCCCATCGGCACCCAGGTCGCTGCGCCGCCGGCCGAAGGCGAGCAGGAGCCGGTGCTCTTCGAGACCGAACGCGAACTCGTCGTCAGCGCAGCGCAGCTCGCTTTCCTGTTGATCCGCGACCCCGGCGCGGACCGCTATGCCGACCACAGCTCCTGGCTGACCGCGCCGGCAGCGACGGCCATACCCGTCTTCACAGGCAATCAGGCGCTCGAACATGTCCTGTATCTCGGAGACGACGTGCTCTTCGCACGTTCGGATCTGCAGCAACTGCGCCTGACTTTCAGGCTGGCGAACGAGCTTGCCGATGCCGACCCGCGCACTTTGCAGTGGGAGATCTGGGACGGCAAGGACGGCCTGACGCTGACGCCCGCCGATGATACCGGAGCGCTGACCCGCAACGGCGAGGTCACTCTGACTGCCGGCCTGAGCGCGTTTCCGATTCCGGAACAGCGGGTCGCCGAAACGAGCAGCCGTTGGTTGCGCTGCCGCTTGCTGACGCCGATCACCCTGGACAGCGTCGGGCAGGGCGGCCGGGTGCGTGTTGCTCACTTGCCGGAAATTGATTCCCTGACGGCGACGATCACCTGCGGCCAGGTGGGGCTGAGCGCGGAAGTCGCTTTCGCGAACCAGCTGGCGCTGGATCTCGGCAAGGACTTCTTCCCCTTCGGCGAGAAGCCGAGGTTTGGCGATACCTTCTATCTGGCCCATGCGCTGGCGCTTGCCGACGCCGGCAGCCGCGTCACCGTGCACGTCGAACTGAGCAATCCTGAGGATGACGATCAGTCGCCCATTGCCCCGACCCGGGCGTCGGAGAAGCTCGATCTTGCCTGGGAATACTGGGACGGCCAGGCATGGATCGCCCCGCACTCGTTTGTCGACGACACGGCGCAGCTGGCCCGGTCGGGCACCGTAAGCTTCATCCTGGCCACGCCCCCGCGCCTGGCGACTGTCAATGGCCTGGTGAAGTACTGGCTGCGCGTCCGTTTGATCGCTGGCGATTACGGTCAGGAAGCCCGTTACGAGGCTGTCGATCCCGAACACGCCGAAAAAGGCTACCGGTTTATCCCGGCCAGCTTTGCTCCACCGGCCATTCGTCGTCTTCGCATCGACTATGCCTTGACCCGGCAAGAGCTGGCGCTCGATACCATCGTCGCCCACAACGATTTTGCTTACTTGCCCTGCAGCGCCGCTTTCAAGCCGTTTCAGGCCAGCAGTGAAGCCCGACCAACGCTTTATCTGGGTTTTACCTTGCCCACGGGACCTCGCGTCTTTCCCAATCGCCAGCTCAGTCTGTACCTCCGTGCTGCCGAAGTGAAGTACGGTGCGGCCCTCGCCGGCCTGCCTTCCGGCCAGGCATCGCCTTCCGGAACCCCGCCCGGAACCCCCTTGAGAATCGCCTGGACGTACTGGAACGGGGCGCACTGGGCCGATCTGAAAGTTCAGGACGGATCGGACAACTTCACCCGCTCGGGTCTGCTCGAATGGCTGGTGCCGGGCGATTTCGCCAGTCGTAGCGAGTTTGCCAGGCAGGCTTACTGGTTGCGGGCGCGCTGGGAGAGCGGCGACTACCCGCTTGCAGCGCATCTGAGCCGCGTCCTTTTCAACACCACGCCGGCCGTGCAGGCGGTGAGCGTACGCGAGGAAATCGTCGGTTCCAGCGACGGCAGCGAAAAGCAGCGCTTTCGCAGCGTCCACGCCCCCGTATTGGCCGGCCAGCGTCTGGAAGTGCGCGAACGCGAACTGCCCGCCGCGGCTGAACAGACGCTCATCCAGCAGGCCGGTGGCGAGGATGCCATCACCGTCATCGACGACGCCAGCGGCCGGCCGCGCGAGATCTGGGTGCGCTGGCTGCCGGTGCCCGATTTCTACGCCTCCGGCCCGCGCGACCGGCATTACGTGCTTGACGCCCTGAGCGGAGAGATTGGCTTCGGCGATGGCCGCCATGGACTGATCCCGTCGGTCGGCGCCGGCAATGTCCGTCTTGCGCATTACCGGACCGGCGGTGGCGCCCGCGGCAACCGGCCGGCGGCTAGCATCGTCCAGTTGAAGACGACCGTGCCGTATGTGGACAAGGTGAGCAATCGCGAGCCCGCCGAAGGCGGCGCCGACGCGGAAGCGCTCGCGTCGCTCCTGCAGCGCGCGCCGCGCGCCTTGCGTCACCGGCACCGGGCGGTCAGCGTTGAGGACTATCAGGACCTGGCGCTGCTCGCCTCGCCCGAAGTGGCGCGCGCGCGCTGCGTACCCTTGCACGACCTGGCCAGTGACCCCGATGCGCTCGTCTTCCGGCCGGGGACCGTCAGCCTGATCGTCGTGCCGCACAGCAGCGATGCCAGGCCCCTGCCGAGTCTGGCGCTGATTGACCAGGTGAGGCGCTATCTCGATCAACGTCGCCTGCCGACCGCGGACCTGGTGGTCGTCGGACCCGAGTACGTCCGGGTCGACGTCGTTGCCGGGATCGCCTTGCTGTCAATGCAGGGAGCCAGCATCGTCGAAAGCGCAGTGGCGCAGGCACTGGCCCGTTTTCTTCATCCCTTGAGCGGTGGCCTCGATCGAAACGGCTGGGACTTCGGTCGCAAGCCGCATCCGTCGGACCTCTATGCGCTGCTCGAGGCGGTTCCCGGGGTCGACCATCTGCACAGCCTGCAGATCACGGAAAGAGAAGAGCGCCCGGGTGCGCTGGCGAGCGGCCGCTTCCTGGTCCATTCCGGCAGCCATGATATTCGTTTGTCTTTCACGGAGCCCTGATTGCCATGCCACTGACCCTGCCTGATCTGGACGATCGTCGCTACGCCGACCTGGTCGACGAAGCGCGCGCGCTGATTGCCAGCTGCGCGCCGGAATGGACCAACCACAATCCCTCCGATCCCGGCATCACCCTGATCGAGCTCTTCGCCTGGCTGTCGGAGATGTTGCTCTACCGCTTGAACCGGGTCAGCGACGCCAACCTGCGTAGTTTTCTCAAGCTGCTCAACGGCAAGGACTGGCAGCCGTCTGGCCTGACCCCCGAAGCGCTGGCGGCGGACATTCGCGCCAGCGTACAGGCACTTCGCCGGCAGGAGCGGGCAGTCTCCTGCGCCGATTTCGAAGCGCTGGCGCTCGAAGCAGACGCGCGCGTTGCCCGAGTGCGCTGTCTCGCGCGGCGAAATGCGCTGCTCGACTTCGAAACCGAGCAGCCCGGCCATATCAGTCTGATCGTCGTGCCCCGCCAAGACAGCGAACGGGAGGCAGTGATCGGGGCCGTCGAAGCCTATCTCGAGCCGCGCCGGTTGCTGACCACTTTCGTCCATGTCCTCGGCGCGCAGTCAGTTGCGGTCGATATCGACGCCGAAGTGGTCGCTCTGCCGGACGTCGAGCCGAGCGGGCTGTTGCCGCGACTGAGCGCCGCCCTGCGTGCCTTCCTTGATCCGTTGCATGGCGGCGAGCAGCAGTCCGGCTGGCCTTTCGGACGCAATGTCTTCGTTTCGGAGATCTACCAACTGCTCGACCAGTTCCCCGGCGTCGACTACGTGACCCGCGTCGAACTGAGCAGCGCCGACCCCGCACGCGTGTTTCACAACGCACAGCACCAGACGGTCGGTCTCACCATCAAGCTGCACGAACTCGTCCGCGCGCGAACGATGACCCTGGTCTGCGCAGCGGCGTAGGAGAAGCGACGATGGCTATCGATCCACGGCAAGGCAGCAGCTATCTCCAGTACCTACCGGGCATTTTCGCCGACGACCCGCTGCTGGGCCGCTTCCTGCTCGCTTTCGAACAGGTGCTGACGGGCCTCGATGGCAGCGAGGGCGAGCCCGCGCGGGGACTCGAAGAAATCATCGCCGCGATTCCCGAGCTTTTCGATCCATCGGCGACGCCGCGCGAATTCCTCGACTGGCTGGCGAGCTGGGTGGCGCTCGGTCTGCGCGCCGACTGGCGGGAAGACCAGCAGCGGGATTTCCTGGCCAGTATCGTCCCCCTCTACCGCCGCCGTGGCACGAAGCAGAATCTGATCTCCCTGCTGAAAATCTACACCGGCCTGGAACCGGAAATCTCTGAAGGCGAGAACACGGTTTTCCAGATTGGCGCGCATTCCACCGTCGGCATCGACACCCAGATCAACGGTAGCGCGCCGCATTACTTCCGGGTGACGGTAACCGTCCCCAATCCCGATCCCGCCACCCTGCAGCGCCAGAATCGGATCATCCGGGCCCTGATCGAGCTCGAGAAGCCGGCACATACCGCGTTTGACTACTATCCCAAGCACACCACGATGCAGATCGGCGTCCATTCCCGGATCGGCGTTGACACGCTCATCGGGGATCTCGCCCACTAACCAGAGAGGCAAGGACCACCATGGCTGATATCAAGCGTTTGCACTACTTCAATCACCAGTTTCTGGTCGAAGCCGATTTTTCGGACGAGCAGCAGTACCATCTGGCGATGCGCCGCCGGCACAACGCGAGCCTGCACGGCTACGGGGTTGCCGACGGTCTAGCCGTGACCAGGAGCGGCGACCGGGAAATCACCGTCCAGCCCGGTATGGCCATCGATCGCGCGGGGCGAGAGCTGATCCTGCTCGATAGCCGAATCATCTCGTTGAACGACGCGGCCGCGTTCCCGCCCGGGGCCACGGTCCATATCACCATCGCTTACCACGAAGAGGAAAGCGATCCCAGCACCGCCACCGGCGTCACCGGCAACACGCGTACCAGCGAAAAGCCGGAAGTGCGCGCGGTCACCGCCGCGCCGCCGGGCGACGGCAGCCTGATTCTCCTGGGGCAGTTCGCCCTCAGCGCCGCCGGCAATGTGCCGGGCAATGTCGGAGACATTTTCGTTGACGGACGACAAACGGCAGGAGCCGCGCTGGCGCCGGCTTCGGTGGCGACCGACAAGGTGGTCGATGGCGCGGTTGATGAGAACAAGCTGAGTGCTGGTGCGCGTGGGAAGCTCGTCACCAATGGCAACAGTCACGACCATTCCGGCGGTGATGGCGCGCAGATCAGGCACAGCTCGCTGAGTCTAGATGGTGGCAGCAATCCGCACGCCACGACCGCCGCGGATGTTGGAGCGCTGTCGAATAGCGGTGGGGTACTGAACGGTAACTTGCAGGTGAATGGTAGCCTCGGCGTCGGCGTTGCTCCTCTGTCGTGGGCCAAACTCTACCTCATGGCTAACGATGGCGTGGCCGGCACAGCCTTTGCGAACCTGAGTGCTTCATCAAGTGACGGCAGCGGAACGGTAACCGGTCTGGACGTGAATGCCTATGGCACCGGGCCTGGATTGAAGAGAGGCATTACGGTTTCCGTCAGCGGCCTTGGTCCCACCAGTGCCAGTTATTTCAGTGCCGCAGCGCCGACCGCCTCGACGGACTATACAAGGGCGATCCACGGTCTTGTAACGCAAGAAGGGACGGGCGTTGCGCGGTGCCTGGAGGTTACGGCGACGGGTTCAGGGAGTGGGGCGAAGGAAGGACTCGCCTGCGTCGTTAGTGGTGCGGGTTACAAGCAAGCCGGTCAATTCTGGGCCCAAAGCGCAGTCGGCTCGGCCGACTCGACGAATGGCGTTTCCATCCAGGCCACCAATGAGGGAACGGGCAACACCTGTGGTCTTCGGCTAACGACTGAAGGCTCCGGAACAGGGTTCAAGGAGGGCCTTGTCTCTTCGGTATTGGGCGCTGGCGCCAAGCGGGCTGCTCATTTCAACGCCGAAAATCCAGCGTCTTCCGATGAGAAGGCGGAAGGAGTTCTCATTACTGCCAGCAGCCAGGGGGCTGGCGACGCGTTGGGGTTGGTGGTTGAAACGTCCGGTTCGGGAGTGGGGCGCAAGGAGGGCATTCGTAGTTCTGTCAGTGGCGCTGGAGAAAAAAGCGCCGGCGCGTTTCATGCCAATAGCGACGTTGGTTCAGCGGACCGGACAAATGCGCTCTACGCCTTGGCCAATAGCGAGGGGTCTGGCGACGTGACAGGATCCTGGGTACAGGTAGGTGGTTCAGGAGCAGGTCGTAAAGACGGTCTGGTGAGCGTCGCCTTTGGCTCTGGCGCCAAACGTGCAGGTCAGTTTGGCGCGTTTGGCGTGGCCGGCTCCGAGGACTCGACAAATGGCGTAAACATCGCCTCCAGCAGCGAGGGAAGCGGCGAAGTGTTCGGTCTTTCGGTTGACGCGACGGGGACCGGAACAGGCGCCAAATATGGCATTTTCGCCGACGCCCAGGGTGCTGGTCGAAAGACGGCTGGTGTCTTCCGAGCACGAGGGGACAGCGATTTCACAGACGGCACGTATGGAGTTTGGTCGGAGGTGGTAAACGACGGGAACGGAGAGGCCATTGCGATTACCGCAAGCGCTGGAGGCGCCGGAACAGAGCAAAAATGTGCTGTCTCAGCCCACGTCTACGGTGCCGGTCCAAAGCTGGCCGGCGTGTTTCGCGCCGATTGCAGCGAAGGTTCGACGGACAAGGCCCTTGGCCTTGAGGTCCTCGCCCAGAGTAAGGGGAGCGGCTCCGTGTCGGGTATACGAGCGTACGCAACCGGTGAAGGAAGCGGATTCAAAGAGACGCTCAGGTGCACCGCCACTGGTGCTGCCGGCCAGAAGCGGGCTGCATACTTCGCTGCTGATAATCCGGCAGAGTCAACTGATACGACCGAAGGGATTTACGTCGACGCCAGCGGCAACGGTACTGGCAAGGTGCTGGGGTTCTCGCTGACTACGTTTGGTTCAGGACCGGGACAAAAGGAGGGCATCGTATGTACTGTCCAGGGTTCAGGGCACAAGTATGGCGGGCAGTTTCGTGCCTACAGCGACGGTGACACGGGCGACCGCGCGGAAGGACTTCGGGCCGTCGCCCGGAGCGAAGGCACTGGCGATGCGCTTGGGTTGCGCGTCGACACGTCCGGTTCGGGACCGGCGCTCAAGCAGGGAATCCTTGCTCGCATCGCGGGCGGCGGGACGGGCAACGTGTATGGACTCAGCATCTCGGCGGCAGGCGACGGGACCGGATTGAAGACTGGAATGATTTGCGACGTGAGCGGTGCCGCCGGTCGGATACAAGGAGGCCACTTTTCCGCTACCAGTTCCGCGAGTTCGGCGGACGAGGTCAGGGGCGTTGGGGGCTATGCCATAAGCGCCGGCAGTGGCGATACCCATGGCGTCGTAGCCCATGCCAGTGGATCGGGGGCAGGCCCGAAGTATGCCCTGTACAGCTACGTGAGCGGCAACGGAGCATTGTGGGCGGGCTACTTTGACGGCAACGTCCATGTGACGGGCACCCTTTCCAAAGCCAGCGGCACTTTCCTGATCGATCACCCACTCGACCCTGAAAACAAGACGCTGCGCCACAGCCTTGTCGAATCGCCCGAAGACCTGTGCCTCTATCGCGGCAAAGTGCAGCTTGACGCGAGTGGCGAAGCGCTCGTCAAGATGCCTGCCTACTTCGCCGCGCTGACCAGGGAAGATGACGCCACGGTCAGCCTGACGGCGATCGGCAGCAAGCCCTTCCTGGCCGCTTACGAGTGGAATGGCGCTTTCACGGCCTTTACGGTATACGGCGAACCCGGCCGCGAGGTTAGCTACCTCGTTCTGGCTGACCGTGACGACCCGGTGATTCACCAACTCAGACGTCCGGTCGAGGAGAAAAAGGGCGCCGGGTACTTCGAGAAAGGGCAGTTGCTCAATCCCGAAGCGTATGGCAAAGCTCCGCGAGCGGCGTTTGCCGCTACCGGCGCCGAAGCCGCCAGCGCCCCCCCGCCGGAAATGGGCGAGCCGGCTGCGGCCTCGTTTGCTGCTCACGAGGAGGAACACCAGCGCATCCAGGAAAGCTGGGCGAAGGCCCGCGAGGAACAACGGCAGCAGATGGAATCATTCTCCCGTGAGCAGGAGGAACACAGGAAACAACTCGAGGAAAGCCTTCCCGTGTCGCCTCAACCGAGACCCTCGCAAGTTGCAGAAGCGCTTCCTGTTGCAGGTGTCAGCGAGAGCGTTGCCCTTCCGCCTGCGAGTCCGGCTGCCGCCCCAACGCGTGCCAGCGCTCCCGCTCGTGCCGAGAAGACCGGCGCGGATCGCAAGAAGAGATAGCTGTGGTCGCCGGGTGCCGATGCAGGATCTTCCAGGCGAGTTCCACGGCGGCCACCTGCGGTTCTTGCCACGCTCGGTAGGAAGGCCAGTTAATGGACAAGGCCTGTCAAGCGCTGGCCAGGGTACGCATGCCCAGCACCCGGGCAGACTTTTCCAGCCGCGTATCGAAAACAGCGAAGTGGAACTCTTCGTCGCTCGCTTCCTGCAGAATGCGCGCGGCGGCGAGTTGAACGCTGTCGTAGCCGCGCAGAGCAAAGGTGTCGGCATACTCACCGGCGAGTTCTACCAGGGGCTGCGTGACCTCGACAATCGCATAAGCGGGCCAGTCGCAACGCAAGCGGGTTCGGACCGCCGTGATCAGCTCGGCGTCGGCCGGGTTTTCACGCGCGCGCCGGGCCAGCGCCGCCATTGCTTCAGCCCAGGCGAGGCGGCACACGGCGAGGGTATCGGCCGATCCGGCAAGCGTCATCATCAGGTCGCTGGCGTCTTCCCTTACGTACAGCTTGACCAGCGCCGAGGTGTCACAGAAGAGAATCAAGCGCGATCCGTCAGCACGATCCGGCTGACGGCTGTTCCGCTCGCGACCAGTACAACGGGTGGCTGCAGCCGCGGCTTGTTGCCGGTCCACGACAAGCCACCGCTGGCGATCAGGCCGCGGAGCCCTTCGTCGGCATGGGCCGGAATGCCGACGATGCGGGCGATGGGTTTGCTGTGGGAGGTGACTTCGATGATCTCACCCGCCTGCGCGCGCTGCAGTACGCGGGAGAGGCTGGCTTTGAGTTCGCGAATGGCGATGGGCATGGTGCTTCCTCATGGGCTAGTGTGGCCACATTATAAAATGTTCTGCGGCAATTGTGGACCGCTTTCCGGCCTCGTATTGCTGCCGGGCTTTGATCGGGGCTGCATACGATGGATGGACTCCCCGCCCCGGCCGTCGCGATCGTAAGCGATCGCTGTTGTGCGGGCCACTCAAAGTCGACGGTCGTTGGTCAGCCCCGGATAGGTTCGTTCAACGTCGGCGGCGTGCCGCCGTCGGCTCGGCCAGCGACTCTTCCTGAACCCGACCCGCCGGTTCGCTTTGACCTGTGGCGAACCGGAAGCCGGTGTCCTGGAAGCGGTTGGCGGGCACGAACCTGAGCCGCCGGGCACCACGCGCGTCCCCGCCGCTGTCGGTCGACGAGCCGCCGCGCAATACGCGCCTGCCGCCATCTGTGGACCAGTCGGATCGCCCTCTGGCGTGGTCGCGTAGTCGCGGTACCAGTCGGCACACCATTCCCATACATTGCCGCGCATTTCGTAAAGCCCTCAGGGGTTAGCGGGCAGCGCCGTGTGGCAGCACTCGCACACCATCGCCTAGCTCGGGGCGGGGTGCGCCGATACCCGGCTGAGTGATGAGCCTGCCGCAGGGGGCTTCAAGCTAATCCACGAACGATTTCGCGCGAACTGGATGGCCCTGTGCAATGAACGCCGGGATTTCCATCAGGTCGAGCTGGCTTTCAGGCGAGAACACCAAGCGCATCACTCCGCCTCCCGGGCGGCAAGCTCGTCGATCCGCCGCCGCAGGTTCTCGAAAACCTGCCCGGCAGGAATTCCCGGCCCGCCTTCCATGCTTCTCTGCACTTCGGCCCGTAGCGCTTCAAGCTTGAGCGTTCGCAGCTTTTCCTGGTCTTCGAGCATCCGCAAACCTTCGCGGACAACCTCGCTGGCGTTGTTGTACCGCCCGACGCGAGTTGCAACTTGACGAACTCCTCAAAGTGGGAACCGAGTGCGACACTGGTTGGCATAGCAGACCTCCAATTAATAGTGGCTCATTATGGATTCCAGGTTGGTGCGCAACGAAAGCGACGTTAGAGGCGCACTAGACAACGCCCAAGGAATTCCGTATGCTCTCCTGGGAAGGAACACCTAGGAGAAAGGGGCATGTACACGACGCACACTGCCAGCACTGGGCTGGTTAAAATCCAGGACCTTATCAACGATGCCAAGTGCTTCGAAGTCGTTCGGGACCTGCGCTGGCCAGAGGGTGTTC